>NZ_JBJHZZ010000001.1:739456-899332 GCF_045310675.1 Candidatus Clostridium stratigraminis
CTTCACCGGTGCAAGCACCCCAAGGGGGGTATTCCTCTGGGGTCCGGTTCAGGAACGTCGGCAACATGAAACGTTATACGTAATGCCCTAATTGGGTGTAAATTTGGGGTGCCTTAAATATTAGAAGTTAATGCTTAATATTGAAATAATGCTAATTCTACATCGCGAACAAGATTAGTGATAATATAAGCTGCCAGAACTTTTGTAACTTATAGGAGCTTAATGTTCAGCTCCAACTATCATCCTGCCGGTATCTCCGAAAAAGCAATGTTATTAAAGTTAGGTTAAGTTTCAGTTGTAGTGCCTAAGCCGTGTTTCTGTATATCTACTTTAGCAATGGCAGATTTTTGAAGCCGCGAAGGAAGTTTTGTTTAGTGAGAAGATTATATATCTGTCATAAAATTATATCATTAAAACCCGCGAAAAAAGATTAACTGAATATTGGTTGCCAAGAACTTTTGAAACTTATTGAGACTTTATGTTCAGCTCCAAATATTTTCTTTAATATCTACTAAAGCTATGGCAGCTTTTTGAGACCGCGACGAAAGTGTTGTGGTTATTGGAAGTTTAGCTTAGGTGGAGCTTTATATTTTAGTAAGTGGTACGGGCACTACATATAACAAAATATTGCCGTCCGCCTTGGTGAAAGAATTTTTTATATAAATAGTAAAAGAATATTATAATCTATATGGGCTAAAAATGGTTGGCTTGCCAAGCCACATTCCTTCACCGGCGCAAGCGCAGCCAAGAGGTATTCCTCTGGGGTCCGGTTCAGGAACGTCGGCAACACGAGACGTTAGCTGAAATCAATAGTGAGTGTAGCTTATAGGTGAGAGAAAAATTTAATTCCTGAAAAATTTATTTTAATGAGAGGTGATAATCAATTGAAACGTAATTATAGTAATATGGGACTTTCATCATGTATGGGTTCGAGACTAAGGAAAGAAGTAGAACGACAGTTACTTATTGATTTGCAAGTCTATGGCATTGAAAACAAAGATTTTAAATTTGATTGGTCAGAAAGCTGTATTGAAGGACATGCAATAAAATATCTAGATGGACATGTTGAGAATTTTTCGGGAATTATGATATTTGAAGAAGATGAGATAGTCGCAGACGGTTGGATGGAATTCATATATGATAAAAAAGGTGAGTTGTTTATAGTATACTGGGAGTTTTTGGATGTATTTATCGACGGTCGGGAAGTGGTGAAGAAAAATAGGCCGGGAATACCTAATCACATAATAGATCTACTACCAGATGATTTAAAAGATAAATATAGTCATTCTTAAGTAGGTAAATAATAATTTAATTGATTAGATGCTATTTAAATAGGAGAATGGTTATGAATAAATATGACTTAGAAAAGTATCAGCTTGAAAAAGCTGCTATAGATATATTTATTGAAATATATAACAAAAATTTTAACAAGCAACTAGAGATTGTACAAAAACAGGAAAGTCCTGATTTTTTATTGATGGACTCACATGGAAATCCAATTGGCATTGAGATCGCACATGTATTCTATGACCCACTTGAGGCTAAAATGCTTCTGAATAGAAGCAGTAGTCTGGTTCATGGCATAGAAACTTTTCAAATTTTTATTGAAAAGTTTAATGAAGTTTTGGCTAAAAAGTGTAAAGTAGGAGAAAGTTTTGAAGTAAGTTATCCATATTCACTTCTTATCAGAAACGCATCCCCGATTTTCACTTATGAAGATATAAGGGAGAGTACTAAATATATTGAAATTCCTAGTAACAGGTATAAGGATATTTGGATACTTAGCCGCAATAATTTATCTACATGGGTGCTTATGAAATTAGATGTTTAATTTTATAGAAAGACTTCAGCTAACAAAATGTTTAAGTCCGCTTTGCATGAAAAGATTGCAAAGCACACCTGCGAGCCTAAGATAAGAGCTATCTAAGGCTCTCGGCGTCTTGAACAAGGAACGTTATCTGACATTTTAGATCTATGAAAGTATTGTTGACGCAGTAGCTTTTTTAATGCTTTAAAATAAGTCACAGTTGTAATAAATGGGGAATAAGAATATTAGGAAGGCATATATTATGAAAATTGATAAGTATGGTTGGCGGTTCAATGCTGATATACAGAAAACTCGATTAATGTATAGCGATAGGTTAAAATCAATAATTGATGCTCATGGTCAATTGCCTGAATTAGTCAATTTCTTAAATGAATTAGGAATAGATATTGAAAAACCAGATGAATATAATTCAGATTTTTCTGATGTTGTATATACATACGTAGGAAGTGCAAAATCAGAAACTAATTATGAGATTGACATGTATGGAAAAGAACAATATATATCTATTGTGGCATACAATAAAAATGGTTCAGTCATGCTTGAAGTATTTGGAATGAAATGACTTTAAGCAAAATAAATTCGCCTACTACTAACATTATTGAACGATGGTATTAAAGTGCGAATTGAAGATTATTAATATAAGGTGATGCAAAACATGAAAGTAAGAAAAACGGTTAAAGAGGATATTGACCTCCTCATAAAGATTCGTATGGAATACCTGTTTGCAGAAAAAGGTGTATCTTCTTCTGAAGAAATGCAAGATATTAGAACGAAGTTAGAAGAATATTTTACTCAACACCTAAACAAGGGATTTATTGCTATCATTGCCGAAAATGAAAATGAAGTATTAGCAACTGCATTTATGTCAATCGTGGAAAGACCTCCGTTAATAGCGTTTTCAACATATCTTGTCGGTACGGTATACAATGTTTTTACATACCCTCAACATAGAGGAAAAGGAATTGCGACGAAAGTTATGACTGAACTTTTATCAGAAGCAAAGCTATTAGGCGTTGCCGCAGTTGATTTAATGGCGACTGAAGAAGGAAAACCATTATATGAAAATCTTGGATTTCGGGCATCAAATTATACATCAATGAATAAGTTCCTCTAACTCCTGTAAATAAGCATAATCAGATGTTGTTTTACTTCATAATTTTCTTATATTGTAATTTAGGCATAAGAAATTTTTTGGTGTTATCCTTGCGTAATTAGAGAGCAAAATATCTAAAACGTCAGATAACAATGCATTCCCGTTCGCTACGCACATCCTCCAGCCTAACCTAGACGAAGTAGCTCAAATATTAAGATAAGAGTTATCTAAGAATTTTAGCTAATTCTGTAAGGCTGGAGGACGTCGGGAATCCGAAACGTTATCTGAAATTTTAGGTCTAATGAAGTTTTGATTACGCATTTAGTTTTTTTGGAAAGCTTAAAAGATAATTCACAACTGTAAAAAGTCGAACAAATAACAGTGTATTGTAAGAAGAGGTGAAATGGTGAGAAGTGCAATTTTAGAAAAAGGCGAACACTACTATACACATATGGCTAAGGTCTTTAATGCCATAGAAAATGAACAGCTAAAGTATAACTGGCTTATAACTGATTGTGAATGTTATCCTGGGGATAAAAGCATTGACCAAATGTTTTCAAAGGAATACATTTGGATTTCAGGAGAACAACTTACAGAAATAATTAGCAAGGATGATTTTCAATTTGTTTGGGGTGTATTTTCTGGATTTTCACTAGAGGTTACTCTAGAAGAGATATTAAAATACGATTTGCCGTTTGCAGATGGGTATAAAGGCTTCTGGGTGAATAATGTAGGTATTCAGCATCCTTTAGCAGAAGTTGAAATTGTTTCATGGGATAGTTCCCTTACTTTGCTAATTAGTAAGGATGGTGAATTAGTTCAAAAATTTCGTAGTAATTTTCCACTGTCTGAAGATTTATCGGCCTTAAACACAAGAAATAATAGAAAAAAGTAATTCGCAGCATTAATTTATAGTAAATTAAATGAAAAGAGATTATCGAGGTATAGCAATACGCCTATAGAGAGTAAAAGACCTAAAACTTCAGATAACAAGATGTTCAAGTCCCCTTTGCATGAAAAGACTGCAAAGCACATCAGCCAGCTAACCGAGTCGTAATTTAGAAAAACTAACATAAGAGCTATGTAAGCTTTTCTAAATTCCTGTAACGCTGGCAGACGTCTTGAACAAAGGCCGTTAGATGAAATGGTATATTTATGAGAGTTTAATTCCGTATTAAATTTTCCGGGATATCTGATTATATAGTAAGGCTACTTATCCATAAACTCTTAATATGATATAATAAATAAAATACTAGACATAATTTAAATAAATGATATTGCTATAAGCCTTTAAGAACTAGTAAAATTAATAAATGAACATTTATAATGTAAATAATTGGAGGTATCATTATGAATGAAATAATCAAAGAAAATGATTTATATAACCAGTTTTTAAAATATTCATATAAAGAATTAAAAGAATTATTTAAAAAGTCAAGGACTAAAGAGGAGCAAGACTTCTATATGACTTTATCCAACATAGTATTACAAAGAGAACAAGATAAAATAGTAGGTAAACAATAATGCCTACTTACACAATCTTTGCAGGAGTTAATGGAGCTGGCAAAACCTCAATATATAGAACTATATACTACGAAGAAAATAAGTTGGAAAAAAGAATTAATACTGATGAGATGGTGGAGAGAATAGGTTCATGGCAGGATAATAATCTTCAAATAAGGACTGCAAGAGAAGCTGTGAAACTACTAAACTACTACATCCATACCGGAATTTCATTTAATCAAGAGACAACACTTTCTGGAAAAACAATAGTTAAGAATATCATTACAGCAAAATCTAAAGGTTACCATGTAGTAATGAATTATATAGGGATAGAAAGTCCTGATATTGCAAAAGAGAGAGTTAAAATCAGAGTATCTAACGGTGGTCATGGTATTTCAGAAGATCTTATTGAAAGAAGATATCATGAATCCTTACAAAATCTCAGGACTGTCATAGGTATTTGTGACGAACTAAATATCTATGATAATACTAACAAGTTTGAACAAATCGCTTATATATTTAATGGTGAATTAAAATGGAAAAGTGTTGTTCTGCCAAATTGGGCTAAAGATATTTTTAAATAATAGGATGGTATAGCTTTCGAATAAAATATAGCGAAAATATACCACTTCCTCTAACAAAATATGACCGCAAGGGCTGCGCCACAAGGGAGAGGCTAAGATAGGAGTTATCTAAGCCTCTCCCTCGTCGGTCATACGGAACGTTGAACTAAACCGCACGGAGTGCGGTGGATAAACAGTAATAATAGTAAATTTATAATTGAAATCATAGTTTTTTATAGATACTCCATTTAGTATGAAAGGTGAAAATCTTAATATTAAAGGAGTTTTATTATGACAAAATTAAGGGAGCAGTACAAAAGAGATCTTGAAATCAAAGGATTTAGTCCTAAAACCCAAGATGCATATTTACGGCATGTAGCAGTCTTTTCCAAGCACTTTGGTAAGTCACCTGATTTACTAGGTATTGAAGAAATTAAGGACTATCTCCACTATGTTATTACAGATAGAGGTCTTAGTAAGTCTTATGTGAATCAGGTATACAGTGCACTAAAATTCCTATACGAGGCAACTTTAGGAAGAGAGTGGAAAATGACACAAATACCGAGAGTTAAAAAGGATAAGAAACTTCCTCAGGTACTTTCAAGGCTAGAGATTAAAAAAATTTTGGATAGCATTACAAACCTTAAACATAGGGCTATATTAACAACAATATATGCTTCGGGGTTAAGGGTTGGGGAAGTTGTTAATTTAAAAGTCATAGATATAGATAGTAAGTGTATGCAGATCAAGGTTTGCCTTGGAAAAGGGAAGAAGGATAGATTTACTATCCTGTCTGAGAAAAATCTTATAGTTTTACGTGATTATTTCAAATATTATAAACCTAAGGATTGGCTATTTCCAGGAGATGATGAGTCAAAACATCTTACTGAAAGGACTGTTGAACGTGTATTTGAGAAAGCAAAGGCGAAAGCCGGAGTTTTAAAACCAGGGAATGTACATTGTCTAAGGCATAGTTTTGCTACTCATTTACTGGAAGATGGTACAGATATACACTACATACAGGCATTACTAGGACATACTAACATTCAAACCACAAACATATACTTGCATGTAACTGCAGCTAGAATAAAGAAAATAAGAAGTCCTTTTGACATATTAGACGGTGGACAGGATGAATGAACTTCAAGATATAGTGCATAAATATGGTGAAGAATATCGTAAAGAGCATAGTTTGCCTCTTAATCAACTTAAGGCATTGAGCTCAATAGAAGCATGCAGAACTTCTTTACTTGGTGGACATATAGATGAGTGTGAGGAATGTGGGCATGTTAAAATCTCTTATAATTCCTGCAGAAACAGGCACTGTCCAAAATGCCAAAGTTTAGCTAAAGAACAATGGCTTGAAAATAGAAAGAGTGACCTGCTTCCCATAAGATACTTTCATGTAGTTTTTACACTGCCGGAAGAAATTAATGCGTTAGCATTAAGAAATCAGAAAGAAATATATAAGATTCTATTTAAAGCTGCATCTGAAACTCTCCTTGAATTAGCTCGCAAACCAAAGTATATAGGAGCACAACTTGGATTTACAGCCTTACTGCATACTTGGGGACAAAACCTTATGTTTCACCCACATCTCCATTGCATTGTTCCTTCTGGAGGTTTATCAATAGACGGAGTAAAATGGATAAGCTCTAGGAAGAAGTTCTTTATACCCGTTAGGGTACTTTCTGTAAAGTTCAAAGGAAGATTTCTATACCTTTTACTAAATGAATACTATAACAATAGACTAAAGTTTGTCGCAGAAATAGCTGAACTAGCCAGAGCTGACATATTTAGATGTCTGATTGAAAGACTGCAACAAAAGAATTGGATAGTATACTGTAAGCCGCCAATCAAAACTGCTGCATATATGCTCCAATATCTCGGAAGATATACCCACAGAGTAGCTATTTCAAACAATAGAATTGAACATATAGAAAATGGTTTTGTAACTTTCAAATGGCGGGACTATAAAGATAGGAATAAAGAAAAACATATGACTATAAGTGCAGAAGAATTGATACGGAGGTTTCTAATGCATATTTTGCCAGAAAGGTTTGTTAAAATCAGACATTTTGGTATTCTTGGCAACAGAAATAAGAAAACGAAACTAGAGGAATGCAAGAAATTAACTGGTGCAAAACTTACAAGCATTAAAAAATTAAGTATGGAAGAAGTATTACTAAAACTAACTGGATTAGACATCCGAATTTGTCCGTGCTGTAAAGCTGGCAAGATGATTAGGAGAAGCAAAATTCTGCCATCAATTTGTTCACCTCCATAATATATTGAAAACTTAATAATTTATGTATTTGATTAATGGGGAGGGGGAAAGTCTATTTAAAATACAGGGAAAATATTATAATAGATACAAATTAAGTAACTAATTTATAAGAATTATGATAAAATTATGATAAGTAAATAAAATCAGAAGGGGTATAAAAATTATTGAAACCCCATAATGGAGGTTAGCGGTATCGTTCAACTGGAGTGTATCTGAAATTGAGTAGTTAAAACTTATAATAGGATACTGTAATTAATGCCTGTTATTCTTTTGAGCAGGCATTAATTTAAAATATGCTCAACTTCAGATACACTTCTAAGAGTTAGGTGAAATCGTTGTTTAAGAGATGGTTATTGAAGGGGGATTAACATGAAACATGAAAAATTTTTAAATAGTTATTTGCCTGATGAAAGCTGTAAAAGTTTGAGTACAGAAACTATTAGTAAATATAAGGAGATAGCTCCAGATATTTTACTAAGCTTATGGACAAATAACGGTGTAGGTAAATACGGAAATGGAATTGTAGAAATAATCAATCCAGAAGAATATCAAATGGTTTTAGAGATGTGGTTTGGAAAAGAAGTGCCTAATTATATACCATTTATGATAAGTGGATTTGGTCATTTATTTTATTATAGAAAACTTACTGTAGAAGATGAGGATGTTATATGTTTAGATCCACATTACAAAAAAACATTCAATTGTACATGGAATATCAACACTTTTTTCAATAGCTTCTTGTTAAGTGATGATATAATTAAAACTTTACTAAAAAAAGATTTATTTATTGAAGGTACAGAAAAAGTAGGAAAATTACATGATGGGGAAATATTATTCTTTGAACCAGCGCTTTGTTTGGGTGGCAGTGAAGAATTAAAATATATTAATAAGGGAAATGTAATTATTCATCACCAATTACTAAGACAAATGTAATATAATAGATAGCTTCAAATAGAGTACTATATTTTTGAAAACATCTAATAAAAAGGTGTGTATACAGCGACATCACATAACAAAATGTTCAAGTCCGCTTTGCATGAGGAGACTGCAAAGCACACCTGCGAAGCCAAGTGCGGTCGCTCTAGGCTTCTCGGCGTCTTGAACAAGGCACGTTAGAGGAAATTATTTATTAGTGAAAGTTTTACTTGATTTTATGTTTTTATTAATTTACGTCTAACAAAATATTGCAATTGCTTACTAGATAGATTTAAAAAACTTTTATGAGTATTTGAAAATAGTCAATGATAATAGATGTAAAATTCTTCATCCATAGCATTGTAAAGATTTACATAATATAATTTATAGCATAATTAAGCTAAATATGGTTTCCAAATAAGTATAAGGTTACGGTGTTAAAACTAGAGAATAAATTATTAGGAGAAAAAACATGGATAAATTAAAAAAAATATTAATTGGAGAATCTAAGAATTTAAAGGTTTTAGACGTTGGGACAGGCGTTGGATTTTTTATTGAAGTGCTGCAAGAAAGCTTACCGGGTTATATTAGTATAATCGGAATAGATACAAAGAAAGAGGTATTGAATAAGGCTGCAGAAAAATATAAAGATAATAGGATTAAATTTATGTATATGGATGGGGAAAAAATTGAATTTGAAAATAATAGTATAGATGTAATTTCTATTTCTAATACTCTTCATCATTTACCAAATAAAGAAAAGGTATTAAGTGAAATTAAACGAGTATTGAAGCCAAAGGGTATTATGATAATTAATGAAATGATTTCTGATAATCAATCTGAGAAACAACTTTCCCATGTGAAACTTCACCATCTTCAAGGAGAAATAGATACTTTAATAGGGATGTGTCATAATAGGACTTTTACTGTACAGGAATTAGTTAAAATAGTAGATAGTTTAAATCTAGAAAAGGTAGACATGTTTCAGTATAATACCCATGAAGAACAAGAAAAAAATCAAAACTTAGAAGAAGAAAAAGAAATTTTAGACCAATGTTTTCAAGCACTGGAAGCAAAAATAGAAAAAGTAAGTAATGTAGAGCAACATGATAGGTATTTAGAAATCTTAGAAAAATTTAGAAATAAGCTATACAATATAGGATTTTTTACTGCAACTGAATTGGTAATTGTATGTAGAAAAATATAACTATTCACGGATATAGATAAGGCGAAACATAACACTTCCTCTAACAAAACACTCAAGCTCGCCTTGGCTTGAATAGATAGCTAAAGCACATCCTTTCACCAGGCCATGTCTGGCTAGGTTCAAGGACGTCTTGAGTGCGGAACGTAAAACGAAATCCTATTAAATATAGTGCTAGCTTTAAGTATTCATCGGTTTAAATAAAATATTTTAATATAATACTTTCGGAGGTATGTATGAGTAATTATCCCAAAGATATAGAATCATTTCATAAAACTTTGTTAAATTTGAAGGGGATTTTAAATATAGAGAGTGGTATAGATAATTTAGGTTCCGTAGATTTAGAAATGTTAAAACAACCTGAATTTTCACATCTACCACATGCATCTCTTTTGCGAACAAATGGTGGATTAGAGAATGAAGTACTGATTCAATTTGAATTTTTAATAGATAACTCAATAGAAAGCTTACACTCATTAGAGTTTATATCTTGGTTTGTGCGTGATAGTGGAAGAGGAGGAACTAAGATCCAATTAAGACCCTTTGCACTTCCGCCAGAAACACCTTATGGAAAACAGCTTGGAAAATCATTAAAATTTCATATTGATCTATTTATAGATGGTATTGAGGGATCTTTAGAACCAGCATTTAAAGTAATTCAAAATCTAAATGAATCTATCAATTTGTATATAAAGTTGTATAATATACCACTAAAAGAATAGATATATAGCAAATGTATATTTCAAGAATAAGACTTTTTAGGATAGTGGTAGTTTCAAGTGCAGTGTCGACGGACTTTGCTTAACAAGGCGCTCAAGTTTGCTTTGGCAGTAAAGGGTCAAGCCTTTGAAGAAGCCAAAGCACATTACTTCACATCGAAATCCTATTGAAGTAACTTTTTATTTAAAGTTTATTTGATTGAGAAGTAAAGATTCTTACATAACAGGAGGTAACTAAGTGTCAGAAAAATTTCTATGTTTAATTGCTACATTTGATGAAGAAACATCAAAACGAATGATGGAAATCCAATACATCATAAATGAAGCAGGTATCATTGGCAAACAGACTCCCAATCTACCTCACCACATCACTTTGGCATATTTCGATACAGGTTATGAAAAAGAAATTAAACAGCTACTTCAAGAAGTATGTGCTAAATTCAAAAGCTTTGAATTGTCTTTTAGTCATATTGGGTTGTTTGGATTGAAAGTCTTATTCTTGGCACCAAATATAAATAATGAACTTCTTGACTTGCATAAAAAATTTGATGGAAATTGTATAGATAACAGTCAAAGCTGGACAGCCCATGTCACAGTATTAATAGATGAAGCTGAAAACATTCAAAAAGCACTTCCATTAGTAGCACAGAATTTTCAGCAACTAAATGGAAGAGTAGAAAGTGTGAGCTTATATGAGTTCTTTCCTACACAGCTTATAGCAGAATACAAATTACAGTAGCTAATAATAAAACCTTTTATAGATTTACAACTTAACTTTTATATTTTGTATTTATAATTAGCTTTATTTATTAGCGATAATTTCAAGTTTAGTGATAGCGGACTTCGCTTAAGAAAATTTTGTCGTACGCCTTGACTGGAAAGTACTTTAACGCAGATAAGTAATATATTTGAATGTAGTTTTCTAATTAAGATAATCTTGATAACATAGTCAAAGCACATTTCTTCATCGGCGCAAGCGCAGCCAAGGAGTATTCCTCTGTGGTCCGGTTCAGGAATGTCGGGAATCCGAGACGTTAGCCGAAATCTTTCATCAGTAAGTGCTAACTTAAAATGTTGTTTTGATGAAAAAAATTAAAATATATTACAAAAATCAAAATGATAGGAGACTTTTATGATGATTAATAGACATAGAAAAACACTAGTAACTGATTCAGGAATGCACTGCATTTGGGACCCTTGCTATTTTTCAAATATTAATAATTATGATTCATGGGAGAGGGAACTTTTAGAAGATGAAGATATTCTACAACATATAGATAAAGGAAAGTTTGTACCTATTAATATTCATTCGGATGGTGCATTTGAATTTGAAGTAAGAGTAGGTACTTCAGAAGTTTTTCAACAACTGTCAGAGTGTGAAAGAAAGTACCTCATTGTTTCATCTGAAGAATATCGTTTTGTAAGTAATGGATATGTTTGTATTAGTGGAATAGAGTATATTTGTAATAACCCGGATGAGAATATTGGGTGCTTGTCAATTGACAGAGGGGATTATAGTGTAACAGTTCATTTAATTGGTTGGGATGATGAACCTGGGATGAGAGAACCTGATGGAACTCCAAAGGTTGAAGCACTACCAGACTTCATAATTATTATGAATCCATCTCTAAATGAAGAGGAATATAGAGTAGATTTAAATACATTTCCAGACCAAGCATAATAATGTTGAACTTCGGCTAACAAAAAATTGCCGTTCGTCTTAGCCTAAAAAGGAGGTCAAGACGCACCTGAGACACTAAGCCATGTCTGGCTAAGTGTCTGTCTCGTTGTCGGCAACACTAGACGTTAACTGAAATCCTTTTGAAATAAGTGCAAATTTGTAGTAAACATTAAATTAAAGAATTTGGGCCGTATAAGTAATCTATAGCACACTATTAATAAAGGAGGTGTTAAAGTGCAAATTAAATTATTTGAACCCAAATATAGAGATGATATGATATTTATGATTTTGGAAGCAAAAAATACATTAGGTAGGATACCTCACCTAAATGAAGATTTACTTGACATTGTTGATAATTATATTTTAACTGGTAATATGTTTTGGGTAGCAATTGATGATAATGACAGAGTTATTGGAAGTATTGGAACTAATATTGTTTCCACGAATGAGATGTGGTTAAAAAGGCTTTATGTTAAATCTACATTAAAAAGGCATGGAATAGGGAAGAAACTTTATAAACATGCAGAAGAATTTGCTATACAGAAGGGAATTGATACTATATATACAAGATTCTCAGCTGATTATGTTGAAGCACAAAAATTTTATCTATCGATGGGATTTGTAGAAACAGCACCTTTTGAGATGGTAAAATATTTAAAATAAATCCTTAGATTGTTTCAAAGCATTATCACAAACGAAGCTATTTAAATATATAAATATTTAAATATTTGCTGGTTCTATGCTGGTTCAGCGTGGATTCTATAAACTGACTTAGTATAGAAGCTTATTATATAGTGGCACAAGAGTACAATTAGACAATCTACACAAGATTTTCAGGTGCAAAACTATGAAAAAAATTTTTATATATGCTTAAAGTTTGCTTGGTATTTCTTAATTACTGCTATAGCAACAACATATAATCAAACCTTTGGCTTTTCATTTTTAGTAATTTGTTCAATTAAATTGTTAATGGGCGATTACTTATTATCAAAATTCTTTAAAATAGTTACATCGCAATATTCGGAACGGAGGAAATATAAATGAATATAACTTGGGCAGATATATTAAATGGCATATCTTTGCTATTGGGGTATTTAGTATTTTATATGTTAGGTAGTAATATGAAAATAATAAGATGGGCAAGTCAAAAGATTGGTATAGCAATAGTTACCACTTTTATTGCTATAATGTTCAGCCTTATTTCAATGAGTATTATACGAAGCATTGGTATTAAAGGAGTTTATTATAATTTATTAGATGGATTTCTTATGGGATTATCATTTGGTGCTACTTTTAGTATATTTTACAAAATGAAAATAAAAGAAGTATAACAAGATAAATACGGAGCCTGCTTATATTCTTCATGAAAAGAGCTTTTGGATAGTTGTAATTTCGAGTACTGCGCTGGAGGACTTCAGTTAACAATACATTCCCGTTCGCTACGCACACCCTCCAACCTAACCAAGGCGAAGTAGCTCAAATATTAAGATAAGAGCTATCTAAGAATTTGAGCTATTTCTGTAAGGCTGGAGGGCGTCGGGAATCCGAGACGTTAGCTGAAATTCAATTGAAATGAGTACTAGTTTAAAGTATTCATTTATTTTGGTGTATTATGGTATGAGGTCTAGACTAGAGGTGTATACTTTGATAAAAAGAATTAAAATTGGAAACATATATGGGATAACATTGCCAAATGGCAAGTTTGCCTTTGGGAGGCTTTTGCGAGATGCAGGAATCGCAGTTTACAGTCATATAGGGAATGATATTACTGATTTACCAATCAATGAGGAAATCAGTTTATTGTAGGAATTTATAAAACGGATATTAATAAGGATTTAATCTATATAAAAAACACTCCGTTTGAAAGCGAAGAAAATGAGTGGCCTCCACCTTGGTATATTCACGATATAATTAGTGATAAATACGAGATATATTATAAAGGAGAAATATCACCGTCTTCTAAAGAACGCTGTGTAGGTTTGGAGAGAGCGGCTGTTTGGCATACTAATCATATAATTGATAGAGTTATGGGTGATGACAAATGGGGTGGTATTTTAGAGGACTGACTTGATTAGATACAATTTACAGCTTTATGCTCATAGGGTAAAATTCTATGAAGAAGAGCTAGAAGACAGCTGTAATTTTTAATGTAGTGCTAACGAACTTCAGCTAACAAAAAATTCCCGTTCAGCTTGGCTTGAAAAATACAGCCAAGCTACACCTGGGAAGCTAAGAAAAGAGCTATCTAAGGCTCTCGGCGCCTTGAACGAGAAACGTTATGTGACATTCTTACTCCTAATAACGTGAATCCCAAAATAATTAAAGAGGTATAAAATGGAATTATTTGATAAAAACATTATTAATGAATTTACTCAATGAAAAAAAGCTATACTGATAGTTTCATATGGTGGAGTTATGTAAATGTGAAATTCGACTTGCAGACGGCACTTGGGTTTGCTAAGTTTTTTTATCCAGAGGTAATAGAAGTAGATGGATGTTTCATACTTAAGGATAAGTATGATGAAGTAACTTATAGAAAGTTGCTGCAAGAATGCAATAATAATAAGACTATTATCGAAAAAATGATGAATCTATATGAGATTAGAGATTTTTTTCATATAAACACTGTGTTTGATGAAAATAAAGATGAACAGATTACTGCGCTTCAGATATGATAAGATTATTTTGGGGAATGAGCTTTAAGAATAGGTATTCAGAGAAAGAAATCATAATAGATGTATTTGAAGAATATGGCGGAGAAATTTTTATAACAGTATTCCAATCAAGAAAATCATAGTAATCAGAGAGTGCCAGGGTATTATAAGTTTTAATACAATGCATCATTTTCATGGAGGTTTAAATGATTATTGGAGCAGAAATTATTAATCAACCAGTTTCGGGTCGATATTTTGAAAAAGTTTATGACGTTTTAAATCCATGGAATTCTGGAGAATGGACTTGGATTAAATTTTTGAATGAAGATTTTAGTGAGTGGTGCGGAGAATTTAGGGGTGGAGCAAGAGGAGTTGCGATATCTAAAGCACATAATGCGGTTTTAGTTCTTACTTCAGATTCATTATATAAGCTAAATCGTATAAGTGAAGAATTAATAGAATATGAATCTCAAACAGAGTATCAAAATTTAACTGCCACACCAAAAGGCGATTTCATTTTATCAGATTACTATCATATATTTACTCTTGATTCTACACTTAAGAAGGAAAAGATATTAGAATCACCAATAGAAATGGATTATATTAAATTTCATAATTGGTCAAATAATAAGCTATTAATAACTTGTGATTGGTGCTGTAATTGGGATAAGCGTGTTGAATTAGAACTTGATGGGGAAACATTAGAAATTGAAGTAAAAAAAATTATTTGAGTACTCAAAATGAAGAAGCATATCTGTAAGTGATATATGTGGTATTCCTATAGGGTCAGGAAGAACATCACATAATAAAACATTCAAGTCCTCTTTGGCTTGAGAAGACAGCCAAAGCACATTCCTTCACCTGCGCAAGCGCAGCCAAGGGGTATTCCTCCGGGGTCCGGTTCAGGAACGTCGGCAACACGAAACGTTATCTGACATACTTGGCACAAACAAGATGTCTCATGTATTATTATGAATAAAGATATTAAATATAGGGGGGACTGTATGTTTTTTTCTAACAAAAAGAAAGATTACTTTTATTTACTTGAAAAACATTTAGAAAGTGGAGCGTACAACATTTGTGCTTGTGGAGAGAATGCTCCTTCTTTAAATGAAATAAAAAATTTTGATAAAGAAACAGGTTATAAACTACCTAATGATTTTAAAGAATTTTCAATATCATCTTTAGGTGGTATATATGTTGAGGTTAAAGAAGAAATTTGGCCAAGGGCTAAAGCATATGATGTTGGACCTTTTTGGTCTTTCTTATACGGTATAGTAGTATATGGCTTTTCAAGTGATATACCCGAATGGATGGATATAAAAAAAAAAGCTAACGATTTTAGAAATGAGACCGAGAGTGATTTCACTCCTTTTATGAAAATAATTGGCGATGCAGATGTATATTGTTTCGGAAAGGATTCTAAAATTTATCGATGGAGCCATGATACTAATGAATTTGAACAAATAAATAAAACATTTATTGAGCTGCTTGATTACGAACTAGGAGCCCTTGAAGATAGAAAAGAGAAGAAGAAAGAACAGATAAAGAGATAAAGTTTATTTTAGAGTTTTGTAGGCTGTGTACATCAGATAACAATGCATTCTAGTTCGCTTTGGCTTAAAAAGATAGCCTAAGCACATTCCTTTACCAAGCCAAGTCTGGCTAGGGTTCAGGAATGTCTTGAACACGAGACGTTAGCTGAAATTTGCCCCTAGTTTTATATGGGTATTCATAAAGGGCATTTATAGGGAGGTTAAAATGGGCTTTATATCAATAAAGAAAAAAACAAGAGGACTTAGGAGAAAAGTAAAAAGAATAGAAAAATGGAAGGCAAAGAACATTGAATTAGATATTGAGGCACTTATGAAATATAAAAAGGCGTATGTAAAGCTTTGGATACCTCCATTTTATAATCTTTTTCACATAAACAAGAATAAAGTTGGACACAAAAATCCTCCTCATTGGTTTAATAGGATTATCCTAAACGCAATGATAGATGTCTATGAAAGCTGGGAAGAAAAACTTATAATTGGGGGACCCCTTATTACTTAAAAATATGGCTCTATGACCCCAATTTTATAAATTCACAAATTGTTGTTGTTTTAGATTACAATATCGAATATTACGAAACTTTATTTGAGAAAGAAGAAAGGAAAATAAAGTTTCCTTCAAATAAATACAATTTAGTTGATAAAGAAATACTTGATTTTAATTGGGAATGCTACAAAGATCAATATGTAGTATTTCAAAGTGAATATCTTGATGATCAAGATTACCTTAAATATTTGGAAAAGATATCATACAGAATTCAAAAAGAACAAGTTTTAGGACTGGATGAAGTATGCTATTACGTTAAAGAAGGCAATATTTGGGCTGTAACATTAAAGAAGTAAAATGGCTAGGGTATTCCACTTGGGATGGGGGCAAACATCAGATAACAAAAAATTTCCGTCCAGCTAGGCTTGAAAAGACAGCCAAGCTATACCTGCGAAGTTAAGAAAAGAACTTTCTAAACTTCTCGGTATAGGAAATTAGAAACGTTAACTGAAATCCTTTGGAATGGATTGCAAAAAGATAAGAGAAGCTTAAACCGTAAGCAAGCAGCGTTGATTAATAATACAATGTGAATAAAAAGGTGAGTTAAAATGTTAAAAAGATGTATTATGATATTTCCTAAATTCGATAATGGACAGATAATTGATAAAATTAGAGACCAATATGACCCTCTTTCTAATCATGTAAGACCACATATAACTCTAGTATTTCCTTTTTACAGCGATATAAAAACTCCCGAACTAAAAGAACATATATCAGCTGTATTATCAAATATAACTCCGTTTGAAATTTTTCTTAATGGAATAACACCAACAAATAATTTTGGAAAATATATATTTCTTAATATTCAAAAGGGTTGTGAAGAAATCATTGAAATTCATAAAAGACTATATACAGGTATTTTAGAAAACTATTTTCCAGATTGGCTAAAGGATAAAACGTTTCTACCACACATGACTATTGGAAATTTTGATAATGAAGAAAAGTTTCAAGTTGCAATTAAAGATACAAAAAATATTACTGATTCTTTTAAAACTATTGTCAATGAAATAAGTGTAGAAGTCATTGATGAAAATGAAGAATCTATTATTGAACTTAATATTCCTTTAAAATAAATATTATAATTTATTTCGTAACAGTAATTAACAATAAGAAGATTATAAGGAGTAAAAAAATATGAATACACGTTATAATCTTTCCCACATCAAATATTATGGGATTGGGATTCCTAAAAAGGGAGAATTGGCAACGATAGAAGATGAAGAAAAAGTAAAAAGATTAATTAGGTCTGTTAAACCTATGGAAGTAGAGGAAATGGTAGATGAATTAAATACTGATGGGAATAAAATAGTTTTATAATTGTTAGATGGTAATAGAACCGAAATTACTGGCTATGGGCAAAGTAAGGTTAAAATTACTCAAATAATAAATGACGTTCCATATAAACAAATTTTTATTGAACCAGAATTAAGGGCTTTCTTGAACAATCTTCCAAAGTCTCGCACATCAGGCTCTATATTAACATTGGAATAAGCATTGTAGAATTTTTAAAGGAAGTGTAACAAATGAAAATATTAAAAACGATGGGCATTGGTATCCTTTATTTTATAGGAACTATTCTATTTGCAACAATATTAGCACTTGGAACAATATTTACTTACTTTGCACTACAGATATTGTTGTTTGGTAGAGGAGATTATTTACTTTTAATATCCAATAATTCAAATATTATACCTGTTTTAATGATAATGATTTTAATTATATATGCAGCATTTAAAATAAAAGAAAAGTTCTTCAAAAGGAAAGAAGTACAGACAGAGCTAATAGAAGAAGCTGAACCTGTAGATACTGACATACTTAGTAAAAAAGAGCAGACTATTCTTAATCTGCTAAATAAGCTTATAGCATTTGAGGATATTATTTCAAAGGTATTCAAAGTAATAAAGGTTTGCTACATCCCAGCTTTATTAATAGCCTTATATTATGGAATGACTAGCTATGCAATTTTGTATAGTGACAGTATAAAGGTAAGCTCGCCAATGAAACCAGCTGGTACAATTTATAAATATAGTGATATAAAAAGAGTTGATGTTGGGATAGAAAAAGAAAATAGAAATTCCTGCTCTCCATACTACACTGTAATATTTTCTGATAAAAAGTCATTAAATCTTTTTGGAGGCAGCATGATTGAGGATAAGGGTGTAGGCTTTGAGTATATATTAATTGACTTAGACAAGAAGTTAAAAACACAAGGAGTTACTAAAACTGTCAACAAAACAAACTTTGATAATTATGCTAAAGACTTGGATAAGAGCTTCGTAAGCAGAGTAGAGCAGTTATTTAACAATAAATAGATACTTTATGTCACAATATTCACATATTATATCTTAAGTAACTTTTTATTTGGGGATCTTTTCGTATAAAGTAGGTACTTAACATTTAAACAAAATTTTGTCGTCTGCCTTGAAAGGTGGATTTTTTTATATAGATATGTGTAAATTTATGGTTTATAATCTATATATAGGTTAAAGGTGGGTGGCTTGATAAGGCACATTCCTTCACTGGCGCAAGCGCAGCCAAGGGGTATTCCTCTATGGTCAGGTTCGGGAACGCCGGCAATGGAAGCGTTAAATGATATTTACAAAATAAAATGACAAGTAGTTATGGACATATAATTATAGGAACTGATTATAAAATATTGGTTATCCTATCAATGGCTCTATTGTTTGTAAGTGTTTTTATGAAAAATCCTTTGATATCTAATTCTGTCATATCAGAAAAAGTTAATTAAAACATTTGAGTAATGAAATTTAGAAATAAGGGATTAAGATTCAAGGACATCGGAACACGAGACGTTAGATGCAAATTTGATAAAAAGCATAAAAGCTTAAAAGTTTTTTGTTTTAAAAAGACTGACACATAAATGTAAAAACTAAAAAAGTTATTTTTATTTTTGAGGTGAATTATTTAAAATGGAAAATATCAAATTACGAAATGAAGCACCTTTAGATTATCGGATGGTTGAAGAATTAACAAGAGAAGCTTTTTGGAATCATCATGTTCCCGGATGCGTTGAACACTATTTATTGCATATAATGAAAAATTCCAATTCGTTTATAAGGAAATTAGATTTTGTTGCTGATATTGATGGAAAAGTTGTAGCAAATATAGTATACACAAAATCGAAATTAATAGGTGATAATGGTGAATGTTATGATGTTATTACTTTCGGACCAATATCAGTTCTTCCAGAGTATCAGGGCAAAGGTATTGGAAGTATGCTTATTCAACACACAAAAGAACTTGCGAAAGAATTTGGATACAGAGCAGTTTTAATTTACGGTGACCCGAAATATTATAGCAAATTTGGTTTTGTTCAAGCTGAAAATTATGATATTAGAACTTCTGACAATATGTATGCCGTTCCGCTTCAAGCACTTGAACTATATCAAGGTGCATTATCGGACTGCAGAGGATGCTTTTTGAAAGATTCAGTTTTTGAAATTAATGAGGCTGCTGCAATAGAGTTTGATAAGGACTTTCCCGAAAAGGACAGGAAAAGAGGCTTGCCCACACAGGAACGATTTATTCAATTAGTTAATATGCGAAAACCAAGATGTTGAACACAACTAAAGGTAAAGTAGTATTTTCTTAAATTACAGTTGCTCAAGAAGCATCTAACAAAAAATTTCCGTTCAGCTTGGCTTGAAAAGACAGCCAAGCTACACCTCCGAGTCTAAGATAAGAAATATCTAGGGCTCGGAGGCGTCGACAACAAGAAAAGTTAACTAAAGTTCTTTTGTAGTGAGTACAAATTTCTAGTGAGCATTAATTTGAAAGGGATCTGATCCACATTAGTGAAATATTGTATAACAAAGTTATTATTAATATTTATGGGGGCATTATATGGATAAACGGACAACTATTAATTATTTAATTGTAACGTTTTTATCAACATATATATTATGGGGGCTTATTATTGTTTCATGCCAAATTGGATATTTTCAATTTGGTTCACCTATTGCAAAGATATTATTTACAATCGGAGGTAATGCACCACCTATTGCTGCATATGCTGTTTTGAAAAAAGCACATATAATAACTGGTATTAAGCAATTTGCAAAAGAGGCATTTGCAATTAAACAGAAGCCTCAATATTATTGTATTATGATAGTATTTTTAATCATATATTTTGGAATTCCTGCTCTTTTACAAGGTGTTTCAATTGGATCAAAACTTTACGTAAGTTTTTTCAGTATTCCAATAATAATTTTCTACGGTGGATTAGAAGAACTTGGTTGGCGATATATCCTGCAACCGTCATTAGAAAAACAATTTCCTTTCGGAATTGCAACTTCACTTACAGCCTGTACTTGGGCAGTATGGCATCTACCTTTATTTTTCATTAAAGGAACAGCAAACAGTAACTTAAATTTTGGGTTATTTACTATTATGGTATTTGGAATGTCATTTGCATTGGCAACAATATACTATAAAAGCAAAAGTATCTGGTTATGTATCTTGTTTCATACCATGGTAAATACACTATCTTCATCTTGGGTTATTAAGGAAAGTATAGTAATACAAACTTGCACAACAATACTAATGATTGCTTTTTCATTTGCCATTATTACCTACCACAAAAAGAAAAGGGACAGCTATATAGAAAATGAATATAATCTTCAATCTTAATTCTCCATTAAAAATGCTTTTCAATTTTCTTCTATTCTTCATAAAAGACAGTGGTAATATCAAGTTTAGCGATGGTGGACTTCAATAACAATTTATTCCCGTTCGCTGCGCACAACCTCCAGACTAACCGAGACGAAGTAGCTAAAATATTAAAATAAGAGCTATCTAAGAGCTTGAGCTACTTCTGTAAGGCTGGAGAACGTAAGAGATTAGGGACGTTAGGCGTAATTTTAGACAACAAGAGTGATGGTTATAAGGTTTTTATTTTTTTGTGTAATTTATTTTGGAGGTTACTTTGATGATTGAGGGAAAGAACATAGTAATTAGACAACTAGAATTAGGGGATGAAGAACATTTATATAAATGGTGGAATAATGGTGAAATGATGGCGCATTCTGCTCACCCCTATGGAACTCTTCAAAGTAAAGAAGCAATTCGCATTAGTATCTTGAAAGACATAGAGAATTTCTGTATGTTTCCAGATAGTAAAAGATTTATTATTTGTAGGAAGGAAGATATGAAACCTATAGGAGAAATAAATTATTCTGATTGGTCTGAAAGAAACCAAAAATGTGAGTTTGGAATAAAGATTTGTGAATTAACTGAACAAGGAAAAGGGTTTGGAAAAGATGCATTATATCATTTTATTGATTATTTGTTTAGGTTTTTAAATTTAAATAAAATTGAATTAACAACTATGATAGATAACAAAAGATCACAGAATTTATATAACAAATGTGGTTTCAAGGAAATAGGTATTATAAGACAAGGATATTATGATTGTAGAATTGGTGACTTTCAAGATGTAGTATATATGGACTTGTTGAAAACTGATTGGCTTAGAGTAAAAGAAAGTTTAAGCAGCCGGTGGTGTTGCATATGATGAAAACTTTAATTATTAATGGTTCGCCAAGAAAAAATGGGGATACAATGTCATTAGTCAATGAGTTGATAAAATATCTTGATGGAGAAGTAAAAATTATTAACACCTACTTTGATAATATTAGTCCTTGTTTAGATTGCAGATTCTGTTGGCGCAACGGTAAGTGTTTAATTAAGGATGAAATGCAAGATTGTTATCAGCTTTTTGACGAAGTTGACAACGTTATATTAGCTTCACCATTACATTTTTCAGAACTCACGGGCAAGCTTCTAAGCTTTGCTAGTAGATTACAGTACTTTTATGTTTTGCGGTATGTTAGAAAAGAACTTAACTTTAAACTCAAAAAGAAGAATAGTATTTTAATTATTACAGGTGGGGGAGATGGGGGTCCTAACCCTGCAATATCGAGGGCAAGCATTATTTTTAAGCAAATTAATGCCGAATTAATCGGAACTATTTTGTCATTAAAAACTAATAATATACCAGCTAATCAAGATGTAAAAGCTCTTAACAAAGCTAAAGAATTAGCAATTCGGTTAAATGAGTTATATAAGCTAATCTAACTAATTATAAAATATTTTTTAAATCTAGTTTATTTTGATCAGTTGAAAATATTTCGTTTTAATTATAAACGTTAAAAATATCAATAATGTAAGGAATGGTGGAATTAAATGGCTACATATGTATTAATTTATGATGGGTTTGCCCAATTCGAAATAATTTTTACTTGTTTATTTATGAAAAAGAAAGGAGATATTATTGCAGTTGGTATTGATGAAAATGAGGTTAAATCTATTGAGGGTTTTATAATAAAACCAGCTCAGCAGCTAAAAAATATAGATATAGATGAAATAGATTTGTTAGTTATTCCTGGGGGAGAAGCAAAGAACATTTATAACAACTCCTTTTTAGATGAACTATTGATAAGATTAAATGAAAAGAAAAAGGTAATTGCAGCAATATGTGCTGCTCCAGTTAAGTTAGCAAAGGCAGGTATATTAGATGACAAGAAATTTACAGTAGATAAACCTGAACTTAAAGAGTTTAAAGAATACTTTAAAAATAGCTTTTTTGTAAATGAAAATGTTGTTATTGACGAAAATATAATTACAGCAAAACCTTGTGGATATATTGATTTTGCATTAGAAATAAGCAAAAAGATGGAGATTTACAAAGATGATCTCCAATTACAAGAAACAGTTGATTTCTTTAAATTTTATAAGGATGAGAGTGGAGGAGAGTGCTAACTTTCATAACATGTGCTTGATAATTTAAAATTTTAAGGGGAATTGAAAAATGAAAAAGAAATGGGAATATAAAGTAATAGGGATTGATTCAATTATTAAAGCTAGTGATGATTCTCAGTTGGAAGCCAAATTAAATCTTTTAGGAGAAGAAGGTTGGGAGCTTGTTGGAATATTGGACCAAGTAAATTCTGGATGGGGAACTCAACCTAAAGTTGAGGATAACGTAATCTTGCTAAAAAGAGAAAAGGAATAACATAGATATCATTATAGTAGCTCTTATTTAGTTAAAATTATTGTTACTAAAAAGACTATGATTTACAGGAAAGGTTTATTTTATGAGAAAGAACTGCCTATTTCGGTTATGGTAAGATTTTATGAACCAAAGTATAAAAAAGGATTGGAGCAGGTTCATCCTACAGAAGTCTTCTTCACATTAGATGAGTTAGTTAGCAGGGTTTCAAACAATCATCATTTACTTCTAGCAATAGTCGAAAATGACGTAGTTGGGTATATTTATTACGAACAAGATATAGAGAATAAACTAGGTGAAATAGTATTATTGCACATTAGAAGTGATAAAAGAGGCAAGGGTTACGGAAGCTTGCTTCTTAATAATGCAATAGGTAATTTAATAAACTGCAGTATTGAGCAAATATTGGTAAATGTCAGAGTGACTAATTACGGGGCACAAAAGCTATACAAAAAAATTGGATTCATAGATAAAGAAACAATTTATGCTTATAAAAAAGTTCTTGATAGTCTAATTTTAGGATAAAAATATGGTGAAAAGGGGGAAACACAATGGCAACAGCAAGGGAAAAATTATTCTCTTATAAAAAAATATATGACCAAAAAGGCAGCCAAGAACTCTTTGTTGAGGCAATGAAAGAGTCTATTGAGCACCATAGCAACAATTGTAAATTTTATGGGAAGTTTCTAAGTGAACACGGTTTTAAGGCTTCAGATATAAAAACTTTAGAGGATTGTGCAAAAATCCCCCCAATAACCGCTCAGTTTTTTAAGTATCATGAAGTGCTGAGCATTAAAAAGGACGAGGTTGAAATACATGCCACTTCTTCTGGTACTCAGGGTCAGAAAAGTCAGATTTTCCTTGATAAGGACTCCTTAAAGCTAGGAACAAAAATGGCTATTAGGGCTATAAGATATCATGGCTTTATTTCTATTATCCCTACTAATTATCTCATTTTAGGATATGAGCCCCAAAAGGGCAATGAAATGGGCAATGTGAAGGTAGCACTTGGGATGACACGTTTTGCCCCAGCAAAGGAAAAAGTATTCGCCTTAAGGTCTCTAGGAAATAAGTATGAAATTGATTATTTCGGAATTATAAATGCCTTTAATCGCTTTAATAGCCAGAGACTGCCTGTACGCATACTGGGCTTTCCTTCTTATCTATACATGCTTTTAAAGATGATGAAGGATTCAGGAATGAAGCCGCTAAAGCTTAATAAAAGATCAGTTGTACTGACAGGTGGCGGTTGGAAGAAATTTGACGAAATGGCTATAGACAAACAGGAGCTATATGACATGGCTCAACAGTATCTTGGCATTCCTTCTAAAAACTGCCGTGATTTCTATAGTGCAGTAGAGCACAGTGTGGCTTATCCGGAATGTGAGAACCATCATATGCATGTACCAATATGGAGCAGAGTTATAATACGGGATGTTAAAACTCTGGAACCTTTAGGTTATAATGAACCTGGCTTTCTAAGCTTTATTAGTCCTCTTGTTTCTTCAGTACCAATATCTTCTATAATAATGGGCGATATTGCAATACTTAGAGATGGAAAAGACTGCGGTTGTGGAATTACAACTCCTTATTTTGAAGTCCTAGGGAGAGCAGGTACTGCTAAAACAAGAAGATGCGCTATTGCTGCTTCTGAATATATGAAGGAGAGTTAACATGGATAATATCTACAGAGGAGAACCCATTTCAAAAACTGATTTTATTGAAAGATTATCCGAAGCCAAGGCAAGAATAGAAGAAGACCTTCTGCTTCCAAAGCTGCCTCCTGAAGTAGTAATTGAAGCATCGCATGCTTTAGCAGAGGAAATAGATCAAAGGGAGATAGTTAAGCAGCTTGTGTCCATGGGAATACAGAAATGGGCTGCAGAGGAATATGTAAGCGTCACAGTTGAAAGCATGAGTAAAGGAGAATTGACTAGGAAGCTGCATGCGGAACTTGGACAGGAACCTTTTGCATGGAAGGAAGTTGGAAACAGCATAGAAGAGTGCAATTACCCACTTGGTGTAATAATGCATATAGGAGCAGGAAATGCCTTAGGGATTTCAGCTTTCAGTGTGATAGAAGGTCTTATGACTGGTAATATAAACATTTTAAAGCTTCCTGATAATGAAGGAGGCATATCCTCAAAGATATTATTAAGATTGGCAGAAATAGAGCCAAGACTGAAGCCATATATTTATGTTTTAGATGTTTCGTCTAGGAATCAAGAAGTTATTAATCGGCTTGTTGAGATAGTAAATGCAGTAGTTGTATGGGGAACAGATGAGGCTATAACTGCTATCAGACATCTCTCACCACCATACTTGCCAATAATTGAATGGGGGCATCGACTAAGCTTTGCATACTTTACAAAACATGGACATGATGAAAAGGACTTGCAAGGCTTGGCTCGGGACATATGTCAAACAGATCAGCTTTACTGCAGCTCTCCTCAATGTGTATTTTATGAAACTGATAAAGTTAAGGAAATTGATGAATTTGCAGATAGACTATCACAAAGCATAAAGTCTGTAGGAACAAAGTATCCTGCGGCAACTAGGCAAATTGATGTACAGGCTCAGATTACCTTGACTCATGAGCTTATTAAAACAGAAGAGATTCTAAAAGAAAAACGGCTAATAACAAATTCGGAAAAAGACTATGGAATTATGATAGACTACAAGGCTGAACTGAAAGCCTCACCTCTCTTTCGTAATATTTGGGTAATGCCTATAAGAAGGAAAGAACTATTATCTATGTTAAGATTACACAAGGGGTATCTGCAAACAGTAGGATTAAGCTGCAGTAATGATGAACTTGATGAATTGTCTAACATCTTTTACGCAGCAGGTGTTACCCGTTTGACAAGTTGTGGGTACATGTCTGTAAACTACAGCGGCGAACCCCATGATGGAGTTTTGGCTTTACAAAGATACGTTAAGAGGGTTAACAGAAGGATGAAATAAATTAAGGCCATCAATTTCTGCAGCCACATACACAATTTCACACTCCACTTTAATAAGGTTGGTGCTATAGAATTACTAATTTCAGGAAAGATTAAGTGCATAATATGTGGTTTTATTAGATGGAAAAGATTAAAATTGAGTTAATTGATTATAACAGCAATGCTATAATAAATTTATAGTAGAAAAAAATAACACATTGTATTTAGGATTAGGAGAAGATAATGATGTTGAATAATAAAGAATTAATTAACAATGATTGCAAGCTATTGAAAACTAATCTGAATATAAATAAGGAGTTAAGCATGAGTAATATTCAGTTTGTAACTGGAAGTATAGAATTACTAGATTTTGTACAACCTTTATGGGAAAAGTTAAATAAACACCACGAAGCTAATGCAAACTATTTCCAAAATAGTTTCAAAAATCTTAAGTTTGAGGTTAGAAAAAATAAGTTTTTAAGTGATACCAATTTAAAGGTAAAAATAGATTTAATTAAAGATATAGAGAAAGACCTAAACATTGGTTATTGTATATGCACAGTTAATAAAGAATTAGTTGGGGAAATTGATTCTCTTTTTGTTGAGAAAGAATATCGTCAATATGGTTTCGGAGATAAGTTGATGAATAGAGCATTAGATTGGCTAAATAGCAAGCAAGTAAAAACGAAGATAATCGGAGTAGCAGAAGGAAACGAAGATGTTTTAGAATTTTATAAAAGGTATGGTTTTTATAAAAGAAGAGTAATTTTAGAGAGTATTAACTGAGCAGCTATTGAAGCTGCTTTACATTTTCAACTGAATATAATTTTATATTATGGCATAGATATTACAAAAAAATAAAAAAAGTAAATAAAGATTATGCTAGCACTAATATAAATAATTTATCATATGTATATAATCTTTCGACTATATACACACAAATCACTACTTATAATAATGGTTTGCTCCACCATATAAAATATTTACACGACATGTTATAACCTCACGGCTACAAAACATCATTACAACAACTTATATGATGTTATCACAACCCTATATAATAAGTTGGAATATTATTATGATAAAAGACTAGCTTCGACCATAATAATACTTTTCCTAACTATATAGAATTTAAACAATTGAAGGGAAATTCCTTGGAATACACCTTAATTGCTCCCATATATAACTGCAGTAGAAGCAACTATATACTTTGTTATAATCTTTATTTACTTCTAACATTATCTTAACCAATGTAAAGTTAATAATACTGGTAATTTTAGCCAGGTGAATTTAAAAACTTACTATTCTCAATTCCTTAGGCAATATGTTACAATATTCCTATAAACTTGAGTAAAAACTACAAATTTATATTTATAAATGCTATTGCTTGGAGGTAGGAAATGATTTGTGACAGCTGCAAAAGTGAATTCAATAATATAAATGGCTTAAAATTTTGTCCATATTGCGGAACTAAGCTTGAAGAAGCTGCTGATTTAAAAACAGAAAAACTTATAGAAAAAGCTAATGAAGAAGTTTCTGCAAAAAGTATACATGATACAGCCAAGATGCCAATTATAACTAAGGAACAAATTAAAAATTACAAAAGAGAAAAGATATTTGAAGCTGTAAAAAAACCCTTTAAGAATTTAAAAGTGGTTATACCCTTAATTACAGTAATACTTTTTATGGCAGCCATCGGAGTTGGATATACATATTTTTCAGGCAGAGTTGTAGATGCTTCAAAAATTCAGTCAGATCTTATAGGTAAAGTAATAACTCTTCCAAAGGGGACAAGTTTTGAAATAAAAAAAGGTTATATAAAAAGTTTTAGTATTGCTCAGAGAAATACAAATAAGGCCGAGAAAAAAGATGATATTAAAGCAGCTGTAACCTTAAACAATGGAACTATTGAGATAAAGACCTTTTTGTCAATGCAATATATGTTAGACGATAATAAAAATTGGAAGCTGAATAATAAATTAAGCCTTGCAGGAGATATTTCTGTGAAACCTCTTATAGGAATGGATGAAGGTAAAATAATCGAGGGAGTTAAGAAATCAAGTATAAGTATCGGCGATACTACAAAAGTACTAAATGAAGCTGATGTGAAAACACTTAAAATAGCTTCAAGAATACCGGATTTTGATAATTTAAAAGAAACGGTACTTATCGATGCAGGAATTGACAGTGGACTTATAGCAGCCTCAGGAAAAATAAAGTGCTCTCTTAATTTTGAAAATGAGGCTTGGAACATAACTGGTATTGAAAGAAACAGCAGCGATGATTTTGCCTTACAATTATCACCAAACTTTTCTAAGGATAAATTACTTGAGCAAATTAAAAAGGAACCTATAGATCAAACTGTAAGCAATCCAAATGTTTTTGGAGGAAAGAGCTTTTATATAAAAGACAGTTTTACTAAAAGCATGGATATAACAGATAAAAGCTTTGATGCCCAAAGCAGAGCTTTAAATGTAACAGTTAAAAGACAAAATACAGCAGGAGAAGTAAAGCTGGTACTATCAACAGATTATTCCTATGAATTGTCCTTTGATAAAATAAAACTGTTAAAAAAATCAAAAACAATAGCCGACAATGTTATAGTCTCTGACGTATCCAAGGATTATATAATATCAAGTATTGTAAATGCAAAAATTGAAGGAGCAAATGTATTTTTGTGGTTTTCTGATAATCATGTAATAACTTCTGACGAAGCCAGTACCTTTAAAACAAGTAAAGTAGCTTCACCAAAAGGAATTGAAAATGCAAAATATGCCTTTGGTACAATAACTTATAAAGATGGAAGTAATACAAAAACTACTAATGTTGTGGCTGTGTACTTCCTTGTATATGACAGCTCAAAGGGCTATTCCTGGAAGCTGGATAGAATAGTAGGGGAAGATTCTCCAAATTATAATGCATACAGCATTAAATAGCAGTAACTAAAAGTAATTAAAATAAGCTAGCAGCTTAAAGAAGTACACCTCAAATATTATATTAAAATTAATATAATATTTGAGGTGTGTTTTATGTTGATATTCTCATAAATTTAATGTAGCTGTAAAGCATTGTTTAACTTTAAAATTTACAATTTAATTTATCAGCTTTCTTTATATTCATAATGAAGTGATAACTAATGTAAAAAATTAATTAGATTAACTTTACTTAGTACTGCCTTGTCTCTGGTTCCAGGGCTATTAAGCATATGCCAAGCAGTGTATTGTTCAGAATAAAGTATATTTGCAGTAGACATGCAGTCCACTGGAACAATAACATTGAAACCACGGAAGGCAGAACTAGTGGCTGTGTGCAGTACTGCACCGTTAGCCGCAAAGCCTGTTACTATGACAGTTTTAATACCTTTCTTATGAAGTATTTCTTCTAAATTTGTTTTGTAAAACTTATCTACATTTGATTTAACAATAGGATCACCTGGCATAGGAGCTAATTGCTTTGTAATATCCCGCGGATTTCCTGCATGCGTAAGACTATAGACAACCAACATATTATTTTTACGTGCCTGCATTAGTAAACTATTAATATTAGAAATTGATGCGGTGCAGCGAGGACTCTTACATATAGTGGTCTCCATATCTAATATTAAGAGCGCACTAGTTTTAGGATCAACTGAAACTGATTTAAGCTCAGGAGCAGGTGGCGCTGATACACTATTCCATAAATCAATAATTGTATTATCAGCCCCATTAGATCTCAATTTAAATGAATCACTATACCAATTGTAACTTACTTGACCTTCAAATAATTCACCATAAATAGGACAAAAATACAGCACATTAATCCTCCTTAAATAAGTTTATATTATTATATGTAAGGCAATACACAAATAATATGATTATTGTTTGATTTATGGATATATGCCAAAATAATTTTAAATAGATGATTTTACTCTTAATACTTTAAGCTTACCTCTGCTAATGGAACATAAGTTAATTTCCTATTTATCCTTTTACTTTCCATCAATGTGATACTATTTATTAGAATCTTCATTTGGTGATCTAAATTAAGTGAGTTTGCAATTTCTATTATTTCTTTATTTAATATAACTTGTCTTCCTATGGTTATGTGGGGCTTAAGCGGCTTTTCATCATAGTCTATACCTTCCTTTTTTAGGTTAATACATAACTTTTTATGTAGACTTGTAAGCTTTTCGCTATAGCTTGTTCCCATCCATAATATATTAGAATTACCTTTATTAAAGTTTCCTATTTTATCAAATGTAAGGAGGAAAGGTGTAAATTTTGAAGCGGAATTTTCCATGGCCTTAATTACACCAGAAACAGTTGATTCTTCTAATTCTCCTAAAAATGCTAATGTTATATGGAAGTTATCTATACTCGTAAATGATCCTTTATTACAATAATTCTTTAATTCAGCTTCTATATTTTCAAGGTAAGCTTTTATATTTTTATCAAAGTCTATGGCTATAAATAATCGCATTTTATTACACTCCTTTAACATCATATAGTCATATTTCTCCTAAGGATTTATCTTAAATAAAAATGAAATAGAGAAAAATACTAATATTATAATGCAAGTTATGGTAGTATCTTATTATTAAATATTATTTGCTTATTTCTATAAAAATAAATAATTAAGTATGAATCGATATGTCAATAATAATATTACATTTTAATGATTAATAGAAAATTTAAATAAAGGAGAGAGATAATTAATGAAGGAAATAGTTTTGGCAGGAGGTTGTTTTTGGGGAATTGAAGAATTCCTTTCAAGAATAGATGGAGTTTTAGAAACAGAAGTTGGATATGCAAATGGAAGAACTCCAAATCCAAGCTACGAGGATGTATGCTATAAGAATACAGGTTATACTGAGGCATGCTATATTAGGTATGATGAAAAAGAGCTGAAATTAGAAAAGCTTTTAGAAAAATTCTGGAGTGTAATTGACCCAACTACTTTAAATAGACAGGGACCGGACCTTGGAAGTCAATATAGAACAGGAATTTACTATATAGATGAATTAGATAAAGAAACTATAATAAAAAGCAAGGAACATGAACAGTTAAAGTATGATAAAAAAGTTGTAACTGAGGTTAAGCCGTTGGAAAATTTTTATATAGCAGAGGAGTATCATCAAAAATACTTGAAAAAGAACCCAGGGGGATACTGCCATATAAAATTGGATTAAATAAAGAATGGATTCTCTTTTTTCACTACACAGGTTAAAGTTATCTTTATGTATATATTTGGAATTGCATCTTTACAATAGTACTGCTACTAAGGTATTATTTATATAATAAGGGGCATTATTTTTAAAATCATAAAATAAAAAGGGTGAGAATATGAGAATCACTACTGATTTAGCTGATATAGTAAAATCTTTTAATAATAATATAGTTTCAATAAAAATGAATGGAGTAGAAAAAATACTTTTTGGGAAAGGCATTGGCTTTGGAAAAAAGCCAGGAGATAAACTTCCTAAGGGTACTGAATATGAAAAAGTTTTTGTTATTGAAGATGAAGATAACCTAAGGAATTTTGAGCAGGTAATAGAAACTGTTGATGAAGAATTTTTAATGTTATGTGAGAAAATGATAACATATATTGCAAATGAGTTAAATGAAGATCTGGATGAACGAATCCATATTGCCTTGGTAGATCATTTAGATTTTGCAGTAAAAAGACTGGCAAATGATGAGATCATAGAAAATCCATTTATTATGGAGATAAAAGCCCTCTATTCAAGAGAATATGCCTTGGCTGAAAAAGTCTCAGAGATAATGCAAAAGGAAATTAACGTTAATATTCCTGAGGGGGAAATTGGATTTATAGCTTTACATATTCATTCAGCTAGAAATAGCGGAAAGCTGTCTAATACAATAAAGAGTACTTATATAATAAATTCTATTGTTGAACAAATAGAGAAAGAAATCAAGGTAAATATAGACAAAACTACTTTAGATTATGCCAGGTTCTTAACTCATTTAAGGTTTGCAATTAAAAGAGTATTACAAAATATAGCTATAAAAAATGATTTTATAAAAGAAATAAAATCAAAGTATAGATTAGCTTATAAAATAGCAAAGAATATTTCTAAAATCCTAACTGAACAGTTACAAAAAGAGGTTTCAGAGGATGAAATAGCCTATCTAGCTATGCATATAGAAAGACTAAGATTGGCAACACTTGAAAAATAATGAATAATATAAAAACCGACCTCCAATTGCTAGATTTTTAGGTCTAACTTTTGGGGGTCGGTTCATTGCTAGCTGTTTTTGTGTAGTTAAATATTTTACAGGCTAAAACTGATAATTTCATCTTTTCCAGCAGAGACATTCTTATCAAGATTAGTTTCTAAATCTTTTACTAAATCCATATTAGTAATTAATACTGGTGTTATTAATGAATAGCCTTTACCTAGAATTACTTCTCTATTTATTTTTATAATTGGTGTTCCTGCTTTAACCTTTGTTCCAGCTTCAGCCAATTGCTCAAAGCCTTCACCATCTAGGGATACGGTATCAATTCCTATATGAACTAATAATTCAATTCCATTTTCAAGTGTTAATCCAAAAGCATGTAGAGTTTTAAACACTAAGGTTAATTCTCCATCACAAGGGGCAACTATTACATTACCAGTTGGTTCTATAGCAATTCCATCACCAGCTAACCTTTCAGAAAAGACAGCGTCTGGTACTTTAGATAAATCTATTGTTTTACCGCTTACTGGAGCAACTAATTTTACTTCTTTGGTTAAATTCTTTTTTAAAAAATTAAACATAATATATTCCTGTTAGTTAGGAATATTCACATCCTTTCGTCACTTTATTTTCTTGAACAAATTTAGCAAATAAAAAAAGACATAAGTTTTCTATAACAGTAAACTCATGCCTGATTTAACAGTAACATATTTACGCTTTTATTATATTCTTTTATATTACTAGTGTCAATAATTTAAGAAAAATTTAAAATTTATTAAGAAGTTCTTAAAAAGGTATTGATTAAATGCAAAATATAGGTTAATATAAGATTATAAAAAATAGAAAATGTTTTCAAGCGTGTAACCGATTAAATTTGGGCATTAGCTGAAAAGGATAATAAATCATTTGTCCTTTTCAGCTTTTTTATTTATCTAATAAAACTGTATTTAAGGATGTAAAAATCCTTAAAATAAATAATTATATGGAGGGGGAACCTTATTATGATGAAATTTCTACAAAGACTAGGAAAATCATTAATGCTTCCAGTAGCTGCTTTACCTGTTGCTAGTATTTTAATGGGTATCGGTTATTGGATTGACCATGATGGCTGGGGTGCAAACAATGTAATAGCAGCTTTCTTGTTAACAGCTGGTGGTGCATTAATCAACAACATGGGAATCTTATTTGCAATTGGTGTAGCTGTGGGTATGTCAGATGACAATGACGGTACAGCAGGTCTTGCAGGTCTTGTATCCTGGCTCATGATTACAACCTTATTATCTCCAGCTTCTGTAGCAATGTTTAGACACATTGATGTTAAATTAGTTGATCCAGCATTTGCTAAAACTCAAACTCAATTCATTGGTATTGCAGCAGGACTTATTGGTGCTTATTGCTACAACAAATTTAAAGGAACTAAGTTACCAGATGCATTAGGCTTCTTTAGCGGTAAGAGATGTGTTGCCATAGTAACAGCAGGAATGTCAATTTTAGCAGCCCTTATATTATTCTTTATATGGCCTGTAGTTTACGAAGGACTTGTAACTTTCGGTAAATCAATAGTTTCAACTGGTGCTATTGGAGCAGGTATCTATGCATTCCTTAATAGATTACTAATACCAACTGGCCTTCATCACGCACTTAACTCAGTATTTTGGTTTGATGTTGCTGGAGTTAATGACCTGGGTAATTTCTGGTCAGGTAAAGGAACTCTAGGAACAACTGGTATGTATATGACTGGCTTCTTCCCAGTAATGATGTTTGGTCTTCCAGCAGCTGCATTAGCTATGTATCATACTGCTAAGGACAAGAAGAAGAAATTAGCATATGGCTTATTAATGGCAGGTGCATTATCTTCATTCTTTACTGGTGTTACAGAACCACTAGAATTTGCATTTATGTTCTTAGCTCCACCTTTATATTTAATACATGCAATTTTAACTGGTATTTCTGCAGCTGTATGTACACTATTACCAGTAAGAGCTGGTTTTAACTTTAGTGCAGGTTTCGTTGATTGGTTCTTAAGCTTTAGGGCTCCAATGGCTGAAAATCCACTGATGTTAATACTAATAGGTTTAGTATTTGGAGTGATTTACTATGTAGTATTCCGTTTTGCAATTACAAAATGGAACTTAAAGACACCTGGTAGAGAAGATGATACAGATGACGAAGTAAATGTAGTACTTGCAAACAATGACTATACTCAAGTAGCATCTCTTATATTACAAGGCGTTGGAGGAAAGGAAAACGTAACTTCAATAGACAACTGTGTAACTAGATTACGTTTAACAATTAAGGATCAGGCAGTTGTAAATGAAAAAGTTATAAAATCTGCTGGCGTTGCAGGTGTAATCAGACCTGGTAAAAACAGTCTGCAGGTTATAGTAGGAACACAAGTACAATTCGTAGCTGATGAATTTAAGAAGTTATGTAAATAAAAATAATCTGATCCTATAAAATTAAAATAACCTCGACAAGTAAAAATTACTTGCGAGGTTATTTTTACAATTAATATAATATTCATTAAAAGCTTAACTAAATAAGAAAATTATCTTAGAAGTTTTAGAGTGAAATTAAATTACTTAAGGCTTTTTTAAGTATGATATAATAAAAACGTAGAAAAACTACGTTTATAACGCAAAATAAACGATAAAGGTGGTAATTATTTATGAATGAAAATTTAATTTGCATAAAAAATGGAAAGATTATCTTAGAAGATCAAATCTTAGAGAATAAGATCCTAATTTTTAATGATAAAATAGTAGATATAATAGATGAAGAATGTTTCAACAACCAAGAAATATCTGACAAGGCTTCAAAAATTATAGATGCAGAAGGGAAATATGTTTCTCCCGGATTTATAGACGTTCATATTCATGGCTCTGGGGGAAAGGACACTATGGACGGTGAGATCTCAGCACTTAAAACAATTAGTGAAACCATAGCACAAAATGGAGTTACCGGATTCTTGCCTACAACAATGACAATGTCAAAGGAAAAAATCTATGAGGCATTAGATACAATAAAGCTTGCCAAGAAGGAAGCAATAAATGGTGCTAAAATTCTTGGCGCACACATGGAAGGCCCTTTTATATGTGAAAAATATAAGGGAGCCCAGCAAAAAGACTATATAATTAAGCCTGATTTTGAATTTATAAAGGATTACTTAGATTTAATAAAAATAATTACTATGGCGCCTGAAGAGGATAATGAGTTTAAATTTATTAAAGAAGTGAAAAAAGATACAGATATTGTTTTATCTATGGGGCACACAAATTCAGATTTTGAAACTGCAATGGAAGCTGTAAGATATGGTATAAGCCATGCAACTCATACCTTCAATGCTATGACACCTTTTGGACATAGAAGGCTAGGAGTTGTAGGTGCTGTACTAAGAAGCAATGTTACCTTTGAAATAATTGCTGACACTATACATCTACATCCAGATATATTTCAAATTATGCTAAATGCTAAGGGTAAAGACAAAATGATTCTAATTACAGATTCTATGAGAGCAGGCTGTATGAAGGATGGAGATTGGGAGCTTGGAGGGCAGAAGGTAATTGTTAAAAATCATTCCGCAAGGCTGGAAGATGGAACATTGGCAGGAAGTATTTTAACTTTAAATAAAGCAGTTTTTAATATACTTAAATATACTAATCTTAAGATTTATGAAGCTGTTGCTTTGGCAAGCTTGAACCCAGCAAGATTAATTGATTTAGATAATATAAAAGGAAGCATTAAAATCGGTAAGGATGCTGATCTAGTAATATTTGACGAGGAACTAGATGTCAGCTTAACAATTAGCGAAGGCAAAATCATATATAGCAAGTAAAACCAAAGGATATTAGTGCAAGTACGCTGCTCTAATATCCTTTTTCTATGCTTACTAAATTAATAAGGTCTTCTCCTTTAACCTATAATTTAAAGTTCTCATAGATTATATCTCATATTCTTTCATTCCACATACTTGCAACCTCCATTTTTTTAATTTAAACTATATCTATTATGGTCATTTGAGTATAATAATTCTATTAGTTAGTACCTTATATAAATCCATGAGGAATATAACTTAGAATTTACTGAATAGAATTATACATTATGAATAATCTTCTTTGAATATAGGGAATTTATATTTATAATGTATTCAAATATACTGAGCACAAAAATTAATTGCGAGTGTGAACTAGTACGGTAAACTACTCAGTGTTTCCGACCTAAGGAGGAAAGCTAATGTTAAAGCTCTTTTTCAAAGGAATAATTATAGGTTTAATAACTGGCATGCCCCTTGGACCAATTGGAGCACTATGTCTTAGGACTACACTTGCTAACGGAGCCGCCTTTGGAATTGCTGCAGGCTTAGGTTCATGTGCAGCGGATTCAATTTATGCAACCATTGCTGCTATGGGTATTACTGTAATTGCTAAGTTCATTGCAAGATATCAACATTATTTTCGCTTATTTGGTGGGTTAATATTAGTTTTTTTTGGCCTTCATGGCATTTTATCAAAAAAAGAAGAAATAAATGAGATACCAACTAGTAAGACTTTAGCTAAAAATTTCATATCAACTTTTTTACTTGCATTTGCAAATCCTTCTACAGTATTTTCGTTTCTTTTTGTATTTACGGGGTATGGTTCAAAAAATATAGGTCATGGTGTCTATCAAAGAATATTTTTAATATTAGGTGTGTTTTGTGGAAGTCTTATATGGTGGATTATTCTTGTGCTTTTGGCAGGAAGGTTTCATGAACATTTGAGCTTTAAAAAAATGTCTGTTATTAACAAGATTCTTGGAGGTGCAATAGTTCTATCAGGTTTGGCTTTAATAATTAGTATAACTAATTATAAAAGATATACTGCACCAATCTATGTACACTTAAAACTTTTCGAAAAGATATTCCATATTAAGATTCCTACGCATTTTAAATTGAAATAACTATTTTTATACTTTCTCTACATGTCTCGCATTTAAGACATGTAGTTATTTTTGCGCCCATTAAAGCTTTTACCCACCAAGGGTTATGTCCTGTTTATTATACCATTCTAATGCCCTATAGAAGTGGCTGGGTTCAAAGTCTGGCCAATACTCATCAAGTACGTAAAAGTCAGCATAAATAGATTGTACTGGTAGAAAACCGCTTAATCTCCTTCGGCCTCCCCAGCGAATAATTAAATCAATTCTTGATATATCGGAGGATTTTATGTTGTTAATTATATTCAACTTATTATTATTAGCAGTCTTCAAGTTGCATAAGTCCCATTCCCATCCATAGTTAACAAGAAAATTAACTTTTATTTTGCCATTGCCAAAGGTTTTCCTTGTGGTATAACTAGCCAGTTCCTTTGGAAACATGGAAGATTCACTGTTGCCAATTACTAGCAATGAAGCATTTTCCTTTGCTAGCATTTTAACAGCATTAACACAAGCTTTGGTAAAAGATTGTCTTTGAATTAATGGCCGTTTGTTATTATCTATTGTAAAACCATAATAGGTTATTTCTTTAACACCAATTTGCTCACATAGCTTAAAGAGAGCTAATCCTGGCTCAAGTCCAGAGCCATACCCTTCTTCTTTACTTTTTCCATTTGAAGTTGCCCATCTTCGATTTCCATCTGGAATAATGCCAATATGCTTAGGTATCCGCATAAAATCACCTCATATTATTAATCATAAGTTTTAATAGAAATTTCATTATTGGTATTATAAGCACTAAGTCCATAATTTATCCATTTTATTATAAAGGTGGATGCCAAGTAAAAATATGAACCTTCAATTATTTATATCCTATATAAATAATTGGTGAACTTTATATGTACCTATATGATATAATTTTATGTATAGATAAAAAAGTATTGCTTTGGTAGATGATAAACTGGGAAGTATATAAAATGTAATAAGAGGGATTGAAATGAAAATTGGAATTATTGGTTTAGGTGACATTGCTAAAAAGGCTTACTTACCTGTACTTTCTGAAAAGGAGGGTATAGACTTGGTGTTATGTACAAGAAATAATGATACATTAAATAGCTTGTCAAAAAAATATAGAATTCTTGAAACCGTACAAAATGTAGATGAACTCATTTCTAAAGGCATTGATGCTGCATTTGTAAGTACTGCAACTGAGGCTCATTTTGAAGTCGCGGAAAAACTGCTTATGAATGGCATTAATACTTATATAGATAAACCTATATCTATGAACTTCGATGAAACTCAAAAAATTGTTAAACTTGCAAAGAAAAGCGGTAAAATTGCAATGGTGGGATTTAACAGAAGATTTATACCAAGGGTGAAAGAGCTAAAGGAACATGGTAAAGCAAATATAATAATTATGCAAAAGAATAGGTATTCTTTACCAGACCATAAAAGAAGGTTTATTGTAGAAGACTTTATACATGTGGTTGATACCCTTAGGTTTCTAATGGATACTGAGGTTAAGGATCTAAAAGTAGAGTGCCTTAAGAAAGGGGAAATGCTCCATAGCCTTGTAATACAGCTAGTGGGAGAAGGCTGCATAGCAATTGGCGTTATGAACAGAAATGGCGGTGTTACTGAAGAAGTAATAGAATATATGACAGGCCATGATAAATACGTAGTAAACAGTCTTGTTGAAACAACACATTATCACAATAAAGAAGTGAACATAATAAAATTTGGTGATTGGGAGCCAACGCTATATAAACGTGGCTTTTATCAAATAGTAGATCATTTTATAGATTGTGTGAGAAATAATAAGACTCCTGTTCCATCTATTGATGATTCACTAATTACTCATGAGATATGTGAAAGAATAGTTAGATACATTGATGCAAGTGCTTAAGTCAGATAAGTTAAAAAGAAATTATTTAATTAAGGGGAGTATTATGCTGAGACGTGAAATATTTAATAGGCAAAATATAAAATATGCAGCCTTAGTTATTGCAGGATGTTTCATAGCTTCAATTGGCGTAAACATGTTTTTGATAAATGCAAAGTTATTTAGTGCTGGATTGTCAGGTATAGCAATTTTGGTACAGTATGCCCTAAAAGTTCCTGCTGGATATACTGTGCTAATTGGAAACATTCCATTACTCCTACTTAGTTACAGGATGTTAAGTAAAAGGTTTACTTTTTACAGCACACTTGGAACGCTTTCCTTATCATTATTTCTTGTACTTACACAAAACTTAACAAGTATTATATCAGTCCATGACACACTCCTACTTTGCGTCTATGGAGGAATATTGACGGGTACGGGGCATGGCTTAGCCTATGCAAATCATGGGTCTGAAGGCGGCATGGATATTGTAGTAATGCTAGTCAAAAAGAAATATGACAGCTTCGATGTAGGGCAGCTGGGGTTTATTGTAAATTGTGTAGTAGTATTTATCGGGATGTTGTTAAATGGAATACCCATAGCTTTATATACACTAATGAGTATGTATATATCAGGTTTTGTTACAGATAAAATCATTCATGGTTTATCAAGAAAAAAGGTGTTACTTATAATTACTGAAAAGCAGCAAGAAGTATGCAAATTTATTGAAGACTATAAATTTCATGGAGCCGCTATATTAGAGGGTAAGTCACTTGTAGGTAATGAAAGAAAAGTTATATATTGTATAGTCCATGTATCAAAACTGCCTACATTTAAATTTGGAGTTTTAAAAATAGATAACAATGCTATTATTTCAATACTTGATGCTTCCGAGGTAGATGGAAGAGGCTTTAATACAAATATTCTATAAGATGTGAGGAAAAAACTGCAAGCAAGGATTATCTACATGTATGTGGCATTCTATTATAAAATGTGCCTTAATACATACTTTTTGCTACATGACAAAAAATAAACCTTCTTATATAATAATATCATACTAAAAATTTTAGGAAGAAGGCTAAAGGTACCATGAAAAGAATAAATGAAATTTTTAGTGATTATAAGGCAGGAAATAATATAAATACTGCTGTTGTAGAATCCGTAGTCTTTAGTAAGAAAACTAAAGCGCTAGAAATGAAGCTAAGCTCAGATAAATATATTGAGATAAAAGAATTTGAACCATTTAATAGATTTATAAGAGAAAGGTTTAGCATAGAAGAGTCTATAATCACTGTAAATTATGCTGATGGAACAGATAAAAAGCCAATAGATGTAGAACTGAAAAATATTATTATTTCTCTATCTGGTAAATATCCCGCCTTAAAATCAGTTCAGAATAATTGCGAATATGAAGTTATTAATAATACTATAAATTTTAATTTTAAAATAGCTGTTTCAGATTTTTTAAAAGCCATGGATTATGATAAAAAGATATATAATGCCATAAAAAGTTTATATGGCACAGAATATAAAATAAATTTTATTGATAAAGTAAGCAGTGATGAATTATTAAGGATGGAAGAGAAGTCCCATGCTAGTGAAATTATTCTGGCTCATAAGGAAATAGTGGATACTCCAAAGCTGCCAAAGGAAGTTAATGAAAAAAAAGTAGAAACAAAGGCAGAGCCAGAGGCTAAAAAAGGAGATTCAACCCTCATATTAGGAAGAAATTCTAAAATAAAGGAAGCTGTAATTAAAATTACTGATATTACACCTGACGAAGGAAGAATTGCACTTGAAGGTGAAATATCTAATATGGAGTCCAAGGAATTAAAAAGCGGAAAAACTTTAGTTTCCTTTGATCTCTATGACGGTTCAAGTTCCATGACCTGTAAGTCCTTTTTAAAGCCAGGTGAAGAGGAGGAGGTCTTACCAAGGCTTAAAAAAGCCAAAGGTGTTAAGTTATGTGGAAATGCAAGCTACAGTAAGTTTTCCGGGGAAGTTGAAATGATAGCAAATACTATTATTGAGACTGAAGGAATAAAGAAATTAAAGAGACAGGATAAGGCAGAGGTTAAGAGGGTAGAGCTTCACATGCACTCACAGATGAGCCAAATGGATGCCATGACCAGTGCAGCTGATTTAATTAAAAGGGCAATGAGTTGGGGGATGAAATCCATTGCCATAACAGATCATGGAGTTGTTCAAGCCTTTCCAGAGGCCCATAAGCTTTTAGGAAGAGACAATCCTGATATGAAGATTTTATATGGAGTTGAAGCCTATTTAGCCCCAGATAAAAGGTCATCTGTAACAAACCTAAAGGGACAAAGTATTGATACTACCTACTGTGTACTGGATTTGGAAACAACAGGCTTTTCACCTATAACTGAAAAAATTACTGAAATAGGGATTATGAAATATAAGGATGGAAAGGTAATAGATGAGTTTAGTACCTTTGTAAATCCTGAAAAACCTATACCTTTAAGAGTTGTTGAGGTTACTAATATAACTGATGATATGGTAAGAGAGGCTGAAACCATAGACAGTATATTTCCCCAAATGCTGGATTTTATTAAGGACAGTGTTTTAGTTGCTCACAATGCTTCCTTTGATGTAGGTTTTTTAAAGCATAATGCAAAGGTATTAGGTTATGATTTTGATTTTACCTATTTGGATACCTTAACTTTAGCACAAGAACTCTTTCCTGATTTTAAAACTTATAAACTAGGAAGAATTGCTAAAAACCTTGGAATAAAGGTTGAGGTTGCCCATAGAGCCCTAGATGACGTGGATACTACGGTTAAGGTTTTTAAAATAATGCTTGAAAAGCTGAAAGAAAGAGGAGCAGAAAGTCTTCAAGATATTGATATATACGGCTCTGATGAAGAAGCTAAAAAAGAGGAATTTAAAAAGCTTAAAACCTATCATGCAATCATTCTAGCTAAGGATTATACTGGTCTAAAGAATTTATATAAGCTAGTTTCCTATTCTAATTTAGATTACTTTTATAAAAAACCCCGTATATTAAAGAGCATGTATAAAAAGTATTCAGAGGGTTTAATTATTGGAAGTGCCTGCAGTGAAGGAGAGCTTTATCAGGCAATACTACTCGGAAAAGCTGATGAAGAAATTGAAGCTATTGCAGGAGATTACGATTATTTGGAAATACAGCCTCTAGGCAATAATGATTATTTGGTAAGAACTGAACAGGTGCCTGACAAGGATTATTTAAAAGAAATTAATAAAAAGATTGTAGCCCTTGGTGAAAAATTAAATAAACCTGTTGTAGCTACAGGAGATGTTCATTTTATGGATCCTGAGGATGAGATATACAGGCGTATATTAGAGGCAGGACAGGGCTTTAAGGATGCAGATAATCAAGCTCCCTTGTATTTAAAAACTACTGAGGAAATGCTTCAGGAATTTTCTTACTTAGGAAGAGAAAAGGCCTATGAGGTGGTGGTTACAAATACCAATTTAATATCAGATATGTGTCAGCAGATTAGTCCTATTTCGCCAGAAAAGTGCCCACCACACATTGATGGCTGTGAGCAGACCATTAAGGATATTGCCTTTGGAAAGGCTCATGAACTATATGGAAACCCGCTGCCTGAAATTGTTCAGCATAGACTAGATAAGGAGTTAGATTCCATAATAAAAAATGGCTTTTCAGTAATGTATATTATTGCGCAAAAGCTTGTTTGGAAATCAAATGAAGATGGCTATTTAGTTGGTTCTAGAGGTTCTGTCGGTTCCTCAGTTGTAGCCTATATGACAGGAATTACAGAGGTAAATGCTATGCCGCCTCATTACAGATGCAAAAAATGCAAGTATTCAGACTTTACGGATTATGGACTTAAAAATGGATTTGATCTGCCTGATAAGTTATGCCCTGTATGCGGAGAAACGCTATCTAAGGATGGCATAGACATTCCATTTGAAACTTTCTTAGGCTTTAATGGAGACAAGGAACCAGATATAGATTTAAACTTTTCAGGTGAATATCAGGCAAAGGCTCATAAATATACAGAGGTTATATTTGGAAAGGGAACTACCTTTAAGGCAGGTACTATAGGTACTATTGCAGAGAAAACAGCCTTTGGCTATGTAAAAAAGTATTATGAGGAAAAAAATCGTACAGTAAGTAAGGCAGAAATCATTAGAATTTCAAAGGGCTGTACGGGCATAAAAAGAACTACAGGACAGCATCCAGGTGGAATTATAGTTGTTCCTAAGGGAAGAGAAATCTTTGAATTCTGCCCAGTGCAGCATCCAGCTGATGACCCTGATTCAGACATTATAACAACACATTTTGATTACCATTCTATTGATCAAAATTTATTGAAACTTGATATATTAGGCCATGATGATCCTACAGTTATAAGAATGCTGCAAGATATTACAGGAGTGGATCCACAAAAGATACCTATGGATGATAGAGAAACTATGTCTATATTTTCATCCACAGAGGCATTAGGAGTAACACCACAGCAGATAAATTCTAAGGTTGGAACCTTTGGTATTCCTGAGTTTGGTACTAAGTTTGTAAGAGGAATGCTTCTAGATACTATGCCAAAAGCCTTTACTGATTTAATATGTATATCAGGACTTTCTCATGGTACAGATGTATGGCTTGGTAACGCAAAGGACTTAATAGATGCAGGAATAGTTACCTTAAGTGAAGCAGTTTGTACTAGAGACGATATTATGATTTATCTTATTAAGAAGGGTCTGCCTCCTAATACTGCCTTTAAGATTATGGAACTGGTTCGTAAAGGAAAGGCTTTAAAGGATCCTGTTAAGTGGGCTGAATATGAGGCATTAATGAGGGAACATGAGGTTCCTGAATGGTACATTGATTCATGTAGAAAAATAAAATACATGTTTCCTAAGGCCCATGCAGCAGCCTATGTTATGATGGCCTTTAGAATTGCCTGGTTTAAGGTACATATACCTAAGGCTTACTACGCTGCTTATTTCACCATAAGAGCAAAGGCTTTTGACTCAGAATTTATGATTTTCGGAAAAGAAAAAGTTAAGGAAAAGATGAAGGAAATAGAAATAATGGGAAATGCAGCCCCGCCTAAAGATAAGGATATGTATGATGATTTAGAAATTGTTCTTGAAATGTATGAGAGGGGTATAAGATTCTTGCCAATTGACTTATATAAATCTCACGCTACAAAATTTATAGTAGAGGAAGAAGGCTTAAGACCACCTTTTAACAGCATAGCAGGCATGGGTAATGTTGCAGCAGAAGGTATTTATAGTGCTGCCCATGAAGAAAAACCCCTAAGCTCTGTAGAAGATGTTAAGAAGCGAGGTAAGATTGGAAATGCAGGTATAGATTTACTTAAAAAGTTTGGCTGCTTAAAGGGTCTGCCAGAAAGTGATCAACTGAGCTTCTTTGATTTTATGTAAAAAGTAAAATACTTAAGAATTCTTAATGCTTTATCAGTTAAATTTAATAGGATTATCTATGGTATTAAATATGACCTTATATAAAATGGTGGAGGTGAAGTCATGGAACAACCAATCTGTAAAACTATTGATGAATATATTTCTCTATTTCCCCATGAAATTCAGGAGAAACTCAAAAATATAAGAAAAGTTATTAAAGAAGCTGCACCTGGTGCAGAAGAGGTTATAAGCTATCAAATGCCAGCCTTTAAATTTCATGGAATTTTAGTATACTTTGCTGTTTTTAAAAAACATATAGGCTTTTATCCTACCTCTAGTGGAATTACTGCCTTTAAAGATGAATTATCTAAATATAAAGGGGGTAAAGGTTCTGTTCAATTTCCACTTGATGAACCTATTCCCTACGAATTAATAAGTAGGATTGTTAAATTTAGAGTTAATGAGAATATGAAAGATCATTAAAATTTAGCTTGTTTCATTAGCACTTAATAATTAAAGTAATGAAGTGCTTTATGAAAGTATTTATTGATGGTTTACCATATTTTGTGATATAATAATTAGGTGAGCGGATTGCGGGACTATGCAAATTTGCTTATAAAACTAGAAATAATTGTGCTTAGTGCAATAGGAAGCTTGGCAGAGCTACTTATTGCCTTCTTTTTTGTCCAGATTTAATGTGATTTCAGAGGAAAACTCGTCATTTTTAACAGTAGTTTTTGATTGGAACAAAGCTTTCATTATCTCCTGCCTATAACAGAAACAAAACAGCATAGCAACAACACCTAACATTGTGACACATAATATGGCAGTAATAAAATTTAAATTCACAAAACCACACTCCTTATATAAATTTTTGTTCAGGTGCAATCCGCTCACTTTTTTAATAGGGTAAGAAATGATATGTTCTGCAATTTAATAGTAGCACATATTTCATTAGAATAATTAAATAATTCACAAAAGCTCCAATTTCTGTCATTAATTTCAGATGAACGTACCTTAATTTGTTAACTTTCAGGAAGGTATTTCCAAAATTTTATAGAATACTTATATAAGAACAAATCAATAGGGGATGATAACTAAATGTACAATATATTAATTCTAGAAGATGATTGTATTCAGTTGAAAACCCTGTCTAATATTATTAAACAATCAGACCATATGTATAAGGTTTATGAAGCCCAAAGCATTTTTGAAGCTTTTAAAATAGCAGACCAAGTAATGATTGATCTTTTCTATATAGATATTAATTTAAAAACAGAATCCGGCCTTAAATTTGCTAAAGAAATAAGGAAAAAAGAAGACTATAAATTAACTTGGATAATATTTGTAACAATTTATAAGGAGTATATGCTTTCAGCCTTTAAGAAAATCCATTGCTATGATTATATTATAAAGCCCTATGATGAAAAGGACATTCAAAGAATAACAAAGACTCTGCTTTCTGAGAGCAAGGCACAGATTGCTGTTACTGATATAAGAGAAAAATTTATAATAGTCAATGTAAAAAACATTCAGGTAAAAATATTTGTTGATGAAATAATTTTTGTGGAAGTATTTATTCGAACATCAATAATTCATACCATTAATGGTTCTTTCATAATAGACTATTTATCTCTTAAAAAATTACATTCAATGATCGACCATAAAAATATTCTTCAAAGTCACCGATCTTATTTGATTAATTTAAAGTTTGTAAATAAAATTGAAAAAACAAATGATAAAACCTCTTTTAAAATCCACTTTTATAATACTGAGGAAACTGCATTATTAGGGAACAGCTACAAGAAGTACATAATGGATAGGTTCAATAATGCCGAAGGTGGGGATAAAAATGAGTGATTCTAAAATATTTATACTTATAATTCTTGAAGTAGGAAGCTTTATGCTGCTTTGGAACATGATTAATAGAAAATATGAAAAGAGGTTCCTAAAAAGTACTATAATTGTGATTATTACTTCGTTAGTGGTGATACTAACAAATTATATTTATCCGCCCCTACAGTTTTTTATAAACTACCTGTTTTTATTTATAGCTATTAAGCTAGTATTCAAAAAGGATATTAAATATTTATTATTAGAGTTTGGCTTGATGCTTGCCATTTTCGGTATAATGCAGCTTGCTTTAATTATTCTCTTAAGATTAGCAGCCCCGACTTTTTTTGCTAATGACGATTTCATGCCTTATTTAATTGCAAATCTTGTATGCTTCATTTTTAGTTTTTTTATTTATAAATATGTTTCTTATGGAAAATTATTGATCTTTTTTAAGCAGGAAAGCTCTAAGATATACTTTTTTTCAGTAAATCTTCTCATATACATAATAATTGCTAAGTGGGTATGGAATTTTAAAAAATATGAATTTTTAGATGAGATTGCTTTGTATCTTGTTATTCCAATAATATTTATTTTAGCAAATTTATTTTTTCTTGAGATCCATATAAGAGAGAAGGAAATTAAGAAGTCACTGGAGGAATATAAAAAATACTCTCTAGTTATTTCAAAGTTATTTGAGGATGTTAGAGGAAGACAGCATGATTTTAAAAATCATTTAAATACATTATACAGCCTTATACTAACATCTGATGAAAAAAATTTAAAAAGTACTATAGCACAATATATGAATTCGCTTAACATTTCTTTAGAGAATATGGAAAAGGTTCTACAAACAAACAATGCAGTAGTTACAGCAATTATCTACAATAAAATAAATGAGGCTGCTAGATATAATATTGAATTTAAGTATATTATACAAGGAGATACTGGATTTCCTTTTAAGGATTACGAACTTTCTGAGCTTTTAAATAATCTTCTTGATAACGCCTTCGAAGCTGTTCTATCTTCGGAAGGTAAGCTTAAGAAAGTATTTTTGAATATAGGGCATTTGGAAAAAGATTGTATTATTGAAATAGGGAATACTGGAGAAAGAATAGACTTTAATGATATTGGAAAGATTTTTAATCCAGGATATAGTACAAAAGAAGGAGAAAATCGAGGTTATGGCTTGTATAATGTAAAAAAGATAGTTGATTCTTATGGTGCAAGAATTCAACTATCCTTTGAAAATAACTGTACAATTTTTAGTATTAAATTGACCTAGTATATGTAATTATTCTTCTTTTAAAATTTCTGGAATTTCGGGTTCTCCTAAAAATAAAAATGAACCGTACCATGGATATACAAATGAAGTTACAGTGAGACAAAGTGCACATAACATAGATTTACCCTTGAAACTCATAACTAATTTTTTCATAAAAAAATCCTCCTTTAAATTTTAAACACTTAATAACTTTTTGCATCCTCCCAAAAGAAGGTATGCTGCTAATTAGGGCGTAACTTCTTTTTAACTAGTAAAAGTTGAGTATTCTGCATTAGTATAGTGCAGAAGCCGCAGTTAATATAGTATGTGCTATCTAAAAATAATAAAAGGATTGTCCAAAATAACACAAATAGCGCTGCTGTAAGCTTATACTGAAGCTTTTTTTTAGCATCCTTTATAGGGCTTCTTACACTGCATATGGGGGCCCTTACTAACACTGTTACTAAACCAAATGTTCCTACAAAAAGATAGCAAACTATTGGAAGTCTTGGTAACGACGGAGCTAGCACAGATGTGCACATAAAGAGCATAATTGTTAAAATTAAACAGTTTAATGTTCCTTTTACGTGTACTCCCCCAGCAAAAACTCTAATAGACATCAGAATTAATAGAGAGAAATAGAAGTACTTCTCATAATGTATAAAATTAAAGAGTAGTATTAGAGAAACAATTTTAAAACCTTCACTTAAAAAGATACTTAAGCCATATTGTATCCTTGCCCTATCTTTAGGGTTGTCATAGGCATCGATACAAATGAAAGAAGTAAGCTGCAATGCAAGCTTGTCTATCATTTTAATGCACCACCTGTAGGTAATTAACAAATTTAAAATATATGTTTAAAGAAGCTTCTTTACATAATAATATGAATTGTATTAAAAGTTTAGTACATATATCCTAAATTTGTTACTCATTAAATGAAGGAAATCGGTTAAAAAATAATGGCACTGGGAAATACATGATATGTCAGTTCAACAATTGAATTATAATATATGATTCATTAATAATTAAATTATTTTGACAAGATATTCAATACGTAATATTCTAAAACTAGATAACAATTAAATTTTATAGCATAAAAATTATCAAGAAGGTAATGTATATAATATAAGGAAGAAGCCGCAGGAGGATAATTAATGGATGTATTAGAGGCTATTAAAACTAGAAGATCAATAGGCAAAGTAAGGGATAAAGAGGTATCTAAAGAGCTTATAGAAAAAATTATAGAAGCAGGCACCTATGCCCCAAATAGATATCTTACAGAGCCTTGGAGATTTTTTGTTATAAGCGGTAAAGGAAGAGACAGCCTTTCAAGGGTTATGGTAGATATATTAATGGAATCTGGAATAGATATAGATAGCGAAGATGGTAAGAAAAAGCTAGAAAAAGAGAGAGATAAATCTTATAGAGCTCCTGTTATTATTGCTGTTGCTGCAGAAGTAACTGAAAATGGGAAAGCATTAAGAATTGAGGAATTAGGAGCTGTTTATGCGGCAATTCAGAATATGCTGCTGGCTGCTCATGGTCATGGTCTAGCTGGGTATTGGAAAACAGGAAAAGCCTGTTATGCTCCTAAGATGAAGGACTTCTTTGGACTTAAGGAAAAGGATGAAGTCTTAGCATTTATTTATATAGGTTATGCTGATATGGAAAAGAAACCACCTCATAAAAGATCTTTTTCAGAGTTAACTAAATGGATTGATAAATAAAAACTTGATTTCAATATACAAGCAATGACTACTTGAATTATATAAGAAAGATGAGTATATTTAAAATAGAAAAAGGCTGTGGAAAACAATTTCCCACAACCTTTTTCTATTTAATTGTAATATAATTAGAAATTCCAGTAAATAATTCTTTTGCTACTGGTACAGCAGTTTGTGCTGCAAAATAGTTTGAGGAGTTTGGTTCATCAATAGTAACGATTAAGGAAACCACAGGATCTGAGGCAGGAGCCATACCTACAAAGGATGAAACATATTTTCCTTCTTGATAGCCTCTTTTATTTGAATCTACACGTTCAGCAGTACCTGTTTTCCCAGCAATATGAAAGCCATCAATGTAGGTAGCAACTGCAGTGCCTTTAGTAACAACTCCTTCTAGATAATTTCGCAGTTTTGCTGAATTTCCTTCAGTCATAACTGTTTTTTTACCCAAATCCTTAAACTCATCATCTACGACTCTGTTATCCCCATCTTTATGTTCGATATCCTTCATTATATGAGGTCTTATCCAGGTACCTCCATTTGCTACAGCATTGAAGGCAGCCATAAACTGTACTTGTGTTAAAGCTACTCCATGACCGAAGGACATTGTTGCAAGATCAACTGGACCTATGTTGTTTAAGTCTTTTATTATACCAGAACTTTCTTTTGGTAAATCTACGCCGGTTTTATCTCCGATACCAACTTCCTTTGAATAATTATATAGGTTGTCTTTTCCTAATTTTTGAGCTAATAAAATGAAACCAACATTACTTGAATTATTAAGTATATCAGAGAAAGTTTGAATTCCATGATTCTTTTTATCGTCGTCATAAATTGTGGTATTTGCTACTTTAATACTACCTGTATCATTAAAAGTATCACCATCTTTTAGAGCATTATTTTCCATAGCAGCTGCTGAGGTTATAACCTTAAAAATGGAACCTGGTTCAAAAATATTTTCTACAGATCTATTTACCCATAGGTCTTGTGGATTTTTAATGGCTGAAGTTACTTTATTAGGGTTATTAGGATCAAAATCGGGCTTGCTGGCCATTGCCAATATTTCTCCGTTTTTCGGATTCATAACCATTATACTTACTGAAGTTGCCTTATTAGCTTCAAGTGCACTACTAGCTGCTTTTTCAGCAAGTTCCTGAATACGTTCATCTATTGTAAGGGACACATCTTTACCATTTACTGGCTGTATTGTGGTTGCAGTATCTGGAAGAACATTGCCATGAGCATCAAGCTGTACTTTTTGAGAACCCTCGATTCCAGTCAAAGCTTTATCATAACTTTGTTCTACACCGGAAATACCCTTTCCTTCAATATTTGTTAGGCCTAACACCTGTGCCATAAAGTTCTTGTTGGGATAGTAGCGTATAGTATCTGAAGACACGATAATTCCATTTAATTTTAGTGCTTTAATACCGTCAGCAGAAGGTTTTTCAACCTGCCTTTTTAAGGAAACAAATTTCAAGAGGTTTCCAGAATTATCTTTACTACTAAGCTTTTTAAGAATATCATTTGTATTCATACTTAAATAACTTGCTAAATTTTTTGAAATTTCATCAAGATTTAAGTCTTTATTTTTTATAGTAGCCTGGAGTAAACTGGGGTCTGCGTCAATCCTATACACATCTGCACTTGACGCTAAGACTTGTCCATTTCTATCAAGTATATTACCCCTCTTAGGATCAAGTGGAATCTCATGAGTCCTTTGACTCACAGCCATGGCTTTGTAAGTACTTCCTTTTTCCACCATAATATATAATAATCTGCCCATTAAAATAAGGTAAAAAATAGTTAGTACTGAAAATATAAAGAAAAGCCTGCCTCTTTTACCCATTTTTTTATGTACCTTTTTCTTCATAAATGCATCACCATTATCATTAGTTTTTGAATTAATTTATATTATTTAGTATATCACGAATGCATGATAAGCAATAGAGTATATATGGTAATTTTGATGATATACTGTTAAAATTAATATGGAATTAATATTTTGAAGACTCAATCAACTTATATAAGGGGGTTAAAGAAATGATATTAATTAAAAGTGGTAAAATTCTAACTATGGCAGGGGAGCCAATAGAAAGTGGACAGGTTTTAGTTAATGATGGTAAGATTCTTGCAGTTGGTTATCATGTAGAGGCGCCTGATGGCTGTGAAATTATCGATGCAAATGGTGGATTTGTTATGCCAGGTATTATTGATGCTCACTGCCATATAGGTATGTGGGAAGACGGTGTTGGCTTCGAAGGAGATGACGGAAATGAAATTACTGATCCAGCTACTCCACAGCTAAGAGCTATAGATGCAGTAAATCCGCTGGATAGATCCTTTGTTGAAGCTTATGAAAATGGAATAACCTGTGTTTGTACAGGTCCTGGCAGTGCTAATGTCATAGGAGGGCAATTTACTACTATTAAAACCAAAGGGACAAGAATAGATAATATGGTTCTTCAGGAAACAGCTGCAATGAAGGTTGCTTTTGGAGAGAATCCCAAGAGATGTTATAATGCAAAAAAACAAGCACCTTCTACTAGAATGGCTACCGCTGCTATTCTAAGAGAATATCTTCTCAAAACAAAAAATTATATGGACAATAAAGAAAAAAGCTCAACCTTTGACATGAAACTTGAAAGCCTGATTCCAGTTGTTAAAGGAGAACTAAATGTAAAAGCACATGCTCATAGAACTGACGATATTTTTACAGCTATACGTATTGCTAAAGAGTTTGGACTAAAAATGACAATAGAACATTGTACGGAGGGACATTTGATTGCAGAGGAGCTAGCAAAAGAGGGACTTCCCGCTATAGTAGGACCAACTTTTGGCACTAGGGGCAAAGTTGAGCTCAAAGAAAAATCCTTTGAAACTCCAGCGGTACTTCATAAAGCAGGGGTAAAAATCGCTTTAATGACAGATCATCCTGTAATACCCGTACATTATCTTCCGCTTTGTGCCTCATTAGCTGTTAAAGCTGGGCTAGATGAAGAAACTGCACTTAAGGCAATAACTATTTACCCAGCAGAAATACTTGGAATTTCAAATAGAGTAGGTTCTCTTGAAGTAAATAAAGATGCAGATATTGTTATATTTGATAAACATCCCTTTGATGTACAAGCTAAAACTACTTGTGTTTTAATAGATGGTGAAGTGGCTTATAAAAGGTAAATAATGTTATCTTATTCATTTTTCTAAACAATTATGTTAATGCTTATAATAACTTACTTCTCTTTAAGACAAAGTGCTAACTATTCGGGTAGCACTTTTTATATCAACATTATTGACAAAAAATACCATATAAGTTATTATATTCATATAATCAAGATTAAGAGAAAATTAGTTTAGAAAGTGATTTTATTTGTGTATTTATCTTGGTTAACTTTAATGGTCGGACTATGGGGGGTATATAAGAATTACGTTATAGAACTACTCAATAGAGTCCTTCTATGGCTTTAAAACCTCTGTGTAGACTTTCCATTTTTCTATTTCAATTTGGAAGGCCTATATTTTTTTAACTTAAAAAACATAATTATAAAAATATATTAAAGACGCTTGTCTTTATATATAGTATGTAGAACAAAAAAAGGGGGAATTTGTAATGAAAAAAGTCATTGGCTTAATGCTTTCGCTATTACTGATAATGGGCGCTGCATTAACAGGCTGCACAAGCAAGGATAACAAAGACTCGACACCTGCATCAACAACCGCTAAAAAAGTAAAGGTAGGGTTTATTTATGTAGGACCTATTGGTGATGGTGGTTATACATATGCACATGATCAAGGGAGATTATATCTTGAAAAGGAACTTGGGGACAAGGTAGAGACAGTATACAAGGAAAATGTAAAAGAAGATACGGCCGAGGTTGATAAAACCTGTGAAGAAATGATTAATAATGGTGTTACAGTAATTATTGGAACAAGCTTTGGATTTATGGAAGGTATGGATAAGTCAGCAAAGAAACATCCGGAAATAAAATACCTACACTGCTCTGGTTACATGCAGGAAACTAATATGTCAAATTACTTCGGAAGAGACTATCAGGTTAGATATCTTTCAGGTATCGTTGCAGGTATGAAAACTAAGACAAATAAGATAGGTTATGTAGCTGCCATGAACATTCCTGAGTGTGTAAGAGGAATAAATGCATTTACACTAGGAGTTTTATCAGTTAATAAAGATGCAGTTGTAAAAGCTATATGGACAAATACCTGGTATGATCCAGCAAAGGAAAAAGAAGCTGCAAAGGCACTTTTAGACCAAGGTGTTGATGTTATTGCTCAACATCAGGATACGACAGGTCCACAAATTGCTGCTGAGGAAAAGGGAGTTTGGTCAATAGGTTATAACTCAGATATGAGCAAGGCTGCACCAAATGCTTATATGACAGCTCCAATTTGGAATTGGGGGCCCTACTACGTAGATCAATTAAATAAAGTTATTGCTGGAACCTGGAAATCAGAAAGCTACTGGGGTCCCATGGAAGAAGACAACAGTAAAAGTATAATATACCTAGCTCCTTTAACTAAAGTTGCTCCTCAAGGGGCTCAAGAAGCAGTAGACAAAGCTAAAGCTGATATTATTTCTGGAAAAAACAAAGTATTTGTAGGACCTATTTATGATAATACTGGTACTTTAAGAGTTAAAGAAGGGGAAGTTATGTCAGATAAGGATATGTTAAGCTTGGATTGGTTTGTAAAAGGTGTAGAAGGAAAGGTTAAGTAGAAAAACTTGTGGGATACAGGTGACACTAGGATGAATAATCCATGTGCCACCAGAGGAGGATTATAATGAGTACTGTTCCGCAGATATCTATGAAGGGAATAACTAAAATTTTTGGTAAGGTAGTTGCCAACAATAACATTAATTTAGATATATATAGCGGCGAAATCCATGCACTTCTCGGAGAAAATGGAGCAGGAAAAAGTACACTAATGAACATTCTGTCAGGAATTTATATTCCTGACAGAGGTTCTATTTTTATTAGTGGAAAAGAAGTAAGGTTTTTCGCACCTAAGGATGCTATAAATGCTAAAATTGGAATGATACATCAACACTTTAAGCTAGTCGAAGTAATGACAAGCTTAGAAAACATAATGCTTGGCCAAAAGACTAGTTTTTTTATTAATAAGAAAAAAATAATTAAGGAAATAACAGATTTAGCCAATAGATATGGTCTTGAGGTTAACTTAAATAAAAGAGTTTATGACATGACAGTTGGCGAAAAACAAATTCTAGAAATACTTAAGGTGGTTTACAGAGGAGCAAAAATTCTTGTATTAGATGAACCTACTACAGTATTTACTCCACAAGAAACAAAGAAGTTATTTAAAATTATAAACAAAATGAAGGAACAGGGCTGTGCCATAATATTTATTAGCCATAAAATGGACGAGGTTATGGAAATCTCTGATAAAATAACTGTACTTAGAAAGGGTGATACTGTAGCCACTCTTAACAAAGTTGATGTAAGCCCAAATAAGCTAGCAGAGCTAATGGTGGGACATCCTGTAGACTTATCTATTAAAAGAGTAAAATGTGAAAGCAAGGAAAATATTTTAGAGGTAAAAAATCTAAAAGTAATTAATGATGATGGAATAGAAAAAATAAAAGGTTTAAGTTTTAATATTAAAAAAGGTGAAATACTTGGCATTGCAGGTATTGTAAACAGCGGCCAGAAGGAGCTATGTGAGGCACTTGTGGGAATGCAGGTAGCAAGCGAAGGAGAAATAAATTTTCAAGGTGAAAATATTATAGGGAAAAACACTAGAGAGATAATTAAAAAAGGCATTAGCATGAGCTTTATTCCTGAAGACAGACTTGGTATGGGACTAGTTGGTTCCATGGATATGATAGATAACTTAATGCTGAAGGAATATCACTCACAAAAGGGGATTTTCATTGATAAAAAGCCTGCTGTTAATAGGGCAAATGATATAATTAAAAGACTTGAAATTAAAACACCTGGAATTCATTATCCTATTAAAAATTTATCCGGAGGTAACATTCAAAAGATACTGCTTGGGAGAGAACTTGCAGCAAAGCCTAAGCTGCTTATAATGGCGTATCCAGTAAGAGGCCTCGATATAAATACTTGCTATACAATATATGAGCTTATAAACAAGCAAAAGTTAAGTGGAGTAGGAGTTATTTTTATTACTGAGGACTTAGATGTTTTAATTCAGCTTTGCGATAGAATTATGGTTATTTGCGGCGGTGAAGTAACTGGAACTATGCAGGGTGATGGGGCAACAAAAGAAGAAATTGGATTACTTATGACGGGACATAGAGGAATGCGAGGCTCAATGATTAACAATCATTGAGTGCTGTAGAAGGAATACAGGAGGGAATATCTAATGCTAAGGTTTGTAAAAAGAGATGAAATAAGTAAAGGAAAGAGTACAACCATTAGATTAATTTCAGTAGCACTTGCTCTTATCCTATTTAGCATAGTTTTTGTGATAATGCATAAGAATCCTTTTGATGTTTATGCATCCATGCTAAAGGGAGCATTTGGATCACCTTATGCAATAAGAGAAACAATTAAACTAGCAATTCCACTTTGCATAGCTGCTTTAGGTATTGCAGTAGCATTTAAAATGCATTTTTGGAATATTGGTGCAGAAGGTCAAATACTAATGGGTGCCTTTGCTGCATCTATGTTTGCTCTTAAGCTGCCTGATATGCCAAGGCCTGCACTGCTGCTACTCATGATGGCAGCAGGTATAATCGGAGGAAGCTTTTGGGCTTTAATTCCTGCAGTATTTAAGGCTAAGTGGGGTACAAATGAAACTATAGTTACGTTAATGATGAATTACATTGCTATTAAGTGGATTATATATCTGCAGCATGGGCCATTAAAGGATCCCAATGCAAAAGGTTTTGCAAAAATAGCAAATTTCACTAATAATGCAATATTACCAGAGATTTTTAAAATACATATTGGATGGATTTTTGCAATAATTTTAGTTATATTTATATACATATTTATGAATTATACTAAAAGAGGTTATGAAATATCAGTTCTAGGTGAAAGTGAAAAAACTGCACTTTACTCTGGAATTAATATTAAAAAGACAATAATTATATCCATACTTTTAAGCGGCGGTTTATGCGGACTTGTAGGGATGATACAAGCTTCAGGTATTAGCAACACCCTATCTGATAGTGTTTCTGGAGGAATTGGATATACAGCAATTATTGTATCTTGGCTTGGATACTTAAGTGCTCCAATTATCCTGGTAGTTTCAATATTATTTGCAGCTTTAGAGCAGGGAGGTTCTTTTATTCAAACCTCCTTTGGTATACCTAGTGCAGCAGCTCTTACGCTGCAAGCTTTAATTTTGTTCTTTGTGCTTGGCAGTGAGTTTTTTATAAGATTTAAAATTATTTTAAAAGTAGGTGATGCAAAATGAACGGAATAGAAACATTTTTAGCTGCAGCAATTGTTGCAGGCACCCCTCTTCTTTTTGCAACAATAGGTGAAATATTAATTGAAAGAGTTGGCAATCTTAACCTTGGAGTAGAAGGCATGATGCTTATGGGAGCTGTAATGGGTTTTTTAGTAGGATTAAAAACAAGCAGTGTTTTTCTAGCAATATTAGGAGCTATAGCTGCTGGAGCCTTTGGCGGTTTAATATTTGCTTTTTTAACAATAACCTTAAGAGCAAACCAAGTTGTAACAGGTCTTGCTTTAGCCAGCTTTGGCAGTGGCTTTTCCACTTTAGTAGGAAAACAACTAGTTGGACAAACTGCGCCTGCTGCAGTTAAAAGTTTTTTTCAGCCCTATGCAATTCCTGCCTTAAGTAAGCTACCTTTTATTGGACCTATACTCTTTAAACAGGACCCCTTTGTTTATCTAGGTTATATTGTAGCAATCATCATAGGAATATTTTTATATAATACAAGTAAAGGCTTAAACCTTAGAGCAATAGGAGAAAACCCAGGTTCTGCAGATGCAGCAAGTATAAATATTACCTTGTATAAATATATTTATATATTAATCGGAGGTTCTCTATGTGGTCTTGGAGGAGCTTATCTTTCACTTGTTTATATTCCTAACTGGCAGGAAAATGTAGTAGCAGGTAGAGGCTGGATTGCAATAGCACTAGTAATTTTCTCTGCATGGAATCCCTATAAAGCAGTTCTTGGAGCTATTTTATTCGGAGGCTTAGATATAATTGGTTTAAGACTTCAAAGTGCTGGAATTCATGTGGTGTCTCAATATATGGTTGATATGCTTCCGTATATAGTTACTATAACTGTGCTTTTATTTGTATCAATGAGAAAATCTAAACGTAATTCTCCACCTATGAATTTAGGTATACCTTATTTTAGAGAAGAAAGATAATTTTTGATGATGAACTCCCTAAAATTAAGAAGCCGCTGAAGAGATTTTAATATAAATCCTAAAGCGGCCTCTGTTATTTATTGCATATTCAGTGTGATGTTTAGAAAAGAATCTATATAATATTATTTTCTGTGCTACCACTGTCTCCCCGGATCATTACTCATGGAATTCACTGTACCTGCTGGATAGAATACATTATAGTGATCCATAACTGGATCAGGATTATCTTTACTAGGCATAGGAAATACCATTTCAACTTTAAATTCTGGACTTGCAATATAGCCAATAATTTCTTCACCACTAATTTTGGCATCATAGGCTGGTGCACCAAGAACAGCTTTTACCTTTGAAAGAGTTATACTTTTAATTTCAATATTAGTGTCACGAATCTCAAAGATTTGATTTCCTTTGTTGAAACCAAACACAATATTATATTTATTATAGGTGGCATATGAGCCTTTAGCAGCAGCTACCCAATCTGTTTTATCAGCCTTTCCAAACTTTTTTTCTACATCATCAATAGTATTTGTTTTAACTAAAAAGTCACAATAACCATTAGTTACCTTTCCCTCTTTAGCAAATTTTATTATATCAGTTAAATTTAAAGCAATGTAATCAGTCGCTTCATTATCTAAATTAGTAGTAGTTAAAGGCTTACCATTTAAAATTGTTTCCACTTCTTTATAACCTGGTAAAAAGGCAAAGTTATAGCGTGCTGGAAGTGCAAAAACATATTTATTATTACGTCCAAGTTCACTAGGATTTATAGGTGCTGCTCCTATATGGAATTCATCCTTTTGAAGGGAATTCCATTGATTAATAGTAAATATCATAATGGGAATATCCTGCATTGGGGTCTTTGGGGTCCATTTTGGGTTTCTAAGAGAAATCATTGGTCCGGTTTCTGCAACCTTATTGGTGCCTCCATGAACAGCAAAGCCTTGCCACAAGCTGTTTACAGCAGTAAAGCCTCTCCAATCTGCAGGTAAAGAAACTCTAAAGCCATATACACCATCGCCGTATATAGATGTTCCTGCACCAGCTGAGGTGGAAGTGGAAACTGAATTGGAATTATTATTAGTATTTGAATTTTGCTGACCATTATTAGAAGCCTCATTTTGATTTGGAGCTGATATTGTGGATTTAACAGGATTATTTATACTTGAACAACCTGCAAGCAGTGTTAAGGTTATAGCTGCTGCAGTCCATTTAATTGTTGTTTTCTTAAAGCTTGAAATCATAACAATTCTCCTTCTATTAAATTTACTAACAAAACCCAGTGTGCCTGGTATCCAGTGGGGCTCAGAAAGCAGTTGAAATAATTTAATAATAGTTTGCCCGTACTTTTTATAGTCTTCAGGTTTTAAGGCTGCTAGAGCTTTAGCGTCACAGGCTATTTCACAATCCTGCTTCATTTGATGCAGTGCATACCAAATTAACGGGTTAAACCAATATATAGATTGTAAGGTAAGCACTAAAGCATTAACTAATAAATCTTCTCGTTTTAAATGACTAAGCTCATGCAGAAAAATATAGCGAAGTTCCTCAGGTGTTAATTTGCTTATTAACTGCTGAGAAATGCTTATTTTTGGGTGGAGTAACCCAAAAATAGCAGGTGATTTAATAGAATTATCATACACAACTTCAACCTTAGGGTTGCTATTTAAAATAGACTTGCATTCTTCAAGTATTTGCAATAGTTCTTTACTTTGGCAAGCTTGAAGCTTTTTAGATTTTAATAAAAGCACTCCATTAACTAAAATAATGTATGAAAAAGTTATAATAACACCTATTATCCATACAAAGGATAAGGTACTAAAAGTAAACAAATTATTTGGCGAAGAACCTTGAGTAGGATTATTCTTCATGTTTAAGGCTGATGCATTAGATTTAGTGCTTAAATTATCTTTATTACTAACAGCAGTAGGCTGTGAATTTACTGCAGCAGTACTTGGAATTGAAGGCTGCAACTCAATAACAGGCTTATTGTATGGAATAAAGTTAAAAGTAGTAAAGGCAGCTGAAGGTGTAAACGGAATAAGTAGCCTTAAAATAAGAAGAAACCAAACATAGTAATGGAAACTAGCGCTAAGCTTATCTCTAAATATACCCTTGACAATTATAAGTCCTATGGTAAGTATGCTGCCCATAAGAGATAATGAAAAAATGTAGTAAAAGAGTTTAGCTAAATTCATTTTTGTTCCCTCCGCTATTTCATTTTTTCATCTAGTAATCTCTTAAGTTCTTCTATTTCCTTTTTTGATAAATTTTCATTCTTAACAAAGTTTGATAGGAGAAGTTGAAGTGAACCCCCATAGACCCTTTGCAAGAAGGAATTCGTTTCTTCCCTCATACAGTCTTCTTGCAAAACCAAGGGATAATATTGATTTAAATTAAATTCTTTATTTACCCCAAGAGCACCTTTTTTTACTAACCTGGCAATTAAGGTCTGTATGGTTTTAGGGCTCCAACTAGTATTTGGTTTTAAATTTTCAATAATTAGCGAAGCAGTAAGTGGTGATTCTTGCCAAAGCACCTTCATTACTTGCCATTCTGAATCAGAGATACGGCAGTTCGAATTCATATAATAACATCTCCCTACAAGTGTAATCTAATTATATATTACACTTGTAGTCAACTCATGTCAATTAGGCTATAAAAAAATTATTTTTTACTATTTGTTTCGTTATTTAACTTGGAATGATCATAATTATTGTTTGACCAAGATATATTATCTATATCATTTGATTGAATAATATTAAAGGCACTTGTACCCTTAATTCTTCCCTTTATTATTTTATTATCTTTTTTTGTATTATCTAGAGCATAATCAGGAGTGGAGTATACACCTTGATCTGTAGTTATATAGCCGTTTTTATTAGATTTAGTATCCTTTTCATCTAATCTAAAACCGTCAACTACACTTCTAAGTTTATCTTCAGATAAATTTTTCTTATTCAAAACTATAACCTCCCTGTTAAAAGTTATTTATATATAGTTTGTTTTTAATTTTTAGAAATATGTTATAAAAACTAAAAGAGAGAATTTATAGCTTCACTTAATACTTTTCCAATAGAATCATTAATTACCAAATTGGCTTTAGAATCAGCGGAAGTAGCACTTTTATTTATTAAAATAAGATTTTTACCGTTAAAATAATCTATAAGTCCAGCAGCAGGATAAACTACGAGTGAGGTTCCACCAATAATTAGAGTGTCTGCTTTTGAAATTGCATCTATTGCACCTCTAATTACATTGTTATCTAAACTTTCATCATAAAGAACAACATCTGGTTTAACAGGGCTGCCACACTTACTGCAGAAAGGAACTCCTTCAGATTCTAAAATAAATTTTGCATCATAAAAGGCATGACATTTAACACAATAATTTCTGTGAACAGATCCATGTAGCTCAAAAACATTCTTACTTCCTGCCTTTTGATGAAGCCCATCTATGTTTTGAGTTATTATAGCTTTTAATTTACCCATTTGTTCAAGTTTTGCTAGCGCTATATGTCCATTATTTGGTTTAGCATCTGGGTATATAAGCTTTGACCTATAAAATTTAAAAAACTCTTCAGGATATTTAACATAAAAAGAATGGGAAACTAATTGTTCAGGAGTAAATGTAATATTTAAATTTTTATTAAATAGTCCATTTGAACTTCTAAAGTCTGGAATCTGAGATTCGGTACTAACGCCTGCACCACCGAAAAAAACTATATTTGTACTTTCTTTTAAAATACTTGTTAACTTATCAATACTCACATAAAGCACCTTCTTATATATTCTATTTAATATTGTTTAGTAATGATAAAAATTAGTTTTAATTAATATAATAATTTTATTATATCTATACTAGCTTTAACTGGAGGAGATGTAAATAGCTTAACTTGTAGCAATAAATAATAAAACTTTTGCTCTTAACCCTATAGTCAACTCTTGCATAGTGATAGAGGTTTCTAAATACAAACAATTATTGACAATACATATTTTAAATAATATAATAATGAAAAATAAAAGAAAGGGAAAGGTATTTGCAGAGAATGAGAAATTAATTCACTTTCAAGGATTATTAAATATACAAAAAGTATCTTTAATTATAGGGTTTTTTTGTAATACATTTATATCTAACCTGTGAGTGGATTATTATTTTACAGTAAATGCATACCTTAAATTTATAGCAAAGACAATAGGCACGGTCTATAAATAGAAATAAAGCTTTCTATTTGGATTTTTTGCTTTAGCTTTATATGCAATTTTTTTTATAGTAATTATTATCCTCTCTAGGCTTAGGCTTAAGGAGGTTTTTTTATGCAATTAATTGAATGTAGAAATATAAAAAAATACTATGGGGATAAAACTATACTGGACATAGAAAGCTTGAAAATATATGACGAGGATAGAATAGGAATAGTAGGCTTAAACGGAGCTGGAAAAACCACCTTAATTCATATTCTTTGCGGCATAGACAATGAATATGAAGGATGGGTAAATAGGAAGGGAAGTTATAGTTATATATCGCAGCTAGATCATGAAAACTATGACAAAATTAGCTTAGAAATTGCTAATAAATTTGGTTCAAGTGAAGTTTGGAAGGAACATCTAAGCGGCGGTGAAAAAACTAGATATAAAATAGCAAGCTGTTTCACAAAAGAAAGTAATATAATATTCGCAGATGAACCAACTAGCAATCTTGACATAGAAGGCATAGAGCTGCTTGAAAATAAATTAAAGGGGTTTAGGGGTGCCCTTGTAATCACATCCCATGACAGAGATTTTCTTGATACCCTATGTAATAAAATAATAGAGCTAGAAAATGGAAAGATAAAAATTTACAATGGCAATTATACATGCTATAAACAGCAAAAGGATATTGAAAAGGAAAGAGAGCTTTTCGAGTATGTGCAATATGAAAGGGAGAAAAGAAGACTTTATGCTGCCATTGAAGATTCAAAAGATAAGGTGAAAACTATAAGAAATGCTCCAGCAAGAATGGGAAATTCTGAAGCAAGGCTTCACAAGATGGGAAATCAAAAGGCAAAAGCAAATTTAAATAGGGCAATAGGAAATATCGAGGCTAGAATAGAACATCTTGAGGAAAAGAAAAAGCCAAAGGAACTTCAGAAGATTAAGCTAGAAATAAAAAACAGTAGTAAGCTTTATGGAAAAATAATTATATCAGGCAGAAATGTTAATAAGTATTTTGAAAATAAGCTTATTTTAAATGCTGCAGAGTTCGATATATACAACGGATCAAAAACTGCACTTATTGGACCTAATGGAAGCTGTAAGACTACTCTCATCAAAATGATAATGTATAAAGATGCAGCTATTAAAATATCACAAGGAGCAAAGATAGGATACTTAAGTCAAGATATGGATATCTTAAATGAGGAATTAAGCATACTCGAAAATGTTATGAAAGACAGTATGTATGATGAAACATTTGCTAGATTACTGCTTGCAGGACTTTTATTTAAAAGAGAAGAAGTTTACAAGAAAGTTGGTGTACTAAGCGGAGGAGAAAAAGCCCTGAAAGAATATGATAAAACACTTTTGTTTGTTTCTCACGATAGAAGCTTTGTTAGAAATATAGCTAATAATATAATAGAAATCAAAGAAGGCAACTTAACTTCTTTCAACGGAACTTTTGATGAATATATAATTAGAAAGAGTAATAAGCATGAAAATAAGGATGAAATAGAAAAGCAAATTCTTGTGCTTGAAAATAGGCTTTCAGAGCTTATAAGTAAACTTTCTATGCCAGGTAGAAATGATATAGTTGAAGAGCTTGATACTGAGTATTATAAGGTTCTTGGGCAGTTGAAGAAATTAAAGAATAAATGAAATCAGTTGCTAATAGAAAATGACATTTGTAATGAATATGTTCCTGAACTTAATTATAAATACTATAAGGACAGGGCAGAGCTTGTTTCAGGGGATGATTATAATAAGCTTACTGATGAAGATAAAAAGGCTGTAGACAGGATTAATAAGCTTAGTGATCAATTTGTAAGTGCTGATGCTTACGTTATAGCAGCCCCTATGTGGAGTGCTTTTTTCCCAGCTAGACTTATAACCTATATTGATTGTGTTATTCAAAAGGATAAGGTTATTAAGATAAATGAGGAAGAAGTTAAAGGGCTGCTTAACGATAAGAATAGAAAGGCAGTTTATATTCAATCTTCTGGCGGAGTGTTTCCAAGGATTTTATCTGGTCAGATTAATCATGGTACAAATTATATAGAAGATATATTTAAGTTTATTGGAATTAAGGATTTTCATAAGCTCATGGTTGAAGGCACAGGTAAAGACAAAGTAGGCATAAAGGGTGCTAAGGAAAAGGCCTTTGAGGAGATGGATAAGATAATAAATAAGATGAGTGATTAATTAGAAAATGCTTAAGCCTAGTGCTGCTTTCAGTGCTAGGCTTAATATCACTTTTATATAAATAAAAGTGAAATACCTACCAAAGTTATAATTGCTCCTAATATTTCTTTTGGTAGTATTTTTTCCTTAAATACAAAAATTGATAAAGGTATTATAAGAATTGGGGTAATAGAGGTTATTGTTGAAACAATGCCAGTTGGTGCATATTGAACAGCTAGCAGTGAAAGTGATACACCCACAAACGGGCCGAATACAGAACCAATGGATATATGCCTCATAGCTTTACTATCTTTAATAGCAAAAAAAACCTTTGACCATTTTTTGGTTACGGTGATAAATATTAAAAAACCAATAATTGCTGCTATAATCCTTATTTGAGTTGCAGCAAAAGGATTATATGAACCCATACCCAATTTACTAAAAACAAGTCCAAAAGCTTGTCCCAATGCACCAATAAATGCATATATCAACCCCTTTATTGGATGAGAAAGCATCACTTTTCTATCATCTGGATTTTTAGTTAAAATTACAATAGCAATTCCTATAATAGTTACTATCATGCCAAAAATGCCTAAGCCTGTAATTCTCTCATTCATAATAATAAATCCAGTAATTGCTGTTATTGGTGGTACAGTAGACATAATTAACATAGATATACGTGAGCCTACCTCTACATAAGCTTGAAATAAAAATAAATCTCCAATAACAAAGCCAATTATTCCTGAAATGGTTAACAAAAACCATGTAGAACTTGATGCATCTATTGGTAAGATCATCCCTCTAGTAAATAAATTAAATATTGAGATTAATATAAATCCTATAACAAGTCTTATTAAATTAACAGATATGGAACCTACTTTCTTTCCTGCAGTTTCAAATGCTACTGCAGTTATTGTCCAACAAAAAGCAGATCCTAGTGCAGATATTTCTCCAAAATGTGATTGAAACATATATTATTTCTCCATCCTAATAGTGTTTAACTGGTTACCTAATTTATATTATATTAAAAATATGGGCAATTGTTCAAGTTAATTTATAGGTTAAGTGGTTGTTAATATTATACTTTTTATAGCACACTTTACTTCTATCAGCATATTATATTAGTAATACTATGTAAATAGGAGTAATAAGTAGTATGGCTATTAAAAAGACAATAAGTCTTCAGGATTACGTTCTTGAAGCAGCTCAGCAAAGATCCATGGAATTATTCGGAGGAAGTATCTCAAATTACCTAAGCTATTTAATATGCAATGATAACAAGGATAGAATTGAGAAATGCCTTCAAAGAATTGAAAACATGAAGCCAGTAAGAACATCTGAAACTAAAACTGCTCAGTTTGAAAGTGATTGCCCTTATTGCGGTAAAAAAATAAAAATAGGAGAAACAATTTACAATGTTCTGCTTAATAATGGATTTGAAAGATGTGTGCATAAGCACTGCAGCAGAGAATAAAAGATAGACCATCATAAAAAAGTATGCAAAACTAAATGCATACTTTTTTACGTTCAACATTTAACTATAAACTTAAGAATTTTGTAAGAAATTTGAAAAGTGATTTGTTAAAATTATACTTTATAATAAAGATATTGAAGTTAATATGTTAAGAAGGAGGTGTAAGATGGTATAATTTAACTAGAAGGGATGGAAAGTTTATGTCAAAATATAATGTTTTAGTTGTAGATGATGAAGATGAAATTAGAGATGCTATAGAAATTTATTTAAAAAATGAGGATATAAAAATATTTAAAGCAAAAGACGGTTTAGAGGCGCTTATGATATTGGAGGAAGAAAATATTCATCTAATTATTATGGATATCATGATGCCAAGAATGGATGGTATGAAGGCAACTATTAAAATAAGAGAAAGCAAAAATATTCCAATTATAATGCTTTCAGCAAAGTCTGAAGATATGGATAAAATTCTTGGACTAAATGTTGGCGCAGATGATTATGTTACTAAACCCTTTAATCCGTTGGAATTAATAGCTAGGGTAAAGTCTCAGCTTAGAAGGTATTTGACACTGGGAAATCATATAATAAACAATAAAGAAATAGTAACAGGGGGACTTGTTTTAAATAAAGAAATAAAACAAGTTACTGTAGATGGACAAGAAGTAAGGCTAACTGCAATAGAGTATAAAATCTTGCAGCTTCTAATGGAGTATATGGGACGTATTTTTTCAATTGAAGAAATCTATGAAAAGGTGTGGAATGAGCCTTCTTATAACGTAGATAATACTGTAGCTGTACATATTAGAAGAATAAGAGAGAAAATTGAAATCAATCCAAAGGAACCGAAATATTTAAAGGTGGTGTGGGGTATTGGATATAAAATTCAAAAATAAGTATATAAACATAATAGCTTTAGTACTTTCAATATTTTTACTGTCCACTTCTATGATTGCAGGTGTTGAATGTTGGAATAATAGAAGGTATCTAAACACAAACCCTTACTTTCACAGCAATGAATTTATAAACGAATTAAATAATTTTTTTAATAATCTTAAATCATATACTACAACCTATAAAGATTATGATAAAAAGACTGATGATGAAAAAATAAACCAAGATGAACTAACTCAATTGAAGCAGAACTATGATAATATAGTGCAGCAGAAGGTAGATGAAGTTAAAGCTAAATATGAAACTCAAGTAAATCAGATTAATAATAACGCAATAAATCCTTCACAGCAGCTTACTAAAGAAGAAATTGATAGAAAAATTAATAACTTAAAGCAGCAGGAAAATAACGAAGTTGAACAAGTAAATAAAGAAAATACAAAATCCATAGAGGATATAAAAAAGGAACTCGTTGATAGAAATATTAAAGACTATAATAATATTAAGAATCAGCTTCAAGCTAAAGGAGCAATAAAATACTATATCAAAGATGGAACAAATAATGAAACCTACACCAATATAGTAGATTTAGATAATATAGATAATTATTTAAAAACAAAAGCCCTATACAGCATTAGCTTTCCGAGAAACTTATTTGGTGAAAGTAATTTAACATATATAAATAGCTATTTTAGCTCTAAGGGTATGGAGGGCTACTTAATAGTACCAAAGGAGTCTGAGGGTTTTAGCTACATACATGCAAATTACAAATATTATAATTCCGTAAGAAACAGAGTGGCTTTTGAACTTTTACTTTGCTTATTAACTTTAGCAGCAGGAGCAGCGGTTTTAACTTATACAAAACGAAAGACCTTTGAAGGTTTTGGCTATTTTAATAAACTTCAAGCCATATTTAATAAAATTCCTTTTGACTTGAGTATTTTAATATTTCTCATATATTGTCCCTACGCTAAAAATATTATTGATAGATCAGGTGGGTTAATTATTAGACCTCCCGGAGCCGATCAAATAAAGCCATTTCTAGTTATAGGAATTTATATGCTATTTTGGTTTGTATTTTTCCATGAAGTTTTACCTTTAATAAAGGACAAAAGCAAAATTAAAGATAAATTTCAAAACAGCTTATTCACAAAAATTATAAATTTTACTGGAGAACATTTAAAATCTAACGGGATTTTTTATAATATAATTGTATTTTTTATACTTTCTGCATTGTACGGTGCATTTTTATTTCTATTATGTGCAGCTTTTTGGGGAAGCGCTGCACCTATAATTGCATTTTTATTTATTGTATACTGCGTTTATGTATTGGTATATCTCATTAATAAAATTAGCTATCTAGATAAAATAATAAAAGGAACCGATGAAATTGCCTCCGGAAACCTAAATTTTGCTATTGTGGAAAAAGGAAAAGGAAACTTATCTAGATTATCTCATAATATAAACAACCTTGAAATTGGGATTAAAAAGTCAATGGAAGAACAAATGAAAAGTGATAGGCTTAAATCAGAGTTAATTACCAATGTATCTCATGATTTAAAAACTCCCTTAACTTCAATAATTAATTATGTAAATTTACTTAAGCAGGAAAACCTATCAAAGGAGGAAGTAGACGGCTATGTAACTGTTCTAGACAAAAAGACAGAAAGACTAAAACTTCTTATAGAAGATTTATTTGAAGCCTCAAAAATGGCAAGTGGAGCAGTTGATCTAAATATAGAAAAAATAGATACAGCTCAGCTTTTAAGACAGTCCCTAGCGGAATTAGATGAAAAAATCAAAAATTCCTCATTAACTTTCAGAGTGAATATACCTAACAGCAAAGTCTATGCAAACTTAGACGGAAAGAAAACTTGGAGAATTTTTGAAAACCTAATTGGCAACATTTTAAAATACTCTCAGCCAAATTCTAGAGTTTATATTGATCTTGCTGAAGATTTTAATAACATAGTAATAACTATGAAAAACATATCTTCCTATGAAATGAATTTTGATGTGGATGAAATTTTTGAAAGATTTAAACGTGGTGATTCTTCTAGAAATACAGAAGGCTCAGGCCTTGGACTTGCAATCGCTAAAAGTATAGCTGAACTTCAAGGTGGAAGTCTTAATATTGAAATTGATGGAGACTTATTTAAGGCAACTGTTAAATTCATTAAAATAATATAATTGAGTGTTTAAAAAAAGTTAGAGCCCCATGAGACAAATATTAAATTATCTCATGGGGCTCTAATGAATAAATTAAAATTATAACTTTAAGACCTTCCCTTAAATTCAGTTCCACATTTTTTACATGTAATTACGATTTTGCCCTTTTTCCTTGGAACTCTAAGTTTTTGAGAACAATTAGGACATTTAAATACTTTGAATTTTCTATTGTCCATAATAGATGCCTTTGTTCTATAAAACCACAACTTTAATATAGAAAGATAATTTTCAAATACTGCTAGTTCTTGATATCTTTTGTATTTATTTTTTGAAATACTTCTCCAAAGGCTGTAAATAACTATTGCATAACCAAATATAGCAGTATATTTTCCAGTAGTTAAAATAACACCAATAATAATAAGGTATTTTGAAAGCTTATCAAAGCCATAGGAATCTCTAAATTGATATGAAAGTTTACTAAAAATATTTTTAAAGTTCAACACTATATGCCCCCTAAAATGACTATAATCATAGATATTTAATTAGAACATTATACCTATGTTAGCACAGCGGATATACAGCTACAATAAGAATTGTGTTAATTTTTTATAAATTTAATGGGAATAAAATTAAGTATAAAACCAATAATATTATAAATAGTTGAATATTAATTATAAGGAGGCTCAACAATGGATAATAAATCAAAGATACAAAAGGTAAAGAAAAATCCTGATGGTGATATTACAGATGTAATGTTAGACAATGGGAATGTGTATTCAATAAATGAAGCAATTATGATGACTAGAGACGGACTCATTGAGGGAGTTAATGTTGGTAAAGCTAAAAATGGCAGAGAATATTTACGAAGCAACCCTAATGGTGAGGAAGACGATAATCTAGAAAATAAGCCAACATTTTAAAATTATATATATTTAAATATAGCCCTATGGATTAATAACTTATAAGATAGTTAAGGACATTATCCATAGGGATTTTTTTCGGCAAGAAATGGTAAAGAGATGATGAAATATCCTGGATATTGCTATAAAATATTTATTATAGATAAATTTAGTGGGAGGAATACATATGTTAGAGAAAAATCTCAAATATGATTTTGAAACGGTTATAAATAGGACAAATACTGGTTCAGCAAAGTGGGAACTTATGAAAAGTTGGAATCCTAAGGTATCAGATGGGACAGTACCTTTTTCAGTTGCAGATATGGAGTTTAAGAATGCACCTGAAATTATTGAAGGGTTAAAGACATTTATTGACTATACAGTTTTAGGCTATACAGAGCCAACAGAAAATTACTTAAGGTCTGTATGCAGCTGGATGAAGAGAAGACATTACTGGGATATAAAGTCTGAATGGATAGTGGAATCTCCTGGGGTAGTACCTGCTTTTTTTTCAGCAATTAAGGCTCTAACTGAGCCAGGGGATGGAATAATAATAATGACTCCTGTTTATTATCCATTTTATATGGCTATGGAAAGAAATAATAGAACAATTATTAAAAATCAGCTTATAAAAAAGGAGGACACCTATGATATAGATTTTGAGGATCTTGAACTAAAGGCAAAGAATCCTAAAGCAAAAATACTACTCTTTTGCAGTCCTCACAATCCAATAGGAAGAGTTTGGTCTAAAGCTGAACTTGAGAGAGTAGGAGAAATATGTTTAAGAAATAATATTCTAATAATATCAGATGAGATACATTTTGATATTATTATGCCTGGTTTTAAACATAGGGTATTTGCAACAATTTCGGAAGAATTATCAAATAATATGATTATTTGCACAGCTCCAAGTAAGACCTTTAATTTAGCTGGACTACAAGTATCTAACATAATAATACCAAACAAGCAAATTAGAGAAGCCTATGTAAAAGAAGCCCAGTCAAATGCCTTTGTTTCATTAAATATATTAGGCTATAAAGGTTGTGAAATAGCTTACAATGAAGGTGAAAGCTGGCTAGAGGAACTTATAAATGTAATCTATCATAATCACCTGGTGCTTAAAAAATACATTGAAGAAAATATACCAAAAATTAAGGTGTTTGATCTTCAAGGAACCTACCTTCAATGGATGGATTTTAATGGACTTGGACTTAATAAAGATGAACTTGAAAAATTATTACACGAGGCGAAACTTTTCTTTGATGAAGGCTATGTCTTTGGGGAGGAGGGAATTGGCTTCGAAAGAATGAATTTAGCATGTCCTACAAATGTGCTATTTAATGCTTTAGAAAAACTAAGAAAATTGATAGATAGGAATTAGCTTTTTCGGACAATTTTATTATGGCTAGCTAAAAGTTGTATAAAAATATTTCTTAATAATATTACAAAAATAACACTAATATTTATAAAGTATTGCTAAAGTAGAATATTAGTGTTATTATTTATTTATAAACAAGTGTTTAGTTAATAAGCACATGTTGGGAGGTGAATTTGTGACAAATAGAGAAGAAGAAATTTTAGATTTGCTTAGAAAGAATCCTATGATATCACAAAATGAATTAGCAGATATTTTAGGAATAGCAAGGTCCTCAGCAGCAGTTCATATTACTAACCTCATAAAAAAAGGCTGCATACTTGGGAAAGGTTATATTTTAAGGGATGAAGCCTATGTTACTGTTATTGGTGGAACCAACATGGATATAGTTGGATTTCCTGATAAAAAGCTTATTGCAAGAGACTCAAACCCTGGTAAAGTAAGGATTTCCACAGGGGGAGTAGGGAGGAATATTGCAGAAAATTTAGTGAAATTCGGACTTCATACAAAGCTTATAAGTGCAGTTGGCGATGATGTTTATGGCAATAAAATTATGGATGAAGCTAGAATTATAGGTCTTGATATGCAGGATTCCCTTGTACTTAAAGGCCAACAGACCTCAACTTATTTGGCAGTTTTAGATGAATCAGGAGATATGTCTGTAGGAATAGCACATATGGATATTTTTGATGATCTAAGCATTGATTTTATTAAGAATAAAAATTATATTATTGATAATTCAAGGCTTTGTGTTATAGATACAAACATACCAAAGGATGTAATAGAATACGCCTTAACTACGAATAAGAAAACAAATTTCTTTTTAGATACAGTATCTACCACTAAGGCTATGAAGGTTAAAGATTTAATTGGTTATTTTCATACTATAAAGCCTAACAAAATTGAAGCTGAAATGCTTTCGGGCATCTCAATTAATTCTGATGAGGATTTTAAAAGAACCTCGTTTTATTTCTTAAATAAAGGAGTAAAACAAGTATTTATTAGTCTAGGAGAACAAGGCGTATTTTATGATGATGGAGTAATTAGCAAACTTGTAAAGTCTCCTAAAATAGAAGTAGTTAATGCAACAGGTGCAGGGGATGCTTTTATAGCAGCTCTGGCATACAGCCACTTTAACCAATTTGATATTGATTTAAGTACTAGATTTGCAATGAGTGCTTCTATTGTTGCATTATCCCATGAAAACACAATTAATCCTAACATGTCTGTTAATAATGTTAAAACTAAAATGAAAGAATTTAATTTAATATAATCCAAGAAGTATTTAATAATTAATTGTCATTAAATATTAATAAAAATATAAGAAGCATAAGAATAATAATACTTGTGCAGCATAAGGAATATGAGGAGGAAAATTATGTTAGAAAAATATTTAGACATTAATCCAGAGGTTGAAAAAGCACTAAAGGAAGGAAAGCCAGTAGTTGCTCTAGAGTCTACTATAATATCACACGGTATGCCATATCCTAAAAATGTTGAAACTGCATTGGAAACTGAGAGAATAGTTAGAGAAAACGGATCTATACCAGCTACAATAGCTATCTTAAAGGGCAGACTAAAGGTAGGTCTTACAAGGGAAGAAATAGAATATTTAGGTAAAGGTAAAGAGGTCATTAAGACAAGTAGAAGAGATATACCTTTTATAATTGCAAAAGGTGCAGATGGAGCAACTACAGTAGCATCAACTATGATAATTGCTGCTCTAGCAGGAGTTAAGGTATTTGTAACTGGTGGAATAGGCGGAGTTCATAGAGGAGCACAGGAAACCTTCGATATCTCTGCAGATTTACAGGAGCTTGCTAATACAAATGTAGCTGTTGTATGTGCAGGAGCAAAATCCATATTAGATATAGGACTCACTTTAGAATACCTTGAAACTAATGGAGTGCCTGTTGTGGGTTTTGGCACAGAGGAAATGCCAGCCTTCTATACTAGAAAAAGCGGATTTAACGTAGATTACAGAGTTGATACTCCTGAGGAAGTGGCTGCGGCTATAAAAACAAAGTGGGACTTAGGCTTAAACGGTGGAATGATTATTGCAAATCCAATACCTGAAAAGAATCAAATGGATTATGATACTATAAATAATGCCATTGAAAGTGCATTAAGAGATGCTAAGGAAAAAGGTATAAAAGGAAAAGAAACTACACCTTTCTTACTTGCAAAGGTTAAAGAAATTACAGGTGGAGACAGTCTTGAGTCAAATATACAGTTAGTTTATAACAATGCAAGAGTTGGTTCTAAAATTGCGGTTGAGCTTGCTAATCTAGGTAAGTAATATAAATAATAAGACAGGCAGCCACATGAGTTATTAATTATTTATAAATAACTAATAACTCATGTGGCTGCCATTATTTATAAATTGTTAACTTAATGAGAGCTATAAATATGATATAATATTTATATATACTTGTGAAGAAGGTGAGGTAATAGATTATTGGAGATATTTATCATAGTATTAATTCTTTTAATTTGTATTGGGATTTCTAATGTTTTAAATAGGTTTATACCAATGATACCTATTCCGTTAATACAAATTGCATTAGGAATGCTTTTGGCTGTTTTACCTTTAGGCATTCATATGCCTTTAAATCCAGAACTCTTTTTGGTTCTTTTTATTGCCCCACTTCTATTTAATGATGGAAAGAGAGTTTCAAGAAATGAGCTTTGGAATCAGAGAATTCCTATACTGCTCATGTCACTTGGGTTAGTTTTTGTAACCGTATTCGTTTTAGGTTATGTTATTCATTTAATGATACCTTCTATCTCTTTATCAGCTTCTTTTGCACTAGCTGCCATTCTTTCACCAACAGATGCCGTTGCTGTTCAATCTTTATCAAAAAGAATTAATTTACCGGGAAATATAATGCATCTCTTAGAAGGGGAAGCACTAACTAATGATGCATCAGGTTTAGTAGCCTTTAAATTTGCAGTTGCTGCTACAGTAAGCGGAATTTTTTCTTTAACTCAAGCAACCTTTAGCTTTTTCATAATAGCAATAGGTGGTGTATTAGCTGGAGTAATTTTATCCTTATTAGTAATAAAGCTTAGAAGGTTCATAAGAAGATTAGGTATGGAAGACGTTACAGTTCAAATGTTGATTCAAATAATAACTCCTTTTTTTCTTTATTTAGCTGCTGAAGAATTAGGAGTTTCGGGAATTTTAGCAGTGGTTGCAGGCGGAATTGTTCATGCATATGAGCATGAAAGAACTGAATCGTTTATGTCAAAGCTTCAGGTTGTTTCAGTAAGCACCTGGTCAGTAATCATATTTATATTAAATGGGCTCGTTTTCTTAATACTAGGACTGCAAATTCCTGCAGTAATTAAAGTGATTTTTTACGACGAGAAATATGATAACCTTCAGGTTTTTGGTTATATATTAGCAATTTCAGTTATTCTAATAATTATAAGATTCATTTGGGTATATATTTTCTATGAAGGTAAATTTGCCTTTAGAAGAAAGGAAATGTTCAGTAGAACAAGGCTCAAGTTTTCTATTTTAACCTCCATTTCTGGTGTTAGAGGATCTGTAACATTGGCTGCAGCCTTCTCAATCCCCTATGTTATTCAAGGCGGTAATGCATTTCCACAGCGTGATTTAATCATTTTTATATCAGCAGGAGTTATACTTTTTACCTTAATTGAAGCAAGCGTGTTACTTCCTTTACTTTCTAAAAAAGAAAAGCATGTAAATAGAGAAAATGTGGATAGGTTAGAACACTTAGCACTTATAAAAGTAATTGAAGCCACTGTTAAGGTACTAAGGGACGAAATGAATGATGAAAATAGAAAAGCTACTATGTATGTTATTTCTAGTTTTAATAAACAAATTAGAAATGGATATAGAAACACAGACAAGTTTAAATTAACCATGGAATTAAGTGAAATAAAAAAAGATGTTTTTACAGAAGCCCTTGAAGCAGAAAAAAAGGAAATAGAACATTTATTTGAAGCAGGTCAAATTTCAAGGCAGGTATATTTTGAACTTGTGGAGATTTATAGTCATGCAGAAACTATTCTAAAAGACGGGTTTAAACACAGATTCAAATTTGCTATATCAACTGCTAAGAAGCTCATTTCAAAATTATTATCCTTAAGAAAAAAATCAAACCTTTTATTAATTAAAGAAGTAGAACTTGCTCAAATAACCGTATATAAAGGTGTTATTTTAGCTATTAGAGATAAAATAAGTGAAGAAAATAAAGCAGCTTCCTTAGAGTTAATTTCACACTATAATGAACTAATCTCACGGCTCCATAGAGGAGATTTGCCAAATAATCTTGACCAGTTTAATGAAATCAAAAGAAAAATTCAATTTAAAGCTATAGAAGTTCAAAGAAAGGAAGTTCAGCTTCTATTTGAGAATGGTGAAATAAATCGTGATATTGCAAATAAGCTTCGTAAATTTATCAATTATTGGGAAGCTTCTATATTAGATTAAGTGAAATGGCATCCATATGACTTGCAAATAAGAATAAGTCATATGGATGCCATTTTATTCATATTATATTACATAATATGTGAGGGGTGATAGAAATTAAAATCATAAATGATTACGAAGCCATAGCACCTAACGATAATCTAAGAATTAATGATAAATCGTTATACTATCATATTTTAAAGAGGATTATTGATTTATGCGGTTCTGTAATTGGAATGATAATATTTGCTCCACTCATGTTAATAACAATGCTTGCAATAAAAATAGATTCTAAAGGTCCAGCTATTTTTTCACAAGAAAGGGTTGGCAGAGCACATAAAACTTTTAAAATGTATAAGTTCCGTTCAATGAAATTGAATGCTGAAGAAGAAAAACATTTACTTATAGATAGAAATGAAATGAGCGGACCTATGTTTAAAATTAAAGAGGATCCCAGGATAACTAAAATAGGAAAATTAATCAGATGTACTAGTATAGATGAACTACCACAGCTTATAAATGTATTAAAAGGAGAAATGAGTTTAGTTGGACCAAGGCCTAGTTTGCCAAGTGAGGTAAGTAAATTTGAAAAATGGATGTTAAAAAGATTAGAAGTTAAACCTGGCCTTACTTGTTACTGGCAGGTTAGAGGAAGAAATGAAATTGGATTTATTGATTGGATGGAACTTGACTGTAAATATGTTGATGAAAGAAATACTTTTGTTGATATCTTACTTATTTTTAAAACTTTCAAGAAGTTTTTAGGTGACAAACACGCAAGGTAGGAGGAAAAATAATGGAAAATACAAATATAGTAGACTTCCATTTTATGAATTCATTGATTGAAAGCAGTAACAAGAAAGCTAGAGATGAGAGGATATGTGTTATTGGACAAGGGTTTGTTGGACTTCCACTTGCCTTAAGTTTTGCACTACGAGGCTGTAGAACAATTGGTGTAGATGTTGAGGAACCCTTAATTTCAAAAATAAATGCAGGTATAACTTCCCATACTGAAAAATTTCATGAAATGCCCATAGAAAAAGTACTAAAGTTACAGTTAGAAGCTAACAGGTATATAGCTACAACTAATGCTGACATGGCTATCCAAAATAGTAATGTCATTATTGTAACTGTAGGCATTCCAATAGAAGAAGGAATTCATAAAATGGATTATCTGGAAAGTGCCTGTAGGATCATCGGTAAAAATATAAATAAGAATAGTTTAATAATAATTAGAAGTACCGTAATACCAGGAACCACAGAGGAGCTAATACTGCCTATTATAGAAGAAGAATCTAATATGAAAGCAGGAAAGGACTTTTATCTTGCTTATGCCTCAGAAAGAATCGCAGAAGGGCTTGCCTTCGAGGAATTTGAAAATATGCCAACCTTAGTAGGCGCCGTAGATGAAGAGAGTTTAAATAGGGCAGCAAAGGTATTAGCTATAGTATGTAAAACAGAAATAGTAAGGGCTAGCTGCATAAAAGCCGTGGAGACTTCCAAGGTATTTGAAAATGTTCAAAGAGATGTTAATTTAGCTATGTCCCAGGAGTTTGCAAGATTCTCTGAAGCAATGGGAGTAGACATTTTCGAAGTAATTAAGCTGGCAAACACACATAAAAGAGTTAATCTTTTAGTTCCAGGAGCAGGAGTTGGGGGCTATTGCATACCAAATGCCTATTACTATCTTCTTCCTAAGGCTAGGGAATACGAAGTTGAGCTTGAAATGGTGAAGCTTGCAAGAGATACAAATTCAAATATGCCTCTCTTTATAGTTAGCAAGGTAAAAGAATTATTAAATATTGAAGGAAAAAGATTGGAAGGAAGTAAAATTGCAGTTTTAGGGTTGGCAATGAAGGACTATTCAAATGATGATAGATTAAGTCCTCCTATAGAAATATGTAAGCAGCTAATAAACTTAGGCGCTGAGGTAAGAGCTTATGACCCTATAGTTACTACAGAACATGATTTCAAAGTTAAAAGTCAAGAGGAAGCTTTATGTAATGCAGATGCCCTCATTATACTAACAAAACAAGTGGAAATAAAATACTATCCTTTTGAGTATTTAAAAAAGGTAATGGCTGAAAAAGCAGTTTATGTTGATTGTAAGGGAGTATTAAATATGAAGGAAGCAAAAAAACATGGGATTAATTATTGGAGAATTTGAAGTGAGTAATATTAAGAAATTAATAAAAAATTTAATTAAGAGAGTATATTTCTCACTTTTAGGAACCTTTGAGAAGTTCATCACAGAAGATATTAAATGTGATTACTTTATGGACTTTAAAACAAAAACTAATTTTTTCTTTAATTTATCAGAGAAAAATAATTATCTGAATGTATTAGAAAAGCTTAAAAAAGTAGATGAAATAAAAAAGGACGGAGAAATGATTTGCTGCCACGTATTTAATTTATTAGCTTCAGGGGATAAATATTTAGGTGAATGCATTGAATGGTGCAGGGACTTTAAGACAGGTTTTAAATGGGAAAATAAATATTACAAGAATATAAAGATTGTTGATTTAAATAATAATTATGATGTGAAGATTCCATGGGAACTTTCACGCTTTCAGCATTTTTTTACTATAGGAAAAGCATACTTACTAACAAGCAATAAAAAATATTCATTGGAATTTACAAAGGAAATTAAGGATTGGATAGATAAAAATCCTATTAAAAGGTCAGTAAATTGGACATGCACCATGGAGGCAGCTATAAGAGCTGTAAATTGGATAGCAGGCTATTTCTTCTTTAAAGAAAGTAATATAGGAAAGAAATTTTGGAATAAATTTAATAAAAGCTTATATCTTCATGGTGAATTTATATTTAAGAATTTAGAAAATAAGGGATTGGTTACAGGTAATCATTATCTTTCTAATATAGTTGGCCTCATATGGTTAGGCCTATATTTTAAAGATTTTGAAGATCCTAGGGGGAAAAATGCACCTAAGTTATGGTTAGATTATGGTATTAAAGAAATAGAAAAGGAAATGTTGACTCAAGTAAATGAAGACGGGACTGACTATGAAGCTTCTACTGCTTATCATAGATTGGTAACTGAGATGTTCTTATTGACAACCATAATCTGCAATAAAAATGATATAAAGTTTTCAGATAAATATATGAGTAAATTAGAGAAAATGTGTGAATTTTTAATGGATATAACTAAACCAAATGGATTAGCTCCATTAATTGGAGACGCCGATGATGGAAGATTTATTATACTCTCAGATTATCATACTTGGGTAAAAAGGGATTTTAGACATATTCTCTATATAGCAGGAGAATTCTTTAATAGGGAGGACTTTAAATTTTATGGAAGGGAATACAAAGAAGATGCATTATGGATTATAGGTCCAGAGATTGCTTTAGAAAGCATTAATCCCCCTATAAAACTAAATTCTAAAGCCTATAAAAATGGAGGATATTATGTACTGCGAAATGAAAAAATTCACTGCTTAATTAGGTGTGGAGAGCTTTCTTTCAGAGGGTTAGGGGTTCACAGTCATAATGATCAACTAAGCTTTGAATTAAATGTAGATGGGGAGGATTTTATTATTGACCCTGGGACATTTGTTTACACAGCTGATTATAAAATGAGAAATCTATTTAGATGTACCAAGATGCATAACACCATAAGTATAGAAGGCTGCGAACAGAATTATTATGAAGAGCAAAATTTATTTTATATGAAGGAACAGACTAATGCTAAATGCATGGAATTTGACGGTAATAAATTTGTTGGAAAGCATTATGGCTTTAGGGATAAATGCGGAATTATACATGAAAGAACTATTTTATTAATGGATGATCATATAGAAATAACAGATAAACTTATTAGTGAAAACAAAAATGTATTAAATAAAGACTTAAATATAATAGCTAATTTCACTTTAAGTGAAGGTGTTGAAGTTGTTAAATCTACAGATTCAATAGTTCTTATTAAAAACAAGAAGAAAATAAAATGGAACTTTTCAAACGATATAATAATAAAGGATAGCTACTTAGCAAGGAGTTACGGTGATTTAAAAGATACTAAGAAGCTTGAAGTTTTTATAAACTTAAATTAGTTGTACTAATGGAGATATTAAAGTAAAGCTTTGATATTAGATTAGCCATGGAAGGATGGTGTAATAATGCTGAAGCAATTAATAAAAGGCTCTCCTGGATTTATAGAGAAACCAGCTAGATATATATATAGCAGTATTCCTGATTGTATAAAATATGGAACTAAATATAGAGAACAATATAGTTTTCTTAAAGATTCACAATTTTGGAATCAGGAACAACATGAACAATACCAGATAATTCAAATTAGGAAGCTTTTAGAACATGCATATAATAATGTTCCTTACTATACAAAAAGATTTAATGAAATAGGAATAAAACCTCAAGACATAAATAATTTTAAGGATTTCAAAAATTTGCCCTATTTAACAAAAGATTTAGTTCGTAATAATATTAATGATTTAATAGATAAAAATTATGACAGAAGAAATTTAAAATATGTTACATCAGGTGGGACTATGGGAATTCCAATGGGATTCTATGTTGAACCAAAGGCTGATAAAGCAAGAGAATGGGCTTTTATTACTAATTTGTGGTGTAGGGTTGGATATAGTGTAAATAGAATTAATAAATGTGTAATTTTAAGAGGTATCATACCTAAAAAGGGATTTTATGAATATTTAGGCAGAGACCTAATTCTATCTTCATTTCAAATGTCTGAGAAAAACCTTAGGTACTATATAGATTTAATTGATTCTTTTAATCCTGATTTTATACAAGCATATCCATCTTCAATTCATTTATTATCTAAATATATTTTGAAAAACAACGTCAATATTAATTTTAATAAGCTAAAGTGTATATTATGCTCCTCAGAAAACTTATATCAAAATCAGAGATTTGATATAGAGCAGGCATTTGGTGTAAGGGTTTATAATTTTTATGGTCATTCAGAACATGCATGTATTGCAGGTGAATGTGAGCAAAGTAAAAATCTTCATATACAAAGCGAATATGGATATACTGAAATAATTAATGAAAATGAAATAGATGTAAGCGAGAAAGATGAGGTAGGAGAAATAGTAGCTACAGGGTTTAATAATTATGTAATGCCATTTATTAGATATAAAACCGGAGATTTAGTAGTAATTTCAAAAGAAAAATGCAAATGTGGAAGAAGTTATAAAATAATTAAAGAATTTAAAGGAAGAAATCAAGATTATATTGTTGACAAAACTGGAAGTTTAATTTCATTTATATGTTCTGATGATGCCTTATGGAATGTTAAAGATAAAATTTCAGCTTATCAATTTGTACAAAATGAACCTGGAAAAGTGATACTGAATATAGAATCAAATGAAAAAATTACTATTGAAGATTTAAAAATTATTAATAATGATTTTAGTATATTTTTTCATAGTATTGATTTAGATATAAATATGGTTGATTTTATCGAAAGAACTAAAAGAGGTAAATTTAAATTTTTAGTACAAAATATAGAAGTTGATTAATAAAAGGAGGAAAAATTTTAATTGATAGTTCAGGTAGGGCCTTACCCCAAACCTATCGGAGGAATTTCAGTATACATAAAAAGAATGAAACATTATTTAGACTTACAAGGTATAAATAATGAGGTATGGGATATAAGTGGAATAAAAAAGTATGAAAATGGAGTACGTCAAATAAGACTAAGGTATATTCCTATAATGCTTATATTAAAAAAGGATATTGAAATAATTCACTATAATTTATGTGGTATTATGCCTAAAATTTATATTTCTATTTTTAACAAAATACTTTTAAGTAAAAAGAAAAAAATAATAACTCTTCATGGTGATAATGCAGATATTATTAAGAAAAGTAAGAGAGTTTTCATTATGACTTTAAATACCTTTGATTGTATAATTTGCGTAAAAGCAGGTGATTCAAAAAAGCTTAAGAATGAAGGGGTAAAGAAACCAATATATGATTTGCCTGCCTTCATAGTTCCTACACAATCTACAGATATTGAGTTGCCTCAATACATACAGAATTTTATAAAACAGAAAAATTTTATAATTTCTGCAAATGCTTCATCTATTCAATTTAATAATAGTATTGACTTATATGGAATAGATATGTGTATAGACTTAGCTGCAGCATTGAAAAATAAGGGCTTTAAAATTGGAATGATATTTTGCTTACCTTATATTAATAATGATTTTTATTATAAAGAATTAATTTGCAGAATAAATGAAAATGGAATACAACAGGATTTTTTGTTTGTACATGAAAATATGGAACTATGGCCGATAATTGAGAAGTCACAAATTTTTATCAGACCAACCTGTGATGATGGTTATGGAGTATCTTTGGCGGAAGCTATTTATTATAATGTTCCAGCAATTGCAAGTGATGTATGTGAACGACCAGAGGGAACCATAATATTTACATCTAGGGACATAAAAGATTTATATAAAAAAACAATTGATATCATAAATAATTATGATAATTATAAAGAGAAAATTAGAAACATTAAAATCCAGGATAGCACTCAAAAATTATTTGAAATATATAAAAGAATTTTAAGGTATAAAAGCTAGAGTATTTAAATTTTCAACTTCCAAAATGATTGGAGTTAAAGTATATGGTAGATGATAATAGGTTTGCGAGGTTAGGTATACTATATGCAATAGGGCAAGTGGTATCAAAGGGAATTTCATTTGTTTTATTACCCATCTATATAAAACAATTAGGGATGATTGGTTTTGGACAACTTTCATTAGTAGATGCTGTGCTTGATTTTATAGCTTCCTTTACAATATTAGGAATTTACTCTGGCTATATAAGATTCTATAGGGATTATAATGAAGAACAGAGATTAAGCTTAAAAAATACTGCTTTAAGCTTTGCGTTATTAATTAGTATGTTAAATATAATCTTATCACTAACCTTGGGCAAATATGTTTCTAGCTTTATTTTCAATTTTAATAATTCATATTACATTTTATTATTAGTAGTTGCAAGAAGTATAATTAGCCAATTAGTTATATTGTTAATGTGTGATTATGGATTAAATTTTAAAGCTAGGATTAATGTTACCTTAAACTTAGTGAATCTCTTACTTAATCTAGTTTTTACCTTTGCTTTAGTTGTATATAAAAAACGCGGAATTATTGGAATTTATGAAGGTTATATCCTGAGTAATTTGATAATGTTTATATATTTAATGAAGGTTAAGGATTCAAAATTTAAATTTGAAGTGGATAAAGATATGTTAAGGAATATGCTTAAGTTTTCAGTGGGCTTAATTCCATCCTGTATAGCAGCTACTATATTAACATTATCCGATAGATATTTTCTTAAAGGCTTTAGAGATATTACTGCAACAGGGATATATTCAGTAGGTTACAAGTTTGGGATGCTTATAGAACCACTATTTGTTTCTCCTTTTAAGCAGATATTTACACCATATAAATTTTCAATTTGGAAGGATAAGGATTCACAAGACAAATTTAATAGTTTCTATTTTAAGTATCATTTCATTGGCTGTTTCATAGCACTTGCAATTTGTATCTATAGCAAAACTATGATAATGTTGCTTAGTTCTAAGGATTCTATAATTGCCTATAAAGTTGTTCCACTAATTGTTATGGCCTATTTTTTTTATGGAAAAGCTTCCTTTTACAGCATGGGCATACAAATAAAAAACAAAACTTATTATGATGGATTTATAATGCTTTCAGCAGGTGCAATAAATTTAATTTTGAATCTTATATTAATTCCTAAACTTGGAATGTATGGAGCAGCGGTATCAACAACAATATCATATTTAGTTATGAATTGTATATATGTTAGATTTTCGTTGCCGCTATACTATATAAAATTTGAAGGCAAAAAAGTATATAAAATATATTTTATGACTTTTGTATTATATTCAATTTATTATGTAATTAGCATTTTAAATATATTTATATTGTTTGAAATAATTATAGGAGCAGTACTATTAACAAGTTACATAATTTGCTCAGTGCACTTTAATTTAATTTCTTTAAATGAGCTAACAAATTATTTGGTAAAAATTAAAAAAAGTTAAATTATAAATCTTTAAGCTTTTATGAGGAGAATATTTATGAAAAACAATATTGAGGTTTTAACCTTAGATACTGAAAGTGCAACTGAATTAAGTTTAATAAGAAATATAGGAGAAAAAGGAATAAGAATAACATTAGTAACATTTAAAAGTAAAGGGCTAAACAGATTATCTAAATATATAAAGGATATAATTAAAGTTCCAAATTGGAATGAAAGTATAGAATTGTTTATTCATGAGCTTATTAAAATAGGAGAAAGAAATCCTTTAAAGTATATGATAATAGCTGCCAGTGATTTTGCTAATTTAGCATTAGCTGAAAATTATGAAACTCTTTCTAAGTTCTATTACTTCCCCTTTAAGGAAGGTAGGGTTATTGAACTGCTTATAAACAAAGAGGCTTTTTATGCTAAAATGGAAGACTTAAACATTATAATACCTAAAACCTATAAAATAAGCATTAAAGATGATTTGAAAGATCAAATAAATAGTGAAGCAATGCCATTAATAATTAAACCTAAGTACATGTTTGATAAGGAGTTCCATGAGAATTTTGGTAGTAAAATATTAAAAATATATAACCTAGAAGATTACAAAAGATTAGAGAATAAGCTAGAAATTATTCATGACAAGGTTATTATTCAAAGCCTAATTAAAGGAAATAAAAATGTTGCAGTATATGGATATTTTAAAAATAACGCCTTCGATGCGTATTGTGTAATTGATAAAGACGAAATGAGCAGCTGGGGTACAACCATTATTGGGCATTCTATTGAAAATATAGAATTAAAAAAATATGCTGAAAGTATATTATGCAAAATAGATTATGAAGGCTTTGCTGAATTAGAATTTATTTATGATACGGAAGATGAGTGCTTTAAACTGCTTGAGATTAATTGTAGGCCTGTTCAGTGGTGCAGATTGTGCAGCAAAGTAACATATCCAATTGAATGTATTCCTATTCAATTAATAAACGGCAATTTCAATAATGATAGGGCTAAGATAAATCTACAAAATAAGTATTATATTTTTTATGAAATGGGAATTCTTGAGTTATTACAAGCAGGAAAAATAGGCTTTAAAGATATTTACAAGTATATTAGAAAGCCAGAGTACCTTTCTATGTATTGGGACAGTAAAGATATAATTCCATCTATTAGGTACAGACTTAGTTTTTTAAAAGCCTTGATAAAAATAGTTATTAAAAGTCTTATAAGTAGAAAACCAATAGGAGCTAAGTAATTATGGAAATCAAAATTTGCAAATGGTATGATAATGCAGATTCTCCAGTACTTTTTATGGTAGATGATTTAGCTAATGTATGGGTTGATACAAATGGAAATGGACAAGTTGATTTAGAAGAGGATTGGGGATATGCAAAGAATATTAAAAATTCTTCTTTTAGATTTTTAAATAGTGTAATTTTAAAGGATAAGCATGAGGTGAAAATTACTTTTTTTACTCCAGTAGGAATAAGGGTTGGAATGATTGAAAATCCCAAAATAAAATCTATTTCTAAGATGTTAAATTGTGATGAGGATAGTAAGGAGTTTTTTAGAAGTATTAATGATTCTTCTAGGTTTGAGATAGCTTATCATGGGACAACTCATGGTAGAGTTGGTAAAACTAATTTAGATTTTATTCAAGAATGGGAACTATTTAATTCTTTAGAAGAGGCAGTTAACAAAATTAATTATGGTAGGGAAATCTATAAGGAGGTATTTGGAGAGTATCCCAAGGGTGGTAAATACTGTGGCTATCAAGTCAATGAATTTTCAGATGAAAGTATAGATAATACAGGCTTTTTATGGTGGTGTAGATATTGGAACAGGGGGAAGGCAAATGAGAACCCACTAACTAATTTTGATATTAAAACTTTTGGAAAAAATAATGTTTACGATATTCCTAGTACAATAGACGGTTCCTTATTAAATGGAGTATTACACCCCATTAAGTATAAAGTACTAAAAAAATTATTAAGGAATCTTTTAGTAAGACTTAAACTTCGTCAGATAGATTTCTTACTAAAAAATAAACTTGTTATAAGTATTCAAGAACATATGGCACCATCAAGAGATGATGGAAGAAGACAAAGTCCTAATATCTTTGATGATAAGGAAAGCTTGAACTATATATTTCAGTATTTAAAAAGCAAAAGAGTTTGGTATTGTACAGGTAGTGAACTAGCGGAATATGTACATACTCGGCAAAATATTAATATTATTATTTTAGATCAGGATAGTTTTAAAATAGACATACTAAAAAAAGTTAATGGGCTATTATCCATAAAACTACCTAATGATGTGAGCTTCATTAAATCACCCAATGGAATTATTGTAAAAAAAAATGATGGATGTTTTAATGTGGAAATAATGAGGGGTAAATATTTAATAATTAGAGGTAATAGATAAAAATGAAACAATTAATTATATTATATATATTGTTTTTTACTAGTTTATTATCCCTTTTTGTAAGTAAAGATGAAAAGAATACATATAGAAAACTTATTTTATCATTACTATTAGTATTCATTATCATAAATGTTAACATTAAAATTAATCTTTGGAATGATAAGTTTGTGTATATTAATATTTTATTATTAATACTTTTAATACTAAATTTATTAATCAAGAGGGATAAAAGAGTAATAAATATAAAAAGCATTATACTTTTTTTAAATATTATTAATATTATTTATTTGCTACAAATGATTTTTATAAGAATCTACGATTTAAACTTATTTGCTTATAGTTTCTCAACAAACCTTATCATTTTACTTATTATTATTATATTTTATAAATTTCAAGGTCGTTTTAATAAGGATTTTATTATTAAAAGTATAGCAATTATAGCTTTCATAAATTTTATACTTGGATTATTACAGTATAAAACAGGAAAGATGCTTATTTATGGAAGCTTAGCAGGAGATATTTATTATACTGAAGGAATAAGTATTGTAAAGAGGATTGTTGGATTTGTAGGAGCAAGTAATGGAGCAGGAAATTTAGGAGCAATACTTTTTCCAGTTGTATTATATAAGTTTAATAATAAAAGAAATCTACTAAATTTAATTTATATTTTTGCAGTTTTAATCTTTACTATTATGACATTAACTAGAATTGCATATGTGGCTATAATTATAGAATTCTTAATATATTTTATAATGAACAATAACAAAAAAGATATGGGACATAAGGTATTATTTATTTGTGCTTTCTTTATCTCTTCTATAATTATTTACAATATTTACTTTAATAATATATATAACATTTTATTTGCTGAAAGGGGAAATACAGAATCAGTTAGGATAGAACAATTTTTAAGAGTTTATAAGTTGTTTTTACAATATCCATTTTTGGGTGTAGGTGCTGGACAGTATACATATTTTATACTCGATATTTTCTCAATAAAAGACACAGAAATACATTCTCAAATATTAAATACTTTCGTGGAATGTGGTTTTTTAGGTGGATTTGCATATTTAATTTTCAATATTAGGCTTATGATTATGGCTATAAAAAGCAGTCCAAGAGTAGAACTATGGTTTGTTTTATCACTATTTACAGGCAACTTTATAGTTTCAAATTTTAATCCAAATCAGTACTATGCAATTGATATTTTTATATATTACTTTATTTTATGCGGTATTATATTTGCCGCCAGAGGTGAGCATGAAAAAACTTTTGATAATTAGTGACTTCATGGAAAATCAGCCCGTTGTGGCTTCAGTTAGATATTGTGATTTAATGCAGTATATATCAAAAAAATTTTTTACAATTGTTATTAATGACCAGGACAAGGGTAATAAAAAAAGTATTTATTCAAATGTTAACTTTAAATATAATATTTCAAAAAGTAAATTTACTCAAAGAATAGAACAAAGGAATAAAAAAAGAAATTTAATAGAGACACTATTAAGAAATAGGCTTATTTTAACTATTTGGAGAAATTATTCTAATAGTTATTATTGTTTTAGAAAGAAAAATATTGGCATACTAAAAGAACTTGAGGATTTTCTTCTATTAAACTCAATAGTAGCAATATTTATTACAGTTCCAGATATTCATGGCCTATATATCTTAGACTATATAAAAAGAAAACATATAAAAATACCAGCAATTGTTGAGGTAAGAGATATTTTAAATAATAAGATTGGCAGTGGTAATCCCAGCTATACATTAAAAAAAGCCGAAAGGATTTTAATAAATAGAGCTGATGGAATTATAGCCCTTTCTAATGGCATTGAAGAATACTATAAAAAATTTGATAAACATAAAAAAATAAGAGTTATTACAAATGGATACAATGCTGAAGACTTTAAGGATTGTAAATATGAATCTATAACTAATAAGAAGGTAATTACATTTGCTCATGTAGGCTCCATTTATAAAGGGAGAAATATTAAGGATTTTATTTCTGCACTTATAAAATTAAATAAGATTAGTAATATAAATGTAGTATTTAATGTAGTTGGATTTCTTGATAGTGAGGCTATTAAGGATGTTGAAGAATTAAGTGATGCTCTTAAAAGTTCTAAAGTAAAAGTTAATATACTTGGTACTATGTCACATGAAGAGGCTATTAAATATCTTATTGAATGTGACATATCTGTAATTTTAACTCATAAAATAGGAAGTGAATATGCTATACCTGGAAAGACTTTTGAGTATATAGGAGCTTCAAAGCCAATAATTGCAGTGACTAAGGATAAAAACTTAATTGAGCTAATAGATGGTAAGTTTGGAGAGTGTGCTGAGCATAACGTAGATAAAATAGAAGAAAAGCTGCAAAAGTTATTGAAAACTCATTATAACTTTGAAAATAGATTTCAGTTTTCAAGAGAAATTCAAAGTAAGAAGATTATTAATTTCATTGAAGAAGTGACTCTGAATAAGGAGTAGCAGAGGAAGTTATGAGAATACTACATTATTCATTAGGCCTTCCGCCTTATAGAACTGGTGGACTTACAAAGTATGCCTTTGATTTAATGAAGGAACAAGTATATGAAGGAAAAGATATATACTTGTTATATCCTGGACACATTAAATTATTAAATAAGCAAATAAAAATATCTCTAAAGAAGCAGCAATTGGGTATAAAGGTATACGAACTTATAAATCCATTACCTGTTCCTTTATTAAGTGGAATTGGACAACCAACTAGCTTTTGCATAAAAGCATCGAAAGAAGTATATATATCCTTTCTTAGGGAATTAGCTCCAGATATAATTCACCTTCACACATTAATGGGACTACACAAAGAGTTTTTTATAGCTTGTAGGGAATTAAATATAAAGATGATTTTCACTACCCATGATTATTTTGGCATTTGCCCAAAAGTTAACTTATTTGACTTTAATAATCGCATATGTACTGATTATAAAAAAGGGGAAAATTGCATTAAATGCAACGAAGCTTCCTATAGTCTTAAGATGATTTTCTTAATGCAGTCAAGAATATATAAAAGCTTAACAAGTTACAAATTTTTTAATAAGATTAAGCATTATTTGAAAAGTAAATTAAGTAAAAAAGAAGGCTGGAATACTTTAAAGTCTAATCCTCCATTAAACGAATATTCAGAGCTTAGAAAGTATTATTTAGATATTTTAAACTTAATTGATTATTTTCACTATAATAGTTCTGTTTCAAAAGAGGAATATGAAAAATACATAAGCTGCACAGGAGAAATAATTAATATAACTCATAATGAAATTAAGGATAACAGAAAAGTAAAAGTTTATAATAACAATTCTAGCAAGTTAAGAATTACTTATTTAGGCCCTAATGAAGCATATAAAGGCTTTAGTTTATTGACACAAGCTTTAGAGGAATTAAAAGGACAAAACATTTGCAATTGGGAACTTACTGTATATTCACAGAAGAAAGATGGGGCTGATCCCAATTATTTTTTTAAGGGACCTTATAACTACCAGGAGCTAGAGGATATTTTTAATAATACAGATATTTTAATTATACCAAGTGTATGGAATGAAACCTTTGGATATATTGGCTTAGAAGCATTTTCATTTGGAGTTCCTGTTATGGTTACAGAAAATGTTGGCTTTAAAGATATACTTATTAATAATGTTACTGGAATAATCATAGGTTCTCATATAGAGGAATTAGCAGAGAATATTGCAAAGATAATTGAAGATAGAAATATTTTAGAAAAAATTAATAGAAATATTATAGCAGCTAAATTTGATTTTTCCTTGAAAAGCCACTCAGAAAATATGTTTAAATTATATGACAAAGTGTTAGGAGGAAGGTGCTAGAAATGGAGGTCTTTATTATTGGATCCAAAGGAATACCTGCAAGATACGGAGGCTTTGAAACCTTTGTTCATAACCTGACTGCAAAGAAAAAAAGTGAAAATATAAAATATAATGTCTCATGCTTAGGGACAGATAATAATGAATTTGAGTTTAATAATGCAAGATGTTTTAATGTAAAAGTTAAAAATATTGGCAGTATAAAAGCAATAATTTATGATATTACAGCATTAAGAGAATGCATAAAATATATAAGGAAAAATAAACTAAAGAATAGTATTGTATACATATTAGCTTGCAGAATAGGCTTTTTTTTAGCTATATACTGTAAGGTAATAACAAAAATGGGTATAAAAATATTTGTGAATCCTGATGGACATGAATGGAAAAGAAGTAAGTGGAATAAAGTTATTAAAGCATATTGGAAATGGTCAGAAAGATTGTCTATAAAGTATGCAGATCTTATAATTTGTGATTCCAAGGAAATAGAGAAATATATAAATAAAAAATATGAAAAATTTAAGCCTAAAACAAAATATATACCTTATGGTGCAGAAATCAAGTATTCAAGTTTAAGTTCAAATCTGGAGAAATTTCTTTTATGGTTAAAAGAAAATTACTTAAAAGCTAACGAATATTACTTAATCGTTGGAAGATTCGTTCCAGAGAATAATTACGAATTAATTATTAGTGAATTTATGAAGACAAATACAAGAAGGAAGTTAATTATTATAACTAATGTAGAAAAAAATAAATTTTATGAAGATTTGATGAAAAGAACTAGATTTGATGAAGATAGGAGAATAAAGTTTGTTGGTACTGTCTATGATGAAAAGTTATTAACAGATATTAGAGAAAATGCATATGCCTATTTACATGGCCATGAGGTAGGTGGAACAAACCCTTCACTACTTGAGGCTTTAGCAAATACAAATATAAATATTTTGCTTGATGTCGCCTTTAATAAAGAAGTAGGAGAAGATGCTGGATTATATTTTTCAAAGGAAAGGGATGATCTAGCAAATCTGATTAATAAAGTAGATAAATACAATTATGAGAAAATTAATAGTTTAGGAAATCTAGCTAAGAGTAGGATTAAAGAACAGTATTCTTGGAAAGCTGTGGTTGACAGCTATGAGAAGTTATTTTTAAATTCTTTGGAGGAGTAAAATGGATTTTAAGAAATTTATTAGTATCTTAAAAAAGAGGTTTCTATTTATATGCTTTATTACTTTAGTTATAACTTTAGCAGTTGGATATTTAAGTTATTTTGTTATAACACCTATATATAAGGCTGATATTTCAGTTATTATTGGTAATTCTAATAATTCAAATGAAATAAATAAACAAAACTATGATGACGTATTAATGTACCAAAAAATGGTGAAAACCTATAGTAAACTTATTAAATCAAGGGTAGTTGCAGAGGATGTAATAAAAAACCTAGATTTAAAATCCATGAGCACATCTGATCTATTAGAAAGTGTTACAGTTACACCTGACAATGAAACTCAATTTTTAACAATTGCTGTATTATCAAAAGATCCAAAACAAGCAATGAATATAGCTAATCAATTCGCAAAATCATTAAAATCCATTAGTATTAAAGTTAATGAAATAGATATAGTTGAAATTATAGACGAAGCACAACTGCCCATTGAGCCTGATAGCCCCAAACCAATTACTAATATTATAATGGCTTTTTTTGTTGGGAACATGTTATCCATTGGACTTGCAATTATGGATGATTATTTAGATAATACCATTAAAACAGAAGAAGATGTTCAAATGCTGCTTGGTCTCCCAGTCTTAGGAACAATTTCAAAAGTTAATTTAAAAGAGATGGGTGTGATTGTATGAAAAAGAGGGCAAGTAAAACAAAGAGGCTTAAAACTATGGCAGCTGAGCAATTTAGAACACTTAGAACCAATATACAATTTTCTTCTTTAGGTAATAAAATAAAAAGCATTGTTATAACCTCTAGTATGCCTGGAGAGGGGAAAAGTATTGTTACAGCAAATTTGGCGGTTACAATGGCAAACGCCGGTAAAAAAGTAATTATAGTTGATTGTGACCTAAGAAAGCCAACAATTCATAAAAAGTTTTCATTACCTAATTTAATAGGCCTTACTAATATATTAGTTCAAGATAGGAATAAACATGAGACTATTACAGCTGCTAATTATCCTAATCTATTTATACTAACTAGTGGACCTATTCCTCCTAATCCATCAGAGCTTCTTGGAAGCAATAATATGAGAGAGCTTTTAAATGAGCTCATTAATACTTACGACATTGTACTTTTAGATTCACCCCCTGTTTTATATATAACCGATACACAAATCTTATCAGCTATTGCTCAAGGGACTATACTTGTTACTTCCTATGGAAAGTCAGAAAAAGCTGCGGTACTTAGTGCAAAAGAAAATATCCAGAAGGTTGGAGGCAAAATATTGGGGGTAGTAATAAACAAAATGCCTGTAAAAAAGAATAATACCTATTATGAGTACTAAATTTCAGCTATTAAAAATATTAAATGCTTGTTGAAACTATAAGTTTAATGGAGACAAATACCTTTTTATAGAATTAATATTTAAGAAGTAAATCAATTGCCTCATTTATTGAGGTTTCTAATTTATTTTCAATCCAATCCTCCGGAATAGCAGCAAATCTACAGTTGTTTTTATTAGTATTTAAATAAGAATATATTATTTGAGCTTCGTCGATATCATTTCTCCCTATTTCAATGGAGCTTTTTAAAGTTTTTAAACTAAAATAATGAAGTGTTAGTTCTATTAATGTTGTTTTTATTTCTTTAATATGAGTTATTGAATTTTCAAATAATCTAGAATATATTATTTTTGATCCATTAATTAAAAAAAATTTAAAAGTATCTTTATTTAAATACTCAATTAAAACAATTTTATCATTCTCTTGAGAAAATGTGATAACTTTCTCTTTTGCCATAAGAGATTTTACAGAACTTATGGAATCTCTGTATTTAATTGCTGTATCAAAATTCAATTTTTCTGCTGCATCCTTCATAATAGACTCCATTAAATTGAGAACTTTTCTATCAGTTCCAATTAGAAGCTTGAATATGTCCTCAATTCTAGCTTTATATTTTGCTTTAGTATTAATATCAAAGCACATACCAAGACAAAGACCAAGGGAATAATTTAAGCAGGGGGAATTACTTTGGTGATCATTGCTGCACTGAATTTTTAAACTCTCTTTAATACCTTGAAGCGCTCTTTCAACAACATTTTTATTTATAAAGGGCCCAAAATAAAAGTTACCATCATTCTTTGAAACTTCCAAAGTGGTCTCAATTTTCGAAAAATCTCCTTTAATTTTTACATAGATATAAGATAATGGAGTTTTCATCATTCTATTATAACGAGGCTTGATTTCCTTAATTAATTTGCATTCTAAAACAAAGGCTTCGAATTCTGTATCTGTTAAGATATAATCAAAGCCTTTTATATTTTTCACTAGCTTTATAACCTTTGGAGTATGATATTTTGAGCTCTGAAAATAGGAGCCAACTCTGCTTTTTAAATTTTTAGATTTGCCAACATAAATAATACTATCAAGAGAATCCTTCATAAGATATACACCTGGTGAAGAAGGAAGAATTCTAATTTTTTCTTTTAAATCCAAGGCTAAACCTCCCCAAGAATATTCTTAGAAATTAAGTATATTATATATTTTTGGAGGGTGATAAATCAAATTTATTGTTAGCTATTAGTAGTTTTTGATTTGCTTTTCTTATATTCAGCAGCTTTAAGTCCTTCTAAAGTTCCACTATTTCCAGTATTTTTAATTGCCTTATTCTGTTTAACGGCATCATTTCTTTTATTTGTATTCATAATATATCTCCTTGTATTTTAAAATTTTATTTACAATATTATTTTTAGCAGATTTATAAGAAATATGTGATAATAATTCTTCTAAAGTTCATTAAGTATAATTTTTATTTCTTATATAGAGAAGTAATTTTAAAGTAATAAGTTTCCAGTAAAAAAGTTAAATAAATAGTGTACAAGCTAATATATATGTTATACAATTTAGATGTGTGATACACAATAGCAATAATTCTTGCAAGAATTTTTAAAATTGCAAGAAAATTTAAAACTAATAAAGCATGGAAGGAGAAAACTTTATGAAAATATTAGTTATTAACTGTGGTAGTTCTTCATTAAAATATCAATTAATTAATATGGAGAATGAAGCTTGTATAGCTCAAGGATTAGTTGAGAGAATAGGAAATAAAGGATCTGTTTTAACACAAAAGGTTATTGGTAGGGAAAAATATATAGTTAATCTAGATCTAAAGGATCATAAGGATGCAATCGGCCTAGTACTTAATACTTTAGTTGACCAAACAAATGGAGTAATTAGAAACGTTGATGAAATATCAGCGGTAGGACATAGGGTTGTACATGGGGGAGAACAATATAATAGTTCTGTATTAATTGATGGTAATGTAATGAAGGCCTTGGAGGAATGTTCTAAATTAGCACCTCTTCACAATCCTCCAAACATTATTGGAATAAACGCCTGTAAAGCCCTTATGCCAAACATACCTATGGTTGCAGTTTTTGATACTGCCTTTCATCAGACTATGCCAAAGCATGCATTTATATATCCCTTGCCTTATGAATTTTATGAAAAAAATAAAATTAGAAAATATGGGTTCCATGGTACTTCTCATAAATATGTTTCTATGCAGGCAGCAAAAATGCTTAATAAGGATATAAAGGGTTTAAAAATAATTTCCTGCCATTTAGGTAACGGAGCCAGCATAACTGCTATAAAAGATGGAAAATCCATAGATACAAGTATGGGCTTTACACCACTAGCAGGTCTTGCTATGGGAACTAGAACCGGGGACATGGATCCAGCCATAATAACTTATTTGATTGAGGAATTAAATTTATCTCCAAGTGAGGTTACAAACATAATAAATAAGAAATCTGGGGTGCTAGGTATTTCCGGGGTAAGCAGTGATTTTAGAGATATTTGGGCGGCTTCTGAAAATAATGAAAAGGCACAGCTTGCTTTAGATGTATTTCATTATAGAATAAGAACCTTAATCTGCGCTTATGCAGGTGCCTTAGGCGGGGTGGATTGTATTATATTTACAGCTGGCATAGGAGAAAATTCAGGAGATTCAAGACAAGCTTCCTGTGATGGTTTGGATTTTCTAGGAGTTAAGATAGATAAGGAAAAGAATAAAGTATCAGGAAAAGTTGTAGATATTAGTGCTAATGACTCAAAAGTTAAGGTGCTAGTAATCCCTACTAATGAAGAACTCATGATAGCAAGAGATACAAAAGAAATAGTAGATTTAATAAAATAATAAAAGTTAAAAAATAAGTGTCTTTTAAAAAGTTAAAAGCACTTATTTTTATGTAATAATAAGGAATATTGATAAAATTTAAAATGCAATTTTAAGTAATTAAAAATTAGTAGATTTAGTCTCTATTTCAGCTAATTTTAATTTTTTTTAAAATACAGTTGAATTTATCATAATAAAGTTATATTATTTATATAAATGCAACTTTCCATTCATTTTATATAAAATTATGAATGGAACAATTATAAACATAAGTAAAAAAAGTTCATATAAAAAATATGAAAAAGTTGGGGGAGAAAAGATGTTATTTAGACTAGAAACCGATTCAATTGGAGAGAAACAAGTACCAAAAGATGCCTATTATGGCGTGCAAACCCTAAGAGCTGCAGAAAACTTTAAAATTACTGGCTATCATATTCATCCAGAGTTTATTAGAGCTTTAGCTGAAATTAAAAAAGCTTCAGCAATGATAAATATGCAAGTTGGACTATTAGATTTGAAGGTTGGAGATGCAATAGTTAATGCCTGTGATGAAATATTGCAAGGAAAGCTTCATGATCAATTTATTACAGATCCTATTCAAGGTGGAGCTGGTACTTCTATGAACATGAATGCCAATGAAGTAATATCAAATAGAGCTATTGAAATATTAGGAGGAGAAAAGGGAAATTATAATATAGTACATCCTAATGACCATGTTAATATGGGACAATCCACTAATGATGTTATACCTACTGCTGGAAAAATGACTACTCTAGTATTATTGAAAAAAGCTATTGAGAAATTAGAAGAGCTATATGAAGCTCTAAATAAAAAAAGTAAAGAATTTGATGATGTTATAAAAATGGGAAGAACACAACTTCAGGATGCAGTTCCAATTAGACTTGGACAGGAATTTCATGCCTATTCAAGTGTTGTTAAAAGAGATATAGCTAGGATAACAAGGACAATTGAAGACTTAAAAACTGTAAACCTTGGAGCAACTGCTATTGGTACAGGAATTAATGCAGATGAAGCTTATGTTAAAAATGTCGTTCCTATGCTTAGTAAGATTGCAAAAATGGAACTTATTCAAGCCGAGGATTTAATTGATGGTACGCAGAATACAGATGGCTTTGTAGCTGTGTCTGCATCACTTAAGACCTGCGCTGTAAGTCTTTCTAAAATTGCAAATGATTTAAGGCTTTTATCCTCAGGACCTAGAACAGGCTTTGAAGAAATTAATCTTCCTCCTAAACAAAATGGTTCTTCAATTATGCCAGGAAAAGTTAATCCTGTAATACCTGAGGTAATGAATCAGGTGGCCTTTAATATAATTGGAAATGATATGACCATTACAATGGCATCTGAGGCGGGACAAATGGAGCTTAATGCCTTTGAACCAGTTATGTTTTATAATTTATTTCAGTCTATTGAAACCTTGACAAATGGTGTGGATACCTTTATAAATAATTGTATAGTTGACATAACAGCTAATAAAGAGCACTGTAAGGAATTAGTAGATAATAGTGTGGGAATTATAACTGCAATATGTCCTCATGTAGGTTATAAGGAAGCAGCTAAAATTGCAAAAACTGCATTAAAAACCGGAGAACCTGTAAGAAAAATAGTTCTTAATGAGGGAATTCTTGATGAGACAGCCTTAGATACTATATTAGATCCTTATGGAATGACTGAACCAGGAATTTCAGGCAAGGAATTGCTGCATAAGGCGATTTAAGAAGCAAGATAATTATAATTAAAGTAGCTATTAAATAACATAGTTAGGAGAGATATTATGGATTTAAAAGAAACAGTTCTAAAATTTCACAAGGAAAATGAAGGTAAAATAGCTCTAAAGTGTAAGGTTCCAGTAAAAAATAAGGAAGATATGACTTTAGCCTATACACCAGGTGTTGCTCAGCCTTGTCTTGAAATAAACAAAAATTATGAAACCATTTATGATTATACTTCAAAGGGAAACTGGGTTGCTGTAGTTACTAACGGAACAGCAGTATTAGGACTTGGAGATATAGGAGCAGGAGCAGGCCTTCCCGTTATGGAAGGTAAAGCCGTTTTATTTAAATCCTTTGCAGGAGTAGATGCCTTTCCTATCTGCTTAGACACTAAGGATGTTGATAAAATAGTTGAAACTGTAAAGTTAATGGAACCAACCTTTGGTGGAATAAATCTTGAAGATATAAAGGCGCCAGAATGCTTTGAAATAGAAACAAGACTTAAGGAAATCTGTGATATTCCAATTTTCCATGATGACCAACATGGAACAGCAGTTGTTTCAGCAGCTTGTTTAATAAATGCCTTAAAGGTTGTTAATAAGAAAATTGAAGATGTAACAGCTGTTATAAATGGAGCAGGTGCTGCAGGTATCGCAATCTCAAAGCTTCTTATAAAAATGGGAATGAAAGATATAATTTTATGTGATACAAAGGGACCTATATTTGAAGGCAGAAGTGCTGGAATGAATAAGTACAAAGACGAAATGGCTAAGATTTCTAACAAGTCTAAAGTTCAAGGTACTTTAGCAGATGCTCTAAATGGAGCAGATATATTCCTAGGAGTTTCCGTTGCAAACTGCGTTACTGAAGAAATGGTTAAATCCATGAATAGAGATGCTATTATAATGGCAATGGCAAATCCTAATCCAGAAATACTTCCTGACATCGCTAAAAAAGCCGGAGCTAAAGTTGTTTGCACAGGTAGATCAGATTTTCCAAACCAAGTTAACAACGTTGTTGCTTTCCCAGGAATATTTAGAGGAGCACTTGATGTAAGAGCAAAAGAAATAAATGATGAAATGAAAATAGCTGCTGCTTATGCAATAGCATCAATTATTTCCGAAGAAGAGTTAAATGAAGATTACGTAATGCCAGCAGCCTTTGATTTAAGAATTGCACCACTTGTTGCAAAAATGGTTGCTGAAGCTGCTATAAAAACTGGAGTAGCTAGAAAATTGGATGTTACACCAGAAATGGTTGAAGAACATACAAAGAAACTTTTATAATAGAACACAAAAAGGGGTCAGACTCCACTTTAGCAAACTAAAGTGGAGTCTGACCCCTTTTTCCTATTTCCTAGTACTAGGAAATTTATTAATTATAAGAATTGCAATATTAATATATAATAAACTTAAATGATGGTCTTAGAAAGTGGTGATAGGGTGTTAAATAAGAGACAAGAAAAAATTATCCTGTTTATGCATAATAGTAAAGGCTGGATTATTGGCAAGGAACTTGCTAAGGTCCTAGGGGTGTCAGACCGCACCATTCGAAGTGACATAGCTCATATTAACAGCTTTTATGAATATGAACTAATTGAATCAAACATTAGGCTTGGATATAGAATGAACGAGGATAAATTTCAAAGTTTGGATATAGAAACAAGCGACATGATTCCTCAAACTCCAGAAGAGAGATGTATCTATATCATTAAAGAATTATTGTTTGAAAAAAATGATATTAATTTAACCCTTTTACAAGATAAAGTATATGTGTCCGGCTATTCTATTGATAATGATATTAAAAAAATAAAAAAAATGCTTGAGCCCTATAAGGGTCTGCAGCTTGTAAGAAGCAAAAATTATATCCGATTAAGCGGCAAGGAAGAAGAGAAGCGTAAATTATATAAGGACTTATTGGAAAATGAGATAAAGGGAAACTTTTTAAATTTAGATAAAATTGCATCTTTTTATAAGGATTTTAATTTAATTGAAGTTAAGGATATTCTGGAAGCTACACTTAAGGAATATCATTATCATATTCGTTCCCTTACTTTAACCATGATTATAATGCACATAGGAATTGCAATTCAGCGTATTATTCGTCACAACTTCATTAATACTGATAGAAATACAGAGGAATTAAGAAGCAGCCTGGAATATAAAATTGCACAAGAATTTTTTCATAAGGTAACAAAAAAAATAAGGCTTGAAATAGTTGAAGATGAAATTGCCTTAGTTGCGTTATTATTACTAGGCAAAAAAAGTACTGTTTACACCAATGAGGATTCAAAAGTTGAAGCTGCTTATTCCATTCCTGCTTTACTTGAGGAAATCTTCTTTGACATTAAAAAAACCTTTGATGTTGATTTTAGCTCTGATAATGAGCTGATGAATGGGCTGGAAATGCATATTACCTCACTTATAGAACGATATAAGAAGAAGATTGAAATTGATAATATGTATCTGCAGGAAATCAAGCGTGACTATCCTTTGGTTTTTGAGATGGGAGTAAGAGTTTGTGAGCTGTTAGAGGGAAAGCTTAACATTACTATAAGTGAAAATGAAATTGCCTTTATTGCCTTACATCTTGGTGTTGCGTATGTTAGGGCAAATATTACCTACAAGTATAAAGTAGTTATGATTCATCCTCAAGATAAGGTTTTATCTAATTTGTGTATGGAAAAAATCATTAATCGCTTTGGAGATCGTATGGAGATTATTGAAAGCATGAATTTCTTTGAGGAGTCTGTAATAACAGCTTTAAAGCCGGATTTAATCTTAACAACACTTCCATTAAAACATAAATTACCGATTTCAACAGTGCAGATTTCACTGTTCGTAAATTATGAGGATGAAAATAAGATTTATAAAGCCTTAAACAATTTAGAAAAAATAAGGTGCAGGGACAATTTTAAACTTTTAGTTTTAAAGCTTATAAAAAAGGAATTTTTCTATTCACATGTTAATGTGGACAGTCCTAATGAGTTAATTACAAAAATGTGCAATAACTTATATGAAAAGGGATTTGTAGATAAAGACTATGAAAGCAGTGTACTGCAGAGAGAAAAAATGTCTGCAACCTCCTTTGATTTTGGCTTTGCAACTCCCCACAGCCTCAATGAAATGTTTATTAATCAGTCAGCTTTAAGTATTGCAATCCTGGATAAGCCTATTACCTGGGGAGAATTTGATGTGAGGCTTGTAATCTTGTTTACCATTAATAAAGAAGATTATAAAATCCTAAGAATATTCTTTGACTGGTTAAGCAATGTAATTTCTAATTCTGAGCAGTTTACCAGAATATTAGAGGTTAATAACTATAATGAATTTATTGATGAAGTTTTAAAATAAATACTTACTAGAAGGTGAAGGTATGAAAAAAGGAAAAAAATCTGTTTATGAAAGTAATGCAGTAGTTTCAGGAGATATACCAATTTGGAAGCGTTTTATAGCTTATATGGTGGATTGGTATTTAGGAAGTATTTTTACTTCCTTGCCAATGGTATTGATTTATATGAAGGCAACAAATACACAGGACTTAAATACCAATTTGTTTCAATATCCAAAGCAGTATGCACTTTTAGCTGGAGTTCTAGGCTTATTGTTTGGACTATTTTATTACCTCATTGTGCCATTATTTATATGGAAGGGACAAACCTTAGGGAAACGCTGGTGTCATTTTAAAATTACTAAAATTAATAGCCAAGATATAAGCCTTAAAGAATTATTTTTAAGACAAATTATTGGCATTTTTTTAGTAGAAGGAGCTTTGATTTTCCCAAGCAATTTGTTCCATCAAATCTTATCCCTAATAAGTAATGTAAATTTAATTACTCCACTTAATTACGTGGGTATTGCTATAAGTATTTTATCAGGCTTATTTGCTTTAATTAGAAAGGATCATAAGGCTATTCATGATTTAATTGCCAGAACCAAAGTAATTAGCGTTATGGAAAAACAATAGCAGCTTATATAAATGCATTAAGCAGTAGGGGCATTGTTAATAGCATTTCCTAGAGGCGTTTAAATTGACATAATACAAAATATGCTGTAAAGCATTAGCATTAATAGTGTTTCCTAGAAGTAGGAAGAAGGCTTAAAGTCATTTCCTATTTTAAAGTTATATACTATAAGTATCAGAAAGGAGGGACAGCAATGGAGGGATTAGAGCTAGCGTGCTTTCAAATTATTTCTTCAGCAGGTATGGCGAAAAGCAGCTTTATTGAAGCCATTAAAGAAGCTAGGAAGGGTGACTTTGTAAAAGCAAAGGCTTGTATTGATAAAGGTGATGAATTTTTCACTCAAGGACATAATGTTCATACTGAATTAATTCAGAAGGAAGCAGGAAATGAAAAGGTAAGTCCAGATTTATTATTGCTACATGCAGAGGATCAATTAATGTCAGTTGAAACCTGTAAGATTCTAGCAAATGAATTAATTGCAAGCTATGAACGTATTTGTGCCTTAGAGAATAAAGGTTAATTATATAGTTAAGTATATTAATAATAATAAAACATTAAATATCATAACTACGGAAAGGAGGAAGAAAAATGAAAAAGATTTATTTGTTTTGCAGTGCTGGAATGTCTACAAGTATATTAGCAAGTAAAATGCAAGCTGCAGCTGATGAAAACTCATTGCCAATTGAGGTAAAGGCTTATCCTCATAATGAGTTAGATGAAATTATTAAAAAGCATCATCCGGATTGCATTTTATTAGGACCACAAGTTAAATATTTATATGAAAAAACTGTAAACGATTTTGGACCATCTGGCATTCCAATTGCTGTTATCGACCCAACTGATTATGGTATGATGAATGCTAAAAAGGTTTTAAAAAGTGCAATTAAGCTTATTAAAGCGGCAAGCGAGAGTAAGTAGCTTTACATGGGATAATGAGTGATTATTTTACGATATTTGTATTATGATTACTTAATTATAAACAAAAGAAAGAGGGGGAAAAAACATGATAAAATGGTTAGAAAAAGTTTTAATGCCAATAGCTGAAGCAATCGGTAAAAACAAATATTTAATTTCCGTCCGTGATGGATTCTTAGTATCCACGCCATTATTAATTGTAGGATCATTATTTCTATTAATTGCAAACTTCCCAATTCCTGCATGGACTAATTGGTTAGATTCCGTGCATATTAATGGAACTACTTTATCTGCTTATTTTGGAAAGCCTGCTGATGCAACATTTTCAATTATGGCAATTTTTGCTGTACTAGGTATAGGATATTCCTTTGCTAAGCAAATGAAAACAAATCCTATATTTGGAGCAGCAGTATCAATTATGTCTTGGTTCTTAATTATGCCTTATGGTGTAACTGGAAAAGCTCATGTTGAAGGCATAAAGGACCCAGTTCAGGTTTTCTTAGGTGGAGGACTTCCACTTGGATGGGTTGGTGCAAAAGGTATATTTATAGGTATTATATGTGCTTTCTTAGCTGTACACATTTACGCTTTTGCTGAACGTAAAGGATGGATAATTAGAATGCCTGCTGGTGTTCCTCCAACAGTTGTTCAATCCTTCGCAGCCTTAATTCCTGCTGGACTTGTTATATCTGTATTCTTTGTAATAAATTTATTCTTCGGTTTCTTTAAAACTGATGTTTTCACAATCGTATTTAAGTTCCTTCAGTTACCTCTTATGAACTTAGGTGATACCTTAGGTGCTATGGTTATTGCATACATCTTCTTACACCTATTCTGGTTCTTTGGAGTAAACGGTGGTTCTGTAGTAGGTGCAGTATTTAACCCTATTCTTCAGACCTTAACTGCTGAAAACCTAGAGTTCTTCAAAACTGGAGTTGGACAGGGACATATTATATCTCAACAATTCCAAGACTTATTTGCAACCTTTGGCGGATGCGGATCTACATTATCACTATTAATAGCAATGCTGTTATTCTGTAAATCAAAACGTATTAAAGGATTAGGAAAATTAGCTTTAGTTCCTGGTATCTTTGGAATTAACGAACCAATAGTATTTGGTCTTCCAATAGTATTGAATCCAACAATGTTAATACCATTTATGTTAGTTCCTACACTTAACATTGTTATTTCATATTTTGCAATGGCCTTAAAATTAGTTCCAATTTGTAATGGTGTTAATATTCCATGGACAACTCCAATTATTATTTCTGGATTTTTAGCAACAAATTGGGTAGGTGCAGTACTTCAAGCTCTGTTACTTGTTTTAGGTGTAATTATTTATATGCCATTTATAAGGATTATGGACAAACAATATTTAAAAGAGGAAGCTCAAGCAATAGAAGAGGACGATGATTCTCTTGAGGATTTATCCTTTGATGACTTATAGGAGATGATTAAATGCCAATTAAAATCATGATGATTTACGATCAAATTCAAGCTGGTGCAGGTACTAAAGATGATAAAATGGTGCCATTAGGCGCTAAAAGAGAGCCTGTAGGACCAGCAATCATGATGGAACCATTTTTAAAGGAGATTGACGGTAAGGTAATTGCTTGTCTTTATTGTGGCAATGGTACTTATTTAGCTGATCCTGAGGAGGTTTCCAGAAAACTTTGCGCTATGGTAAATAAAGTTCAACCAGATGTAGTAATGTGTGGACCTGCCTTGAACTATAAAGATTATGCCAATATGGCAGCAAAAGTTGCTTATGATATTAATAGATCAACTAATGTTCCAGCTTTAGCAGCTATGTCTGTTGAAAATGAGGAGACAATTGCGAGTTTCAAAGATAAAGTAAATATTGTAGTTACTCCTAAAAAAGGTGGTATAGGGCTTAATGATTCCTTGAAAAATATGTGCAAACTTGCAAAGGCTTTAGTTAACAAGGAAGACGTTACAGCTTTAACTGGCAGTATTTGTTTTTAAGTTTAAAAACCACTAAATAATTTAGTGGTTTTTTCATTATATTTTATGCTTGTTATAATATTATTTCAGAAAAAAGGAGTAAAATAATATGTACGGAATGATTGCAACTTGGCGTATGGCTGTTGAAGGTATTACTAAGGGAAGAGAAATCTTAAAGAATAGTGGATGTGCAGGAGATGCAATTGAAGCCGCTATTAAAGAAGTTGAGAACTTTGAATACTATAAGTCTGTAGGCTATGGCGGCCTGCCTAATGAGGAAATGGAAGTAGAATTAGATGCTGCATATATGGATGGCACTACTTTTGATATTGGAGCAGTTGCTGCAATTAAGGATTTTGCCAATCCAATAAGCATAGCAAGACGATTAAGCGAGGAAAAAGTAAATAATTTATTAGTGGCAGAAGGAGCAGAGAAGTTTGCTCATAAAGAAGGCTTTGAACGTAAAAATATGTTAACAGAGCGTGCTAAGATTTTTTATTATAATCGAGTTAAAGAGGTAAAGGAAGAGGAAATCAAGCCTTACAGCGGACATGACACTGTAGGTATGGTATGCCTTGATGAGCATGACAATATGACTGCTGGCACCTCAACAAGCGGCTTATTTATGAAGAAGAAGGGAAGAGTTGGTGACTCTCCAATTTGCGGTTCTGGATTTTATGTAGATTCTAAGGTAGGGGGAGCTAGTGCCACAGGCCTTGGAGAAGATTTAATGAAAGGCTGTATTTCCTATGAAATTGTCCGCTTAATGAAAGAAGGTCATCACCCACAAGAGGCTTGTGAAATTGCCGTAATGAGGCTTGATTCAGAGCTTAAAGAAAGAAGAGGTAAGGCTGGTGATTTATCTTTAATTGCCATGAATAATAAAGGTGAATGGGGAGTTGCCACCAACATTGAAGGCTTTTCATTTGCAGTGACTACTGAAAATGAGGAACCAATTGTGTATCTAACAAAAAATGTAGATGGGAAATGTATTCATGAAGTAGCAAGTAAGGAATGGCTTGACAACTATATGAGTACAAGAACTGCACCAATAACTAGAAGGTGATTATTAATGAAGACTAAAATATTATGAAAAATAGATGAGCTAAAGGAACAAATGATTTCTGACATTCTGAAGGTGGTTAAAATTAACAGTGAAGAAAGTGAGATAGAAGAAGGGATGCCTTTTGGCAGGGGGGTTAATGATTGTTTGCTTAAGGCACTTGAAATTGCCTCGAGTCTTGGCTTTGAAACAAAGAATATAGATGGATATGCTGGCTATGCACAGCTTGGAGAAGGCAGTGATTACCTTGGTGTAATAGGCCATTTAGATGTAGTACCTGCAGGTGAAGGGTGGCTTGAGCCTCCTTATAGCGGTTATAATAAGAATGGGAGAATTTATTCTAGAGGTATTTTAGATAATAAAGGACCAATTATGTCCTGCCTATATGCACTATATGCCTGCAAAGTAAGCTGTGTTAAATTTAATAAACCCATTCGTATAATATTTGGAACTAATGAAGAAACGGGAATGAAGGATATTGAGTATTATTTAAGTAAGGAAAAGCCACCAATTATGGGTTGGACTCCAGATTGCAAATATCCTGTGGTTTATGGTGAAAGAGGCAGGGCTAAATTTAAGATATCAGCTAATGAAAAAGACTTGAAGGACTTATTTAGCTTTGTAACTAAGTATTTTTTACAAAGTAAGGAAAATGGAGACAGGTTAGGTATTGATTTCTCTGATGAGGAATTTGGGAAAATGCAGATGCGGGGCTATGGTTTAAGACAGGAAGAAAGCAAAAGTATATTTGACTTTACCTTAAGCTACCCAGCAGGAGTAACTCTTTCAAAAATTACCTCACAAATTAGATTAAAAATGCCAGATACACTATCCTTAGAGGTAGTTAGTAATTATGATCCTGTAAAGTTTGAAAAAGACTGTTTTTTAGTAAGAAAGCTTAAAGAAGCCTATGAAGAAGTCACTGGCTTTGATGGTACACCAGTAACAACAACTGGCGGCACTTATGCAAAATTAATGCCTAATATAGTTCCCTTTGGACCAAGCTTTCCAGGGCAAAAGGGCATTGGGCACAATCCAAATGAATGGATGGATATTGAAGATATTGTGATGAATGCTAAAATATATGCATTAAGTTTTCTAAAGCTAGGTGGTGAAAGTTATGAATAAAATAGTAGAAGTGTGCTGTGGAAGCTATTATGATTGTCTACAGGCCTATAAAGGTAAAGCGGAAAGAGTGGAATTAAATAGTGCACTATATTTAGGAGGGTTAACTCCTAGTATTGCAGAACTAATTTTAACTAAAAAAAATACTGATTTAAAGGTTATTTGCATGGCAAGGCCAAGAGCTGCAGGGTTTTGTTATGAAAAGGAAGACTATGAAACATTATTATTAGATGTAAAGCTCTTAATGGAAAATGACGCAGACGGCATTGCCTTTGGCTGCCTAGATGATGAAGGAAATATTAATGTTGTGCAAACAGAAGAAGTAGTTAAATTAATTAAATCCTATGGATCAGAAAAAGAAGCAGTATTTCATAGGGCCTTTGATTGTGTCAGTGATCCCTTTGAAGCTGCAGAAACTTTAATTAAGCTAGGTATAGACCGTATTTTAACTAGCGGTTTAGAAGCAAAGGCTGTAGATGGAAAAGGCCTATTGAAAGTACTTCAGGAAAAGTATGGACATAAAATTCAAATTCTAGCTGGCAGTGGAGTTAATGCTGGAAATGCCAAAGACCTTATGGAATATACGGGTATTACCCAAATTCACAGCTCCTGCAAAGCCTGGCTCATAGATAAGACGACAACTAAAAATCATGTTACCTATGCCTATGGCAAGGATGAATTTTCCTATGATGTAGTTGACTCTAAGCTAGTTAGTGAGCTAGTAAAGGTAGTTAATGAAGAACTATAGCATTAAATATAAATAAAATTAACAAAGTGAAATTAAAAAGAACTACAATTAAAAAAAGCTACAAATAAAAAGAATTATAATTAAAAAAGAACTACAATTATAAATAAAAATCAAATATAAAAATAGAAAGCTAAAAAAGAAAATCAAAAATGTAATCATAGGGAGGAATATTAAAAATGCATAGAATGGGAATATCTGTTTATCCTGAACATTCTACAGAAGAAAAAGATTATGCATACATGAAGCTGGCTGCAAAATATGGCTTTACTAGAATTTTTACTTGTTTATTATCAGTAAAGGAACCAAAAGAAATTATCATGGATAAATTCACAAGATTTATGGAAGAAGCACATAAACTTGGCTTTATTGTTGGGGTAGATACAAATCCAGAAGTATTTGCACATCTTGGAGCCACCCCCCTTAATTTAAAACTATTTCATGATATGAAGGTTGATATTATTCGTCTGGATGGACATTTTAGCGATATGGAAGACATTGCAATTACCCATAACTCCTATGGCATTCCTATTGAATTTAATGGAAGTCAAAATACAGCTTTGGATTTAATGCTTGAAAGAGGAGCAAATAAGCATAACATGATAGTCTGCCATAATTTCTATCCACAGAAATATACAGGGCTTGGATGGAATAAATTTATGGATTTTACTAATAAATATAAAGTTTTAGGCTTTACTATGGCTGCATTTGTTTCCAGCAATAACGAGAATACCTTTGGACCTTGGCCTGTATATGAAGGCCTGCCAACCTGTGAAATCCACAGAAATTTACCAATAGATTTACAAGTAAGACATCTCCTTGCAACTAATATAATTGATGATGTTTTAATTGGAAATGCCTACGCTACAGAGGAGGAGCTAAAAGCAATATCAGAAATTGATAAATCAAAAACCACCTTTAAGTTGGAGCTTGATGCTAATATTACTGAGAACGAGAAAAATATCATATTTAATTTTCCTCATTACGGCAGAGGTGACGCTTCAGACTATATGGTACGCAGCAGTATGCCGAGACTTAATTATAAAAATAAAAACATTCCATACCGTAAACATGACAGTGAATTCTTCCATAAAGGCGACGTAGTAATAGTTAACGATAATTTATCTCATTATCGCGGTGAGCTTGAAATTGTTACAAAAGATATGCCTAATGATGGACAGAGAAATTTTGTAGCTAGAATACCTGAGCAGGAATTAATTCTATTAGATTTATTAAAACCTGAATATCCTTTTGGATTTATTAAGTAACATTGAGAACTGAAAATAGAAGATATAATATTAAAAGTAACACTTAAATTCATATAAATAAAGACTAAAAAAGAAGCGCTTCCCAAAACGAAAATGGGAGGTGCTTCTTTATATTTAATAAATAGTTGTAATTACTCCAAAGGAAGAAGCTTTTATATGGGTGTTTCCTATTAGTTCTTTTAATTGAGACTTTGTGCCGTAAACTATGCATCCTAATATTGATACATCACTATAGGTTCTATAGCCTTTTGCCATCATTTCATTATATATTGAGTTATATTTTTCGAGTTTAGGGTTTTGTAAAGTTATTAACAATTCATTATAGGATGTATCAAAATGCATTGGCTTAACATTTACTCCAATAGCATTAAATTCGTCTATATAGGCACCAGCACCAGCATGCATGTCAGCATCCTTTTTAAACATTTTCATGTCTTCCTTTGTATAAGCATCCAACCAATACCAAGTTGGAGCTATTTTTCCAAGCAAGAACTGAGCGTCAACCAGTTTGTATGGTTTATCGAAGGATATAGCAAGTTCAATTATTTTATCATCGGAAATTTTATCTAATTCATTTAAGTCATTTTTATAACCTTTATAATTAATTTCAGGATGAAAAAACATCATTTTTCTGTAGCCGGTTTGGGTATAACTTTCAGACCACGGTCCTACTTCATTACCGTTATAACCTCCTTGATATCTTGTAACAGGGTAATTTAAACTAAGACCTAAAAAGGGCAACAACTTACTATTTTGAAAATAGCCAAAAACTGATACATTCTCCTGTATTTCAACAGGTTTATTTCCTATAACTCTAGAAATTTTGTAGGCGCCTTTTCCTCCTAAAAATCCAAGAGTATCTATAGATTCACTTATATAGCCATTAGGAACAGTAAGTTTTACCAACTCCTCATGTTGTTTAAAAGCTTCTTCACTCAATTTTAGGCTGATTTTTGTATTGAGATAGGAGCCAATTGCTATAACTAAAAGTGTGACTACCAATGATATAATTATGGTCCTTATTGTGGATTTTAACTTACCCTTTCTTATAGCTTTCTTTAATTTATCTTCATTAAACAATTCCTCTAAATTGTTATCCATTATTTAACCACATCCTTTCAAATTCCTTTCTTGCTCTATAGAGATAAGTTTTAACTACGGACTCTTTTAGACCTAGTAATAATGCTATTTCCTTATAGGAAAGCTCCATAGCATATTTTAAAATTAACAGGTCTTTATATCCATCTTTTAACTTGTTAAGACGGTCTTTCACCTCATTATTACGTTCAGTTATTAATAAATCTTCAGTAAAGTCTTCTTCTACTGTAAGCTGATTAGCAAAACCTTCTTCATCAATACTTATTTGATAAAGTCTTTTCTGTTTCTTCATTAAGTTTCTAAATTCATTTAAAGATACTTTAAATAACCAGGAGGGAAGCTTTTCTCTAGATACACCATCCATGTATTTAATTGCTTTAATAAAGCTGTTTTGGACTATATCTTCAGCTTCTTCCCTACTGCATCCGTTTTTAATTAAATATCCCATTATAATTTTTGATTGCTTTTTATACAATTCTAGCAGCAGCTGGGTATCCATTTTTCCCTCCTTTCTGCGAAATTAATACGCCTTTATATTAATAAGACAATTCTACCATTAAAATGTAAACATGGGTTATGAAAAATATTTATAAGAAAGTTAAATTAAAGAGAAGGTACTTGGAAGGCAAGGTTTATAAGTCATGTAATAAAACCTATTTTGTCTATAGGAGATTTGAGTCTATAATCATATACATTATATTGAAATTAATGTTATAATTAGCATACAATAAGTTGGAAAACAGTTTGAACTTATATTTTTATAATAATTATATTGAAGAACAAAATTTTGAAAACTTACTATTAAATAAGCTATTTTAGGTGTGAAGTGTATGAAAGCTAATAATATATTAAAAAGGCCCAAATTTAAATTATTTCTTGTGATAGCAGCTGTTTTTATATATTTATCTTATTTGTATTGGCTAGACTTGCCATCATTATCACCCAATGAGGCAATATTAAAATATTGTAAGGTAAAATCATTAAATTATTCTAAGCAAAATATTAAAATTGAAGAATCTAAAATTACAGATACAAACTATGGTCAGCAATTTATAGTAAGTGGTGTAACAGACAAGGAGTTTAGCTCTAATATTTCATTTTTTTATCTAAAACATAGTAGTAAAGGATGGAAAGTTACAAGTGCTGGAACAGGCCCTTAAGCTAATGTGGTTTTCTTAATGCTGGACTATTAATAGAAAGGGGTTAGGTAATGTCTATTAATAATAAAACAAAGAAGGTCGTAATCACTGGCATTATTGTAATAACTTTATTTGAAATATATTTTGCGTACAAAATAGTAATGAATTATGCAGGAGTCTATCAGGTTGGCATTTTTATACCATTGATACTTCAGCCGCTTTTTTATATGTGGTTATTTAGAATAGAAAGGCCTTATTTGAAAATAAGAATCACAATAATATTAGCAATATCAATTTTTTTACCTTTAGTAATCTATTTTACCTTACCAAACTATACCTATAATAAGGGCAAAGAGATAGTTAAGCAGAATTTAGCTCAAAGCGAAAATTATTTGTTTACTGATTTAACCTATGCTAGTGATACTATTCCTGTTATTAATAATCCTAAGCAATTGTTTGTCTCAAATAGAGTATATTATTATGAAGTTACTTTAAAGGATGAGAAAAAATATTTTATTATTAACCCACTAACAGGTGAATTAAAAGAGTTAGCAAGAAGCTACTGGGGAAGCAATTAAAATTATACTCAATTATGTGAGGAATAACATTCAATATATTTGGAGGCGGCTTATGAAAGCAATGGAGTTATATAATCAATTAGAAAGAGATTTTATTTTTAAAGAATTGCAGGATGATTGGGCTAGATATATGGGGGAAGTAGAAGAATATCTTTGTCTTAATTTCAAAGAAAGAAGTATGGGACTTGTCTGTGACTTTACTAAAGAAATTAATAAAGTTTACTCAGCTGTATTTCCAACTGAAGAAATTATGCAAAAAATTATAGATGATGGAACAACTAATGCCATGTTATTTGTGCATCACCCATCTATTTGGGATAGTAGAAGAGCACCGAATTCATTTTATCAGATGAAAAAGACATTGTTAGAGAAATTTAAAGAAAATAGAATTTCAATATATAATTTGCACGTTCCGTTGGATAACTTCAGCCAGTATTCAACTAGTGTAACTTTAGCTGATGCTATAGGAATAGAAATTGAAAAGCCATTTGCTAAATACCGGGGAGCATTATGTGGTGTAATTGGTAAAACTGAGTGCAAAAACATAGAAGAATTGCAGGATAAGTTTTCTAAAGTACTAGGTCATAGTACAAGCCTCTATTTATATGGAAATACTAATATTAAAGATGGTAAAATTGCAATAGTAGCTGGTGGTGGAAATAATGAGGATACTGTTTCTGAAATGATTGAAAATAAGGTTAGTATACTAATTACAGGTATAGCCACAAATAATAATTCAGAGGTTCATAGACTTGAGCAAAAAAATTCTATAAATGTTTTAGGGGGAACGCACTACTCTACTGAAAAGTTTGCATGCCAGAAGATCTGCAGTTACTTTGAAAAACTTGGACTAGCTTCTACTTTTATTGAAGGGGAACCAATATATGAGGATCTGTAAAAAGTGAGGCTATAATGAATAGTATAATGAGATAAATTAAAATAATTTACTTACAAGGAGGTCAAAAGATATGGAAGTTAGATATAATGCTCCGACCGCAGAGGAATATATTTCTTTAAGGCTTAAAACAGGGATGGGGACAAAAGATTTATCAAAAGTTGAGATTGCTTTAAAAAATTCATTATTTATAGTTACTTTGTGGGACAAGGATAAACTTATTGCCTTTGGAAGGATTGTAGGGGATTATGGAATAACTTATGTTGTTTCTGATATTATGGTGGATCCAGAATATCAGCGTAAAGGCCTTGGAAAAATAATTATGAAAGAAATCGATTCATATTTAAATCAAAATACTGATGAATATGCTTATGTATGCTTAATTGCTAATAAACCTGCAGATAAGCTATATTCTCAATTTGGATTTGATTATACAGAGCCAAAATCTTGTGGTATGAGAAGAAAACAAAAATAAATTGGGGTGAGAAAATGACTGATGTAAGATTAATAATTCCATCTAAGGAGTATGAAAAGGAAGCATATGAATACATACAAGAATTTCTAGAATATAATTCGGAAATCAATGGAACTGGAGGGCTAGATCGATACCATAATTATGATGAATGGCTGCTAAAAATTGAAAAGGACATGGACTTACCTAAAATTCCAGAAGGCAGAGTACCTGCGAATACATATTTTTTTGTTAGAACAATTGATAATAAAATTCTTGGAATGATTAATATAAGGTATAAATTAAATGAATTTCTATTTAATGAGGGCGGAAATATAGGTTATTCAATAAGACCTACAGAAAGAAGAAAGGGATATGCAACTTTAATGCTTAAGCTAGGTTTGCAAAAATGCAAAGAATTAAATCTAAATAAAGTTTTAATTACCTGTGATAAAATAAATATTGCTTCAGCTAAGGTTATTCAAAACAACAATGGAATATTAGAAAACGAAGTCTATAGTGAAACCTTTTCTGAAATCATTCAACGATATTGGATTAACTTATTAATGGTGAAAACAACAGAAACCGCGGATGGAATAATATAAAAATCCCATTCCACAGTTTCTGTAGACACAGTACATAAAGAATCTAAAAGTTTTTAAGGTTCTTTATGTCCTGATAGTATCATCAAGAGTGTTAGTGATAAATTTTTAAGTTGTTGTTTTTAACTCGTTTTTACAATTTGGACAAGTCACTGTTAAATTACCTTTTCCTTTAGGTATTCTTAACCTTGTAGGGCATTTTGTACAGTTTATTACAACATAATCTATTAAATGTTCTATTTTATCAGTATCCAATCCAACAACTACTTCATCTCCAATAATAAAAGCTGGTACACCTCTAATTCCTCTTTTCATGAGCTCAGCTCTGGCTAATTTATCTGTACTAATATTTTTTTCTTGGTAATCGATACCTTTTTCTCGAAGATACATCTTCGCAGTAAAACAATGAGGTCAGGTACTTGATGTAAACATTGTAACGTTTTTCATAATAAATAATCCTCCTCGATATATTACTATATTTATATATTACGATTTAATTATATTATTTGCTATAGATTTTTAAAAAAAATAAAAATATTTATTGACTTTTACGTTACGTAAAGGTGTATATTTAGCTTGTAAGAAAATTAAAGTCACTAAATGATTATTTGTATCATTAAAATATTGGAGCAAAAGCATTAAAACCATTTAGGGCATTAAAAAGTACAGGAGGGTTTAGCGGTGGAATATACAGTGCAAAAACTAAGTAAAATGGCAGGAGTAAGTACACGTACATTGAGATACTATGATGAAGTAGGAATTCTTAAGCCGGCAAGAATCAATTCATCAGGCTATCGCATTTATGGGCAGGAAGAAGTTGACAGGCTGCAGCAAATTCTTTTTTATAGAGAACTTGGTGTAAGCTTAGAGAGTATTAAAGATATTATTACTTCACCTAATTTCGATGGAATAAAAGCACTTAAAGAACACAAGTCTAAACTCCTGGAAAAAAGACTACAGTTGAATATACTAATTTCTAATGTTGAAAAAACTATTGAATTAAAAGAGGGGAGAATTGAGATGTCAAATAAGGAAAAATTTGAAGGCTTTAAGAAAAATATGCTTGAAGAAAATGAAAAGAAATATGGTAAGGAAATACGTGAAAAATATGGTGTTGAGGCTATTAATAAGTCAAATAAAAAACTTAAGGGTATGACAGAAGAAGAATATAATGAAATCACAAATTTAGAAAAGGAAGTTATGAAAACTTTAAATGAAGCCTTTACGGCAGGTAATCCAGCTTCAGAACTTGCTCAAAAGGCAGCAGACTTACATCGTCAGTGGGTTAGCTTTTACTGGGACAATTATAGTAAGGAAGCACATGCAGGCCTAGCACAAATGTATGTTGCTGATGAAAGATTTACTTCTTATTATGATAAAGAGCAGCCAGGAACAGCAGAATTTCTAAAAGATGCAATACTGATTTATACTGGAATTAAATAAGAAAAGGGCCGTAATGATAAAGACTAGGTATTTTATCATTGCGGTCCTTATTTTTATCTTTCATGCAATATAGGAGATACACTCTTGTATACAGCCAAGGTTACAATTGAAACAACAAATACTTTTAGAATATTATAAGGAACAATAATCCAAATAATAAAGGAATTTAGGTCTTTAACATTATGGTTTATTGCGGCTCCCATACCAACAACAGCAGAAATCTTAAAGCCTAAAACTGTTTCATATAATGGTAATAGTACGTAGTAGTTAAGCACAGCGCCGGCTAAGGTCATTGCAATTCCGCCTGCGAGTAAACCTAAAAGAGCTCCTTTTTTAGTCTTTTTCTTCTTATATATTATTCCTGTTGTAATGACAAGTACAGATCCAATTATAAAGTTTGCTGATTCACCTATTAGTGCAGTATTTCCTTTGAATATTGCATAAAGTATATTTTTAATTAATTCAACTAATACACCAGCCATTGGTCCGAAGGCAAAGGCCCCCAGAAGAGCAGGTAAATCACCAATATCAATTCTTAAGAAGCTTGGGAATATTGGCAATGGAATTTCAATATACATAAGAATAAATGCGATACAACCTAGTAGGGAAATTTTAATAAGCTTGTTTAATTTGTTATTTTTCATAAATATCCTCCTTTAGAAGATCTTCAAGGGAGTTTGTACAAATGCTTTAGAAAATTAAAAGCCCTGACAAAAAGTCAGGGCAAACTAATCAAATCTAATACACATCTTCTTTCATCCAGACTTTACTGTCGGCCTCGGAGTTACACCGAATCTGCCATAAGGCTCGCGGGCTATACCGCCGGTAGGGAATCCCAATATATGGTCACCCTGCCCTGAAGATAATCATATTAACTTTTACAATTAAATTATACACCATAAATAATAATTTAACAAGGTAACATTAAAAAAACTTTATTAATAAAGTTTGTTAATTCATTTTCAGCACTTCTATTGCTTTTAAGGCAATTTCAAGATTTAGCCTGCTGTCAGAATCATCAATATTAACGCCTGTTATTTCTCTAATCTTCTGTAATCGATATATAATAGTGTTATAGTGCATGTACATCTTTTCAGAGATTTTTTTCATATTTCCATTACATTCAAAATAAATTTTTAAGGTTTTTATAAGCTCTGTTTTATTATCCTTGTCATAATCAATAAGGGGCTTTATATTATCTATGCAGAATTCCATAAGTTCATTTTGAAGACCATCATAAGAAAGTATTCGATAGATGCCTAAATCATCGTAATGTATAATATTACCAGATTTGCTTTTGCTTAAATTTTCTACAATTAATTTAGCCTGCTCATGACTTTTATAAAGCTCAGTAACTCCTTTATAAGCACGGCCTATGCCCATAATAAGCTGGTTTTTATTAAATCTTTTCTGAGCTTCTTTAAGAATATCTGAACAAAAACACAGAACTTCATTTTTTATTACTGTATCACCTTTTGAATTTTCACAGCCGAATAATATTAAAATTCTATCACTTTTATCTACATAAATTATGCTTGCATTTTGGTGTTTAATTTTTCTGTTTATAATAAACATTAAACTGTTAATACTATCTTGTATTAAATTCATATTATTTTCAGTGTGTTTTATTTGTTTATATATATCTTTTAGTGAAATTATAATCAATGCATATTTAAGTTCTTTATTGAAATTAAAGTTTTTTGCCTTTTCCAAGGCAATTGCTTGATTACTTTTATTACTACTTAAAAGATTATCAAAGAATTCAAGCTTATAATTACTTTCCATGTTATACAAAGATAGCCTTTTTACAAATTCTAAGGCTATAATATGTACATAGGATTCAATAAGCATGTTATCAATTGGTGACAAGACTCTATTATCAAGCCATATAAAAATAAAGCCGTAATCAACATTATCTATAACAATAGGTATAGTTCTGCGTTCGGTATATTTACCATTAAAATTATCTCGGCTTAGGTCATAATTCTTACCGCCTTCCTCATGGAAAGTTGAATTTTTTGTGCTTATATAATTATAAATTATCTTTTCTATAATACTTATATGAGTTAGATCTTCACAGAAAATTTCTGTACTGTCCTGCATACTTTCATAGATAGCTAGCGAATTACCGATGTTCTCATAAAGCTTTTTACCTATTTCCTTAAGACCACCCCCCTTTGTCATAATGTCCATTATTTCTCTACTGAATTCTTCTATATTAATTAGCATATTCATTTGATTGTTTATAACTTCAGTGAGGATTACAGAGATTAAATCAGTATGAGAAACACAAAAGGGAAGTTCAATTATAGGAAATTCTAACTTATCAGCTAATTCTATTATATTTGAGGGCAGCTCTCTAACATATCTTCCTACCTTAATGCCAAGACCTACAACACCTTTTTCTTTTAACTTTGGAATTATATCAAGCAGCACATTTATATTATCCTTTATTGAATAAGCAGTAGTAATAAGGAGTTCGCCATCGCTTACCCATTCAATTATATCAGGAACTTCCATAACATTTACCTTTGTTATTCTCTTTGATGAGCCTGACCTGCCTGCCAAAATCTTTGAACCTTTAAGAATGTCTAGGTTTAAAAGATTTTCAATAGATATTCCTAAATAGCTGAACATGATATACCCCCTATAAAATTAACAATAAAGTAGCGCCCTTAAAAAGGCTCATATACCACATTTTACCTTGATTCTTGTAAACAATCAACAATTAATTTATTAAATATTTAGAATATTACAACAAAGGTAAAGAAAAATAAATATAGAATTTAAGTAATAGAATCTTAATAAAGGAATGGTTTACTTTGAGAGCTATTTATATATGTAAGGATTTAATGAATTATATTACAGGGCAAAAGAATTTAGAAGGACAAATCCATTCCGTATTTAAAAATGCCTGTAATATAGCGCTGAATGATAAATTTATAACAATATTAAGCAAAGATAAATATATGGGTCCCATGAGCTTAACTGTTGATGCTGAAGTTCAAACAAACTTTATTAACATAGGGTTTAAGCAAGACTTAAAGATGGAGATAAATGTAAACGGTATCATTTCTTCTAAGGGAAATATTTATATAAATTTACAAAATGTAAAACTATGGGGTTCAGAAGCAGAACTAAAACCTTCTGCTCTGGCTGAGAAGAATATATTAGATAATCTAGTAGTTGTAGAAAATGCAATAATAACAAAAGGTAACCTTTATGGCATAGGGCCGCTAATAAATATTTTAGTTAGTGAAATGCCAGAACTAAATTTGATGACATTTCCCATTAATCATATTGATGCTAATTTTAACTTTATAAGAAATAGATTTATTAATTTCATGAATATAACAGCAGCATTTGATATAGAAAAAATATCTAATGCAGCAGATAAAGTTATAGGTTTTGGTACAGGCCTTACACCGTCAATGGATGATTTTATATGTGGTATGATGATTTCTTTTGTATATTTAGGTGATTATTATAAGTTAAATATTGCAGCTATTTACACATTTAATATGGAGCTAATAAAAAGTGGGCTTAAAAAAACAACTAAGGTAAGCGCGGAAATGCTGAAACATTCAAGTCTTGGAAGGAGCAATGAAGCTGTAAGACAATTATTGCATTCAATTTTACATGAAATAGAAGGGGAAAAAGTAATTAAAGCTTTAATTAATACCATTGGTTTTGGAGAAACATCTGGAACTGATACAGCACTTGGTGTATACACAGGGTGCAGAATAATGACTAATTTAAGGTATAGGAGGTTTTGGCTAAATGATGCTATGCATTGAAACACGAAAAAATACTTACTATGATTCCGTAGCTCTTATGCTAATAACTAAAGAAATTAAGAAGATGCAGGGAGTAAAAGAAGTTATAGTTGGTATGGCTACAGATTTAAATAAGGAACTATGTGCTAATTTAAATTTGTCAAATGAAGAAATAGAGATGCTTACACCTAATGACTTTTTTATTGCAGCTGCTTCAGAAGAAGAAAATGCATTAGAAAAAATAGTAAGGAAGGTAGATGAGCTTTTAAACTCTAAAAAAGATGAAGGTGAAGCTGAAATAAAGGCTCGAACCTTGCAAGGAGCTGTAAAGCAGCTTAAGGGTGCTAATATGGCAGTAATTTCTCTTCCAGGAAAATATGCAGCTGAGGAAGCAAGAAAAGCTCTTTTAAGCAACCTTCATGTAATGCTTTTTAGTGATAACGTAACAGTTGAAGAAGAAATTGATCTTAAGATACTAGGAAGAGAGAAAGGTCTTTTAGTAATGGGACCCGACTGCGGTACAGCAATTATAAATGGAATTCCTCTCTGCTTCGCTAATGTAGTTAGTAAGGGAGATATTGGAATAGTAGGTGCTTCAGGTACAGGTACCCAGGAAGTTACAGTAATAATTGATAAATTAGGTAGTGGGGTTTCTCAGGTTATTGGAACAGGAGGAAGGGATCTTAAAAGTGAAGTAGGCGGTATTATGATGCTAGAAGGCTTTAAGGCTCTAATAGATGATCCATCTACTAAAGTTATTGTTTTAATTTCAAAACCCCCTGCAGCTGAAGTGGCAGAGAAAATATTAGAAATGGTAAAAACTACGGAGAAGCCTGTAGTAGTTAATTTTATTGGTGGAGATAGAAATCAAATAGAAAAAAAGGGAGCCTATGCATGTATTAGTTTAGAGGATGCAGCTCATAAGGCAGTTAGCTTATCTAAAGGTATAGCTTGTAAAGATTTCGAAGGTTTTACTATGGAGGAAGCTTTGGTTGATGAAATAGTTAATAAAGAAGCAGCTAAGCTTCAAAGCTCTCAGAAATACCTAAGGGCATTATATACTGGTGGTACTTTGGCTGATGAAGCTATGAAACTTCTAGGTAAGGAAGGCTATAATATTTATTCAAATATACCACTTAGTCCCGAATTCAAGTTAAAAAATATTCATAAAAGCTTGAAGCATACTTGTATTGATTTAGGAGATGATGATTTTACACTAGGGAAACCTCATCCAATGATTGACCCTATTGGAAGAGTTGAAAGGCTTCCAATGGAAGCTTGTGATGATGAAGTTGCTGTAATCCTAATGGACTTTGTTATTGGCTATGGATCTAATATGGACCCAGTTGGAGAAATGCTGCCTCAGATTATAGAAGCTAAGAGAAACATGGAAGAAAGGGGAAAATATTTATCTGTTATTGGATATATATGTGGAACTGAAAAGGATCCTCAAAGTTATAGTGAGCAGGCTCAAAAGCTTAAAGAAGCTGGTGTTATATTAATGCCATCAAATGCTCAGGCAGTACGACTTACCGCAATGCTTTTAAATAAGATTAAATAAAAAGGCAAAGGAGGTGTAAATTATGTCTCTTGTAAACAAGCTATTTGACAGCGAATTAAAAGTTGTAAATTTAGGACTTGAGTCCTTTTGCAAGGATTTAAAGGAGCAGCATGTATCTTGCATTCATGTAAATTGGAGACCCCCAAGCGCGGCTAGCAAGTTGCTTGGAAGGCTTGAAGAGGAAGATATAAAAGAAAAAATAGAAAATGCTAATAAAGAAGCTGTAAACAGATTATTAGAGGCTCAGCCGGTTATTTTAGGTGTAGGCACTGCAGGCTCAGATATTCCAGGCATGACTAAGAGAACAATCCTTCATGCAGGACCTCCAATAACTTGGGATAGAATGAGCGAGCCGTTAAAAGGAGCAATTGTAGGAGGCCTTATTTATGAAGGGTTGGCTCCTAATGAAGAAGAGGCAAGAGCCTTAGCTGCTTCCGGAGAAATAATCTTTGACCCTTGCCATCATCACAGTACTGTAGGACCAATGGCTGGAGTAGTAACTTATTCTATGCCAGTTTGGAAATTGCAAAATAAAGCCTTTGGAAATTATGCCTACTGCACTTTTAATGAAGGTTTGGGCAAGGTGCTTAGATTTGGTGCCTTTGGAGGTGAAGTTATAAATAGGCTTAACTGGATGGAAAAAAACCTAGCACCAGTACTTAAGGAGGCTTTGGAACTAAAGGGTGAAATAGATTTAAAGACAATTATAGCTCAAATTCTTCAAATGGGTGATGAAGGTCACAATAGAAATAAAGCAGGTACTTCACTTGTATTTAGAGAAATAGCACCGTACATTGTAAGAACTAGTTTTTCAGATGCTATGAAGGCGGAGGTTCTATCTTTTATAGATAGAAATGATCACTTTTTCCTAAATATTTCAATGCCAGCTTGTAAGTGCAGTTTGGATCCATTAATGGATATAGAATACAGTACTATAGTTTATACAATGTCCAGAAATGGTACTGACTTTGGTATAAGAGTAAGCGGTACTGGAAATGAGTGGTTTACAGCACCATGTGAGATCGTTCAAGGCTTATATTTTCCTGGCTTTGATGAAAAGGATGCAAATCCTGATATAGGAGATAGCTGTATTACAGAAACAGCTGGCATTGGTGGTTTTGCAATGGCAACAGCTCCAGCTATAGTACAGTTTGTAGGAGGAACACCTAAGGATGCTATAAATTATACGAACAGCATGTATGAAATAACTTGTGCTGAAAACAATGCCTATAAGCTTCCAAACTTAAACTTTAAAGGAACTCCTACAGGAATTGATGTAAGAAAGGTTATAGAAACTTCAATACTTCCAGTAATAAATACAGGTATTGCCTGCAATAGGGCTGGAGTAGGTCAGGTAGGTGCAGGAATAGTTCATCCACCTATGAAATGTTTCGAAGATGCCTTAAAGGCATTTATAAATAAAATATAAAAAAAGCTGGAGGCGTAACAATTAATAATTGTTACGTACCCAAAAAAATAACTGGAGGCACAACAATTAATAATTGTTGTGTACCCCAAAAAATAGCAGGAGGGTTATAAATGAATATTATTGATACCTTTAAAAATGTAAAGATGTATGATTTAACTCAAAAAATTAGTCACTTAACACCACCTTGGCCAACCTATGAGCCTCTAGAAATTAAATTCTTTAAAAGATTATCTTCAAATGGCGCAAACGGGCAAGTTCTAACTCATTCAAATCATGTAGGAACTCATTTAGATGGATCACTTCATTTTTGTACACATGGAAGAGATATAGCTAGTATTCCTTTAACTGATTTAATAGGACCAGGAGTAGTAGTTGATATCTCTGATATTGCAGAAGACTATGACATTTATACTTCAAAGGACATAATGGAAAGAGCCGATGTAAGAAAGGGAGATATTTTGATAATACACACAGGTTATCATAAATATGCTTGGGATGAGCCAGAAGCTGATGAAGAAAGAGTTATGCTAAGGCATCCAGGACCTACAAAAGAATTTGCTAATTGGTGCAAGGAAATGGAATTTAAGTGGATAGGCGTTGACTGCGGTTCTGCAGACCATCCAATGAATACAAAGATTCGTGAATGGTGTCCAAAAGAAGCAGTTAAAGCAGATAAATTCTTAAAAGCTAAATATGGAAAGGGTTTAGAAGATTTCTGGCCATCTGATGATTATCAATTAATGCACTACGATCTGTTCCCACTTGATATTATACATGCTGAAAATGTTGGCGGAGAAATAGATAAGGTGCTTGGAAAGAGACTAATTATTGGTATATATCCATGGAGATTTGAAGGAGGAGAATCCTGTATTTCCCGTATAGTAGCTTATGATATGGAAGAATAAATAAATTTATATTGAAAGGATGATTAAAAATGATAGTAGATAAAATGGAGCAAAGCTTAAGACCTGTAGAAACCCCATTACCAGAATATCCTGCAAAGTATATTACCCTTGCAACTGGAGAAAAGATGGTTATTCGCCAAATTACTAGAGATGAGGTTCCTCATATATTAGAAGCAGTTAAACCTCTTATGACTGTAGAAAAGGATTTTTATGATATAGTTGCATCAAGAATGTATTCAGAGCTATTAGGCTACTACCGCTATAGAGTTAAAGATGAATATTGTTTAATAGGAACAATAGATGGCGTTATTGTTGGTATTGTTAATGGGCGTACAGTTGATGATAAAGTAGGTATGTCCTATCACACTATGACTCTAAGACAAGGTTTAAGAATAGGAGCTCAATTATTTGCTGCTAAAATGGAATATCATCTTGATTATTTAAATCAAGATGAGGTTTGGATAGTTGCTGAGAGTCCAAATGGCTTTAAGAGATGGATGATAGAATATGAATTAGAATCAAGACCAGAAATTTGGCATGAGCTTGGAGGAGTACCAACTTATGTTTTAACTAAGGCATTATGGGAAAAACATAAAGCTTCAAAATGTACTGGTAGAAGACCAGTTAAGGAAGAACTTCTTAAGACTTCTGAAAACCCAATCCTCCCAGAAACTTATGCACAAATTCCAGGATATAAAAGATGCGAGAAGTAGGAATTGTAGGTGTTGGTCATACTAAGTTTGGTAAATGGGCGGGAGGAACCTTTACTGATATGCTTAGTTTGGCAGCTGTTGAAGCACTAGATGATGCAGGTGTTAAAACCGGTGAAGGACATGGAATCGATCAGGTATTCGTAGCATCCATGGGCTCAGGTATAATAAATAGACAAAGTGGAATTGCTTCAGCCTTGGTTGATACACTAAATTTAAGACCTGCAATGGCTGAAACTATAGAAAATGGTCCAGCTTCTGGAGCATCAGCTATAAAATTAGGTTATATGGCAATTGCTAGTGGCATATGCGACGCTGTACTTGTTGTAGGCGGGGAAATGATGAGAGTTGTAAGTGGCTGGGAAGGCACAGACTTTGTAGCTACAATGCTGCATCCTGAAGCAGAATACAATTATGGTTTAACCCTTCCTGCTTTTGCTGGAATGTTTACAAAGCTTTGTATGGAGAAGTATGGAATAACTGAAAAGGACTTATCCATAGTTTCAGTTAAAAATCATGAACAGGCAGTTCATAATCCAGTAGCACACATTCATGTTGTACCTAATTTATATGCAATTACAGAGGATGAGGATGCTCATGTTATTAATCCTTATGTAGCAGAGCCCTTAAGAATGTATCATGTTTGCCCTGTATCTGATGGAGCAGCAGCAGTGCTTTTATGTGCCATGGATAAGGCAGATAGATTTAGTAAAAAACCTGTAAAAATTGCCGGTATTGGCCAGGCAACAGATACTCATGCCGTAGCAGAAAGAGAAGTACCTACTGATCTATTAGCAGTAAGACTTGCGGCACAAAAGGCTTATAAAATGGCTGGACTTACTCCAAAGGATATGGATGTGGCAGAGCTTCATGATGCCTTCCAAATACTTGAGATAGTTGAATCTGAAGAGGTTGGTTTCTTTGAAAGAGGTCAAGGCCATATTGCTGCTAGAAATGGTGAAACAAGGGTTGGTGGAAAAATACCTATAAATACTTCAGGAGGACTTAAGGCTAAAGGACATCCACTTGGAGCAACTGGAGTTTCACAGATTGTTGAAATAGTAAAGCAGCTAAGAGGAGAGGCTGCAGGCAGGCAAGTTGAAGGAGCCAAAGCAGGTCTTGCAGTTAATTTTGGAGGCTTTGGAAATAATGTGGTAGCAACAATTTTAGTAAAGGAGGCGGAGTAAAATGAGTGAGAAAATGTATGCTTATAAATGTACAGCTTGCGGAGAACTCCACCATCCAAAGCATTATGTATGTAGAAAATGCGGTGCTAGGGACTTTGAGGAAATAGAACTTGAAGGAGAAGTTACCCTTGTAACCTATACAAGAGTATATAATCTTCCAGAAGGCTATATGAAGCCATATATTGCCTTTGGTATAGTTAAATTTAATAATGGTTTAACTGTAAGCGGTCAAATAGAAGCTGAAAACTTAAAAATAGGTATGAAGCTAAAGACTACTGTTGGTATTATAAAAGAAGGTATAGGATTAGATTACTATGGGTTTATTTTTAAACCGGTATAACCTTAATACGCATAAATAATTAGTAACAAAAATAAATATATAATAAATAACTTTAGAATCTAAATTAAGTTACAAAAAACCCCTAATAATACTGCATGGTTTTTCATAAATGCTAAGTATACTAGGGGGTTTTTTTGTATATAAATTAATTGGAGTATTAAAGTACTTATCAGGTAAAGGTAATTTAAAAAATAGGGATTGGAGGGATTAAATTGCAAGAATTACAGTACTTCAAGCCAATGTGCTTAAATGATGCGCTTGAATTATTAAATAAACATGGTAAAGACATAAGAATTTTAGCCGGTGGTACAGATTTAATTATTGCTCTTAAAGATAAGCTTATAGTTTCTCCCCGTATATTAGACATTAAAGCAATAGATGAGCTCAAGAATATTAGTTATTCCAATGAAGAAGGCCTAACAATAGGAGCAGCTGTAAGCTTAAATGATATCATAAATTCAAAGGAAATAATAGAAAACTATCCTATTTTGGTAGAAGGAGCTAAAAATTTAGCAAATAGTCTTCTTAGAAATAGGGCAACCCTAGTAGGGAATCTATGTAATGCATCTCCAGGCGGGGATATGCTTTCACCATCAATTGTACTTGAAGGAGTAGCAGAAATAGCTTCAATTGATGGCATTAGAAAAGTACCTCTTAAGGAATTTTTTATAGGAGTTAAAAGGACTATTTTAAAAGAAAATGAAATTGTAACCAGAGTGATTTTCCCATTCATAAAAGGAAAAGGAAAATACTTAAGAAAATCAAGAATAAAAGGTCATGATCTTGCACAAGTGGCTGTGGCAGCATTTTTAAAATCTGATGGCGTGCTTAATATAGCAATAGGTGCTGCAGGACCAACACCTGTAATAGTTGAAGGACTTAAAAATATAGATGTTATTAAACAGCAAGATGAAATTATAGCAAAGGTTAAGAGTGCTATTAAGCCTATAAAAGATCAAAGGGCGAGTAAAGAATTTAGAATTGCTATGGCTGAATATCTAACTAAGCAAATTTTATATGAACTAGGGGAGGCGCAATAAGCATGAAGGAAAAGATACATTTATATGTCAATGGTGATGAGGTTTATGCTGAAATAGCTTCAAATAAAACCTTGCTTTATCTTTTAAGAGAGGAGTTAGGATTAACAGGGACTAAGGAAGGCTGTGGTGCAGGAGAATGTGGTGCTTGTACAGTAATACTAAATGGTAAAGCTGTAAACTCTTGTTTAGTAATGGCTTTAGAAGCTGCAGAGGGAGAGGTCTTTACAATCGAAGGAGAAGCAAAAAATGGAGAATTATCTATTCTTCAAAAATCCTTTATTAAACATAATGGTCTTCAGTGTGGTTTCTGTACTCCGGGAATGGTTATGTCAGCAAGAGCTTTATTAAACAAAAATCCAAGCCCAAGCAAAGAGGAAATTATAGAGGCAATGCAAGGAAATTTATGCAGATGCACAGGCTATGAAAGTATTATTGAATCAGTAGAAGCAGCTGCACATGGTGAAGCAGAAATTGTTAATCTTTATGCTTTGGATATGAAGGCTAAGGGGGAATAACAATGAATTATGATTATGTAGGAAAAGGAATATCTAGATTAGACGGCATAGAAAAGGTTACAGGGGAAGCACAGTATGTTCATGACATAAAGCTTCAAGGCATGCTTTATGCAAAAGTAAAAACCAGTCCCTATGCCCATGCAAGAATAATTAGTATCGATACTTCTAAGGCTAAAGCACTAGCAGGAGTCAAGGCGGTATTAACTGGTGCAGAGGCTTCACAGAAGTTAGGTATTTACATGGTTGATAGGCCAATACTTGCTGTAGGTAAGGTGAGGTATTTTGGAGAAGCAGTGGCTGCTGTTGCTGCAATTGATTTAGATACTGCAGAAAAAGCAGTAGAATTAATCGAGGTTATCTATGAAGAACTGCCTGTAATTCAACAAGTGGAAGATGCTTTAAGAAAAGATGCAGTTTTAGTTCATGAAGATATGGCTAATAACAAATATATTGAAAACGTATTCAATCCTGAAATTGGGACAAATGTAGCAAATCACTTTAAATTGAGAAAAGGCAATATAGAAAAAGGTTTTGAAGAAGCAGATGTAATAGTTGAAAATAAATTTACTCAACCTCAAGTGCTCCATGTTCCACTGGAAACCCATAATGTCATAGCTAAATGGGGTAATGGAGATAAGATTAAGGTATGGAGCAGTGCCCAGGCACCCTTTGCCATTAGGGATTTAATGAGTGTAGCCTTAAATATTCCCAAGCAAAATATTGATGTAACTGTACCCTATGTAGGCGGTGGCTTTGGTGGTAAAGCAGGTATTCATTTAGAAGCCTTGGTTGCCCTTTTATCAAAGGCGGCAAAGGGAAAACCAGTGAAATTAGCTCCAACAAGAGAAGAGGAGACTTCCACACTTCCCTGTAGGCAGGGCTTAGTTGCAAGAATTAAAACTGGGGTTAAAAAGGACGGAAAGATTGTAGCTGAAGAAATTGAATATCTTTGGGATGCTGGAGCTTATGCTGATTATGGTGTAAATATCGGAAGAGCAGCAGGGTACTCGGCTGCTGGTCCTTATGAAGTAGATAATATTAAGGTGGATTCCTATACTATTTATACAAATCATATCTTTGGAACTGCCTATAGAGGCTTTGGGCACGCAGAATTTTTCTGGGCAGTAGAAAGGCAAAGGGAATTAATAGCTAAAGAACTAAAGATGGATTCTTATGAATTTAGAATGAAAAATCTCTTAAAAGCTGGTTCTACTACAATAACTGGAGAACTAATTACTGAAAACACAGGTAATGTTAAAGAATGCTTAAGAATTGTTGCTGATAAGATTGACTATAAGATTCCAAAAACCGAGGAAGAAAAGGCCATGGAATTGAGTACGGGAAAATATAGAGGAAAGGGTATTGCCGTACTTCATAAGGCACCTGCAATGCCAAGCTCCTCAGCTTCTTCAGCTTTAATACTTATGAATGAAGATGGTTCTATTAGATTTAACGTTGGAGGAATAGACTTTGGTCAAGGCACCTATACTGCACTTGCTCAAATAATTGGAGAAAGGCTTCATATTCCGATAGAGAAAATTCATGTGGTTTCAGATACAAATACAGATACAGCGCCTTATGATTGGCAGACTGTTGCAAGCAGAATGACTGTACTTGTTGGAAATGCAGTTATTGAGGCTTGTGACGATATGCTAGAGCAAATATTAGAATTAGGAGCAGCTGCACTACATGCGGCAAAACATGAATTAGCAATTGGAGATGAGTGTGTCTTTGTAAAACAACATCCAGAAAATACGGTTTTTTATAATCAAATGGCTGTGGGCTTCACCTATACAAATGGCAATTCCATTGGCGGGCCAATAATTGGAAGGGGTAAGAGTATTGCTCAAGGTCTTTCATTTTTAGACAAAGAAACAGGACAAGGAAGTCCAGCTCTTGATTGGACCTTTGGGGCACATGGCATAGAAATTGAAGTAAATAAAAATACGGGAGATATAGAAATATTAAAAGTAGTTTCAGCCTTTGATGTAGGAAAGGTTATGAACGAGACGCTTCTAAAGGGTCAGGTTGTTGGAGGTATTATTCAAGGAATCGGAACGGCTCTTTGTGAAAGTATGATCTACAATGAGAAAGGACAACTTTTAACTAAAAACTTTGTAGACTACAAAATTCCAACCATGAGAGATTTACCTAAGGAAATAGAACTGCATTTTGTAGAAACTCCTCAACTTGATGGCCCTTATGGAGCTAGAGGTTGTGCTGAACACCCTATGATTTCTATAACTTCAGCTATTGGAAATGCAATTGCCGAGGCTACAGGAATAGAAATATATGAACTTCCATTTTCTCAAGATAAGGTATATAGAGCATTAAATAAACAATAATGAACCTTACAGATTTGCAGTGCAGTAGAGTTTTTTAGATTTATTGCACTGCATTTTATAAAAATTAATAATTTAAGGAGTGTGAAAAATGAGACGTGTAATTGGCATCCATGAAAGACTTCCTATTCTAGAAACCATACCGCTAAGTCTACAGCACTTAACAGCCATGTTTGGTGCTACCATCCTTGTGCCATTTTTGCTTGGTGTTAATCCATCCATAGCACTATTTATGAATGGTATTGGAACAATAGTTTATACTATTGTAACCAAGGGCGGAATTCCAGCATATCTAGGTTCTAGCTTTGCATTTATCGCCCCAACGGCCCTTATAATTTCAAAATACGGCGGCTTTAATCATGCACAATCTGGCTTCATCTTTTTTGGCTTATTCTTTGTAATAATGTCCTTTATTATTAAATATGCGGGTACTAAATGGATAGATGTTGTAATGCCGCCAGCAGTTATGGGAGCAGTTGTTGCTGTAATAGGACTAGAACTTGCACCAACTGCAGCTGCTCAAGCAGGTTTAACTGGAGATCCTAATTGGAATGTTATAGCAATTTCAATGTTTACCTTAGCTGTAGGCGTATTTGGCTCCGTAATGTTTAGAAAGTTCCTTCAAATAATACCTATTTTAATAGCTGTTATTGCAGGATGTGTATTTGCAGCTATTATGGGCCAATTTGATGTAAAGCCTATAATAGATGCTCCGTGGTTCCAGCTTCCTAAATTCTCAGCACCAGTAATGGACTGGAATGCTGTTGCTATAATTGCTCCTGCTTGTTTAGTAGTACTTGCAGAGCATATTGGTCACTTAATTGTAACTGGTAACATAACTGAAACGGATTTAATAAAGGATCCAGGCTTACATCGTTCCTTGCTTGGAGATGGTATTAGTAATATTATTTCTGGGTTTGCAGGTTCGCCTCCAAATACTACCTATGGTGAAAATATTGGAGTTATGGCTATAACTAGAGTTTATTCCGTATGGGTAATTCGTGGAGCGGCTATATGTGCAATTATATTCTCATGTATAGGTAAAATAGCTGCAGCAATTAAATGTATTCCAACTCCTGTAATGGGCGGAATAACCGTTCTTTTATACGGCGTAATTGCTGTATCTGGTATTAGAATGCTTGTAGAGCAAAAGGTTGATTTTAGCAAAAACTACAATATGGTACTAGCTGCCGTTACATTTGTAGTTGGCGTAAGTGGTGCCAAGATAACAATAGGGACAGTTGAATTAAAAGGAATGGCATTTGCAGCAGTTGTAGGTATTATATTATCAATTATCTTCTTTTTACTAAGTAAATTGGGTGTCATGAATGAACAGTATGTAATAAAATCAGATGAAAATCTGAAGGCGTAATTTAATTAAAGTAAACAAATAATTAAAAGCCATCTCTTTAGTATTTTAAGAGATGGCTTTTATACTTCAACAATTCTACTATACGCTTAGTATGAATTTTTTTTCAAGCTTTAGAGGATAATAGGACATCTTGGATTTTCTAAGACCTTCGATTCCAAGATCCTGTTCTCTATTAATAATTTCTGCATCATTAAAACATCTATCAACAAAGGTTCTGGCTATGAAGCTATATATTCCTTCTATATCTTTATCGCCTTTTTCAATGTGGATAACAGCTAGCTTTTCATTTAGGCTCTCACCAATGCTGAATGCACCAATTTTCCCATCTACGTATACTGCAATTCCATTAAGCTTTAATATATCCATATTTTTCACAAGATCTTTAATTGCTAAAAGCTCATAATAAAGCTTATCATCTTTTTCATCATTATCTTCATACCACTTTTCAGCGGCAACAATTACGTCATGAATAACCTTTTCGCTATTTATATCTACAACTTCATAATTATAATTTTTCGTAAAAAAGTTATAATGATTCTTTTTAGAATGAAGCTTTTTACCTGAAAAAGTCATTAGCTTTTTAGCTTCATAAAGATAATCAAAGTTATCTCTATCTTCTTTTATACAAAGGGATTTCTTTTCTTGTAGGAGTAAATTTACTTCATTAATAAAGCTTTCTTCTAAGTCCTTAAATAAGTATCGCATATTATTTTCTTCTTTATAAGTCTTTAAAGCTTCTATAATTGCCATTAGATTTTCTTTATTATAACCAAGTGGCTGCATAAAATGATAATTACCTTCAAAATCTCTCTTTTTAATTATAAGTGCATCCTTATAAACAGTATATTGAATATCACAAGCATCCTTCCATATATATAAACTAGTAAAACAGTATTCACAACTTAAAAATTTGTAGGGTAAAATAAATTTATCAATAATTTTTTTATCCTCTAAACATATCTTTGAAAAATTCATACAAAATACCTTCCTAATGTTACTTATTTAAGCCTTAATTTAAAACCTGCATATAAGTATTATTAATGCCTTTTTAAAGCAGTAAAAATTAAAGCCTATAAATTACTATATTTAAATTTTTATTAAGTTAATGTCTATTTAAATAAATGAGAAGCAGCTATTATGTCAGGAACTAAATATTCAGACTTAGGTAAATTAAGATTAAGCGCTTCTTTCATTACATCTTCAATAGTTTCTACAGGTATAATAGTTAGTTCGTTTTTGACTTCGTTAGGCACCTCTTTAAGATCAGCTAAATTATCCTTTGGTATTAAAACCTTTTTAATACCAGCTCTTTGAGCTCCAAGAAGTTTTTCTTTTAAACCTCCGATTGGAAGTACAGCACCTCTTAAAGTAATTTCACCTGTCATGGCAAGCTTTGAATCAACATTAATTCCTGTTATTAGTGAGGTTAGTGCAGTAAACAGTGCGATTCCTGCTGAGGGACCATCCTTAGGAACAGCGCCAGAAGGAACATGAATATGCAAATCTGTCTCTTTAAAGTTAAAGCTATTTATGGCAAGTCTTGACTTTAATAAACTTAGTGAAATTCTTGCGGATTCTTTCATAACATCTCCAAGCTTGCCAGTTAAAATTACTTGTCCATTTCCTGACATTGAGGTTGCTTCAATAAATAAGATTTCTCCGCCAACTGGTGTAAAGGCAAGTCCAGTGACTACTCCAGTAGGGTTCTGCTGGGAGACTCTATCATGTCTTGAAACTTTATTTCCTAATATATCTTCCAATATATCTTCAGTTATTATATATGGAAGCTTAATACTTTTAGATACTACTTTTTCAGAAGCTATTCTGGCTATTGTTGCTAGCTGCTTCTTTAAGCCTCTTACTCCTGCCTCTAAAGTATAATTATCTATTATATTGTGTAAGGCTTCATCTTTAAAAATAAGCTCTTTACTTGTAAGACCGTGTTCTCTAAGTATTTCTGGAATTAAATGATTCTTTCCGATATTAAACTTTTCATTGCTTGTATAACTTGATACTTGTATTATTTCCATTCTATCTAAAAGTGGTCTTGGAATTGTATCAAGAGAGTTTGCTGTTGCAATAAAAAATACTTCTGATAAATCATAGGGTACATCTAAGTAATGATCTGAAAAGGTATTATTTTGTTCAGGATCCAGAACTTCAAGAAGTGCACTTGCAGGATCACCATTATAGCCACCCATTAATTTATCAACTTCGTCTAAAATCATTATAGGATTTTTTGCACCTGCTTTTTTTATGCTTTGAATTATTCTTCCTGGTAATGCACCTACATATGTTCTTCGATGTCCTCTTATTTCAGCCTCATCTTTTATGCCCCCTAAGCTAAGACGGATATACTTTCTCTTTAGAGCCTTAGCTATGCTTTTCCCAAGGCTTGTCTTACCAGTTCCCGGAGGACCTACAAGAAGAAGGATAGAGCCTTTTTTATCTTTATTAAGCTTCATTACTGCAAGGTGTTGTAATATTCTATTTTTTACTTTTTCAAGTCCATAGTGATCTCTATCTAGTATTTGCTTAGCTTTTTCAATATTGATGCTTGCATTTTTTCCGGATTTCCAAGGAAGCTGAACCAATAAATCCAAATAATTTCTTATTATATTATAGTCTGAGCTTGTAGAGCTTTGACTTTCAAGCTTATTTAACTCCTCGTAGGCTATTTCTTCAATCTCTTTAGGCATGTTTGCTGCTATTATTTTTTCTCTATAATCCTTTTTATTACCCTTTCCGTCCTTTAATTCTTCTTGGATTGCCTTTAATTGCTCTCTAAGCACTTGGTCTCTATAATTTTTATTTGCCTTTTCAGAAAACTTTTCTGCAAGTTCAAATTGAAGCTTTATGCCTTCTTTATTTTTATGAAGCTGCTCTAGAAAACGCAAACTTCGATCTTTTAAAGACTTAATGCGAAGGAGCTCATATTTATCTTCATTTGAAATTCTAGCAAATTGAGATACATATCCTATTAATTTATTTATATCATCTATTACATCAATTTTCTTTATTATAGGCTCTGAATCATTAAAATAAGCAGCGGTTTCATGTATTACATTTTTTAACTCTTTAAGTATATTCTCTTTTTCCGAACTGGTTAAATCAAAATCATCTGAGGCATTATCAAAATCTCCCATAATAATTTCAGAAGTTATATTCAATTTTTTAATTTCTATACGGTCTAAAACCTTAAGAGTAATTTCATAAATATCTTTGTGGCTTTCTATTTTTTCAACTTTAAACAACACTCCAGTATCATAAAAGTCATCTTCCTTTAAATTATTTTTATCGTGGTTTTCCTTAAGGGGAAGGGCAATACTTACTGAATTTTCATTTTCTAAATATTTAATTTCTTCTTCGCTTAACCTATTTAATTTAACCTTTTGAGTCATTCCAGTTAGTAAAAGACTATTTATCACTGGAAGAACCATTTTTTCTATATTTTTATTTGTTGTTTTTCTCATATCTTAATCCTTTCAAAAACTTTATTGGTACACTAAAAAAAATTGACACATAAATAATTTTAAATTCTTTATTATAAAAGAAGGGCATCTTGAATTATTTTAATCATTTCTAAAAGATTACTTGCTTTCTCCTTATCAGTTAAACAGTGATTATTATAAATGACTTTAACTGGAGAAAATATAATGGCTGCCAAATTATCATTACTAAAGTTCTTAATTACTTTTCTTTCCTTTAGTTCATCAAAAAAAATATATAAATCAAATATGCCTTTCCTAACAGCACAGTTGTTAGATAAAACAGGACAGCTAGAAAATTGTTCTACAAAATTAAATATTTCCTCGTTATCTTTAATATAGATATAATAACTTTTTATAAGAATCTCAATAAGTTCTTTTCCATTCATATCCGTATTAGTTTTTTCAAGCAAATAGGAAAAGATGTCTTCAGAATATTCTATATAAATATCTTGAAGCATCATTTCTTTATTATGATAGTATATATAGACTGTGGCAGGGGAGACACCAGCTTCCTTTGCTATTTTTGACATGGAGGTTCCGTGTAGACCTTCTCTTAATATGCTGTTTATTACTGCTTTTTTTATGCTGTTTTGTTTTTCATCATCTTTTCTTCTCATATTAGACACCTCATTATAATTCTATAATAAATGAACATTCATTTAATGTCAATGTCGCTAAAAAATATGTCAAGCAAATTATGAGAAGCTAATTCAAATTTTAATTTTGAGTGTGTCTTATTAAAAATATTAGACATATCCTTAAATTCATTTTCATAGTATTAAGTATGTTACTTAAATTAATACAAGAATAATTTTTTAACATGTGAAAAGGGGGAAAATTAATGAAAAGCAAAAAGCTAGTTGCGTCTTTAGTGATGGCTGTCATGGTATTTACATCTGTACTTACAGGGTGTCAAACAAAACCACAAACAAATGATCAAACTGCAAAGGTAGATAAGGTACTAGATTATTATGTTGGTGATGAGCCTCAAACCTTAGATCCTCTTCAAATGATTGGTGCACCAGATATGTATCTTGGAAACTTTTTCTTAGAAGGTTTAACAAGAGCAGGTAAAGAGGAAGGAAAATATGAACCAGGTGTTGCAAAGTCCTGGAGTTTTGATCAAGCATCTAATACTTATACCTTTGTACTAAATAAAGACGCTAAATGGAGTAATGGAGATCCAGTTACAGCTCAAGACTTCTTCTTTGCATGGAGACTTGCCATGGAAGACAGCACACCTTATAGCTATATGATTTCATATATAAAAGGTGCTCAAGATTATGCCGATGTTACTAAAAAGAGCTATTTACTTGGAAAGGATGCAGCTTTTAAGGCTTTAAATGATTCAATAAAAACAGAAACAGATGCTGCTAAGAAAAAAGATCTAAAGGCACAGGTTTCTAAGAGAATTGAAGCAATGACAGCTGAAGAAAATGCTGAATATAAGAAGCTAAAAGATGATTTATGGGCTAAGGTTGGAGCAAAAGAAAAGGATGGAAGTATAGTAATAGAATTAGCTTCTCCAGTACCTTTCTTTATAGGACTAACTGCATTCCCAGTATTTTTCCCAGTAAATGAAAAGTTCTATAATGAGCATAAAAAAGCAGGGGACTATACCTTAGAAGCAGCTGGATTGCTTTCCAATGGCCCTTGGGTTGTTAAGGATTGGAAGCACAAAGAAAGCTTTGCTATGGATAAAAACCCCAATTACTGGAATAAAGACAATATAAAAATAGATAAAGTAAATATTAAGGTTGTTAATGATGTTGCAACGAGAACAAATCTTTTAAAGACCGGTAAACTAGATGGTTCAGCAATTCAATCCACAGATTTAAAAGATTTTGAAGATCAAGCTACCTTAGATCAATATAAATTACAGCCTCTTGAGAATATGCCTGACTACACAGTATTCTATATAGATTTTAATCATTTCAGCAACAAGATAACTCAAAATGTAAATATAAGAAAAGCTATGGCCTATGCTATGGATCGTAAAACCTTTGTAGAAAAGATAAATTTAGGAGATGATCCAGCGTTAGCTCTTATACCAACGCATTTCTTAGGCTTAAATAAGGCTTTCCGTGATGAGAATGGTGTAACTTTATTTGATGATAATCAAAAGGATAAAGCTAAGGAATTTTTGGCACAGGGCTTAAAGGAGCTTAATTTAAAAGAGCTGCCAGCAATGGATATGCTAATTGATACTGGTGATATATCTATGAAAATAGCTCAGAAATATCAAGAAGATTGGAAGCAAATCGGAATTACTGTTAATTTAATACCTGTTCCATGGTCAGAAAAATTAAGCAGATTACAAGCTGGAAACTTCGCTCTTTGTGCTGACGGATGGGGTCCAGACTATTTAGACCCAATGACCTATATGGAATTGTTTGAAACAGGTAATGGTAATAATTATGGACAATACAGTAACAAGAACTATGATGATTTGATTGAAAAAGCTAGAACAGAAGCAGATCCTGCAAAACGTATGAGCTATTTCTATGATGCAGAAAAGATACTTATGAATGATATGGTTATTGCTCCAGATTATTATAGAGTTGCTCATTGGACCTACAAAACTTATTTGACAGGCGTAGTACACAGAGGAATAGGAGCTAACACTGATTTCTATTGGGCAGATATTGATATGACAGCTAAAAATGCTGAGTCAAAGTAAGCCTTAAATAAAGAATATTTTATGAAAAGGTATATGCTTCATATACCTTTTCTAATATGTATGTGCCTTATAAATAAGGCTAATTATATAGTAGGAGGAATTTAGTGTGCTGAGGTATATTTTAAAAAGAACCTTTTATGCTTTTATAACACTTTGGGTTATTGCAACGCTAACTTTTGTACTTATGAAGGCGCTTCCAGGAGATCCATTTCATGATCCAAAGCTTAAGCCAGATGTAAAACAAGCCTTAATGGAAAAGTATGCATTAGATAGACCAATAATTCAGCAATATGGTATATACATAAATCATTTAGTTCATGGAGATTTTGGGACATCCATTAAATATCCAGGACGTTTAGTATCAACAATTATAAAAACTAGCTTTCCCAAGTCCTTTGCACTTGGCTGGAGGGCAATGCTGCTTGCAAGTATTCTGGGAATATTTTTTGGTCTTATTGCAGCGCTTAACCATGAGAAATGGATAGATTATATAGTAATTCTAATTGCAATAATAGGAGTAGCTGTTCCAAATATTGTAATGGGACCATTTCTATCTTATAACTTTGGTGTTAAGCTTGGATGGCTCCCAGTAACTGTGGATAATACTCAAAAATCCTTAATCCTTCCTGTAATAACTCTTTCCCTTGGAACTATTGCATTTGTATCTAGAATGATGCGTACCACCACCTTGGAAGTAAATGGACAAGACTACATACTTACGGCGAAATCTAAGGGTATAACAAAGCTTCAAATTGTTTTAAGACATATTATTCGTAATGCAATTATGCCTGTTGTAACAGTCTTAGGACCTCTTTTTGCAGCAATAATAACAGGTTCAATTGTAGTAGAAAAGGTATTTGCCGTAGCAGGACTTGGTGAATATTTTGTAAATACAATACTTGAGCAGGATTATCCTATGATTATGGGTATTACAATTTTTTATGCTGTTTTAATAATAGCCGCAATGTTAATAGTGGATATTGCCTATAGTTTTATTGACCCAAGATTAAAAAGTAGTATAGGAGGTGGGGATTAACCTATGGATAAGACAATGTTTGAACATGTTGGAAAAAATTTGGCGGCAGCTCAGAAAATTAAACGTCCAAGCATCTCTTATATTAAGGATGCATTAAGAAGGTTAAAGAAAAATAAACCTGCCGTGATATCCTTTATTATACTAATTATTATGATAATCATGTCTCTTATTGGGCCAATAATAACTAAGGCATTATATGGATATACATACAGAAATCAAGATCTTAAAGTACAAAATCAATCTATGATTCTAAGTAATAAAAGAAGTATTATGCTTACATCAAACACTGCATTTACCTATAATAAATATTCCCATGACTTAGGCAAAACAAAGATTTCTTTTAAAAATATTAAATTAAAGGGTAGTGGTACATTAATTTTAAAAATAGGGAACAAGGCAGAAGAAGCACAGCAGGGAGATCAAAAGGAATATAAAATTGAAATTAAAACTGAAAATGGGGACACCTTAAATAAAATAGCAGAGAAGCTTAATAGTGAAGCAGAAAAGCAGCTTCAACAGGATCCTGACTTTAGAGGAATTACAGCAAAGGCAAGTGGTTCAACCTTAACTATTGAAAGTAAAGGCAAAAGTGAATTCAACAAAGCTCATTGGCTTGGAACTGATATGTTCGGAAGAGATTTATTTACAAGGTTATGGGAGGGAGGAAGAGTATCATTTTTAATTGCCTTTGTAGCTGTATTTATAACCTCTATAATAGGTATTTTATATGGTGGTATTTCAGGATATATTGGCGGCAGAGCAGATACTTTAATGATGCGCTTTATTGAAATAATAATGGTAGTACCTGACATGCTGTATATTATTTTACTTCTTCAGGTTATGAAACCAGGAATTCAGCCAATTATTATAGTTCTTGCAGCTACCTCCTGGATGGGTATAGCTCGTATTGTCAGAGGAGAAGTAATGAGACTAAAACATTCTGAATATGTTCTTGCAGCTGAAACCCTTGGTGCAAGTACTAAAAGAGTTATCTTAAAGCATTTAATTCCAAATACAATGGGCCCTATAATCGTTCAAATGACAATGATGATACCTTCAATGATTTTTACAGAAGCCTTTTTAAGCTTTATAGGCCTAGGAATTCCAGTACCTTTTGCCTCCTGGGGATCCTTAATAAATGAAGGGGCTCAAGTTTTTGTGCTTTATCCAAATAGTTTATTTGTTCCAGCTGTAGCACTTAGCTTAACTATGCTGGGTTTTAACATCTTTGGAGATGGTCTTAGAGATGCATTAGATCCAAAGCTAAGAAAGTAGGAGGCGATTTAAGTGAAAAAGTTATTAGAAATAAAAGATTTAAGTGTATCCTTTGATACTTATGCAGGTGAAATTCAAGCAGTTAGAGGGGTGTCCTTCGATTTATATGAGGGAGAAACCATTGCAATTGTTGGAGAATCAGGCTGTGGGAAATCGGTTACTGCGAAATCTATTATGCGTCTAAATCCTGAACCTCCTGCAAGATTTAAAGGTGGTCAAATTTTATTCAATGGCGAAGATATAGTTGAAAAAAATGAAAGAGAAATGAGAGAAATAAGAGGTAGTAAAATTGCAATCATATTTCAAGATCCAATGACATCTTTAAACCCAACAATGACTGTAGGAAAGCAAATTGTAGAAGGATTAAAGAAACATACTAAAATAGATAATGCTGCTGCTAAGAAAATCGCCATAGATATGTTAAAAACAGTTCAAATTCCAAATGCCGAGCAGAGATTTAATGAATATCCACATCAGTTTTCTGGAGGAATGAGGCAAAGGGCAATGATAGCAATTGCACTTGTATGCAATCCGAAGCTTCTAATTGCAGATGAGCCAACAACCGCGCTTGATGTTACTATACAAGCTCAAATAATGGAACTTATGAAAGAGCTCCAAAACAAAATAAATACCGCCATCATTATTATTACTCATGATTTAGGGGTAGTTGCGGAGGTATCCCAAAGGGTAATAGTTATGTATGGTGGCAAGATTGTAGAATACGGAAGTACGGATCAAATTTTTTATAATTCGAAACATCCATATACCTGGGGGCTTTTAAGTTCGGTTCCTAGATTAGATATTGTTAAAGAAGAAAATAGACTATCCTCAATAGAAGGAACGCCACCAGATTTATTTGCCCCACCAAGTGGATGTCCATTTTCTGATAGATGTGAATATTCTATGAAAATATGCAGAAAAGAAATGCCTGAAAACTTTTATATAGAGGAAGGGCACGCTGCAGCCTGCTGGCTAAACCACCCTGAAGCACCTAAGGTTAAGCCCCATATTGAAGCAATAAAATTAAATACTTCAGAAGCGACTGGAGGTAATTAAAATGGCAGATAAGGAAGTAATATTAAAAGTAGAAAATTTAAAGAAGTATTTTAAAGTAGGCGGTAAAGGTATACTAAAGGCAGTTGATGATGTAAGCTTTGATATATATAAAGGAGAAACACTGGGACTTGTTGGAGAATCAGGCTGTGGAAAGTCAACCTGCGGTCGTACAATTCTAAGAATATATAATGCTACAGAAGGAAAGATAAAATTTTATGGTAAAGATATTCATAAATTAGAAGGAAAGGAAAAAAAGGAGTATAACAAAAGAGTACAGATGATATTTCAGGATCCTTATGCATCCTTAAATCCGAGAATGCTTGTGTCAAATATAATTGCTGAAGGTATTGATGTACATGAAATTTTAAAAGGTGAAGAAAGAACAAAGAGAATAGACGAACTCTTAGAATTAGTTGGTTTAAATAAAGAACATGCCAATAGGTTTCCTCATGAGTTTAGTGGAGGACAAAGACAAAGAATTGGAATAGCCAGGGCACTTGCTGTTAACCCTGATTTTATTGTGTGTGATGAACCTATCTCAGCTCTAGATGTATCTGTGCAAGCACAGGTAGTTAACCTATTACAAGATTTGCAAGAAAAGTATGGGCTTACATATTTATTTATAGCACATGATTTATCTATGGTAAGATATATATCAGATAGAGTTGCAGTAATGTATTTAGGAGCAATAATGGAATTATCAAGCAGCGATGAAGTATATCATCATTCTATGCATCCATATACAGAAGCTTTACTTTCAGCTATACCTATTCCTGACCCAAAAATTCAGCATAAAAGACATCGTATAGTGCTTCAAGGAGATGTTCCAAGCCCCATAAATCCGAAAGAAGGCTGTAAGTTTGTAGATAGATGCTCAAAGGCAATGGAGGTCTGTCATAAAATTAAACCTGAACTTAAAGAACTAAAACCAAAACATTTTGTGGCATGTCACTTATATGATTAAATAAATAAACAATTAGAAATCAGGTAAAACATATAAAATATTAATAATAAATTTTTTGTTAAGAAGCAATTAAGTTGTTTAATAAAAGTTAATCTGGATAGAATTAAAAACAAATATAGATGTTGGAGGAAGACATGAATAGAGTTGTTTTAATTGGCAGATTAACAAAAGATCCAGAGATGAAGGTTTTCGAAGAAAGTGGTAAGGTTAACACAAAATTTATTCTTGCAGTAGAAAGAAACTTTAAAAACAAAAATGGAGAAAGAGAAGCAGATTTTATACCGGTTACCTTTTGGGGTAAAAGAGCAGAAGTAGTAAACGATCATTTATTAAAAGGTAAACTTATAAGTGTAACAGGGAGACTCCAGACCCATAGTTATGAAGATGCAGAAGGAAAAAGAAAATATATTTCAGAAGTTATTGCTGATGAGTTTCAATTTATTGATTCAAAGAAAAAAGAGGAAAATATTATTTAAAAGCTAAGCAAATGCTTAGCTTTTTTGCTTATTACAGTAGAATTGCAAGTATTCATAAAAAATTAATTTCATATAATAGAAGAGTTAATATATAATAATTTTATGGAAATGATTTCTATACTTTAAGTAAATAATTAAAGAAATATATAGGGGGAAGCATTATATGGGGAAGTTAAAAAAGCTTTTTAAAGAGAAAAGGCTGATCATGATTGGAATATGCAGTTTTATTGTAGTTATAGCTGTAGTACTTTCGTGCTATTTATATATAAAACATATATATAATAAAAATATGTTAGTTGTTGTACCAACAGCAGAAAACAATAACACTGTGCCCGAAATTAGTTCTGAACCGGTGGAAACGGAGACTAATTATGGTGAAGAAACTGATATAGTTAATGTGCTTTTAGTTGGAGTAGATACTAGGGGAGCATTTAACGATTCAAGAACAGATTCAATAATAATAGCAACTATAGACCCATCTACAAAGAAAGTAAAGCTGACATCTCTAATGAGGGATATGTATGTAGTAATCCCTGGAAAGGGATATAATAAAATAAATGCAGCCTTTGAAATTGGCGGTATTGATCTTCTTAAGAAAACTATTAAATATAATTTTGGACTAAATGTTGATAAGAATATAGCTATAGATTTCCAAGGGTTCCAGTCACTTATTGATAATTTAGATGGAGTAGAACTGGATGTAAAAGATTATGAAGTAAAAGAAATAAATAAGTATATTAAAGAGGTGAATGGAGCAAATTCTACATTAATTCAATCTCCTGGTATGCAAAAGTTAAATGGACAGCAGGCATTATCCTACTGCCGAATAAGAAAAGTAGGAAATAATGACTATGAAAGAACTGACAGGCAAAGAAGAGTTTTATCCTTACTACTAAGTAAGGTAAAGGATACTAGTGTTTTAAGTTATCCTAAGCTTTATTCAACCATGTCACAATATGTCAAAACTAATATTCCTTTTGAAGATATGCTTAAAATTGTTTATACTGTATATAAATTTGGTGATAGCACAACAGATAACCTAAGGTTACCTGCTGATGGATATTTTAAAGATACTTCTATTAATGGTCAATCTGTTTTAATTCCTAATTTAAAATATAGTGCCACTGCGCTTTATAAGTTTATATATAATACTGTACCATCAAATCTAAAGGTTCCTGACAATAGTGCTGTGTATAATAAAAAACCAGAAGATACTAGTCAAAGTAATAATCAAGCACCTAATAAAGAAGCTACACAAGGTAAAGCACCAGAACAGGTTCCTACAAAGCCAAATACTCAAAATCCAGACCCAAATAATCCGCAGCAAAATACACAAACTCAAACTCCGAGTGATAATACCAATACCAATACAAATACCAATACTGAAGGCCAAAACCCGAGTGATAATTCTAACAAAAACACTACGCCTTCACAACAAACTAATACTCCTAATGGGGCAAATAATACTGCTCCATAACATACCTTTATAAAATTAAATAGATTATTGAATAAATCGAAGAAATTCATTACAATATTAATGTTACTGATAGCTTTTTAGGAGGCAGAAATGGAAGTTTACACAATAAAAAAAATACTTAACAACAATGTTGTAATCGGTGTAAAGGATAAGGAAGAATATGTTTTAGTCGGGAAAGCTATTGGATATGCCTCGCAAAAGGGTGATGAACTTTATAAAGACAGAATTGAAAGCATTTTTGTAAAGCAGGAAGATGTAAAAGATAACTTTGATAGGATTCTGCAAAATATTAATAGAGAAATTGTTGGACTTTCTGAAGAAATAATTTCTTTATGCGAAAAGGAACTTGATCAAAAACTTAGCAAAGCCATACATGTTTCTCTTCCTGATCATATAAGTTTTGCAATTCATAGAATTGAAACAGGAGTTAAAATTGAAAATCCATTTTTAAATGAACTTGCAGCTTTATATCCTAAAGTATATGCACTTGCACAAAAGGCATTATTGATGATAAATGATAGGATCACAACTAAGCTGCCTGAGGATGAAGCAGGCTTTATATGTATGCACATTAAAGCAGCAATAAATAAGGAAGAGGTTACCTCTGCCTTAAGTTACACAAAAAAAGTTGGAGAGATTATGGAGCTAATATTCAAGCTTATCAAAAGGGATGTAAAGAAAAACTCACTTGAATATATTAGAACTATAACACATATAGATTTAATGCTGCAAAGGGTATTGAATAAAAAAACAATAAAAAATTACCTGCTTGACAACATAAAAAAAGAGCTATATAATGAATACGATTTAGCTGTAAAGATTTCTTTAAAAATTGAAAATTTGTTTTCTATTAAGATACCTGAAGATGAAATAGGCTATATTGCCTTGCATCTTAGGAGACTTTCTGAAATATAAGTAGTGTTACTATTAAATTAGGCACGAGCTTAAAGTATAACTTATTTATTAAGTTATTTTTTAAGCTCGTGCTTTGTTTTTTGCATGAAATATATAATGAAAAAAACAATATTTATATTAGCCTATTGAGGCAAAATAAAATAGGAGGAATTATAATGAAAAAATTATTTGCAGTACTACAAAAAATAGGTAAATCCTTGATGCTTCCAGTATCAGTTTTACCTGCAGCTGGACTTTTACTTAGATTTGGTCAGCCTGACCTGCTTAATATCGCATACATGGCTAAAGCAGGAGACGTTATATTTGGAAATTTACCAATGATATTTGCAGTTGGTGTAGCTATTGGTTTCTCTGGCGGAGAAGGAGTTGCAGCTCTTGCAGCAGTAGTAGGAGAGTTTATCCTTGAAGGGATAATTAAAGTAGCAAGTACTAATGCGGCTAATGTTCTTGCGGAAAAAGCTGCCGCAGCTAATCATATGACTCTTACAGCTTTTATGACCACACCTTCATATAGTGATATAGTTACAAAGTCTACAATAAATATGGGGGTTTTTGGGGGTATTGCCATAGGACTAATAGCGGGAGCTCTTTATAATAAATTTCATAACATAAAGCTGCCTCAAGTGTTAGGTTTCTTTGGAGGAAAAAGATTTGTACCAATTATTACATCTTTAGCAGCCCTGGTATTTGCAATGGTTGGGGTAACTGTATGGGCTCCAGTTCAAAATGGTATTAATGTATTTGCACTATGGGCAAGTAACTCAGTTCTAGGACCTGCATTTTATGCAGCTGGTAAGAGATTACTTATTCCTGTTGGATTACATCATATGTATTATCCAGCATTCCTATATCAATTTGGACAGTTTACTTCAAACGGCGTAACTTACTTTGGTGACTCTGCTAGGTTCTTCCATGGAGATCCTACTGCCGGTGTATTTATGGCTTCTGAATATCCAATACTAATGTTTGGCCTTCCTGGAGCAGCAATAGCTATGATAGCAGCTGCAAAAAAGGAAAACAGAAGTAAAATAGCTGGAATGATGGTTTCTGCAGCTTTTGTATCTTTCTTGACTGGTATTACAGAACCTATTGAGTTTTCATTTATATTTGTAGCTCCTGTATTATTTGTTTTCCATGTACTTGCAGCATTTTTATCTGGAATTATTACAAGTATTCTTCATATAAGATTAGGCTATACATTCTCAGCCTCCTTTATTGACTACTTATTAGGCTTTAAATTTGCTGGTCATCCTTGGCTTATATGGATAGTTGGTGCTGCCTTCTTTGCACTTTACTTTGTAGTATTTTATTTTTCAATAAAGGCCTTTGATTTAAAGACGCCTGGTAGAGAAGAGGATGAGGGTGAGGAAGTTGTTCTTATGAATGTCAAGGGTAGCGAAAGAGCAGCTAAAGTATTAGAAGCTATCGGTGGGAAAGATAATATTGAAGTTTTAGATGCCTGCATTACAAGACTTAGACTTAATTTAAAAGATTCATCTAAAGTAAATCAAAAGGCTTTAAAAGCACTGGGTTCAGCAGGGATATTAACTGCAGGAAACAGCGTTCAAGTAATTTTTGGCACTGAGGCAGAAAGCATTAAGGAAGATATAAAAGCAATTATTGCTAATAATGGAGTTTATAACACTTCAGATTCAGAGGTTTCTAAGGCTAACAATAAAGAAAAAGTGATTATAGGAGGTTCCTATTCTTTAGGAAGCCCTTTAGATGGTGAAGTTGTAGAGCTAGCTCAGGTTCCTGATGATGTGTTTTCTGATAAGATATTAGGAGATGGTTTTGCTATAATACCTTCTGGGAATAAGGTTTATGCACCTATGAGTGGTGAAATAACAGTATTATTCCCGACGAAACATGCAGTTGCTATTACAACAGATGAAGGGCTTGAGATATTAGTCCATATTGGTTTAGATACAGTAAACTTAAATGGTGAAGGCTTTACGGCACATGTAAAGCAAGGTGATAAGGTTAAGAAGGGAGATTTGCTTCTAACCTTAGACTTAGACATTATAAAACAAAAGGCTAAAAGTGTAATTTCTCCAATTATTATTACGAACATGAATATTGTTGAAAATATTAACATTTTTAAGGGCATAAAGAAGCCTGGAGAAAAAACAGCAGATGTAATAACAAAATAGAATTATTAATAGTTCGTATTAAAGTATTATTAGTAGTATTACTTTCATACGAACTTTTTTATTACTCAAAGCATTTAAATCATATAAGCTGGCTAAAGGAAATAAAGTTATAAGATTTATTTCATAATTAAATTTATTGAAGAATTAAATTTTTTTTTAAAGAAAAAATAGATAGTAAATATGTTTTAAAAGCAGGTGATACAATTGAGTGATGAAAATGTAAAGGTTATTCCCTTAGGAGGCCTTGGAGAAATAGGAAAAAATATTACTGCCATAGCCTTTGAAGATGAAATTGTAGTTATTGATTGCGGTATATCTTTTCCCGATGAGGAAATGTATGGTGTTGATTTAGTTATACCTGATATAACTTATTTATTGGATAATGCTGAGAAGGTAAAGGGTATCTTTTTAACTCATGGTCATGAAGATCATATTGGTTCACTACCATATATTTTAAAGCAGCTTAACGTACCAGTATATGGAACAAGACTTACCTTAGGTATTGTAGAAAATAAACTTAGGGAACATAATATGCTTTCAGATTGTAACCTCAACAGGGTAGAAGCAGGAGAAGTAGTAATAATAGAAAAACTTAGTGTTGAATTTATAAGAAACACTCATAGTATTGCTGATTCATGCTGTCTTGCAATTCATACCCCTATAGGTGTAATATTTCATACTGGAGATTTTAAAGTAGATTACACACCAATAGATGGTAAGATTATGGATCTAGAAAGGATTTCTGCCTTAGGAAAACAAGGAGTACTGCTGCTTATGGCTGACAGTACCAATATAGAACGTAAAGGTCAGACAATTTCAGAAAAGTCAATTGGGAAAACCTTAGAGAAAATTATTTCAAAAGCTGAAGGTAGGGTTATTGTTGCTACCTTTGCATCCAATATTCATAGAATGCAGCAAATAGTGAATGCTTCTATTGAGTACAACAGAAAGGTGGCCTTTAGCGGACGGAGTATGGAGAATATTTCTGGAGTGGCTATGGAACTTGGCTATCTAGATATACCAGAAGCTTGTCTTATTAGTGTGGATAATATAAATAATTATCCAAATGATCAAATTACAATTATCACTACTGGAAGTCAAGGTGAACCTATGGCTGCACTAGCTAGGATTGCTTTTTCAAGCCATAGGAAAATTCAGCTTGCTCCAAAGGATTTATTTATTATTTCGGCTTCTCCTATTCCTGGTAACGGTAAACTTATTTCTAAAGTAATAAATCAGCTATTTAAAAAAGGTGCAGATGTTGTTTATGAAGCATTAGAAGAAGTGCATGTATCAGGTCATGCATATAGGGAGGAGCTTAAGCTAATTCACACCTTAGTACATCCTAAATTTTTTATGCCAGTCCATGGTGAATATAGACACTTAAAACACCATAGAGACTTAGCAATAAAATTAGGTATGGATGACAGTAATATTTTTACTCTTGATACTGGAGATATATTAGAATTATCAAAGAATGAGGCGAGAATATCAGGAAAGGTTCGTACTGGAAATGTATTTGTTGATGGACTTGGAGTGGGGGACGTTGGAAATATAGTTTTAAGAGATAGAAAATATCTGGCTCAAGACGGTATGCTTACAATAGTTGTCACCATTGAAAGAGAATCCTACAGTATTATTGCAGGACCAGATATAATAACTCGTGGTTTTGTATATGTGAAGGAATCAGAGACTTTAATTAATGGAGCTAAGGAAATAGTAAGGAATGAAATAGAAGTTTGCTTAAAAAATGAAATTCTTGAATGGCAGGTATTAAAGAACAGTATGAAAAAGTCTATGGAGAAATACTTATACGAAAAAACAAAAAGAAGACCAATTGTTTTACCTATTATTATGGAAATCTAATAAACAGCGGTGATTCCACTAGATCACCGCTGTTCTTAATGCTTAAAATACAATTAATTTTATTATGGAATGAATATTTTATCTTGTTATTTTAGGAACTTGAAGGTCCAAGCTAATAGTTCTACAGCTATATTTGCAGTAGTGTCATTTTTGTCTAGTAGAGGATTTAATTCAACAAAATCCATAGATTTAATTAAGCTTGATTGTCCTAAGGTTTTCAAAATAGTTTTTGCATCCTCAATATAAGGACCATTCTCTACAGCAGTACCTGTGCCCGGGACTAAACTTCCGTCTATAAAATCAATATCAAAACTTAGATGAACATTATTAATATTGCTTTGATTAATTTCATCTAATACTTCACTAATTACATGGTCCATGCCTTTTTCTTTAATTCTTTTTGTGGTATAAACATGTAGGTTTTCACTTTTAATGAAGTCATACTCACCTGGATCTAAGTCTCTGGCACCAACAATAAATACATTTTCCTTTTTTACCTTTATGCCTTTATAATAAACATCTGAAAGATTATCATAACCAAGCCCCATGGCTTTTGCTAGGGACATACCATGTACGTTACCACTTCCGCTGGTTTTTTGTGTGTTAATATCCCCATGGGCATCCACCCAAATTACAGCAAGATTTTCGTAAGCTCTGCTGGCTCCTGCAATACTTCCAAGCCCGATAGAATGATCTCCGCCAATAACAAGGGGAAAACTTCCACCTTTAATTGAGGAATAAACTATATGTGCTAGATTATTGTTTACTTGAATTATAGGTTCAAAATATTTCATGTTTGGATGAGAAAAAAATTTATTATATTCCTCAACAACTGGAACAAACAAATCACCAAAATCAAACACTCTATGATTATACCTTCCTATTACTTCAACAATATTTTTATCCCTTAATTTCTTAGGACCATATTCAGGTCCTCTCTTATCTGCTCCATAAAATATTGGAACTCCAATAATGCTTATATCCATTTTGTTTCACCTATAATTTATCAACTGGTTTGAATCTTATAACATTATTTTCAAAGGTATAAGTATAGTTAAACACAGTATCTTGAATTTCTACAGATAATGTCTTATCTGAATAATTTAATACCTTTACCTCATTTTGAGATACATCATAGGTCTGACAAAATAAATCCTTTACTTGGCTTTCTGTGGTCATTTATATTACCATCCTTTCATAAAAACTTTATTATAGTATTTGCCATTTATTTTTTAAATATTTATGATAAAATATAATACATGCATTAATATATATGGAGGAATTATTATGTCAGATAAAAATATAGAAATGATGAAAAAAATAATTGAAGAAAAGAAGAGAAAAAGTGCTGAGCAAAGTGGAAATATGAGAGCAGATAAAAGTATTGGAAAACAAAGAAAAGCAAGTAGAAGCAGCAAGAAAACGGGTGGATTATTTGATAAGTAACTGTACAGCTGCATGTATAGTAAGCTATTATAAATAATTAATAATTTCGAGGAATTAAAATTAAAGGGAGATTATTTAAAGTTTTGAAAAGATCATATTAAAAGACTTTGCCAGATGGCAAAGTCTTTGCTAATTGGTATTAAGCTTTATCTGTACGAGTAGTTTGAGAAGTTTTCATGCTCATACTATTTGATTTGTTGTTGCTAGGGGGTTTATTCTGCATCTTGTTTTTAGCTTTATTTTCGTTTTTTGTCATAACTGCCTCCATAAATTACATAATCTATCGCATATAGTTTTACCTTTAAGTTATGTAATTATGCAGTTGTTTAAATTTGACTAGTGGCCTCAATCAATTTATTGCTAAAATTATTATTTAGTTTTTAATGAAGTGCCTTTTTCATCTTGGGTTATTAAACCTTTCTTCATAAGGCCGCCTAGAGCTTGTTTAAAATAATTTTTGCTTATATGAAAGGTTTTATATATTTCTTCAGGAGAGGTTTTATCATTAAAGGTCATAAACCCGCTGCTTGCTTTTAAGTAATTCAATATATTTTCTTGAAGAATTGTAACTTCTGTTTTTGCAGATTTTCTTGGAGTTAAACCAAGTTTACCATCTTCATAAATTTTATTAACAGTAAGTTCCAGAACATCTCCATGATGAAGATCTGTAAAATATTCGTTGTGAAGTATAACTCCTCTGTATTTATTATCTACAGCTATCATTGCACTGTGATTTGTTTGAAAATCATAAACAATTCCTGTAACAGTATCATTTTGCTTATAAATATTATTTTCTATTAAGTATTTATCTATATTAGTAGTGGCAGCAATTCTTCCTGTTTTGTCTAAATAAATGTAGAATAAATAGAATCTATTATTTTCAAGTCCATAAAGTTTTTCCTTTTTGGGAACTAAAATATCCTTTTCAAGCCCAAAATCAATAAAGCTTCCAATGCCAGTATTAGAAACTACCTTTAGATAAGCAATGTCACCTACTTTTGCTAAAGGTTTCTTTAAAGTAGCAACTGGCCTATCCTTAGTGTCTCTGTAAATAAAAACCTCGATTTCATCATCAATATTTATTTTTTCATCAAGTATATTATTATTTGGTAATAGAATATCATCTGCTGTTTTACCAGTACCGCCATCTAAAAAATAGCCAAATTCAGTTTGTCTTAATATTTTTAATTTGTTATAACTACCTATGTTTATCAAGATATTTACCTCTTCTCATATTACAATATATTTTTCTTATAGTATTTTATATTTTAGCATATTTAATCCTTATATTTCTACCATTCTTAACTTTGTTTTAAATGAAATTCAAATTTTAAAATTATAAAAGCTAAATAATTGGAGAAGGCTATGGGTTAATGACCCACTTTTATTTCTTCAGTGGCCTTTAGAATTAAGAACAAAAAAGACTTTGAATTTCTAAGTTTTAATGATATAATTTAAAACAGATATTATATAATAATGAATATTAGATAGGGTGATAATATGTTAAAAATTGGTTCTCATGTTTCCATGAGTGGAAAAAAGATGCTGCTTGGATCGTCAGAGGAAGCCGTATCATATGGAGCAAATACTTTTATGGTTTATACAGGTGCACCGCAAAATACTATACGTAAACCTATTGAAAGTTTGATGATTAGTGAAGCACTAGAGCACATGACTGATAATGGAATTGAAGAAATAATAGTCCATGCTCCTTATATAATCAATTTAGGTAATAGTGAAAAAGCAGAAACCTTTGAGCTAGCTGTTAATTTTCTAAGGGAAGAAATAAAAAGATCCGAGGCCCTTAAAAATGCCAGACAGATTGTATTGCATCCTGGAGCTCATGTAGGAGCAGGAGAAGAAAAAGGGATTAAACAAATTATTAAGGGACTAAATGAGGTTATTACAAAGGAACAGAATGTTCAAATTGCATTAGAAACGATGGCAGGAAAAGGCTCTGAATGTGGTAAAACCTTTGAGGAACTAGCTGAGATTATTGATGGAGTGATTAATAATGATAAACTTTCAATATGTCTCGATACCTGTCATATAAACGATGCCGGCTACGACGTAGTTAATAATTTTGATGGAGTGCTAAAAGAATTTGATAAAATTATTGGACTTAATAGGCTTAAGGTAATCCATTTAAATGACAGTAAGAATACACTTGGTGCTAGAAAGGATAGGCATGAAAATATTGGGGCCGGTCATATAGGCTTTAATGCTCTTTGCTATGTGGCACATCATGAACTTCTAAAGGATATACCTAAGATTCTTGAAACACCATATATTGAAATACAAAACAGAGGGAAGACTGCTCCATATAAATATGAAATAGAAATGTTAAAACAAAAAAAGTATATGGATTTAACAGAAAAGATAACAAAAGCTTAATATAATCATAATAATTAAGTTCTATACTTATAAATGAAGGGCGAAAGTATAAATATGCTTAGGTCTGTATAAAGAAGAAAAAGGAGGTGATAAGATGAAAAACTTAAATATATGCATAGATATTGATGGGACTATAACAGATCCGTATTATTTTTTAAACTTGGCGAACAAATACTTTAATAAAAATATTACAGAGGAACAGGTTACAGATTACTATATTAGTGAGGTTTATGAGATTTCAGATGAGGAATATGAAGAGTTTTATGAAAAAAATAAATGGGAGCTTCACTCAACTCAAAAGCTTAGAGCTAATGTTAATGATATTTTAAGAAAATTACATTTTAAGCACAATATTTATTTTGTAACTGCTAGAGAGAAATCTCTTAAAATGCTTACCTATGGCTATTTAAGAAAAAATGGAATACCCTTCGATAATTTATTTCTACTAGGAACCCACCATAAGGTAAATAAAGCTGTAGAGTTAAATTGCGACCTATTTATTGAAGACAGCTACGAAAACGCAGTTGAACTTTCTGAGGCTGGCTTTACAGTAATTTTATTAGATACAAATTATAACAGGCTGCCTTTAAATGATAGAATTACACGAGTTTACAATTGGATGGAAGTATACTATGAGATAAATAAACTGCTATTACAAAGGGAAGCAATGTAATAGCAGCTTTTTATTATTTTAGTTTAACAAGAAAATAAAAATCATTTCCTTTAGCATCAAATTTCTGATTGCTGACATCCCTATTTCCGGATATACTTGAAAGGACAATTTTAACTTTTACCTTGTCATTCTCATCACTTATTGTCATTTCCTCCTCAGATAGTACAGTTTCCTTTGTATTAGAGCTGTACTTACTAATTATTTCTTTGGAAATATTATTTATATTTTTTTGGTAAATTGTTTTTCCACCACTGATTAATTTTAATTCTCCTGTTTCATAATCATATTTGGAAGTTAATAGGGCATCTTGGGTACTATTCATGGACCTCATGTCAAAAAGGTAGTCATAGCCCATTATATTTAAGGCTTTTTGAGAGCTTTGTATATAAAAATAGTTTTGTTCACTATACTCACTCATAGGATATTCATATGAGAATCCAAAAACATCCGGCATATCATCAATTTTAAAGGAAGCAGGTAAATATTTCATATCTACAAAGCTGTGATAATTATTAAAGTAGCTTAATATGCTGCTTAGATTAATTTTATCTTCATTTGAAACACTTGAGGAACTTTTTATTTTTCCTGCTAAAAGCATATTGTTTTTAATTAATATTTTCTGAAATCTTTCATTTTGGCTCATTTTTGAAACTGAAAAACTACTTATAGGCCCAAATACTGAGATTATACTTAAAAAACAAAGGCTTATTGGAAGTAATATATTTTTTATTTTCCTTGAAAAATTAAAATAAAGCATTATGCATAGAACCCAAATGGCTAAAACTATAACATAATAGCGTCTTTCTGTTATTCCATATGCATTTACTCTTATACCAATAGATATAAACATCATTATTAGGATTGGAAGTAATACTTTTGGAACTGCCATATAGAATAAGCTTGCCCATTTATCTTCAGTTTTAAAGGGAGTTATAAAAAATAATACAATTGCAGCAATAACTGAATACCATAGTACTAAATTTGAAACCATGCCGATTGGCCAAATTTTTGTTACAATTATTTTACCAAGGTATATATATAAAATGGCTGTATAAACTGTTAGGAGGGGCATGATAATATATAATAATAAAATTCTCAAAGCTTTTGGGTAGGTCCTTATATTTACTGATTCCCTATCTAAAGGTATCATACCAAGAAAATATGGTACTGCGAATATAAAAGTTACCATAATAAAGGAATAATAATAATATTTACTTAGAATTTTTATACCAATAAGCTTATCAATAGCAAATAGAATTGCAGAAAGACCAGCATACATAAATGCAGAATAGATAACCGTTAAAAAAAATGCAGAAAGTAATGTAATAACGTACTTTTCAAAATTTGCCTTTCTATAAAAATACGGAATAAATAGAAAGATAAGGTAAAGCGCAAGACTTATAGCTATGTATCTATTTACTGCTGTCATTTTTAGATTATCTAAAAATAAAAGATAATAAAAAATAAGAAAAACAATATTTAAACAATATATTATTGAAGTTTTTAAAATATTAGATACATTTTTCTTTTCAAAGTAGAGCCTTGTGCAAAGTGTAAGGGGAATTCCAAGTGAAAAGGTCATGGTGATTCTTCCAAGCGTGTTGCTTATAGGTTTTGTTTCAGCTATTATAATAAGAAGAGCAGCTATTAGGATTGAAAAAAATATGGAAAGAGGAAAGCGTTTAGTACTTGCATAAAGTTTATTTATAATGTTTTTAAGAGTGCTAAGTAGTCGCATGAATACCTCCTAGTATTTCTTAATACTTATTTGACAATTATTAATTACCGCACTTTTCAAACTAGTTTATCTAATATTATCATATTCTGAAAAATAAAAATAGATGTAAAAACAGATATAAAAATATAGCCACAAAGCCTAAGTATTTTTTAAAAGAAATAAATTAACGAAACATTAGGTTTTGTGGCTATTCTAAACGTTGAACTTCTTTCACAGCGAGTATCTAATGTAATATTTTTTATAGATTGTATATATTTTTATTAATAATATATTTTGCGACACTACATGTCAGAGTTGTGGCTTATTTTTCTTCATCCTTTAAAAAGGACTTATTTCTTTTTTTTATAGCCTCAGTTAAAAGATATTCTATTTGTCCATTAACAGATCTGAATTCTTCTTCGGCCCACCTATTTATTTCTTCCCAAGCTTTAGGGCTTAGTCTTAGCAGTACAGTCTTTTTATCAGACATATCTAACTCCTAATTATGAAGAGTGCCGGTATTAATAACTGGCTGAGTAGATCTTTCGCCACAGAGAACAACCATAAGATTACTTACCATAGCAGCTTTTCTCTCATCGTCTAGTTCCACAACCTTATTTTCGCCTAATTTGTTAATAGCCATCTCCACCATTCCTACTGCACCTTCAACTATCTTTTGTCTTGCTGCTATTATTGCAGTAGCCTGCTGCCTTTGAAGCATTGCAGCAGCTATTTCAGGGGCATAAGCTAAGTGGCTTAACCTAGCTTCTTCAACAATAACCCCAGCTTTGCCTAATCTTTCTTGAAGTTCTTTTTTTAAGGCTTCTGAAACCTCATCTGCGCTGCCCCTTAAAGAAAGTTCTTTTACTCCATCAGTTATGTCATAAGGATACATCCCAGCTAAGTGCCTTATAGCAGATTCACTCTGAACTTTCACAAACTCTGAATAATTTTCAACATTAAATAGAGCTTCTACAGTATTTTGTACCTTCCATACAACAACTGCGGCAATTTCAATTGGATTTCCCATCTCGTCATTAACTTTTAGTCTTTCACCATTAAGATTTCTAGAGCGAAGAGACACTTTTTTCTTTGTAAAAAAAGGATTAGCCCAATGCCAGCCAGAAGATTTTATGGTACCTTTATAATCACCCATAAGCACTAGAGCTGCAGCAGAATTAGGCTGAATAACAAAGAAGCCTGGTAGCATAAGCAAAAAACCGATAAATCCAACTATTGATAGTATTATACAGAAAACACCAAAGGTTGATGCTGATACAACACCTATTATAAAAAGTACTATTGAAAGAATTAGAAGCAATAGAGTTATGAAGAACATTGTAATACCTGAACCTGTTTTAATTTCTTTTTCGTCCATAAGGTAAACCTCCTAAAAATATTTAGTGATATCAAAATGATATCATTATAATATATTATACCATAATTAATTATAAGTGGGAATATATAGAATGCAATATGTAAAATTTAATTAATAATGTAATTCTTAAAAGTATTGAAAATAAAAGAACAAAGGAATATTATAATATTATGTATATTGACAATTTATTCTAATAGTTGATACTATAAAATAAAATATTATAAAGGGAGTGAGAAAATATGAAGCAGCATGTAAATGGAGCTCAATTAAGGGAAATAGATTTAGATGAAAGAATTTCCCTATTATCATTGGTAACAGGTCTTACTAAGGATTATGTTAGAGATGAATATAGTAAGGGCATGAAGGACGAAGACAGCATGCTTTTAAAATATGGCTATGATATAAAAGTAGGTGACCTTATAGAAATAATTGAGAACTTTACTAGTGAATTTCCAACGCCTGAAGTAGTAAGTGGAAAATATAAGGTGAAGATTTCAGCAGCAGATTCTGAGTTTCAAGTAAGCTACTGTGATGCACTTTATGAGGTAGTTAAAATATTGTTAAAGAAGAAAATAATAATTGTACAATAATTATTTAAAAAGATCATTATCGGTAAAATTAATATTGGTAATGGTCTTTTTTATTTTTAAAAAATTTTTATAAAATATGTTTAAATTATTTGAATTATTATTTATACTGTATAAGGGACAAGCTAAGACTAGAAAAAGGTGATTAAAAATGAGTAAAAAAAATAATAAAGATTTTTTATCCGACATTATACTTGTAACTATTGGTTGCGTCTTAACTGCTTTTTCAATAACTTCAATATTGAAGCCAAATGGATTAATAACGGGTGGTATAACAGGAATTTCAATCATTCTTGAGAAGTTTATTTATATTAAATACACTTACATATATTATGCCTTATCCGTGCTTATTCTTATTGTTTCCTACATAACAATAGGAAAAAAAGAAGCTTTAAAAATAATAACTTTATCTATTGCTTTTCCTCTGATTTTAATTGAATTGGAGAATTCTAATTATATTTTTATTCAACATGATATGCTGCTTGCTTCAGTATATTTTGGAATAATCTATGGCATAGGCATTGGTCTCGTATTTAAACGAGGATTTTCTTTTGGAGGAACAGATACCATTGCAAAAATTTTAAATAAAAGGATTTTAAATTTCATAAGTATAAGCCAAATACTTCTTGGAATTGACGGACTAATAATTGCAGCTTCAGCTATAATATATAATAAAAATATAGCATTATATGCCATTATTTCACAAATTATTACTACTAGGGTTATTGATGCTGTAATGTTTGGCTTTAGTTCAAAAAAAGTTCAGATTGAAATAATCAGCGAAAAATATGATCAAATTGCAGATTATATTTTGCATAAGATAGCTAAGGGAGTAACCAGTTATGAAGTTAAAGGTAGATACAAAAATGAAAAAAGACTAAAGCTTCAAACTATTTGCTCTCCTAAAGAGGCTATGTTAATTAAGAAATTCATAACTACTGCAGACCCAGAAGCATTTGTAAATGTAATATCAATAACATCAGTTTGGGGCGGAGTCGGTTTTGATAAGTTAGTTGATGAAGGATAGTTTACCTATTAAATAAACAAAGTACAGCATCTTTATACTGTACTTTGTTTTTCTTTTGAAAGTATAATTACTGAGGCAAGTATTAATATAGTTCCAATAATTAGGGTTATAGTTAATTTCTCATTAAACAATATAATACCCATAATTATGCTCACAATAGGTTCAAAGGTTCCTAGAATTGATGTAGAAGAGGCTCCTATTATTTTTAATGCTTTTACGAATAAACCAATAGAAACTATTGTTGAAATTAATGAAATACCGATAATTGAAGTTGCAGTTTCAGTGTTTAGTGGAAAAATAAATTTCCCACTAAGTAAGGTAAAGATGATTAAAGAAACTCCTGCGAAAAGTGAGAAATAAAATACTGTAACTAAATTACTAAGTTTTTTAATTTCCTTATTGTTCATACCCATAACACAGGCAGCATAGCAAAAGCCTGAAGCTATTGCAAGGATGACACCGCCTATATGAAGCCCTTCGGCCTTTACACCAATAAGAATATAAACTCCCGTTATAGATACAAGTAGTGCAATTACTTTGTTCTTTGTAAAGGATTCTTTATATATAAAATAATTTAATATAATAACAATAGCTGGATAAACAAAATGCATAGTTGTAGCAAGACCTACTGTTATATAATTATAGGAATAAAATAAAGTTAAACCAGTTGAGGTATACCCTATTAATCCTATTAATGCCAATATTATAAATTGAGTTTTGTTAACTCTAAAATCTACTTTCGCAAATATAAAAAATATATATAACATTAGTGCTGCCAATAAAAATCTTAAACTAATAACTGTAAGTGTATTGCTTCCATTATTATAAATAATCTTTGCAAAAATTGGCATGAAACCAAAGGCTGCAGATGAAAGTAGTGCATAAATAATTCCGTATATTTTTTTCAAAGTTTCCTCCTAGTATTGCTAAATTGTGTACAAGGCTTATTAAGCTTAATTAATAATAACAACATGTCCATGATTATTGTAACAGAATATAAATGAAAGTTCTAGTTAAATTAAACTTTAATTCACATTTTTATACATCCTTTAAGAACAGATAGATTAATTAGAAATAATATGGTTTGCCTTTATTGACAATTTATTAGTATTGGTACAATATAGATATATTGGTACAATAAAGGAAAAGATTAATTAAGTTTGAGAAGTTTAATGTATGAGAGGTGAAAAGAATGAGGAATAGAGTAAATAAAAAACTTATCATTATACTTTCTATTTCTGCTGTACTAGTTTTAGGAGGAGCAGTTTACTTATTTACTACTTTATCAAAAGATGATAATGGTGCTAAAGTCTTTGAAACCTATAAAGATAAATGGGAAAAGCAAGACTTTAAGGCAATGTATAGTATGCTTTCAAGCACTACTAAAGAAAAGATCAGCGAAAAGCAATTTATTGATAGATATACTAATATTTATAATGGAATTGAGGCTAAAAACATCTCAATTAAAATAGACAATAATGATAAATCAAAAAATAGTAACAGTAATGCTAAGCTTCCATTTTCAATTACCATGGATACAGTAGCTGGTAATTTTAATGTTCCTGGTTATGAGATGAATTTAGTAAGAGAAAAGATTAATAGCAAAAACCAATGGACAATACAATGGGATGAGAAAATGATATTTCCAAGTCTAGGACCTGATGACAAGGTTAGGGTAGAAATTTCTAAAGCTAAACGTGGAGAAATAGATGACAAAAGCGGCAAGGCATTAGCTGAAAATGGACCTATATATATTTTAGGATTACAGCCAAGTAAATTTATCATTAATAAAGAAGCAAATACGGAAAAATTAGCGAAAGCTTTAGATATCGATACTTCAGTAATTGAAAATAAATTAAAAGCTAATACTAAATCTAACCAATTTGTACCTATTGTAAATATCTCATCCTCCGATAAGAGCAAGGTTTCAGAGGCAACAAAAATAGATGGAGTTTTTTATCAGCAGGGTGTAGGAAGAGTCTATCCTGGAGGAGAGGCATTTGGATCCCTAATAGGTTATATTGGACCAATAACTGCAGAAGAACTGGGAAATTTAAAGGATCAAGGCTACAGCAGCACTAGCTCCATAGGCAAAGCTGGACTTGAACAGGTTTACGAAAAAAGGCTCAAAGGAAAAGATGGAGCAGAAATATATATATCAAAACAAAAGGATAATAAGGAAATAGAGAAAATTATTCTTATTAAAAATGAGCCCAAGGATGGAGAAAGCATTAAGCTTTTCATAGATTTTAATTTGCAAAATAAGATTTATAATGCAATGAATAAGGATGCAGGTGCCTCAGCTGCAATAGATCCTAAAAGTGGTGAGGTACTTGCGTTGGTAAGTTCACCTTCATATGATTCTAATGCACTTACTTGTTACGCTACAAATGCTCAAAAGGCAGCGTGGAAAAATGGGCCAGACCCATTTCAAAATCGCTTTAAAAACGTATATGCACCAGGTTCTACATTTAAACTATATACTGCTGCTGTAGGATTAAGTAATGGAAAGCTAAAACCTGATGAGGCAGTTAGCATACAAGGCAAACAATGGCAGCCGGATAAGTCGTGGGGAACCTACTATATTACAAGAGTAGATGATTCAATTGAACAATTAAATTTAAAGAATGCCTTTGTACATTCAGATAACATTTATTTTGCAAGAGCAGCTTTAAACATTGGTAAGGATGAATTTGTTAAAAGTGCCGAGAGCTTTGGCTTAGGGGAGAAACTTCCTATAGAATATCCTTTTGCAAAATCTCAGTTAGCTAATGATAATAAAATAAATAACGACCAGCAGCTTGCAGATAGCGGGTATGGTCAAGGTGAAGTGTTGGTGAGTCCTCTTCAGCTAGCATTAATGTATAGTACCTTAGTGAATGAAGGGAACATTATGACACCCTTGCTTGAAAGCAGCGGCAGTATATCCCCTAAAGTTTGGAAGGAAAAAGTTCTTTCACAAGATAATATTAAGATATTGAAGGATGATCTTACTGCAGTTATAGAAGATCCTTCAGGTACTGGTCATGGGGCAAAAATTAACGGACAAGCTTTAGCAGGTAAAACAGGAACGGCAGAACTAAATAAGCTTAGTGCTGATGATAAAAATGGAAAAGAAAATGGCTGGTTTGTATGTATGAACACAGATAACCCCAAAATTGTAGTTTCAATGATTGTTGAAGATGTAAAAAATAAAGGCGGCAGCCATTATACTGTACCGAAAGTTAAGGATATAATGAATTATTATTTGACTCAAGGAGGTGGAAAATAGAGGCTGGATGATTAGAAGTTGTTTCACTTCTAATCATCCAGCCTCTATTCTTTACTTAGGGATTACACTTTGACGAACTTGTCAAAGTGAACAAAAGGAATATGAAAATACATGTAAAACATTATGAAAGTTGTATGAAAACATTACCTGATGAAAATATTATTTCTATTTTAGTTTCAGAAAAATAGTAATTTTTTAAAGGTTCTCTATAATTATATAGAAAAAATATTGACGGATGCTATAAAATTGTAATATACTACGTATGTAAGCGATAACATATTAATAAATTTGGGGGTGGAATAAAATGAACAAAAAAAGAATTATTTCTTTAGTTGCAACTTTTGCTGTTGTTGCAACATTGTTTGTTGGATGTAAAGCTAATCCAACAACACCAAGTCCAACAACTCCAACAGCTAAGAAATTCAAGGTAGGTCTTTCTACAG
>NZ_JBJHZZ010000002.1:0-486436 GCF_045310675.1 Candidatus Clostridium stratigraminis
GGCGAATAGGTGCGGGTGCAATAATCTTGCCAGGTAAGACAATTTATGAAGATGGTTTTGCAGCTGCTGGAAGTGTTGTAACAAAAGATATAGAAAAGGGAAAAATTGTGGCTGGTAATCCAGCAAAGGAATTTAGAAGGGTGCCAGAGGTTCAATTATTAAAGAATCAGTAAATAAGAGATTGGCTTTATGTGTCAGACCATTGTTCTGCCATCAATGCAGTTTTACATAAGGGTGTAATTGGAAAAACATATAATATCGGTGGTAATAACGAGAAAGCTAATATAGAAATAGCCAAGCTCGTTATAAGAATTATTGGTAAGCCAGAAACTTTGATTAAATATGTAAAAGACAGATCTGGGCATGATAGAAGGTATGTCATTGATAATACAAAAATAACAGCACAGCTTGGTTGGAAGCCTCAATATACCTTTGAGAAGGGTATTAAAGAAACCATTGAATGGTACTTATAAAATACAGAATGGATTGAAAATATTGTGTCTGGTGATTATACAAATTATTATAAGAAGATGTATTCATAAAGACTAGTAGCTTTAGTAACTATTAAATTCCAAATTAAGTTAGGAGATTTGATTATGTCATCATTAAGTGAAGAACTGATTTTAAAATTGAAAAATAAAACAGCTGTACTGGGAGTTGTAGGCTTAGGTTACGTAGGACTTCCATTAGCTGTAGAAAAGGCAAAAGCAGGATATCATGTAATAGGCTTTGATGTTCAGGATAAAAAAGTAAATATGGTAAACAGTGGAGAAAACTATATTGGTGATATAGTAGACTCAGACCTAGCAAAATTAGTTAAGGATGGTATGCTGAAAGCTACTACAGATTTCAGCTTTGTAAAAGATGTAGATACAGTATCTGTTGCAGTTCCCACACCTCTTGATTTATACAAGCAGCCTGATTTATCATATGTAGAATCTTCTTTCAGAAATGTTGGAAGGTATTTACATAAAGGGATGCTGGTAGTTTTAGAGAGCACCACATATCCAGGAACTACAGATGAAGTATGTAAGCCAATATTAGAAGAAGAAAGTGGTTTAAAATGTGGAGAGGATTTCTTTCTTGCCTTTTCGCCAGAGAGAATCGACCCGGGTAATAAGCAGTTTAAGACAAAAAATACTCCTAAAGTTGTAGGAGGCTGCACAAAGGAATGTACTGAAGTTGCAGCGACACTATACAAAAGCGTACTGGAAAGTGAAGTACTGGAAGTATCCTCACCCGAAGTTGCAGAAATGGAAAAAATATTAGAAAACACATTTAGAAATGTAAACATAGCCCTGGCAAATGAAATGGCAATATTATGTAAGAGAATGGGTATAGATGTTTGGGAAGTAATAGATGCTGCCACGACAAAACCTTATGGCTTTATGCCATTTTATCCAGGTCCTGGACTTGGCGGACACTGTATACCACTGGATCCATTTTATCTGGAGTGGAAAGCAAGGGAATATGATTATCATACAAAGTTAATTGAGACCTCAGGTATAATAAATGACTACATGCCTGAATTTGTAGTAGATAATGCAATGAAGATTTTAAATACACAAAAGAAGTCTTTAAATGGAGCAAAGGTTCTTTTAATGGGTGCAGCTTATAAAAATGATATAGATGACATGAGAGAGTCACCCGTGCTTAAAGTAATAGAACATTTAGAAAAAAATGGAGCAAGTGTAATTTACAATGATCCATTTATTCCATCCTTTAAGCATATGGGTAAGGAATATAAATCAGTTAACTGGGAAAATGAAATAAAAAGCGCAGATTTAGTTATTATAACCACAAATCACTCCTGCTACGATTATCAGAAAATTGTAGATGAAGCAAATCTATTGTATGATACTAGAAATGCTGCAAAAAATGTTAAAAATAACAGAGAAAAGATAAATAAGCTATAAGTGGTGGCTTGTTTTGGGTAAAATCAAATTGCAATAATAGGCTTTAGAGTAATTTTCCATAAGTATATTAGGGGTTTTAGCAGATAGCTATGAAGACTCGGATAACATGATTAAAAATGTTAAAGAAAATAATGTAAAATATGAAAGTTCTACTTAAAAGGTGGTATCAAAATTGATACCACTTTACTATTTTCAGAATTGGTAATATCTATAAGTTTGGCATATTACTAATTGCGACGGGAAAGAATGAAAATTTAATATTTCCTAAGATGTATTAAAATATCTATTTTTATAATATTATATATTAAATAATTTACTAAGCAGGAATTTTAAAATGCAAAAAAGAAAGCTAGATTTTTCTATTTTGTTGCCTAACATTTCAATGAACATACTAGTAACTGGGGGCGCTGGCTATATTGGCCCACATACCTGAGTGGAGCTACTTAATAATAATTACTCTGTTATCGTGGATGATAATTTTTATAATAGTAAAGCTGAAACCATAGATAATATAAAGAAAATAACAAATAAAGAATTGACCTTTTATAAGACAGATGTATCCGATGAAGAGGCAATGGAAACCATATTTAAGAGTCATAAAGTAGATGGTATTATCCATTTTACAGGTCTTAAGGCAGTAGGAGAATCTGTAGAAAAACCTATTGAATATTACTATAATAACTTAGTTAGAACATTGGTTTTAACTAAGCTTTGCAAGAAGTATAATGTTAATAAATTTGTCTTCAGTTCATATGTAATGGATTTAGCTAAGGGCCATGTAGCGGCACTTAATAAGCTTCAATTAGGTGTAAATATTTATAATCTTGGAACTGGTGAGGGTACTTCTGTGCTGCAGCTAATAAAGGCCTTTGAAGAGGCAAATAGTATTAAGATTCCATATGAAATAGCTCCTAGAAGGCAAGGAGATATAGCTTCCTGCTATGCCGATGTTAGTAAAGCTGAAAGAGAACTTGGCTGGAAAGCCAAATTTGATATTATAAAGATGTGCCGGGATGCCTGGAGATTTGAGTTTAACTTTTGCGGCAGCGGTAGATATGGAATATATAAATATTATAAATAAAGTGGTATCAACTCAATTGATACCACTTTACCATTTATTTAGTTTTCACAAATTTATTTTTTTGAATTAATTCATAACTATAATCTACAGGAGAAGTTACACCTACAGGTGCAGCATACCAAACCAGCATATAGTTATTTCCGCTGCTTAAGAAGCTCTGAATTTCAGCAGCATCTTGCTCTGTGATATTAATTGGATTTATAGTTTTCACCTGATAATGCTGAGGCTCTGTTCCCTTATTAGTATACTTTTCATTAACAAAGGTTACCATATAATCTACATGTCTTCCTAATACTGCATCTAAGCTTTCAAAGCCACTGAGGCTGTTTCCGCTATTTGTATAGCCTATTTCAGGTATTGCCACATTTTTAATATACCAGCCTGGATTTGCGAAGGCACCATTTCCGTTACTTCCCCAGTCAGTCATGTACCTAAAGCTTATATAAATTTTCTTTCCAGCATATGGAGTAAGATCAAAGGTTTCAGTTGTCCAGTCTTTTGCTACACCTGTAAGCCCTGGCATATTTGCTTTAATAGTTGGATAGCCTTCATCTACCACATCAGATCTAGTATTTTGATTACTTAAGCTTTTCCAAGTTGCACCGTTGTCAGTTGAAACTTGTACTGCACCGAAATCCCATTGTTCTTCTATATCGTATTTAGTATCAAATTTTAAAGTTGCTGCTTGTTTCCCTGTTAGATCTGCAGAAAAGATTAGTTTATTATCCATTTCATCTCCTGCATTACCCCAAAGTACCTTGCTTCCAGGATTAGAAGGATCATCTGCAACGTTCCAAGGAACTCCAAGAAAATCTATTCCATTAAATTTAATATCCTTTATGTTCTTAGCATTGTCTAGTTTAATATAATCTGCTCCCCACGCAGGTACACCAGGTTTATTAAACTTTAAGGCACTATCATAATTTACTTTAAGATCTATACTCTTAAAGTTATAAATACCATTTCCAGGATTCTTACTGTCAACTGAAAGTGCTACAGTAAATCTTCTGAAGAGCTCGTTAAAATCGATTCCTGTATTGTATTGTTTCAAAATTTTATTTACGCTTACAATTCCATGATCCTTGTCTTTTGCTAAGCTCTGAATGAAATCTTTACCATATTGGTCATCTAAATATAATTGAAGCAGATATGCTTGGCCGTAATCTGCTAAGGTTTCTGGACCAGTTGGATAGTTGTAATACTCATCCCAGCTTACTAGTGAATTTTCTGGATGATCTAGGAAGTAGTTTATATGACCCATTGGTTGACCAAAGCCGCAGAGGTATTCAGCAAAGTCTGCCATACCTTCATTAATCCAGGTTTCTTCTGCTGCATCGTTGTCAGCATGAATAAGATGCTGGAATTCGTGAGCAAGAGTCGGCAGGAAGGTATTATCAAGTCTTGTTTCCCAATTGTTGGTGTCAATAGTGATAATATTACGATCAGTATACTTTTCAATAGTTCCCCAATAGAAGCCTGCTACAAAAAATGGATAAGTGGGATCAAAGTAATTTTCATCCCGTACATTATCTACAAGAATCATTACTCTTTCAGTGCCATCTATCGGCTTGTAATAATCCTTTGGAAGTCCTACAAGACCTGGAAGTGTGGCATTTACACCAGTATGTGAATCTGGAGTTCCAAAGAATTCAGTATCCTTTTGATATATGTCATTATCAAAGGTGTCTCGAACTCTATCTACTTGAGCTTGAGTAATTACCGGAACAGGTCTAGAATCTCCTTTAGGAAACGCTAAGTCATCAGCAACCCAAACTTCACACTTATCACCAATAGATTTCAAGGTAAAGGTCTTAAGGTAAACCTTACCTGCTGCAGAGTTATTTGCCGGGAAGGTCATCTGTGTTCCAATTGCAGCAGCACTATTGCCGTTAACAGCAGCTTTTGTAGTTGCCGCATTTGCCTTAATATCAGCTGCAGATTGTTTAAGCTGTTCATTAAGCTTTGCTTGTGCTTCTTCATTGGAGTCCATTGCACGGAGCTTCGGACCTATATCCATTGTATCTCCGTATCTAGCAGCGTTCCAGCTTTCTGAAGCTGTCTTAGCTATTGCAGGCCTTTTGATGCCTGCTAAAGTAGCCACAGTGGTAACAGCTAGCATTAAAGCCAGCACTTTTTTGTTAAACCTCATTTAAAAACCCCCTCATTATTATTTCGAAAATGGATGACTGATACCAGTCTATCTATAATATATCAAATAATACCTGATTTAACAAATATTTCAATTGCCAAATTAGCACATGATATAACACCTTACGCCATTTTTTTTGATAGTTTTTAAAAAAACCTATATAAAATAAATTAAATTTACAATGAATCCTTAAAGCTGTTCATTGATAGTAAAAAAGAAAGCTTTCGCTTTCTTTACATTGTTAGTAGACTTATCTATCGAGTGATTAAATAGTTTATCTAATTAATTTCCAATATTTTAATGACCTAATTTTTATCTAAATTATGGGGTAAAAAACAATAATTCCTATAAATTATGCATATTATTAATTATACCAATCTCTTTTAGACATATAATAAGATAATTTGAGGTTTTATGAAGTATTCAGACAGCACAATATTTAACTTTTACCAAATTATGTAAATGTTACTTGTATCAATCTTGATTTAACATTAAATCTAATTTATTGCATTACCGGATATACTGGTACGAAATTAATCCAGACATATTAATGGTTAGCATTAATAATAAAGTAAAAATATATGAATAAAAAATGAACTAAAATAATAATTAATAAAGTTATTGACAAAGGATAAAATAGAACATTATAATATACATTATATGGAAAACATAAATATTACCATATATGTAATAAAAAGTAATACAGTGGAAGGAAAAACAGAAATGAGGTGAAAAATGAAGGCTATGTTTAATGGGCAAAAGAATATGAATTTAGTAGAAATAAATATTAATTGGTATACTATAATTTTAATGGGGGGATATACTAATGAACCATCACGAAATCGAAACTTGTGTTATTAAAGCAAAGACTGGAAATACAGAGGCTCTACTGAAGCTTATGGAGCAGTATAAGCCTTTTATTTTTAAAACCGCCAAGGATTATAACATTAAAGGCTTTGACGTATATGATCTTGCTCAACTTGGCTATATAACCTTAATTAATTGTACAGAAAGATATAAGATAGGCTCTCACACCTTTAGTTCCTATGCTTTTAATGCAATTAAAAATGCTTTTAGATATGCAGCAAGGCAAAACAATAAATACGCTGAGGAATATAGTCTTAATGCCCCAGTCCAAAATGACGATTTTGAAGGCAGTGAATATATTGAATGTATTGCTTCAACTGTGAATATAGAAGAAGACTTAATAAAACTTGAAGATAATAAAAGACTTAAAGGTGCAATAGCAGCACTTTCAGAAGCCGAACTGGAATTTGTCATAATGGTATATTTCAGTAATATAACAGTAAAGACCTACGCTGAAAAGAAAGGACTTAGCTATATACAAGCTATTAGATTTAAAAATAAGATTTTGGAGAAACTATTAAACAAAATGAGGACAAACTTTATTTAGAAATTATAATTTACATAAAGTAATTTAGCTGCAAGAATAAATATAATAAACTTGGATTAAAAAGAAAGCATCAGCTTTCTTTTTTCTTATTTAATATATCTTTATGATATAAATACAAACTATTTGTTTTATATAGGACTTTTTTATGAAAGTAATAAAAAATTGACGTTAAATGTTATATTATATGCTAATCTAGCAATCAAAATATTTGTGAAATATAGAATTATTTGATATATTATAGGTAGAATACAAAGAAAATTATGTCGATATAGCTAGGATTTTCAATAATAACTAATAATATAGACATATTGGTAATAATATGTAGAAGTTCATACCGAAAAATGGTATAATCTTGTATAGACAAGTATACATTAGAGGTGAATAAATTGATAAATAGGAAGAGCTATATTCCGTATTATTTACAGATCTATTATGAACTTTTAAATAAAATTGAAGCAATGGTGTACAAGCCTAATGAGCTGCTGCCATCTGAAAATGAACTAGTTGAGGAATACGGGGTTACAAGGGTAACTATTAGAAATTCCATGAAAAAACTAAAGGATGAAGGTAGAATTAGGACAGAAAAAGGCAAGGGTTCCTATGTTAATCCACCAAAGCTTATACAAAGCTTAGACAAAATATACAGCCTTGCCAGAGACTTTAATGAAGAGGGTTATGAAATAAAAAGTGAACTTCTTGAGGTTCGATCTGAGCTATGTGATGAAATTATCGGAAAACACCTTGAGTTAATATCTACGGATCAAGTAATTGTAATAAAAATTCTGAGAAAAATTAATGATATACCTGTAGTAGTACAAGCTTCTTATTTACCAATGAATATCGTTCCGGGACTTACAGCATCTGATATTGATAAATGTGCAATTTATAATTTACTTGAAGATAAATATAATATAAAGCTTTTAAAGGCAACAGAGTATTTCGACCCTGTAATAGCTGATGAATACAATTCAAAGCTTCTTCAGGTGGATGCAGGTACGCCATTATTTTTGACTGAAAGGGTTACCTATACCGAAGGCAAGAAGCCAATAGAATTTCGAAGATGCGTAGTGAGAAGTGATAAATTTAGGTTTTCTGTGGAATTAAATTAGTCATAAAAATGTTAAGTATTGGAGGCAGGGCAATGGGGGAACCTGTACTAAATAATAGTAGAATAGAAGTAACTTGGAAGGATGAATATACCAAAGACTGGACTTATTATTTTATAAAGAAGCTTATTGATATTATTGGAGCAATTACTGGAATTTTATTATTAAGCCCAGTATTAATTATAACAGCACTTGCCATAAGGTTAGAGTCTAAAGGACCCATAATATTTAGTCAAGAGAGAATAGGTTTAAATGGGAAAGCCTTCAAGATGTATAAATTTAGATCTATGGTTGAAAATGCAGAAGAATTATTGGATAAGCTTAAAAATAAAAATGAAATGTCTGGACCAATGTTTAAGATAAAGAAAGATCCTAGAATAACTAAAGTAGGAAGATTTATTCGAAAAACCAGCATAGACGAACTTCCTCAGCTATTTAATGTATTAAAAGGAGATATGTCCTTGGTAGGGCCAAGACCAAATTTACCAAGAGAAGTCATTAGATTTAATGAGTATCAAAAACAAAAGCTATTAGTAAAGCCAGGGTTAACTTGCTATTGGCAGGTTATGGGCAGAAACAAAATAGGTTTTGAGCAGTGGATGGAATTAGATATTAAATACTTAAAAGAAAGAAATACTTGGGTTGATATAAAATTAATTTTTAAGACATTTTCTGTTTTTTTTGGTGATGATGGAGCGAGATAACTTTTTAAGAATAGAGTATTTTAAAAACAATTAAAAATTAATCGGAAGCAAAGAAGTGAATTCTGTATTTGGGCACTTGGAATTCATGGAGCTAGTAGTGCAACCCGCCGAGTAATTTTTTGAATCAATGGCTTTTTTGTTTATGAGGCTAAGTGAAGAATACGTATAATTTTTATAATGAAATGAGTAACACTATAAATTAACATAGGGATGGTAAAACATCCAAGGTAATAGTCCAAGTACACTATTATTTATAGAAAACAGACCTTAAGAGCTTATTGACAAGAATAGGGGGAAGCTGAATTGGAAACAACGGTAAAAAATATTGTAATGAAAGACATAGAAACAAAGATAGAATCTAAGGAAATAGAATCCAATGAATTGTTTATGGAGCAATTTAATGAGAATATACTTGATGATTCTATTAATAAAAGGATATGCGTTTTTGGACAAGGATTTGTTGGATTGCCACTTACGTTAAGCTTTGCGATTAGGGGTTGCGCTACCATAGGAGTTGATGTTGACGATAGGCTGATACAACAAACTAATGATGGGATTACACATCATACGGAAAGATTTCACCATGTTTCAATTCAAGAAGTATTAAATATTGAACTAAAAAATAAAAGATACATTGCTACAACTAATGCTGATTGGGCTGTACAAGAGTGTAACAATATAATTGTTACTGTTGGAGTTCCAATAAAAGATGGTAAATATATAATTGATTATTTGGAAAGTGCATGCACAACAATTGGTAGAAACTTAAAGAAGAATGATTTGGTTGTAATACGGAGTACTGTAATACCTGGTACAACAGAGGAGCTTTGTTTGCCTATTTTAGAAAAAGAGTCTGGAATGAAAGCAGGAGATGATTTCTATCTAGCTTACGCATCAGAAAGAATAGCCGAAGGACTTGCTTTCGATGAATTTGCCAATATGCCTACTTTGGTTGGAGCAGTAAATGAAGCTAGCCTAAGTAAAGCTATAGACTTATTAAGAGTGGTATGTAAAGCAGAGATGGTACCTGCGACATGCATTAAAGCTGTTGAAACATCAAAAGTATTTGAAAATGTTCAAAGAGATGTAAATATAGCTATGGCTCAGGAGTTTGCAAGATTCACAGAAGCACTTGGCATAGATATATTTGAAGTAGTAAAACTTGCAAATACTCATAAGAGAGTTAATCTATTAACTCCAGGGCCGGGAGTAGGAGGTTATTGCATACCAAATGCATATCATTATCTAACACCAAAAGCAGAAGAATTAGCAGTAGATCTTGATATTTTAAAAATAAGTAGAGAAAAGAATTCGAAACTTCCAAAGTTTATAGTGAATAAAATAGAGGAGTTATTGAAAAGGCAAGGGAAGAAATTAGTGGATTCGCAAATTGCTGTCTTTGGACTAGCTATGAAAGATTATTCAAATGATGATAGGATAAGCCCACCAGTAGATATATGTAAATTGTTAATCGAAAAAGGTGCAATAGTCAAGGCTTTTGATCCTGTGGTACCTACTAATTATGATTTTAAAGTTAATAAACAGGATGAGGCGATAAAGAACGCAGATGCTATCCTAACATTATCGAAACAGCAAGGTATAGATTTCGATAATGTAAAAAATATGGTTGCATTAATGAAGGATAAGCCAGTTTGTGTAGATGTAAAAGCCGTTATAGACAAATGTGAAGCTGAAAAATTTGGGATGTTGTATTGGAGAATATAAATTTGGAGGATTGTAGTGGAGAAGAGAATACATATACTAGGCAGTAATGTTGATACCTTAACTATGGATGAAACTTTAGCTAGGATTCAATCTTTAATTAAAAATAGAGAGCATGTTCAACATGTTGTAATTAATGCAAGTAAAATTAACTTAATGCAAGATAATAAGCATTTAGCAGACATAGTTAATAGTTGCCCTTTAATAAATGCAGATGGGCAGTCAATTGTGTGGGCTGCGAAGTTTTTAGGGTATCCAATTCCTGAAAGGGTTACCGGTATTGATTTATTTAATAATTTAGTAAAATTATCGGCTGAAAATGGATATAGACCATATTTTTTTGGAGCTAAGCAAGAGGTTGTTGAGAAGGTTGTAAAGATATTTAAAGAACAGTATCCTTCGCTTAATATTGCCGGATATCGTAATGGTTATTTTAAAGATGAGGAAAGTAAAGAAATAGCAAAGGATATTAGGGAATCAAAAGCTGATATTCTATTTGTTGCTTTTTCAAGTCCAAAGAAAGAATTTTGGGTTAAGGAATATATTCCGATAATGCAGGTTACTTTTGTAATGGGAGTTGGTGGGAGTTTTGATGTTGTTGCTGGAGTTACTAATAGAGCACCTGAATGGATGCAAAAATGTGGGCTAGAGTGGTTTTATAGGTTTATTCAGGAACCAAAACGAATGTGGAAGAGATATTTGTTTGGTAATTTGAAATTTATAAGATTGGTTATTCAAGAAAAATTCAGCCTAGTTAAGAATGATTAAAATATCGAGTAACAAATTTAAAAAGGATGAATTGTAATGAATTATAAATATGTGAAAAAAATAAGTGAGTTGTGTCCACAAAGTATTAAAAGGATATTTGCACCTATTTTAAGAAAGAAATTAGTTAATAATAAAGACTTTTTAGATACTTACTATAAATTAGATAAATACGATGAATTAAGTGAAGAAGAAAAGAAAAAGAAACAATTTGAAAAATTAAAAGAAATATTGATATATTGTGATGATAATGTAAGTTATTATAAAGATATTTTCAAAGAGGCAAAATTTGATCCGAGAGAAATGACTGATTTCAAGGATATTGAAGTTCTACCTTTTACCAATAAAGCTATATTTTTGGCTAATGAAAATAAGTTGTTATCAAAGTTGGATATTAATCATTATGTTGCATATACCGGTGGTAGTAGCGGAAAGCCATTAAAAATATGTCTTGATAGAGAATCAATATTTAAAGAAAGAGCCTTTGTTTATCATTATTGGTCTAAATTCGGTTATAATTATAAAACTTCAAAAATGATTACATTCAGAGGCTTGGAGTTCAATGGGAAAATAGCTAAATATAATCCGGTATATAACGAAATAGTCTTATCACCATTTTCACTTAATGAAGATAATATTCATAAATATTTAAAGATTATAAGAGAATTTAAACCGGAATTTATTAGCGGGTATCCATCAATAGTCAAAAATTTCTGCACGTTAATAGAAAAAACCAATACAAAAGTAAACATTAAATATGTATTTTTTATTTCAGAATTCTGTCCAAAGGAAGATAATGACTATATTAAAAATATACTGGGCTGTGATACTTGTATTTTTTATGGCCACTCTGAAAGGTCTGTCTTTGGTGGAAAATATGAGGACCATTATGAATTCAATAAAATTTATGGATATACTGAATTTATACCAACAAGTGTGAAAAATGAATTTAGATTAGCCTGTACAGGCTTTCTTAGCTATAAAATGCCTTTTGTAAGGTATATGACTGATGATATTGTTAGAATTGAAAATAATAAAGTTGTGGAGATTATAGGACATAATGATTCGGAAGTTTTAATAGGGAAAAATAATGAGAAAATATCAATCGCAGCTATTAATTTTCACAGCAATGCTTTCAATAAAATTAGACAATTCCAGTTTGAGCAATTTGAAATTGGCAAGGCTAATTTAAACTTATTAATGGAAGATATAATAACAGAAGAGGATAAAGTTAACATTAGAAAAGCATTAGATACAAAAATCAAAGATGTTTTGGATATTCAAATAAAAATAGTAGATGAAATAAGCTTAACCAAAAGAGGAAAAAGGAAATTAATAATACAACATGTTGATATGGTTTAGATATAAGAGTATTTTACTATCATAATCTTATGTGAATATATTGTAATTTTTATTGAATATTTCAGAAATTATTAACTTACTTTTATATAACTTATCATGCTTATATTTATAAAAATTAGGAGCATAAATTACAAATGGAAAATTCAAGATATTTAAAATGGATTAAATTTATTATAATAATAACACCAATCATTGATATTCTTAATGGAGTTTCTTTGTATATTATTAAATCAAATGCAACTTTTTCACCAGGTCAGATTTTAAGATTATTGATATTAATTATTAATATATATTTGTGCATCAAAGTTGATTTTAAGAATTTTTTCATAATATTGATAAGTATGACTTTAGTTATAATACGTTTCTTTTATAATATTTATGATCTAAATAGTATTATCAATGATATGTTGTTTTATAGTAAAATTTTATATGTTATTACATTTTTATTATTAACTAGGAAAGTATTTCTTTCCTCTTCTGACTTTGAGAATGAACTAACTAATCTACTTGCAAGTACGGCAGTTTTTCTGAGTTTTTCATTAATAGTAACAAAAATATTAGGAATTGGACAATCATCTTATAATGATTCCATAGGATATAAAGGTTTGTTTATGGGAGTTAATGATTTTACAAATACATTAATTTTTTGCTATCCATTTTTATTTAAAAAAATGGTTAAAGATAGAATAAATCTAGTAAAGATTATAAAATTCATTATGACTACTTTTGTATTTTTTATAATTGGAACAAAAGCAGCTATAATATTTTTAGCAATTATATTAACATATTTTTTACTCAAATTAATGAACTTCAAAAATTTAAAAAAATTGATTGTAATATTAATATTTCTTTCTTTATTTTTGTTTTTCGGTTATATTAAATATTTTTCTTATTATAAAGATACTATTCTTAACAGATATATGTACTTTTATGATAACTTAAATCCACTAACATTTTTATTAAGTCAAAGGAACATAACAGCGCAAATAGCATTTAGTTTTTGGAACTTAAGCAAAGTTAATTATTTTTTAGGTCTTGGATTTAAAGATGGGTCCCAAATAATAAATAGCTTTCTACCGGGTCATGGTATGATAGAAATGGATTTCCTTGATATTATCTATTTTTATGGAATAATTAATTTTCTTATTTTAACTTATGGTATTGTAAAAATGTTCATAAAATCAATTTCAGTATTTTTATTTTCAAAAGGAGATAGTGATAAGAAAGATTATTCATTCTTATATATTCTTTCAATAATAATCTCTTTTACTGGAGGACATGTATTATTAAGTCCTTTGGCTGGAGTGTATTTTGCAGTAATATACTCTTTGTGTTATAAAAGTTTTAAAGAAATAAGAGTAGAAGGTATACACAGTTAGTATTATTAGTTTTTATGAATTGATATCATTAAAGTTAACTTATAAAAGAAGGTAAAAAATGAGAAAAAAGTATGTAGTATTAGTCGGACCAAATAGAAATCTAAAGGGGGGCATTTCTACGGTTATAAACGATATATATAATTCTGATTTGCAACAAGATTTTAATATTATAGCGATTAATACTTATGGAAAGAAGTTCGGTAGTTCATTTTTTTTAGGTATTATGTGGTATTTTTCTTTAATAATAATGAGAAGTGTGAGTATTTGCCATATACAGTTGGCTTCAAAAGGCAGTTTTTATAGAAAGATATTTTTTATATTATTAACCCCAAGGAATGTAAAATTACTAATTCATGTTCATGGTGGTGGATTTATAAAGTTTTATACCAGTCAACCTAAATTTATTCAGAGATTGATAGAATATAGCATGAATAAGGCTAATTTGGTTATTACTGTCTCAGAAGTATTTAGGAATGAATTATGTAATGTTATTGGTGTCAACAAAAACAAAATAAAGAGAGTATATAATGGAGTTACATTAAAGAAAAATATCAATATAGAAAATAGTGGTAAAGAAGTAAAGGTTTTATTTATGGGGAAACTTTCAAGGGTAAAAGGCATATATGATTTTATTGAAGTTATAAAGAGTTTTAAAGAAGTGGAAATGAACGTAAAATTTCTTATTGCAGGAAATGGTGATATAGAAACAGTCAAGCAAATAATAAAAAATGAGAAAGTGGAAGAGCAGACTGAAATATTAGGGTGGATTGATGGTAAACAAAAGGATAATGTTCTATTGACAAGCGATGTGCTTATTGCACCCTCATATTTTGAGTCTTTTGGAATTAGTATAGTCGAAGCAATGAATTTTGGAGTTGCTATTATTGGATACAGGGTAGGTGGCATTCCTGAAATAGTAGAACATACAAAAAATGGTTTTTTACACGATACTGGTGACATTTCGGGTATGGTGAAAAGTCTAAAAGAGCTTGTTGAAAATGAAAACCTACTTATAAGCATGAAATTGAATAATATGGAAAAAGTGAAAAAATTTTCCAAGGATAAATTTATTGAGAGTATACGAAAAATCTATTATTTGTATATTCAGCCATAGAAGAAATATTTTAAGTATAGAAAATTATAGAGGTGATATTTTGAAAGTAAAAAAGTGCAAATGGTATAATAATGCACAAGCGCCAGTTATGTTTATGATAGATGACCTCGCAAACACATGGGTCGATAATAATAGTAATAATGAATTGAATCTTGGAGAAGATTGGGGATATTGCTGCTTTCAAAAGAATTCTATGTGGGATTTTCTAAATACTAAATTATTAAATAAATATCCCTATTTAAAAGTAACATTTTTTTTAGTAGTAGGTAAAAGAGCTAATATAATTGAAACAAATAAAAAAATATATTCTGAAACTATTCAAGAAAATAAGAATTTTAGAGAATTTTTAATTGAAATAAATAAAAATCCAAATATTGAAATCGCATATCACGGACTCACCCATGGAATTACTGGAATTTCAAGGACAGACTTTGTTGAGGAATGGCAATCATTTAAGAAAATTAATGAAGCTATTGAAACTATAAACATTGGAAGAGAAATATATTTTAATGTTTTAGGGGAGTACCCTGTAGGAGGTAAATATTGCGGTTATAAATATAATGATTTCTCAGATGATTCTATAAATGCTACTGATTTTAAATGGTGGTGCAGACATTGGGATGCTAATTTAGAAAGTGGTAATTATGAAAATTATAATTATGATCTGGAAATGTTCAACAATGTTGTGGACATACCGTCAACCATAGATGGATCTTATTATAGCTTGAAAAACATTAAATATCTATTTAGCAAAAAATATCTAAAAAGTGTGATAAATAAATTTATTCATGGAAAGACAGTTGAGCAAGTAATTTTAGATAGAGTTAACGCACAGCAAATAATCTCTATTCAAGAGCACACGTCACCCTACAGAGCAGATAAAAGGATTCAGTACCCCAATTTGATTTTTGATATTGAAAATTTACACATAATATTTAATTATTTAAAAAGATTTGATCTTTGGTATGCCACAGGAACCGAGATTGCAAATTATTTTTTAGTTTATGAAAATTGTAAAATTGAAAATTCTAATGATTCAAGCTTTAAAGTAGAATGCGATTCTAGATTTGAAGGCTATGAATTAACACTTAGCATCAGTGGAAATTTCTCTGGTAATTATATTAGCATTTCTTATGGAGATAATAAAGTAAAGTTTGAAAAGATCCAAAATCAATTCATAGGAAATATTAAAGTATTTGATAATATGCTATATAAGATAAATGAGGTCTAATATGAATTTAAAATTATCTATGAAAGTGTTCAGGTATATATTAAAGGTTTTCTACCAAAATAATGAATTGTTAATATTAAAAAAGGACAAAGAGAATTATTCCGAAGAAAATTTAGATAGTAGGTTACAGGTAAACTTGGATAAATTAGACCATGAAGATATAAAAAATATTAATCATGATTTAAGAAGAAAAGTATTAGAAAAAGAACTCAAACTTAATAATACAATCTTAGGATTCATATGTTTTGATGGAAACATAGTACACTATTCATGTATTGCCGTTAGTGATCATAAGATTGGAGAGATAGAACAGGATTTTATAATTCCAAGTAATTCAATATATATCTATAATTGCTTTACAGAAGAAAAATATAGAGGTTTAAAGTTATTTCAACGAATGTTATCATCAATAAATAATATGCATTCAAGTGAAGACAAGTATGTTGCTGTTTCTCCAAATAATATTCCATCTTATAAAGCAATAGAAAATGTAGGTTTCTATAAAGTAGCTCAATTTAAATATAAAAAAATTCTCATATGGAAGAAACTATACGTAAGACACTTAAATGAAGACTTAATACATGCTTTCAAACAATCAGTATAGTTTAAAGAAAAGGAGATTTTGATGAAAACATCAATTATTAATAATATAAATGTCTTCTATAAGCTAGAAGAAGACTGGAGGAATTTGTGCAGAAAAATTGATAATTATGAGATTTTCTATTCTTGGGAATGGATATGTACTTTTATTAAAAGTATGGAACTTTCAAATATAAATCCATATGTATTAATTACAGAAGACAAGGATAATATTATTTCAATTTTACCATTATGCTTAGAAATCAGGAAAATTGGCATTAAAAAAGTAAAAGTATTAAGATTTATTGTGAATAGAACAGTAGACTATTATAACTTCTTGATTGATAAAGATTATAATAAATATGATGTAATAAAAAGTTTGATAAATGAATTATATAAGTTGAGTGATTGGGATTTGATAGAATTACAAAACTTAAATACAAGACATAGAGAGACATTAATGATTAATGAAGTATTAAAGCTTTTCAAGGGGCTAAAGTGTATAAAAGAGATAAATGTTATAACTCCTTATTTATATTATAACGAAATGATTATAAAAATGAATTCCAAACAAATTAAAGATATACAAAGAAGGGAAAAAAAATTACAAAGAGAGAATGAAGTTAAGTATTGTTTGAATGTAAAGTGGGATAGAGAAGTATGGAATGCTTTAATTAAGTTACATAAATTAAGGTGGTCGCAAAGTGTCTTTATTAAGAAAGAATATATAGAGTTTTACGAAAGCTTAATTCCATATTTAGAAGAAACTAAACAGTTGGAATTTTCTTATGCAACAATAAACAATGAAATTGCAGCAATTCATTTTGGATTTAAGTGCAAAGAAAAAGTATATTATTATATTCCAATCTATTTAAATAAGTACTCTTCAACTGGGATTGGTGCAATCTTTTTATATAAAATTATTGAACATTATAAAGACAACTATATTATTTTTGACTTTTTAAGAGGTGATGAGATTTATAAATTCGATTGGACGGATTTAGCTACTGAGAATTTGAACTATTATATAGTAAAACAAAACAATAAGTATTTAAAAGTCTATCTCAAATTTATGTTAAAAATGAAAGAAAATAAATTTGTAAGAAATATATACAATAAGATAAGAAAGAGAAATTAATGATGAAATTTCATAGGTGTTTTTATTGAAAAAGTTTAATTTGCTTATAGGAATGATTTTGATTAATTTTGTAAGTATAATTTTAGGTTTTTTAAGAGATAGTAGTATCGTTTACAAATTAGGAGCAAATCAAAATTCTGACGCATTTATATTTATAACAACTCTTCCAATAACTTTATTTAGTGCTATAGGATGGGTTGTTTCAACAACATTTGTACCAATTTATACTCATATAAAAAATAATGAAAGTGAAGGGAATGCAAATTTATTTGCAAGTAATTTTTTAAATATACTGTTTTTGATAGTTACAATAATTGTAGTAATACTTCAGTTGTTCAGAGTTCAAGTAATAAGAATACTAGCACCTGGATTTAATGGTGAAACCTTTCAAACAGTACTAAATCTTGCTAGTATCATATTACCTTCTATGTTATGTTATGTGATTACATACTGCTTTGTTGGTATACTTACATCACATAAGAATTTAATTTGGACATCTGCTATTGGAATACCAACTAATTTATTTCTTATATTAGGGATTTTATTTTTTTATAATTGGTATGGTCTTAAAGGTGCTACAGAATTTTCGTTCATTGGAAGTATTGCACAGTTCGCCATGCTTATTATTCCATTAAAAAAAATAGGTTTCAAATATATAACTTACATAAATATAAGGGATAGCCATATTTTGGAGGCCCTAAAAATGATAGGTCCAATGATAATTGGAGTAATGGCAATACAAATCAATTCATTGGTTACAAGTATGATTGCATCAACGTTAAACCCAGGAACTATAACTTCTATAAATCTAGGCATGAAGGTTAATAATTCTATTTATAATTCTTTGGTATTTATAATAATAACATATACATTTCCATTTCTTGCTGAGGCAATTTCTAAAAAAGATATAGATAAATTTAATGTACTTATATATGGTGGCTTACAATTAGTATTTCTTATATTATTACCTATAGCTGTTAATCTAATTTTCTTCAGAAAAGAAGTAATAACTATATTATTTGGACATGGGAATTTTTCTGGTAAGAATATATTAACTACTTCATTTATTCTAATTTTTTATAGTGCAAGCCTTTTATTTATGGGAATCAAAGATTTAATTAACCGAGTTTTTTATGCGACAAAAAATACTAAGACTCCAATGTACAACAGTATTATTTCAATATGCATAAATATAATATTAAGTATTGCATTAGCACATTACTGGGGGGTATACGGACTTGCTGCTTCAAGTGCAGTTGCAACCATAACTGCTGCTTTATTATTATATAGAAGTTTAATTAAGGGTTTCGATATAGAAAATAAAAGAATTTTAGTTATGATATTGAAGATAGCAATAATTTGCTTGTTTTTATATGTATTTCTTTCATTAATAAAGTCTATTCTAGCAGGGAAGCTTATCCTTTTGGCGTATTTCTTTGTTACTGGGACTCTGGGAGTTGGATTTTATATTATATGTTTATGGATCTTTAAAGTTGATATTAAATCTTTATTAAGCTTATTTTCTAAAAAATAATTCTATTTTAAAAATAAATAATGAAGGTACTGGTTATATGAACAATAATAAAAACTTAAAATGGTTCTTTCATAGGCTAAAAGCAATGTCTATAGAAGAGATAATATTTCGTTTTAAAAAGAAGTTGCAATTAAAGGGATATGAGAAAAACTTTAAAGAAAAGAAAACTGTTCTGGAATTATCTATACCTAATCTGAAAACAGATAAATTTAATCTGCTTAATAATAAGATAGATGAGATTTGGGATTTTTCTAATGATGCTATAAATGAAAAGAAAGATTTTATAGTTGATATATTCGATATGAAAATTGATCTAAGCAAGGACTTTTCATGGCATGGGTTTAATGCTTTAAAGTGGGATAAAAGTGTTTTTTCATGTAATATAGACTTTAAGAATAAAGATGAGATAGGAGAAATAAGGCTCACTTGGGAACTTAATAGACATTTATTTTTACCTCATTTTTTTTTAATGTGGAAAAATACGAATAATAGAGTATACTTTGAAAAGGCTAAGGAGCTATTTTATGATTGGGTTAATGATAATTATTTTTTAAGAGGTGTGAATTGGTCATCACCCATGGAAATAGCTATTAGAGCTTATCAGTGGATTCTATGCTATGCTATTATTAAAGAAGCTGATGATAATAAGCTTAAAGAAGATTTAATTACAGCAGTTATCAATTCTATAAAATATGTATCTGAAAATTTTTCAGGATTTTCCTCAGCTAATAATCATTTAATACTTGAAGCTGGTTTGACTTCAATAATTGGTGAATTACTAAAGGATGTATATAATCAAAATTGGTTTCAAAAAGGTTATGATGTATTAGAGAAAGAAATAAAAAGACAATTTTACAGTGAAGGTGTTAACAAAGAACATGCAGCCCATTATCATGGGTTTGTAGTAGATTTGCTGCTTCAATATAATACATTTTTAAAATACTTAAATAAAAAAGCAATTTGTGAGGATATCTTATTTAAGTCAGTAGAATTTATCGGTTATCTTAAATATTGCAAGGACTTTGTTGAGTTTGGTGATAGCGATGATGCTAAAATTCTAAATTTGACTGGAAAGTCATATAATTATTATGATTATTTACTAGCCTTTGGTTCAAAGTATTTTGAAACAAGCTTTACTGAAGATATTACTAATTCCCAGTTATCAGTTTGGAAATATATTAAAAGCCAGGATATAATAAAACCATTTGATTATAATGGTATAAAGTACTATGAAAAATCTGGGTACTTTATATATAAATCTAATGAATTAACCTTCTTCTTCGATATTGCAGAATTAGGTTTTGGAAGCATTGCTGCTCATGGTCATGCTGATTGTTTGGCATTTGTTTTATCAGTAAAAAATATACCGATTTTTGTAGATCCAGGCACCTACATTTATAATGTCGAAAGTTCATTAAGAAATTATTTTAGAAGTACTTCAGCTCATAATACCTTAACTTATGATGAGTTATCACAATCAACAATGGAAGGACCTTTTTTATGGTCTAAAAAAGCGAATATAATTGAAAAGGGCTTTTATGAGGATGTAGATTATGTAGTTATATACGGATCACATGATGGGTATAAACCTTTTACTCATAAAAGGATAATATATATCAGCAAAAAATATAATCTTGTTATTATAAAGGATGAATTTGATGGAGATAAAGGTATTGTAAACTTTACTTTAGATAGTAGTAATATCTTATCAAAAATAAATGATAAAAAATATAGTATTAATAATAATTTATATTTCTATACCAACGAAGAAATTGAAATACATAAGCAACTGATATCTAAATCTTTTTTGAAGAAGGAAGAAACTAATGCATTTTGTGTTAGTATAAATAAAAACAGCCCCTGTATATCTATTATTACAGATGAAGAAAAATTAATTTTGCATCAGAAAGCTATATATAAAGAAGGAGAAATTATTTTTATATATTAATTTCATTTTTTTAAGATTAATAGGATCTGAAATGTGAATGATATTATTAAAGTGTACAACTTCAGAGCATTTTGTTAGCGAGTTAATTTACCATTAGTTGATATAAATCCCAAAAATGGAAAAATAAACCTTCGGACTTCTAACACTCCCATAGCCATCAAGTAAGCAAGCTCGATCGCTGGCTCCCTCGCAAGAACCCGCGTGTAAATGGTAAAATAAAATGGAGAAATTTCGGCAAACAAAAAGGGAGAAAAATTCCCAACTAGTTTAATAATAATCCCATCTCTGATAAAATAACAGAGTTATTCATCAGAGGGGGAATGCAGAATGAAGGGATGGAAAGTGTTTGCAGAAATAAAGGAACTCAAAAGGAAAGGATTGAACAAGGCTCAAGTAGAAAGAGCAATGAATATAAACTATAAGACAGTAACAAAGTATTGGGATATGACACCAGAGGAATATTCAAAACTAATAGAAGAATCAAAATCGAGAGCAAAGAAGATAGACAAGTATAGGAATGATATACTTTCATGGATAAGAGAATTTAACGACATATCAACTGCTCAAATATCCGATTGGTTAAAAGAAAAATATGGACAGTTAGATTTTAAAGATAGGACTTTGAGGTGGTATGTTGAGAAGTTGCGAAAGGACTATAATCTGCCGAAGGCTGCTCAAGATAGGCAGTACATTGATACCTATGGGCTATTAAGCACAAGTGGATTTCGGACAGTCTTGGCTTCATAAGCCTGACGGCTCAAGAGTAAAGCTTTATTGTTTTGCTATGGTACTATCTCATTCAAGATTTAAGTATGTATATTGGCTGGATAAGCCGTTTACCACAGCAACTTTTATAGAGGCTCACGATAGAGCATTTGAATATTTTGGAGGCATGCCAAAAGAGATAGTATATGATCAAGACAGAGTTCTTGCTGTTGATGAGAACTTCGGTGATGTTGTATATACTGAAGAATTTCAAAATTATATTAATCTAATGCATTTTAAGGCTAGGCTCTGCCGAGCATATGACCCAGAAAGCAAAGGAAAAATTGAAGCAGTAGTTAAATTTGTTAAATATAACTTTGCTATACATAGAAAATTTGTAAATATAGATTCCTTTAACGAGGATTGCCTAAAGTGGCTTGAGAGGACTGGAAATGCCAAGATACATGATATAACGAAAAAGGCACCAGTAGAAGTGTTTGCTTTGGAGAGTCAACACTTACAACCAGTACCTCAATCAATTAATAAAAAATTCAATGACACTAGTTTAAACTATAACGTAAGAAAAAACAATATTGTTTTCTATAAACAGAATAGATATCAAGTTCCAAAAGGTACTTATGAGCCTGGAAAGCAAGTCAAACTAGTAGTCAAGGATAATTCAATAGATATAGTAGATTTAGATACTGGAGAAATTATAGCACACCATCCTATAAGCACAAAAAGAGAAGAACTAGTTAAACTTAATCATCCAGAAAGACATATAAGCAAATCTGCTGAAGAGATGTACTCTAAAGCACTCATCGTGCTGGGTGGTACAGATAGTGCCAAAATTCTTTTAGATAACATAAGAAAAGAAAGAGCAAGATATGTTAAAGACCAACTAGGAGTTATTGTTAAGGCTGCTCCTAACTACGATATCAATATTATAGATAAAGCCATAGAATATTGTGTAAGCCGAAGGCTTTGGAGCGCTGGAATGTTTAAAGATACTCTTGAACATTTAAACATTGAAAACAGCCAGAAGACAAGCAACAAAATTGTTTTGAATAATGCCTCTATCCCCTCAAAGTGCAAGGGTATAAAAACAGAAATTAGAGCTATTAGCGAGTATACAAATGCTTTGAAGGAGGATAAAACAACATGGAAAAACTAGAATTAATAAAGGATTATTCAAAAACTCTTAAACTTAACTATCTAAATGCTAATGCAGCAAAGATTATTGAAAATGCTGACTCTAAGGATTTATCTTATCAAGATTTGCTCCTGGATATACTCAAAAATGAGATAAATCTAAAAGACGTAAGGGCACAAGAAAGGCTGCTTAAAAATGCAGGCTTTCCTATGATTAAGCACTTAGAGGAATTTGATTTCAATTTCCAGAAATCAATAACTTCTAAACAGGTGAATAGACTTATTAAACTGGAATGGATAGATAGGATGTTCAATCTTATCTTCCTTGGTCCTCCAGGTGTGGGCAAAACTCATCTTGCTATCGCAATGGGCTTAAAAGCCGTTAAGGCTGGGTATAAAGTTAGTTTTGTTTCTATGGACAATCTTATGCATATACTTAGAACTGAAGATATATCAAGGAAAAGCAAAGGTAAGGTTAATAGTATACTCTCTTCAAGCCTCGTCATTATTGATGAATTAGGATACCTGCCTATAACTAAAGAAGAAGCCAATATGTTCTTTCAGTTAATATCTGCTCTTCATGAACAGGCTTCAATAATAATCACTTCTAATAAAGGCTTTGAAGACTGGACCGAACTGCTTGGAGATGATGCCTTAACAACACAGTTCTTGATAGACTTGTGCATAAGTGTGAACTTTTTAATATGACAGGTAAAAGTTATAGACTTGAACATAGACAATCTATATTTTAGGAAATAAAAAAGGAAAAACTTCAGTAAAATTATTTGCCGAAATTTCTCCAAAGGTACTTGCCAGTAACACCATTTGGTTACGATTTTCCTGTATGGTGATAATTTTCCGCTTCTTTGCTGCTTCGGGTGTAACTCCAAATTATAGTTTTCTTTATCCACATACTTTTTTACAGTTGTAAAATCAAATCCTGTTATTTCCACTATTTTTCTTAAGCTTTTCCCTTCAAATTTTCTTAAGTTTCTGATACGATATATTTGTTCCATTGTCAGCATCTCCTTATTCTCCTTTTCAGTTTGGTCACTAAAAAGGATATTATTTTCAAGGGGTGCTTGCAATGGGATCTTTCCATTTTTTGCGGGGATTTTTAACTTCCGTACTGCTTGATTTCTATTCTACCAAATACAAATTTAATGCATTTGCATATGAAATTCTTCACGATATGCCACCTCAACATATCTTATGTTAAGAAAATCAAATTTGTTAGAAGTAATACAGATATGAAATCAAGCTATGAAAAATATAGTAGCATGACTTCTATGAATTTTGGTGAAATAAATTGGAAACCAAATGTTAAATACTATGGTGAAAATACTCCAAAGCTTATAGATTTTGTAATTAAAAATTTGTTAAATAAATATTGCATTTTCTTTACAAAGTGATTTTTAATAGTCAAATATCTGAAAGTTCCCAATAAATATGTTGTTTTTTATCCGAATTATGCTATGATATAATAAGCGAGGTTTGTTAAAATACTTTGATTATCAAAGTATTTTAGTATTTTAATGTAGTAAAAAGTATTTTAAACAGTAAATACTTTTTAATAAATTTAAAAGTAGGGGAATAGATATGCTGGTAAATATGCTTGATAAAATAGATAATTCAGCTTTAAGAAATATTAGTAAAGAAATAGAGACCACTAAAGATGTAAAGGAAAGTGTTAAATATCATATTCAGGAAATTAAAATGGAAAGTGATTTATTTATAAAATGCCCTGAATGTGGGGAAGTACTTATAAAAGCAGAGATGGATGATGAATTACAGGTATGTTTTAATTGTAATCACCATATGAGGATAAATAGCAGGAAAAGAATTGAATTCATATTTGACCAAGATTCAATTGAGTATTTGAATGAAAATATGAAAAGTTCAAATCCTCTTGATTATCCGAAATACTCCGAAAAAACAGGAGAATTAATAAATAAGCTTAAAATAAATGAAGCTGTAATTACGGGCATTGGTAGTATTAATGGTAATAAAACATGCTTTGGTGTTATGGATTCTAAATTTATTATGGGCTCCATGGGAAGTGTTGTTGGAGAAAAGCTTGCAAGAATGCTTGAGAAAGCAACAGCCTTGAAACTGCCAGCGATTATATTTACAGTGTCAGGTGGAGCCAGAATGCAGGAAGGAATTCTTTCTTTAATGCAGATGGCCAAGGTATCAGCAGCAGTGAAAAGACACAGTAATGCAGGGCTTTTGTACATTACAGTAATTACGGATCCAACAACAGGGGGGGTAACTGCAAGTTTCGCTTCACTTGGAGATATAATTATTGCTGAGCCAAAGGCTACAATAGGATTTGCAGGCAAAAGAGTAATTGAACAAACCATTAAGCAGAAGCTACCTAGTGATTTCCAAAGCTCGGAATTCATGCTGGAACACGGTTTTGTAGATATGATTGTACATAGAAGAGACATGAAGGCTACACTTTCTCACTTAATTGAAATTCACGGTAGATTAAGTGAGGTTAATATAGAAAAGTCATTAGTTCTAATTGAAGAAGGCTCAAATGAGGAGCCTAGCTTATGTGATAAAAACTTAGACCCATGGGAAATAGTGAAGATTGCTCGAAACAAAAACAGGCCCAATTATAAGGATTATATAGAGGAATTAATTGATGGATTTGTTGAGCTTCATGGAGATAGATACTATAAGGACGATGAAGCTATTGTTGGAGGAATCGGTTATTTTAATGGTATTCCTGTAACCATAATTAGCCATGCTAAGGGTAAAACCATAGAAGAAAATCTTAAGAGGAGTTTTGGCAGCCCATATCCTGAAGGTTATAGAAAGGCTCTAAGACTTATGAAAGAGGCAGAAAAGTTTAATAGACCTATAATTTGCCTTATAGATACTCAGGGAGCATACTGCGGAATAGGAGCTGAGGAAAGAGGTCAGGGTGAAGCAATTGCCAAGAATTTACTTGAGTTGTCAGATTTGAAAACTCCAATTATTTCTGTTGTTATTGGTGAAGGCGGCAGTGGAGGTGCACTTGCTCTTGGCGTTGCAGATAAAGTTTTTATGCTTGAAAATTCCATATACTCAGTTATTTCACCAGAAGGGTGTGCTTCAATATTAATGAAGGATTCCTCAAAAGCTGATGAAGCATCAAGAATACTAAAGCTTACTGCCAAGGATTTAAAGGCACTTAAAGTCATTGATGGCATTATTGATGAACCTCTTGGTGGAGCTCACAATGATGTGAATTGTACTGTTAACAATGTTAAGGCTACAATATATAAAAATCTTCTTGAACTACTTAATAAGGACATGGATAAGCTGGTTGATGAAAGATATAGCAAGCTAAGAGAAATTGGGGAGTATATTGAGTAGGTTTTACTAATTAAGTTTTCATATTGTTTATATAGGAGTTGAAATACTGTGAAGGTAAATATTACAGAGACTGTACTAAGGGATGGACAGCAGTCCCTTGTTGCTACAAGAATGCATTTAGATGATTTTGAAGCAATACTTGAGGCAGCTGACAAAGCTGGCTACTATTCCATTGAATGCTGGGGTGGAGCAACCTTTGATGCCTGTCTAAGGTTTTTAAACGAAAATCCTTGGGAAAGACTTAGAATTATGAAATCCAAGTTGAAGCATACAAAGATTCAAATGCTTCTAAGAGGACAAAATCTTCTTGGCTATAAGCATTACTCCGATGATGTGGTGAGAAAATTTATAAAGCTTGCTATAGGCAATGGTGTTGATATCATTAGAATATTTGACGCTCTTAATGATTATAGAAACATAGAAGTGGCTGTTAAAGAGACGATTTTATGTGGGGGCCATGCTCAGGGGTGCATCGTGTATACAACAAGTCCCATTCATAATTTAGAAAAGTATGTTGAGCTTGGAAAAGAGCTTGAGAAAATGGGAGTAAACTCAATTTGCATAAAGGATATGGCTGGAATTATGGGACCTCAGGAGGCTTATGACCTTGTAAAATATTTAAAGCAGGAAGTGAACATCCCTATACATCTACATACTCATTCAACCACAGGGCTAGCTCCACTTACCTATCTTAAAGCAATTGAAGCAGGTTGTGATGGGATAGATACTTCAATTTCAACTTTTTCTGGGGGAACTTCTCAGCCAGCTACAGAAACTATGAATTATGCCTTAAATCAATTGGGATACACTACTGGATTAAAAGCAGATATTCTGAAAAATGTGAATGACTTTTTCAGACCTGTTAAGGCTAAATTTAATGATAGTGGAGAACTTGACCCATATGTTTTAGGTACAGAAACTGATGCACTAGTGTATCAGCTGCCTGGTGGAATGCTTTCAAATCTTATTTCCCAGCTAAAAGCCCAAAATGCAGCACATCGTCTTGAGGAAGTTTTAGCTGAGGTGCCAAAGGTTAGAAAGGATTTAGGTTATCCGCCACTTGTAACTCCAATGAGCCAGATGGTTGGGGTGCAGGCTACAATAAATGTTATACTGGGAGAAAGACATAAAAGAGTTACAAGCGAGGTTAAGTCCTATTTAAGAGGAGAATATGGAAAGGCACCTGGTGAGCTTAATGCTAGACTTGTAAAGAAAATTTTGGGTGACGAAAAGCCCATTACAAATAGGTTCGCAGATACCTTAAGGCCAACATTTGAAATTACAAAATATAGGATAAATAATCCATTTATGAGCGATGAAGATGTTATTTCATATATTCTATTTCCTCAAATTGCAGAAAAATATTTTAAAGAAAGGGATGAACAAAACACAATTATGGCCAGGTATAATGTTCATTCTTTAACTGAATTTGATGCTTCAAATGTTATTGATATAAATAAAAAACCTTTGGGAATAGCAAATAGAGAATTGAAGCTAATAAGCGTTGATGAAAGTACAGCGGCACTTGCTATTGCAATTGTTTGTGATCATTTAAAAACAAACCCCAAAGAGCTTAACTTCAAATCCATAAAGGCTCTTGATTGACAATTTTAAAGTCCTAAATGGACTTTAACGGGTAACATGTAAGGAGGAAATATTTAATGAAATATTGTGTTACTATAAATAACAAAAGTTATGAAGTTGAGGTTGAAAAGGGAGAAGCTGCCATTGTCAGCACAACCGAAATGACAGGTGAAGCTGTAGAAAACAAAAACCCAGCTAACATACAAGCTGCAGCAACCACTGTGGCTCCTAATATGGTTGAAGTATCAGAACAAGTAGTTGAGGTAAGTCCAGTGGAAGGTAAAGAAGTTGTAAAGGCTCCTATGGCAGGCACAATAATTGATATAAAAGTAAACGTAGGCTCAGCCGTTCAGATAGGAGATACTCTTCTAGTGCTAGAAGCTATGAAGATGGAAAACGAAGTTACAGCCCATGTAGATGGTATTGTAGCTGAAATCAAGGTTTCCAAGGGTGCAAATGTTTCTGCTGATGATGTACTTGTAGTGCTTAAGTAAGAGCAAGCTCATCGTCAAGCCTCCTCGTGAAGGGGGTCAGACCCCTGGGCAAATATGTAAAGTCCGATAGTAATAATGCTATCGGATTTTTTGTTTTTTGATTTATATGAAGCCTAAAGCTTATGGCTAAAGGAACTGGATATAACAGTAACTTCCTTATCCCAGCTCTCTCGTGCACCAGAAACAAGAGCTGATCATAAGCCTCTTTTATCAGATTTAAGGGAGTCAGGTGCAATATAATTAATTGTAAATCAACACATTTATTGTTTTGTGTATAAAGGTGGTATTTTGTGGCTAAATCAAGTTTATTTTGTACTCCTCTTTTTGTTGTAAATGTGTGGAAAGCTGAATATATTATTTCTGATAAGAATTCCATTACATGGGAAAAGAGAGGAGCGATAAAATTAATGAAAAGCAAGAAAACTAAATTTATGCACAGTTGGCTGGCTTTTGCTGTTACTTTGGCAATGTTGATTTCCATGGGAACATCTCTAGTGAGTGCACATGATGTGGATTACACCAAGCCTGTCAGTGAATTGCCATCTCTGAAGCTGGGAGGTCCACCAGTAGTGACGACCGGATCAACATTGGACAACCTTGGAACAGGACAAGACTGGATATCTATGACAGAAACCCGCAACTTTGAAGCAAAGATCCCAGTTTCCATGTCATTTTCAGATGCAGAGGCCGCTGTCAACTCCGGCACCTTCAAATGGACTCTTAGCCGTACCGCGCCATATTTGAGTACGGATCTCTATCCTAACTATAAAAAAGGCGGAGATCTCGTGTCTGATCTTAGTAATACTATTTGGAAGACCACTGATAAAACCCCTTTACCCTGGTTTATCAATGTCAAAACCAACGTGGTTCAGGATGGAAACAAAGTCTATCTTGACCTGAACTTCAGTACCAATAAATTCTACTCTGATGGCAGTGTTCCACATGGCTCTGCAACCAACACAATGGATTACATTGGTTGGTACAGTCTTGCCGCTGTTAACAATGGAACCGTCTTAGGCTCTGCTGCAGCTAAGATTTATCCTTATGATGATTTTCATACTATGGGTGAAATCTATGATAGTATTGATACCCTGGCTGCCACTAAAACTTCTTATTTTGCAAAGCGCTACTCAATGGGCGTCACCGAAGCCGGCTATGATATGCCTTATCTCATCGTCGCTAAAGATGAAAAGACTGTGAATAATTGGCTGAAACTTTGCGATCAGGCTGAAAATGATCCTGCTAAGGTAATGGATGATATTAAAAAGGGCAAACTCAATGACATTCAAGTGCCAGTTATGTTCTCAAATATCCATTCAAATGAAGCTCCTGCAGCCGATTCTATCCTAAAATTCTCTCAGATGCTGCTCACGCAAAAGACCATTGATTACAATATATTGACCAGTTTTACTGATGCAGGCCAGACAGAGCTCAATAGCGAAATGGCTAGCACCAAGCTTGCTATCCCAGACTTAGTTAAAAACTCAGCCACCTACTTAGGCTTCTTAAGTGATATATCTGGATCAAAGTATGCTCCAAACCGCACTTCCGGTCTGGTAGACTTAAGCAAATATTACAACCAGAAGACCAATGATGTAAACGTATCGAGCCTACTGAACGACGTGTTCTTCGTTCTCGTTCCAGAAGAAAATGTGGAGGGACGTATTTATATGAGCCGCGTTTCTTCCGGAGGATTGGATCTCAACCGAGACAACTCTTTCCAAACACAAAACGAAACCCAGAACATGCAGCGACTCATCGGCAAATATAATCCTGTAAGCCTCACCGAGCTTCACGGCAGAATTACAGCTTTTCAGGTAGAGCCATGTAGTCCTCCACATGAGCCCAATTTCGAATATGATCTTTTGGCTCAGCATTTGGTAAAAGGCGGTGAAGCCTTCGGAGTTGCGGCGGTTGCTAACAACGCCGGTTATAATAGCTATGTAATGCCTGAGCGCGACTATCTGCAATACACCGGAAATACAACATCCAACGGATCACCCGAAACTTACTGGACTAGTCCTTGGGATGATATGTCCACCTCCTATACACCACAGTTTGCTATGCTCCACGGCACTGTAGCATACACCGTAGAGTGCCCTGCCTACAACGATCAGGTAACAAAAGGTCTTGCTTATGGTGGGCTTGGACAGTCAGTCTATGTTGCCAATAATAAATTAGATTATCTGAAAGCCCAGGTTGAGTACTTTAAACGTGGTGTTACCAATTACAACTCCGACTCCTACAATCTGGTGGGTCAGTGGTTTAGCGACCAAAATGACATAGAGGGTGCAGACGCTAAACTTTTCAGGCCCGAATACACTGGACCTGGCGAAAACGGCAACTTCTATCCAGAATGCTACATAATACCTCTAGATGCAGCTCATCAGACAAATCTTCAGGCTGCCAATGATATGATGAAGTGGCTCACTCGCAACTATGTAAAAGTTCAGCTGACCAAAAAAGCCTTTACCTTTAAAGGAGTGACCTATCCAATTGGTACTATGATCGTCAGCATGTATCAAGCCACTCGCTCTGTTGCAAATGGGGCTTTATACGACGGTACCTTCATCAACAACTGGTCCGCACTTTATTCTGAAGGCATTACCACATTCAATGAAACACGCGGTTTTGATATGACAACCTGCGCAGAACCGGCCGCATATCAAGCCATCGCTAAAGTCTCAGGCAATATGTTAAGCTACGAAGATTGCATTAAATATCTATCTACCGTAAAATCTGACTTCTCAGGTCCTACTGGTGCACAGGTCATCATCTCCAACGCTTCTGAGGATTCAACCTTTGCAGTAAATGCTCTGCTTAAGGCTGGAAAAACCGTTGGTATGATTACCGATGGCACATACAAGGATGATTTCATCTGCTCATATGCTGATTGGAAGACAGTCTGCAATAACTTTATCCTAACTGGTACCGGTATATCTGAAAATTATCCTACTGCTAGTATTATTAAAAAGGCCCCCGCTATTTATATTGCTGGTAAGCCGTCTCAATCTACTACAGGTTATGTAAACACTGCTATTCTCAATAACTACAACTACAATTATGATCGTCAGGCCATGGATCTTTTGAACTTCAACACTACTATCGATGCTACCAAAGCAGATGTGGTTATTGGCGCCAATGCACTAGATAATGATGGTTTAGCTGCAGTTGAGAAAGATGTTCCTTATATCGGATATAGCTCTGCAGGTGGAGGTAAATCAGACCTGGATAAGCTGTTTAATAACATTACACGCAGTGCTGTGGGTGGTGGCTCTATGGATGCGCTTCCTTATGTGACCTACCCTACAAACAACCTCATCACTGCTAGCTACATTAATGAGAAAGACGACGTAATGTACGGCTATGGTGCTGGATACTATCCATCAGTACCAAGCGGTGCTGAAATCCTTGTTAGTGTTGATGCAACTAAAACTCCGACAGAAGGCTTCCTCCGTAGCAGTGATGTAAATTTTAAAAATTTCTTGAACGGATCTATTCAAGGATTCTCTTATAATGGACTAGACAAAAACGGAAAACAAATTAACGTAGCCCTCTTCGCCAACACCCTAACAAATAAAGTTCATCAGCGTGATGAATATGCTTTCATCAGCAACTTTATCTTCTCCAACCTGCTTGGCGGAGCATATGTTCCAAGCAGCGGCATGACAAGATAAACGGGCAGAAAATCCGTCAGCCTAGGTGTGATTTTGTTCACCTTGGCTGGCTTTTTTTCTATATTATAAATATTTGTGCAGGTATTTACCTCCAAAAAGGCGAATAGAATAGGTATAAATGTAAGACTAATTAACTATCTGGAAATCCTATTTTACATGTATGTCAAAAGCGAAATCAAACTGGAAAATACCATAATGGGGGAAGTATTATGAAAAAAAGTCATAGGCTTAGAAACTTACTTATAGCAATGCCCATACTAGCAATAATCATTGTATTTTTATTTTCAGCTATATCTGGCTATATTAAAGCTAAGCCAAAGCTGCAATATACATTTAACCAGTCAAATAAAGTAAATACGGTGGCATATCCTAATGCTAAATTTGCTGTTATAAGCGATTTACATTATTATGAGAATGCATTAGGTACATCTGGTACTGCCTTTGAAAATGTTTTAAAAGCAGATAGGAAATTATTAAAGGATAGTGCTGATTTGCTGAATCTAGCAATAGATAACATTATAAAATCAAATGTGAAATTCCTATTAGTATCAGGAGATTTAACAAAGGATGGTGAATTGGTTTGCCATCAGGACGTTGCAAAGTCTCTTTCAAGGCTTACCCAAAGTGGCATAAAGGTTTATGTTGTACCAGGAAACCACGATGTTAATAACCCACTTTCTTATAAATACGAAGGAGATAAATCAAGTAAAGTACCAGACATTACTGCCTCTCAATTTGCAGATATTTATAAGGATTGTGGTTATGTAAGTGCAGTCTATAGGGATACTAATTCTTTAAGCTATGTGGCTGAGCCGGTTAATAACCTATGGATAGTAGCACTTGATACTTGCCGTTATGAGGAAAACAAGCCTGGCGAAGAAGAAATAGTAAGTGGTAAGTTGTCTCAAGAAGAAGAAAATTGGCTTACAAATATACTTAAGAAGGCAAATGAAAATAATAAAGCTGTTATAATATTAGGTCATCATGGATTGGTAGAACATTGGGAAGGTCAAAGTAAGCTTCACCCAGATTATCTCCTGCAGGATTATAAATATGTAGGTAAGCTTTTAGCATCCTATGGTGTTAGACTTGCCTTTACCGGTCATTACCATGCTCAAGATATAGCACTTGCGAGCTTCGATAATGGTGGTTCCCTTTATGATGTTGAGACAGGTTCCTTAATAACTGCCCCATGCGCTGTTCGTTATTGTGCTCTTGATGGTAATAAGATAGAAATAAATTCAGACTTTTTAGTAGATAAGCTGCACCCAAATACTAACTTTGCTAAGGATGCCAATGAATTTGTATTTAATACTGTAGAGGCAGAGGCCTATAAAACCTTAAGGAAGTATTACGTATCTGAAAAGGATGCAAAGACAATAGCTAATTATGTAAGCGCTGGTTTTGTAGAACATTATAAGGGTGATGAAAATATAAAAGATCGACCTGATTTTGATGTAAATAAATTGAGCCTTTGGAGCAGAATTATATATTCACAAGAAAAATATGTAGTTAATGGATTATGGAAGGATTCACCCCCTAAGGATAACAATGTAACTTTGATTTTAAACTAAATGGAAAATTAAAATACCGCAAATAGTTTAGCTAAAGATTACATAAGCATTAAGAAGCATTTTGAAGTGCTTCTTTTTTTGTAGAGTTATAAGTTTTATTAAACTTACAATTCTTCTATAATATCCAAAGGTTTTAACCCATTCAACATCATTCTTATATTATTATTTCTTATTTCATCATATTTGTGGAATATTTCTTTTGCCTCTTCTACATTATCATATACCTTCCAGTATCCAACCATCTTACACCTCTTATTAGGATGCTCAATAAAGAAGGCTACATCTTTTACCGGATATCCTAGGAAAATACCTATTTCGTGAGGAAAAGTACTTTTAAACCGCGTAGATAGATGTGAGAAACATTGTTCAATACTTAGCTCTTTACAGTAGCCAAACTTGGTGAGGAATTCACTATTTCTTTTATCTTTTATTACTGTTTCTAATTTCTCTTTATTATAAAATAACACAATAGTATTTTCTTGACCCTTTTTTAACTCACAAAAGTCAATATTAAGTATATCTTTTATATATCCTTTATAAGCTTTCCATGTGTTTTGTAGATTATGATTATTATTACTGAAATTAAGCAAAGAAGATACTTTCTCTTTTGCTAAGGTTGGGGCAGCACTACATATTATTGTTGAAAATAAATAATCCACATCATTATAACCATTTATTATATTCTTAAAGCTTCTTGCTTCCTCATTGGTCATATCAATGCCCTCCATCGATTCATACTACCCATACTGTTTAATAAATAACACTTATACTTTACCTTTGAATTGAGTTAAATATACAGTTATTCATTTTAGTACTTATTATTTTTATATAATATATTGAATTATATGGAAACTTGCTGATAGCATATTTATATAACCTAATATTTGGGCCATAATTGATATGAAAAAAAATTTATAGTAAGAAAACTATCATTATTTCTATAATAGCCATTTCTATTGGATTAATTATTGGTGCTTTCTTTCTGACAATTACAAAAGGGCAATAAATCAAAATAGATGATTTATTACCCTTTATTATAATGGTTCTGCTCAAAAGGAAAGGTTAATCTGATGCGCAAATTTTAATACTAGAGATGTTAAAAAGGTGCTATTAGAAAAAAATATTGTTAATCCATTTTATAATGTCTTCATACACTTCTTCTTTTCCGATTTCATTTAAAATTTCATGCCTCATATCTTTATAAAGCTTCATCTGTATGTTATTTATGTCAGCTTTCTTATATTCCTTATAGGCTTTATTAACCATTTTACCATTGCTCCCTACAGGGTCTTTATCTCCTGATATGAGAAGAATAGGTAGATCTTTCGGGGTTTTTATAATGTTCTTTTTATCAGTAATAAAAAGAAGACCATCAAACATATCTCTAAAGGCACAAGATGTAAACACAAAGCCGCACTTTTCATCAGCTATAAACCTATCAACTACTTTTTCGTCTCTAGAAAGCCAGTCCTGTTTGGTTCTTATAGGCTTAAATTGATTACAGAAAGAATCATAGGATAACCTATTTAATGTATGATTTCTATATTTTCCTCCATTTTTTTCTATACTTCTTTCCGCTAAAAATTTTCCGAACTTCAGCATTAATCTGGGATTATGTGCTGTTCCAATTGCTATTAATCCATTAATTTCAGTACCATATTGTATTGCATAATGTCTAACTAGAAAGGAACCCATACTATGACCTAAAATAAAAATTCTTAGGGTCTCCTGCTCTTTTTCTATAAATTTTGTTAGCTCATGCAAATCCTCTACAAGAATATTCCATCCATTTTTTTCGGCAAAATATCCTAAGTCATCATTGCTTTTAACAGATAAACCGTGTCCTCTTAGATCATTTGCATAGGCCACATAGCCTTTGTCAGTCAAAAATTGTGCAAAATTAATATACCTTTTAGCATGTTCGCAAGAACCATGTACTAGCTGAATTACTCCTAATACTTTTATATCCTCTTCCGGTTCCCACTTGTAGACATGACTTTCGTGTCCATCCCTCATTATTATATTAAATTCACTGCTTCTCGTAAAACTCACCTCCAGCTTTTAAAAGAAACATCCTAAACTCCAAAATTAACTTGATTATTTCTAAACCTGTTTCACTTTATACAGTTTAGTAATCCATTAGCTTTATTATAATACTATTTGAGGTATTTGAAAAATATGTAAAACAATATAATCTACAATATAGCTTGGTTTTACTTTACCTTAATATGGCTTTTGCTCTTTCACAGGCTATTAAGAGCAATTATTAGTAATGTAAACCTTATGATTCATTTAATTAATATCTGTACAGAAACAGATAATATAATTAATTATTCCCTAAAAATTTGACAATACACTTGTATTAACACGTGTATATACACTATAATATATTTGTACAAGCGATATTGTTTATATAATATTGTCGAAAATATTGATTCTCAATAAGCTGCTGCAACAGCTTAAAAATGAAAGTTTTGTACTATTTATATTATTAGAGGTGAATATTAATGAGTAGCATTTCTCAAAGAATTGAAAAATTGCCGGTTACCCCCATGCTTTGGAAGGTTTTATTTTTGGCAGGTATCGGATGGATGTTCGATGCTATGGACCAAGGGATGGTCTCAGGTGTTATGGCTGCTATAGGAAAGTCCTGGAGGCTTACTCCAGCTGATTTAGGCTTATTGGGCAGCGCTTCAGCGGTTGGTATGGCGGTTGGCGCCGCCATTGCAGGTATGGTTGCAGATAAATATGGTAGAAAAACAGTGGTTACCGTGACACTTGTGTTATATGGATTGGCAAGTGCTATGTCCGGCTTCGCGCCTAACTTTACTATTTTATTGCTATTTAGATTTTTAACCGGATTGGGTCTTGGAGGGGAACTACCGGCAGCATCTACCTTGGTCAGTGAATTCTCGCCTGCCAAGGACCGAGGCAGGATGGTTGTTCTGCTAGAGAGCTTCTGGGCATGGGGATGGATAGTTGCTGCTTTAATCGCCTACCTTTTAATTCCGATTTATGGATGGCGTGTTGGATTTTTCCTAGGTGGAATACCTGCTCTTTACGCCGCTTATCTGAGAAGAAATATTCCTGAGTCTCCGCGATACTTGGAGCAAAAGGGATGCCTTAAAGAAGCAGATGAAATTGTAAGCAGGATGGAACAACAGGCTGGAGTAAAAAGTGAAAAAGTAACCTTTGTCAATGCACCTGAAGGAAAGAAAGGAAACAGCATAAGTATTTTAGATTTATGGTCAAGGGCTTATGTTAGACGTACCTTTGTGCTGTGGGTTCTATGGTTAGGCATTAATTTTGGTTATTACGGGTTTGTTTTATGGACCCCTACACTTCTTGTAGGCAAAGGCTTAAGCTTAGTCAAGGGTTTTGAGTTTACACTAATCATGAGCATTGCACAATTACCCGGATATTACAGTGCAGCTTATCTAATTGAAAGGATTGGCCGTAAGTCGGTCCTAGTAATCTACCTTGCTGGCACAGCTGTAGCGGCATATCTATTTGGTCAAGGGTCCTCAGCAGCTTTGGTACTTGTTTATGGCTGCCTGCTTTACTTTTTCAGCCTTGGAGCCTGGGGAGCAGTGTACGCCTATACTCCGGAAGTTTATCCTACAAGAGCTAGGGGCAGTGGAGCCGGTTGGGCAGCGGCTGTTGGACGTATTGGCGCTATTGCCGCTCCTTATATTGTTGGACTGGTCTACGAGACTAAAGGCAAACAGGCAGGTTTTACTTATGTCTTCATTATGCTAACAGTGGTGTTCGCATTAGTAGCAGTAGTGGTTGCCCTATTTGGGGTTGAAACTAAAGGCCAAACTCTCGACGAAATTAACGCTGGTTAGCAGAAATTAATTTCTAATTTAAATTTTAAAACAGCTTCGCATGTATATGTGAAGCTGCTTTTTTAAGAAACTATGTGTGATTCAATGTTTCCACAAAGAGATATTAATTATGTTAAACTTCCAAGTTAAAGAATAGTAAATATAGTAGAGCAGTTGAAAAGGGGGCTTTTCAACTGCTCTACTTATATTTTATATTAATTTATGAGGGGTAACTCTTATCTTGCTATGTTTATATATTATCTTCTTATTATGACAGTAGTGTGACAATAATAAATACTAAATGTTAATTACATTTTAATAATTTATAAACAAGGATATACTAAAATTTAACAATAGCTAAATAATATGATATAATATGGTAGTGCAAAAATAGTTAAACTGAAAGAAGGTTGAAATAGATGAAAAGAAGTAAGAAATTAATTGCGGCTGCTATAAGCTGTATAATTCTAAATTCAATGGTTTCAGCAAACAAAGTTATTGCTGCAGACACATCTCAATACACAAGACTTTTTGGTGCTGACAGATATCACACAGCCATAGCGGTGGCAAAAGCAAATTGGACAACTTCTGACTATGCTGTTATAGCAAGAGGAGATGACTTTGCTGATGCACTTTGTGCTGGTCCTTTAGCAAAGGCTTACAATGCGCCCATATTATTAACAACACCTGGTAAATTAGATTCTGATGTTGTTGCACTACTTAATAATTTACAGGTAAAAAAAGTATTTATAGTTGGAGGAACTGGTGCTGTATCTGATAATGTGAAAAATCAGATAACTGGACTTAATATAAATGTTAATCGCATAAGTGGAAGCGATAGATATGAAACCTCAGAAAAGGTAGCTGGAGAGCTAAAGGCGAAGTTAGGAAGCATCACAAAGGTAACTGTGGCAACAGGTCTTAATTTTCCTGACGCACTATCAATTTCTCCAATAGCAGCAAATTTAGGCATGCCTATACTACTTACAAAGACAGATAGTTTATCTAGTCAAATAGTTCAATTTTTAAGTGCTAATTCAATAACTAATTCCTATGTGGTTGGTGGACCAGGTGTAGTTAGTGATGCAGTAAAAAGGCTGCTGCCAAATCCAATAAGACTCGGAGGAGCCGACAGATATGGCACTAATGCAGAAGTGTTAAACCAATTTGATAAAATACTTAATTACAGTAATATTTATGTAACAGTAGCAGATGGAACTAATCATGATGAGTTTGCTGATGCATTATCTGGTTCAGTTGCAGCTGCAAGGACGGCTTCACCTATGATCTTAGTGTACAAATCTATACCTAATATTATTGGTAACTTTATTTACCCAAGACTTATGGGTAATACAAAGGTTGTAGCGCTTGGGGGTACAGCAGTGGTTCCTCAATCAATTGTTGACTTATTAGTGAGTAAGGCAGTTGCCCCAGTGCTAAAGTCAATAACACTTAAGGATACAGCTAGTAATGTAACTGTAAATGCAGTAATTAAAGAGCCTTCAGCTAATCCAAGTATTGGTTCCTTGCTGTTTACAATTCCTTCATCATTGCAGAAGTTTGATACTGGAAGCGCTGTTGTATCTCAAGATTTAAGCTATGCATCATTAATTTCTCCTTATGTAAATAAAACAGTTTCTAATATAAAAGTAAGTGATGACTTCGGGAAATTAATATTTGATGCTGTGACTTCTGCTGGTTATAATCCAGCAGATGGAATCTTAGCTTCAAATCTACAAACATTATTAAATGGTTCAGTGTTAACATTAACTGATAAATCTGGAAGTGTAAAAAAGTACACTATAGTAGTTACAATAAAGTAACCTAGGGGGCTAATTATAGAGGGATGGGCAAAATGAATATAAAAAAGGTTTTATTTAATAATAGTATTATGATTTTGATTAGTTCAGTTTTGATTTCTGCCTCCTTTACAGGGAAGGTATCTGCAGATACAGTTCAAAACAATCTATCTATTAATAGACTAGCAGGAGCAAATAGATATGAAACTTCAAGCATAATAAGTAAATATGGGTGGAGCAATACTTCAGACAATGTAATTTTAGCTACAGGAGAAGACTTTCCAGATTCCCTATGTGCTGCACCTTTAGCAGCAAAGCTAGATGCACCAATACTATTAACTAATAAGAATACTTTAAATAGTCCTACTAAAAATGAAATTACTAGGCTTAGACCTAAAAATGTATATATAATAGGTGGACAAGGTGTAGTATCTACAGCAATAGAAAATGAAATTCGCAAAATGAATATAAATACTATTCGCGTTGCTGGCAACAATAGATATGAAACTTCTATTCAGGTGGCAAAGCTTATAGATAATCCTAAAGAGATTTTTGTTACTGTAGGAGACAATTTCCCAGATTCATTGTCTGTAGCATCAGTTGCTGCTAAAAAAGGATGTCCCATTATACTTACAAAAAAGGATAGCATTAGCATTGAATTCATGAATTATTTAGCTAATAATAGTATAAAAAAGTCATATATAATTGGTGGACCAGCTCTAATTAGTGATAATGTATATAATCAGCTGCCTAATTGTACTAGGATATATGGTAAAAACAGATATGAAACAAATGTGGAAATAATAAATTCCTTTAGCGATGTATTGAATGTAAGTAATGTTTTTATTACTACAGGAGAAAATTTTCCTGATGCACTTTCTTGTTCTTCCTTGGCTGGTATTAATTCAGCACCTATTATCTTAACTAATATCAACGGAGAAGATGTTACAAAGAATTTTTATAAATCTATAAATCCTTTTATTAAAAACTTAAATTTGCTTGGGGGAGAAGCAGTTGTTCCAAGCAGCATAGCTAAAATTCCAGCTCAGGGGCCTAATGCTAAGAATCCTTTAAATGTACCTACATATGAAGGAAGTAACCAAGTCTGTCACCCTAAGGTATTATATTTTGAAAATGGATGGAATGGGTGGAAATACTGGATGGTAATGACACCTTATCCTAATGGTGCGGATACCTGGGAGAATCCTTCAATTGTTGTTTCAAATACAGGAACTCAGTGGCAGGTGCCAAAGGGACTAGTTAATCCTCTAACTCCATTACCTCCTAATAGAACCCAACATAATAGTGATCCACATTTAGTATTTAAACAGGATACAAATGAATTAGAGCTTTGGTATAGGTTTACTTTAAATAATACAGAAGACAGAATTTATAAAATAACTTCTGCAGATGGAATTCATTGGTCAACTCCACAATTTATTATTTCTTTTAAGGATAAAGAGTGTTTAAGTCCTGCAATTATTTGGGAAGAAAATAAATATAAAATGTGGTATATAGATGAAAAGTATAAATGCATGTATATAGAGAGCTCAGATGGCGGATCAACTTGGACAAGCCCTATTGAAGCTAATTTCAATTTAACGGGTGACTATGTGCCTTGGCATATAGATGTGGTTCATACTGACTTAGGATATGAAGCAGTATTTTCTGCTGATAAGAAAGAAGAAATGAGTCAAAATAATAGAATTCTTTTCTGGAATGTTTCAAAGGATGGAATTAATTTTGGAACCTCCAAGGTTATCATGCAGCCAACTAATGACAGTCTGGCCTTTGATAATAAACAAATTTACAGATCTTCCTTTGTAAAGGTAGATGGAATCTATAGGTTGTTTTATTCAGCCATGGATAAAAATATTAAGTGGCATATTGGGCTAAGTCAAGGTTATAGCTTAGATGATTTGCATGGGTATAATGGTAATATAAAGTAACTCCTTTAATACATAATGCTCACTAGGTGGTGTGATCTTATAAGGCAAATGAGTTGAATTAGTATAAAAGCAATAAATTATAAAGGGAAAGCTTTCACTTTACATGTAAGTAATAAAATAGCCAATGAGAAAATATATTTTCTCATTGGCTATTTTTTTTTATTCTACTGCGTGTGGCACTCCCATCTTACCATTATTGTAGTTATCAAGAGTAGATTGCCAATTTAATACTAGGTTTTTATCGGTTTTAGAAAGACTGCTCCAGCTGGAACTATCATGAGTTGCAAGGAAATTGTCAGCATCTGCTATTGTTTGTTTAATAACAGTTCCATCAGCACCATTTGCAATGTTAAGTTTTGCAGCAAGAAGCTGAGCGTAGAGTTTATTTATTCCGTTGGAAGCATCTCCGTTCATACCTAGATACTTTACTGCTTGGGAAGCTAATGTAACATCAATACTCTTTGACCCATTAGTTGTTCCAAGCCATATTGGAAGGTATGGTGATACTTCGTCCTTTTGAGGACCAAAGCCTGCATGGTTTTTCCAATAACCAATAGTTAATGTTGCACCTTGGCTTGGAACGTGAATTATAACATTCCAGCTTGAACTTCCAGTTGTTTTAGTATCATTTGTAATGAAGGTTGCAGTATTGTTTACTGTATAGTCTCCGGTGCTGGCATAAGGCCCAACATTCCTTGAATAGCTATAGGTTATTGGCAATGTATCATTATAATTAACAGTTCCCAAAGTTCCAGCAAGGCTGTCTGTTACATTAACATTCTCATCTACTAGATTTATAGAAGCATTGGTAAAGCTTACCTTGGCTGTACCTGAAAAGGCTGTTGTACCATTTGATAATGCTTTGCCATTTGAATCATAAGCATAGTTTTGAAGTACTGCTGATGCAGTATTAATCCTATCTGATGCATTTGGCAAGTCAGCACTGTAGGTGCCTTTTAAAGTTTCTCCGGCATTAATTGTATAAGGGAAAGTTACTCCAAAATCTGTTGAAGCTGCAATATCAGGAGCTACTATATCATTTATACTGTTTATTACTGCAGCCATAGGAGCAGGATTGTTTACGCTTATAGTTCCTGCAGCCTTCCAATTGCTATCTGTATATCCACTCATACTTACTGTAACTTTATAATTAACAGGGAAAATTTCATTTAATGCCAGTGTAATTTCTGACTGATCTCCTGTTTTATTTATTTTCCAGCTATAGGTTCTTGTAAATGCTGTGTTTGCAGTCTTTGATACATCAAGAGCATAGGAATTTACGGTTACACTTGCTGATGAAGTCTTGCTAGTTTCTATTATAGCAGCTGTGTTTACGTTAGTACCATTGTCAGCGGCTGTGAAGGTTTTATCGTAGGACACACTTCCACTTGTGCTGAATGGCCAACTGCTGCCATTAGTATCTTTTACGTGAATAACATCATTTACTAAAACAGGACTTGATGGAAATTGAAAACCGTCACTGCTGGGACTTGGTCCTTTTGGGATTCCCAAACTTCCAGAGTGATTAGTAATTGTAATATCTGCTGTAACCTTGTAGGTTAGACTAAGATTTGCAGCAGGATAATCAATTGTATAGCTATAGTTTCCTGTTTCACCAGGATCAAGAATAGGATTTAAGCTTACATCAACAGGCTTAGATTCATAGAGTACTGTACCATTAGGGTTTGTCAATTTTACTGTAATGTCTAGATTTTCAGTTGAAACAGCGCCACCATTTGTTACAGTTACAATGCCTGTAATTTTTTTAGAATCTGTTCCGTTGTCTTTCGTTACATCAATTGTATACTTCGACGTACCAGAGTCTCCTTTAAATAAATTCCATACCTTTGGAGCAGCAGATTTATTAATGCTCCAATCAAAAACTCTTTCCCAGGAAGCAGCTGCAGTTACGCTGGCGTCAAGGGTTGTTCCATTCTGTCCGTTTTGTACACTTTGCACATCTGCGTAAGTTGGAATTGAAAAAGAAAAAATCATCATAAAGCTTGTTACTAGTGAAATTAGCAAACTTTTCTTTTTCATTTTTTCACCTCCTAAATAATATTGAATTAAGTGTAAAAGTTAGTTTAGCTCCTTCTAATAGCCCACCCCCAACATAAATAATCAGCATTTTCTCGGCACATTTTGAAAGCATCCAGCTGACCATATATTATATGCATGCACTTTAAACATATGATGAATTACTTATAAGTGTTACTAAAAAATAATGGGAAAAGATACTGATATTTCACATTTGTTTTTATTTACATTGTTTACAATAAATGTTATAATAGTTAATATAACATAATAAATTTGTTATGGTGTGTTACTTCTTAATTGAAGGCATAAGCCAAAAGGAAGCATTTACTTTCTTTTGGCTTTTTTTAATTAGTGGCATAGGACGTTTCTCCTGACACATTGGAAAGCAGTGGCAGGAGAAGCGTCCCTATGTCATGCATTATAGCAGGGGAGGGATGCCAATTTTTTATGGACAAGCACTTCAACTTGGTAAAAACATTTTATAACTAAGGATGAATTTATATTTGAAGGAATTAATTAAGAATTTAATTGGAGGTTAAAAATGTTAAGGTGGAAAAATTCAAGAAAACTTATAACTGCTCTTCTTTCGGCTTCAATGCTTGTCTTAAATGTACAACCTATGTTTTCAGGTAATGGTACTACAAAAGCTGCTGCACAAACACCAGAGGAAGAAGCTGCGGCTATCGTTGCAAATATGACTCTAGAAGAAAAGGTTGGTCAAATGTTTATGCCGGATTTCAGAACCTGGAATGGCAGTGACTTCACTGTGTATAATGACGAGGTTGGAAATATTATTAAGCAGTACCATCTTGGAGGAGTAATATTATTTGCAAATAATGTTAAAACCACAGATGCATCTGTAAGACTTATGGACGGCCTGCAGAGTGCTGCACCTGTCATGCAAAATACAGGGGCTAAAATCCCATTAATTACTACTATCGATCAGGAAGGCGGATCCATTGTAAGACTGGGTCAAGGGACGGTTATGCCTGGGAATATGGCTTTAGGGGCTACCAATGACCCTCAGGAAGCCTACAAGGTTGGAAAAGCAACTGGCGAAGAATTGAAAGCTATAGGTATAAATGTAGATTTTGCACCGGATCTTGACTGTAATATAAATCCTTTTAATCCTGTCATCGGTGTAAGATCCTTTGGAGGAGACCCAAACCTTGTTGCTAAAATGGGAACGGCCTATATAAATGGGCTTCATGATGCTGGTGTAGGTGCTACAGGAAAGCATTTTCCAGGCCATGGGGACACTTCAACTGATTCTCACCTTGGAATACCTGTAGTAACACACGATTTAGCAACAGTTCACAACTTAGACTTAGTACCTTTCCAGACTGCAATTAATAATGGAATTGACATGATTATGACAGCACACGTTGTATTCCCTGCAGTTGATAATTCCACAGTAATTTCTTCTAAAGATGGCAGCACTGTTAATGTGCCTGCTACACTTTCACATAAAGTATTAACTGACTTGCTTAGAACTGAAATGGGCTTTAAAGGTGTTATTACAACTGATGCCATGAACATGGGAGCTATTACACAAAACTTCGGGGATGTACAAGCATCAATAATGGCTATAGAGGCGGGTACTGACATTTTGCTTATGCCTGCTGCAGTTACAAAGACAAGCGAAATAGGAAATCTTGATAAAGTATTTAAGGGAGTTATTAATGCAGTAAATAATGGCGAAATTTCAGTTTCGAGAATAAATGAATCAGCTCAAAGGATTATTGCTTTAAAAATTAAAAGAGGTATTTATAATCCAGCGGGCAACACAGACAACAGAACAACTGACCAGAAGGTTTCAGATGCACTTGCTATAGTTGGTTCTGCTGAGCATAAGGCAATTGAAACTGAAGCTTCAAATAGAGCCATTACTTTAGTTAAAAATGATAATAATATGCTGCCCTTTAACTTGAAAAATAATGAGACTGTTGCAATATTTACTCCACTATCTGACAGAACTACTCTTTTGGTAAATTCAATGGAGGAAGTATTTAAGGCAAGAAATATTACTGGTGTTACTATTAAGTCCTTTACATATACCAGCAGTACAGTTTCGGCAGCTATGAAAAGTGCTATAGACAGCGCAAATTATGTAATTTTAGGCACCTATGGTTATGATGCAAATAGTACTACACCAGGCTACAACTTCTATACTCAATTTACGAGGAATGTAATTTCCTATAATTCAACTAGTAAAAATGTACCACTTGTAGCACTTTCCATGGTTAACCCCTATGATATTATGTCTATACCAAATGTAGGCGCTTATATAGCTACCTACGGCAGATACGCTAACCAGCCAAATCTTGTATCTGGTATAAGAGCTATCTTTGGCCTCATAAATCCAAGTGGAAAGCTGCCTACAGACATACCTGATGGAGTAGCTGGCTACAACAATAAAACCTATATTTATAAGACTGGTTTTGGTTTAAGTTATCCCATGGCAGTTAATGAGACCTTAAGCAATACCTCCTTAGAAAGAAATCAGACTGCCAGCATAAATTTAACTGCAGCTTATTTAAACGGGACTTCTCTTGACCTTTCAAAGGCAGTGATTAGCTATACTTCCTCGAATCCAGAAGTAGCTTCGGTGGAAAAGGGAGTAGTAACAGCTAAAAATACCGGAACTGCTGATATTTATACCTCAATTACATTTGACGGAGTGACAGCTGAGTCTAATAAAATTACAGTTGTGGTAACTACAAGCTTTGATTCCATTAATAGGTTGATGAAGGATTATATAACTAATGGAAAGCTTTCCGGAGCATTAATACCTCAATTAAATAATAGTATAGAGCAAGCTGAAAATTTCTATAAAGATAATAAATTAGATCAAGCTAAGAAGCATATGGAGGATTTCATAAAGCATCTTAACAATCCTCCTATGAGTGATAACATTTCTAAAGCAGCAAAAGATATCTTAAATTCCGATGCTAATGCTTTAGTAAAGAGCTGGTAATATACCTGTGGCAGGGGAGGTTTCTCCTGCCACATTTTTTCTTCCTAATTTTATGTAAAATATGCTATAATATAGGAACTAAGTTTATAATCAGAAAGAAGGGTATATAAATGAGGAATGCAAAAAGATTAATTGCGGCTGCAATTGTAAGTTGTATGGTTTTTAGTCCAGTACTTCCTGTTAACAAGGTATTTGCAGCAGATGCTTCGCAAAGTACAAGGCTTTACGGTGCTGACAGGTATCATACAGCCATAGCAGTTGCAAGAGCAAATTGGACAAGCTCTGATTATGCTGTTATTACATGTGGCACTAACTTCCCAGATGCACTTTGTGCTGCACCGTTAGCAAAGGCTTATGATGCTCCAACAATTTTAACAGCTCCAAAGGGCCTAGACCCAGATGTAATTACTTTACTAAAGGATCTAAAGGTTAAAAATGTATTTATAGTTGGTGGAACTGGTGTAGTAACAGTAAATGTTGAAAATCAGTTAAAGGCACTTAGTATTAAAATAACTAGACTATCCGGAAGTGATAGATTTGGAACCTCAGCAGCTGTAGCAGCAGCACTAAAATCAAAATTAGGAACTATAACTAATATAGCAGTTGCTCCTGGTGCTAATTTCCCTGATGCCTTATCAATTTCATCTATAGCAGCAAACTTAGGTATGCCAATACTTTTAACGAACAAGTACAGTATACCAAGCCAAATTTCATCCTTTGTAAAAGCTAACCCAATAGCACAAACTTATGTAGTTGGCGGTATTGGAGTTATTACTGACTCTGTAAAAAACACTCTTCCAAATGCAAAAAGATTAGGCGGTGTAAATAGATTTGGAACAAATGCTGCTGTTTTAAGTGAATTTAAGAGCATACTTAATTACAACACTATTTATGTAGCAAATGCAGATGGTCCAAAAGGGAACGAATTTGCTGATGCTTTAACAGGTGCACCTGTAGCTGCAAAAACAGCTTCACCAGTGGTTCTAGTTTATAAAGCACTAGATGCTTCCTTGGCCGATGTTATAAATCCAAGTATTATGGGAAATACAAAGGTTGTAGCACTTGGGGGAAGTGCAGTTGTTCCTGATTCAATTGTAACTCAGGTTGTAAGTAAGATTGCAGCTCCTGCCCTAAAATCAGTTAGCTTAAAGAATACAGCTGCTAATGTAACTATTAACGGAGTGATAACTGAGCCTGCCGCTGCAGGTGGAACCGGTAAAATTGAATTTGTAATTCCAGCAGCAGTTCAAAAGGTTGATTCAGGCAGTGCTGTATTGTCACAAGATTTAATGAATGCTGCTCTAACCTCTAGCAAGGTTAATTTCATGGTTAATAAAATTGGAAAAGCTGATAACTTTGGTAACATAATATTTAATGCAATGACTGTAGCAGGCTACAATCCTAGTGATGGAGTACTAACTTCAAATATAAAGACTATATTAGATGGTGCACAATTAACCTTAACTGATAATTCAGGAAGCGTTAAAAAATATACTTTAGTTATTACAATAAAGTAGCTATTTTATCCCCTGATTTTCCAGGGGATATTATTTTACTTAAAATTAGGAGAAGGATCATGAGGAAAAAGAAAAATTATATTTTTTTAGGCTTATCTGCCTTCTTTTTACTAATTGCAATTTTAACAATTTTCATTTTTAGTACTCCAAGGTTTCCTAGTAAATCATCCTCTGCCTTGGATGCCCTGGAAAAGGTTAAAGCTGCATCAGGTAATGGAGAGCTCCTGCTTAATAATGAGGATACAAACGCACTAATTAATTTATATTTTAAAAATAAGCTTAGCAGCGGGGCCTTAAAAGTAAAGGAAATTTATTCTGATATAGAGGGCAATAATATTTCATTATTCCTTCCATTTACCATTAATAAGATAAGCTTAACCTTAAGCACAAAGGGGACACTCTCTTATGAAAATAATAAATATATTTATAAATTAGCTTCAATTAAGCTAGGAAAGCTTCCCTTACCTAAAGGGCTTTTGTTTTCCATAGCAAAAAAATATAGCAGCAGCAGCCTAAGTATTACAAATGGAGAAATTCAGCTTAGAAATATTCTGCCGCTTAAAATAAGCGCACTTACTGTTAAGGATAATTTGCTCTTAGTGAGTATTGTAACTAGTAAGGAAAATTCAAATACTACTCAAAAAGGCTGGAATAATAGTTCTAGTAATATAGTTACAGAATTATTTAAGAATATGCTAAATATTGATACTGTAAACAATACCTCTAGTGGTACAAATAGCTCTAGTAATGTTAGTAGTAGCAATAATGCAAATAATAGTACACCAAAATCATCTCCAGAAGCTGAAAATAATAAGAAGTTAAAGTTATTAAATAGTCAACTGATTTTAGCTGCTTCTTCACTTAAGTCTATACAGGAAATTAAGGCTATGACCATGATGGAGACAGCAGTTCAAAAGGCAATTAGTAATCCTTCCTATAATTTTTCAGCTGATATTACAGAAACTAAAAAGTACTATAACACACTTACAAAAGAGCAGAAAACACATATTAAACAGGCTATACTCTCTAATGTGGATATACAAAATGCTATGGATTTACAGGCTGTGATAACTAAATAAAATTTAACATTAAGTTCCTAATAAACTTCAAGAAACTTTACAACTTATATATTTTCGACAAATAAATAAAACAATTTTTGATTAATGGGCTAATTTGCTAATAGTAGTAGTTAACTTATATAGGCTGATTTGATATAATTTAGTTGAACTATATTAAAATTTGACGAGGTATGACGATGGGCGAAATAAAATACCAATTGGGAGTTAATAATGAATTAATTACTTCTGTAGTTAATTTAAAGGAAATTAGTACAAGCTCTATAATTAATAAGTGCATTAGTTTATATTTTGAAAAAAATAATGAGGAACTAAAGTTAGCTATTAAAAATATTGGCAGTGAGAGTATTGTGCTAAATAAATTGAACCTGGAATTATTTTCAACTAGGGATTATAAGAAAACTGATATTGTTATAAATCCAAAGACAGTTTATGAAAAGATAAGCAGTGTACATATTGATAAAGTAAGCGAAGGGGAAAGAATAGAATCCTATCTATTTGAAACCTTAATAGATAATGAAAATAATAATAGTAGATTTTTTGGCTTCTTAGGCTCTAGATACTCTAAAAATACTATAGAAAATGTATTAAATAAAAATGAGCTTCATGCAGAGGCAGTATATAATTTTATAAGGTATGAATTAAAGCCTGAGGAAGAGCTTAGGCTGGATTCTCTATATATTGCAGAAGGTCAGGATATTTTTTCCCTATTTAATAGCTTCATGGACAAAATGCTTATTTATACTGATTTGAGAAGTAATAATAATATGAAAGCAAAATTAGAAGATTCAAATGCATATAGCATCTTATATACTTATAAGGTAAATAGCAGCACCCTAAAAATAGATAATAAGCCCGTATATGTTAAAGTAAACAAAAAGAAGCTTTATGCAGTGGATATCTCCACTGAAGAAGGAAGAAATAAAGTTTTCTCCAATGCTAATGCAGTTATTAGTAAAGTAAATTTACTAGATATAAATGGCATAGGACAATACATAAGCATAATAGAGGAAAATAAGCTTTTTAATGCCCATTATGAATTATATAAGTTATTAACCTTTATTAAGAGCCAATTAGAGAAAAATGGATTTTTCTCTAATGACTATGCTCTAGGCTTATTAAATTCTAAGGTTACTGTAGAAAATAGAATATTTGAATTTGAGGAACACAAGGGTTTGTTTAGCCAATTAACCAAAAAGGATAATAATTATATAAATTATGACTTTTTCTTTAAGCTTCTTATGCAAAGAATTATTACCTACAGCTATAAAAGCTTCTCCTCTAATAATAAAAAAATTAATGAGCTTATGACTGTTATCCTTACAGGTGCTAATATTAATTTTTTAGCAAATAAAAATCTACTTACAATGGCTTTAGATATAGGAAACAATTTCACTGTTATACCCTATGTAGGAAGAAGCAAGATATTTGGTTTACTCCTGACAGGAGCTGAAAACATGTATCTAGCAGTATTTAATTTTGATAATAAGAGTACAAAATTCTATTGCGATTTAGAAAGTCAATCCTATTTTCAAGAGGCTGATGGTGTAGCTACTGAAGTCTATTCAGACAATGATTATCTTATTTCTGATGGAAAGTTGTATATAAGAAATGTACCTTCAATGGATTGCTGCTTGTTTAAGAAGGCCTTAAACAAAACCGCATAACTATTTATATAAAGGTATCTAATTGGATACCTTTTTGCATTTTTACATATTTTATGTGAAAAATCTTTAAAATCCGACAATTTTATTATATAATAAAAGTTGGTTATATGTAATATTGAATGCTTAGGAGGAAGGCAATGGAATTAATTGAGTATTTAAATATTTTAAAGAAGAGATGGACTTTAATTGTTGTAATTACTTTAGCTGCTGCTTTAATTAGCGGCATAGTAAGTTATTTTATAATAAAGCCGACTTATAAAGCAGATATATCAGTTATAATACAAAAGGAAACAAGTACAGATGCTTCAAAAAGCCCATCAATGAGCTACAATGATGTTATGATGTATCAGCAGCTTGTAAAAACCTATAGTGAATTTGTTAAATCAAGAACTGTAGCTGAAGATGTAATTCAAAACTTAAATTTAAAGCTAAGCACTGATCAGCTTCAAAGTATGGTAACAGCAGCTCCACAGGGAACTACAGAGTTTTTAACTATAACTGTTAAATCAAAGGACCCAAAAGAAGCCATGGATATAGCTAATCAACTAGCAATATCCTTAAAAGATGTAAGTAAGAATGTAACAAAATCCGATAATGTTGGAATATTGGACAAGGCTCAGCTTCCGGTTTCTCCAGACAGCCCGAAGACAAAGCTTAATATAGCAATTGCCTTTTTACTTGGATTAATGGTTTCAGTAGGAGTGGTATTTTTAATAGAATACTTGGATAATACCATTAAGACTTCTGAGGAAGTGGAAAAGCTTATAGGTATTCCGGTTATTGGGACAATCCCTTTTGTTACAGAAGTTGAAAAATAATGAGGTGAACGTATGCTGAATGATATGATTTCAATAAAGAATCCTAAATCCCAAGCTGCTGAGGCTTTTAGGACACTTCGAACTAACATACAATTTTCTTCTCTTGATGAGGAATTAAGAACTATAGTAATTACCTCCACACAACCTGGAGAAGGCAAGAGTACAGTTATTTCTAATCTTGGAATAACCATGGCTCAAAGTGGTAAGAAGGTACTTTTAATAGATTGCGATCTTAGAAAACCTACTATTCATAAGAAGCTTGGAATAACCAATCAGGACGGGTTAACAACTCTATTAGCTAAAGAAAAAAGCTTTCTTGAGGCAGTAAGAACTACTAATATTAACAATTTCTTTGTGTTAACCAGCGGGCCTATTCCTCCAAATCCAGCTGAACTTTTAGGCAGTAAAAAAATGAGAGCTTTAATTGAGGAACTTAAAGGGCAGTTTGATGTTATTTTATTTGATGCTCCACCTGTCTTAGCTGTTACAGATGCTCAGATTTTAGCTACTTATTGTGATGGCGTAGTTTTTGTAGCTAGCTTTGGACAAGCTGAAAAACAGGCTTTAGTTACTGCTAAGGAATTAATAAATAAAGTAGGCGGCAAGCTCATAGGAGTAGTAATTAATAAAATCCCTAATAATTCAAGGTCCTATTATTATTATAATTATGATTATAAATAAAGTTCACAGGAGTGAAATTTAATGATAGATTTTCACAGTCACATTCTACCCTACCTTGATGATGGCTCTAAAAATTATGACATGTCCTTTGACATGCTGAAATCCGCAGCTGAGGAAGGCACGGAATTTATATGTGCTACTTCACATTTTATACCAGAGGAATTGGAGCAGAATAAGAAGCATTACTATGAAAGGCTTGAAAGCATAATAAACCTTTCTAAGAATAAGAATATTTCTATTAATATTCTTCCAGGCCTTGAATTGTATTTGCACCCTGATCTACCAAAGTATTACAGCGAAAAAAGGATATGGGGCATTAATTTAACCCCATATGTTTTAATAGAACTACCTATGCAGCAGTTCCCAATGTATACTGATGAAGTGTTTTATGAGCTTAGGCTCCAAGGAGCTATGCCTATAATTGCTCATCCAGAAAGAAACTTTAAAATAATGAAGGATGAGGGTCTTCTTAAGAATCTCATAGAACAAGGAACCCTTGCACAGCTAAATGCAGGAAGCTTAACAGGCATCTATGGCAAGGATATTCAGACCTTTGCATTGCATTTAGTAGAGAGAAACATGATCCATCTAATAGGCAGCGACGCCCATGATGATAAGCGCAGAACTACAAGGATTGCAGATGCTTTAGAAATAATTAAGTACAAGAATCCAGAGCTTTATGGGTGGATGGATGAAAATCAATATAAAATTATTGAAGGTAAAGAAGTTGATGTTTTAGATATAAAGCCAAACAAGAAGAAATTTAGTTTCTGGGGCTTAAGAAAATAATTAAATATAATTACATACCCTGAAAAAGTTTATTTAAAGCCTATTTAATGAAGGTGGCTGCACTTCTCTTTTATTAAATATAACTTTGGCTGAATTTTACCTGCAGGGTATTTTTTTATAATTCTTAGGATATTGAAGGCATATATCTTTATGGTAAGGCTATTTTTAACGCTTTACATAATTAGGGGATAGGGGGCAATTTAAATAATGAAACAAATAGTGAATCATAGTGCTTTTAAGTTTGCAATAATTTTAATTCTGGCAGCTTCTCTAATAGTTGTAGTTGGCATAGGGCAGAAGAAACAAAATAAATTAACTATGGAGCTTACAGCTTTGCAGAAGGAGGTTTCTAAAAATAGCCTTCAAAATGATAGCAGTAAGGCAAGTAATATTGAACCTGCTGTTGAGCCTGCTTCTAAGCCTGCTTTAAGTGATATTACCTATAAAGGGGTTAATGCCTTAGGAAACTTTGATAATGACAGATGGAAAAATAAAAATTGGTATACCCTTGGTGATGGAATGTCTGCAGCAAATAATTATCAATTAAAGGTAAAAGCTATGACTGGCATGGCTATGGTAACAAATGATGCAGCTGCCAATAGAGTTATGAAGAATTTAACTTCAAATATATCAGCAGAAAAATTGAAGGATATAGATCTTATAACTGTTCTTGCAGGTACAAATGACTATGCTTATAATACACCCCTTGGAACAATTGAGGATAAGGATACTCAAGCTACCTTCTATGGAAACGTTAAAAAGGTTATAAATGAAATATTGAAGGTAAAACCGGATGCTAATATAGTATTCATTACTCCATTAAAAAGAGGGGCTTTCATGAATGAACCGGTATATCCAAATTCAAATGCTGCAGGCTATAAAATGGAGGATTATGTGCAAGGTATTAAAGCTGTTTGCAGCACCTATAATATATTAGTCTTGGATGCCTTTAATAAAAGCGGCATAACAGAAGATAACCTAAAGCTGTATACCATAGATAATTTAAGTTTAAATGAAAAGGGTTATCAAAAGCTTGGTCAGGTTATTGCTGATTATATTAAGACTATAAAATAATGCTTATATATTAATTATTTAATACATATAAATTTAAAGAATATAAGCTATCTAAAAATAATAATAATCAAGCTATAAAGTTAATAGTGTGTTTAAAATTACAGTGGTGTGCATAACTTAGAATTAAGTAATGTAAACTTATAATTTTTAGTATAAATTTGATATACAAGGAGTAATAGAATGAAGAAAAATGGAAAAAGAAAAAAGATAATTATAGCAGTTATTATAGTCTTTGCAGCCTTAATTGCAGGAATAGGCATCTATTCATATTCACTCTTAAATAAAATTAAGAGTGCAGAGCTTCAAAAGGATAATAATTCCCTTGGAATTAAAGAAGAGGCAGTACAGCAGATTCAAAAGGAAGATCCTAAGCAGGAAGTTGTAAACATCGCTTTATTTGGCTTAGATAGAAGATCAAAGGATGAAGCCAGCCGTTCTGATTCAATTATAGTAGCTTCTATTGACTATAATCATAATAAAATTAAGCTCTCCTCCATTATGAGAGATACCTACGTAAACGTACCGGGTCATGGAATGACTAAAATAACCCATGCCTATGCCTACGGGGGACCGCAGCTGGCAATTAAGACCTTAAATGAGAACTTTAATCTTAATATAAAGGATTATGTTACCGTGGATTTCTTTAGCCTGGAAAAAATAATTGATATCCTAGGCGGAGTTACTATTGATGTGAGAAATGAGGAGCTGCCCTACATAAACAGCTACATGAAGGAAGTTACTAATATTGAAAAAGAAAAAGTAACTCCTCTAACTTCCTCAGGAAGTATTAATTTAAATGGATTACAGGCTGTGGCCTACAGCAGAATAAGATATATAGGAAATGATTTTGAAAGAACGGAAAGGCAGAGGAAGGTTCTGACTCAAATGCTTACTAAAGTACAGGAGGCAGGAATAACAAAATATCCAAGTCTAGTTTCCACAATCTTGCCTTATGTTGAAACAAGTATTTCAAAAGGTGAAATAGTTTCCCTTGGTGCAGGTATTTTATCCAAAGGAATGAAGACCATAGACCAGGAGAGATTCCCTGCAGATGGCAATTGGAAGAACTTAATGATAAATAATGTATATTATTTAGGGACTGATATAAAGCTCACAACTGATCAGCTCCACAAATATATTTATGAGGATATTAAGCCAAATTCAGGCGCAGTTACAAAATAACCAGTACTTTTGCAGCAATCAGCTCATGTAACATATTTATATTACAGCTTATTCTTATATAAAAATGAATGATAATTAACAAATAATTATTAAAAAGGAAAGCTTATGCTTTCTTTTTTTGTCACCTAAATAATACCTCCTGATTATAATGTATCAAGTAAATATAAAGGGGGGATGTAAGATGATGAACGTAAGTATAATTACTTTAAGAGAGTGCATTGAAATGCTCATAGTTTTAACAGCACTAACTACCTATATTGTTAAGCTAGACAAAAGAGAACTTACCAAGTATATATATTCTGGTGTTCTTGGTGGCCTTGCTGTAAGCTTTCTTGCAAGTTTTTTCCTATATAGTCAAACTGCATACTTAAGCGGATATACAAAAGAGCTCTTTAATGGTTCGTTAATGCTTTTTCTCTCTGCCATTGTTGTGTATTTTATTATATGGATGAGAAGGCAGAAGAAAAATTATAATTTACCAATTGAAGAAAGATATAATATTAAACTTACAGGACTAGGTTTATTCATATTTTCCTTTTTAACAGTATTTAGAGAAACTCTTGAGATAATAATTTTTATTATTCCTCTTATGACAGAGGGCACTTTAGCTATAATTATAGGTGCCTTAATAGGTTTTGCAATGTCCTTACTAGTCATGCTCCTGTTCTATAAGACAAGCATAAAGTTAAGTATGGGCCTCCTATTTGATCTTATTTCAATACTCATGATATATGTAGGTGCAAGCATGTTTGGAGAAGGCATAAGCCTTATATTTCCTAGTGGAGGGGCACAGTTACAACAAGTAGGAATGCTTGCTTATGGAGTTCCAGCCATGTTTATATTTATTAAAATCATAATTAAGGATTATATTAAAAAGTAGTATATTTTATCTAATAATTGGTAAAAATAAAAGAATGCATAATAGTGCAACTGATTCATTTTATTACTTGGCAGCTTAAGCTGCTATTTTTTTTTGCTAATCCAGAAGATTTAATTTTCTTTAAAAAATATTCAACAAGCAATTATAATGGAATAAAATTTTCATTATTGTGTAAAATATGGTTAACAATATTGAGAAAGGTGGTTTTTTTATGAATGGTGACTTGAGCTGCAGTGCTCTTAGCTGTGTGCATAATATGAGTGGACTTTGCTCAGCAAACCAAATTCATGTTGTAGGAAGCAGCGCTCACAGCAGTGCTCAAACAATGTGCAATACCTTTGCTGAAAAGGGTATTAAGAATGCTTTTACTCATCTTACTAATATGAATTTTGGCGGTGAAGTTAAGCAGTTGTTTACCAATACCTCAATTGAAATGAGTCCTATAATTAAATGTGATGCTCTTAACTGCAACTATAATGATAATAGAGCTTGTTCAGCTCCACACGTACAGGTTCATGGGCCAGATGCTAGTTCCATTGAAGGAACCCAATGTGAGACATTTGTAAAATATTAAAAAAATTTTATAAAAAATTTAGTTGTAAACAGTTACATTTACAATATTATACAACTAGATGTTGACATATTTAATTAATTGTTATAAAGTAAATATAACAATTAAATAAGACCTCACTTTTACGGTGGGGTAGAGGCGCGGTGCTTATTAGTCCTTAGCGGAGCTTGAGAAACATTGAAACTAGGGAGAAGGATTCATCGCCGAAGCTTATAATATTCTCTATATTATTTGCTGGGTCTGCAGTTAAGAGCTGCAGGACTGTCTCAATAGACTACCCGGTTTATTGAGTTGTGCTATCTCATTTGGGAAATGTAGGGGTTTAGGAGCAAGTGTGCACATTGCGGCCTGAGGTTACCTCAGGTCTTTTTTTGTTCAAAAAAAGACTGAAATGAGAAATTAAAAAATCCAAATGAAAGATTAGCCTTTTTTAACTGCAAAAGCAGAAAATATAATAAAAAGGAGATATGTAAAATGAAAAGAAAATTTTGGTCATTAATGGCAATGTCACTATCAGCAGTATTAGTTTTAGGAGGTTGCGGGACAAGCAATGCCTCAAAGGATACAAAGGCACAGGCAGCAAATGATGCTGGAACCTTTAGAATTGGACTCGAATGTGGATACGCACCCTTTAACTGGACGCAATCAGACAGTTCAAATGGTGCAGTTAAAATAGATGGCAGCGCAGAATATGCGGGGGGCTATGATATTGAGATAGCTAAGAAAATAGCAGATGGACTTGGGAAAAAATTAGTGGTAGTTAAAACTGAATGGGATGGTCTTGTACCAGCCTTGACTTCAGGTAAAATAGATGCAATTATTGCAGGTATGTCACCAACAGAAAAACGTAAAGAGACAATAGATTTCACAAATAACTACTATAAATCAGATTTAGTTATGGTAGTTAAAAAAGGCGGAAAGTATGACAACGCTGCATCAATTCAGGATTTCAGCGGAGCAAAGGTAACTGCTCAATTAAATACCTTCCATTATTCAGTAATAGATCAAATAAAGGGTGTTCAAAAGCAGCCTGCCATGGATAACTTCCCGGCAATGAGAGTTGCACTACAAGCAGGTATGATTGACGGCTATGTTTCAGAACGTCCAGAAGGGGTTAGTGCTTCTGCAGTAAACTCAGCTTTTAAAATGGTAGAGTTCAAAGACGGCTTTGTTACTTCACCAGACGATACAGCAATTGCTGTAGGTGTTGCTAAGGGCAGTGATTTAACTGAAAAGATTAATAAAATTTTAGCCACTATACCTGTTGATCAGCAAAAATCCATTATGGATAGTGCTATTAAGAATCAGCCAGCAGCAAAATAAATAATATAAAAATTATTAAGACATTATAGAGGGGGCTTGGCTTAAATTAGATTTTAGATTGGACAAGCTACCCGGCACAGATAAAGCAGGAGTGATTAAAAATGAGTTTTCAATGGGTATTAAAAATTATTACAGATAACTGGCCAATGTTCCTTCGAGGAGCGGGCATGACACTTTTTATTTCAATGATTGGTACTATTTTAGGTTTTTTTATTGGTCTTATAATAGGTGTTGTACGGACTATACCAATGCCTGAAAGAGGTATAAAGAAGATATTTCTTAAAATTATAAATTCTGTTCTTTTTATATATATAGAATTATTCCGTGGAACCCCAATGATTGTACAAGCTATGGTAATCTACTATGGTTCTGCTCTAGCTTTCGGAGTAGATATGAACAGGTTAACAGCAGCAATTTTTATTGTTTCAATTAATACAGGTGCCTACATGTCTGAAATTATACGCGGAGGTATTGTTTCAATCGATAAAGGACAAACTGAGGCAGCACAGGCTATTGGTATGACCCATCTTCAAACTATGGTTAATATTGTACTGCCTCAGGCAATCCGCAATATCCTACCGGCAATGGGTAATGAATTTGTAATTAATATAAAAGATACATCAGTACTTAACGTAATTTCTGTAACAGAGCTCTATTTCCAAACTAAATCAATTTCAGGAAATAATTTTAGATACTTTGAATCCTTTTTCGTTGCATGTATTCTTTATTTTATAATGACCTTTACAGTAACAAGAATTTTACGTTTTATAGAGAAGAAAATAGATGGACCAGAAAATTACACTATGTATGCTAATCAGATGCAGGTATAGGAAATGTATTTATAAAAATAAAAATTGCAAGGAGATTAGGAAAATGGAAAATGTAATTGAGGTTCAGCATTTAAATAAATCCTTTGGAACTCATGAAGTACTAAAGGACATAGATTTCTCAGTAAAAAAAGGAGAAGTAGTATGCATTATAGGTTCTTCTGGCTCAGGAAAATCAACACTTCTTCGCTGCATTAATCTTTTAGAGAAACCAACCGGCGGAGAAATTATCTACAGCGGAGAAGATATTTTAGATGATAAGCATAATATATATAAGTATCGTACAAAGCTAGGTATGGTATTTCAGCAGTTTAATTTATTTGACAATCATAATGTTCTGCATAATTGTATTGTTGGACAAATAAAGGTACTGAAGCGCTCAAAGGAAGAAGCTAAAAAGGTAGCCTTAAAGTATTTAAGGGTTGTAGGCATGGAGCAGTATGTTAATGCCAAGCCAAAGCAGCTATCTGGGGGGCAGAAGCAGCGTGTAGCAATTGCTAGAGCACTTTCAATGGAGCCCGATGTTATTCTTTTTGATGAACCAACCTCAGCACTGGATCCTGAAATGGTTGGCGAAGTTCTAAAGGTTATGAAGGAACTAGCTCAAAGCGGTCTTACAATGCTTGTAGTTACTCATGAAATGAGCTTTGCAAGAGAAGTATCAGACCGTGTTGTATTCATGGATAAAGGTGTTATAGCAGAAGAGGGAACTCCGGAGCAAATCTTTACCAATCCTAAAGTAGAGCGTACAAAAGAGTTTTTAAAAATAATTTAATGGCATTCGCATAAGAATTACTTATTTAAAATTTAAATGGTATTTATATGAGTTATTACTTATTGTGTAAAAGATATATAAAGTGATTTTTGAAGGAGCAGCTAAATGCAGCAGGAGAAACGTCCCCCTGCCGCGTTTAGCCGTTCTTTTTTTAGCTTGCCGCATTTTAAAATTTCTGAAAGGATAGGAAGCTGAAATGCATTAAGAAATATTTCCTAAATAAAAAAACAGCTATATTAATTAGAATCATAGACTAATCAAAATATCTGGGAGCTAAAGGTATTGCTTTTTTAGCAGGGAAATGGGAAACTGAACATATATTCAATTGAATGAAAGGCAGGTGGATTGGATGAAGGTAGTTATTGCAATTGACTCTTTAAAGGGCAGTCTTACATCAGTTGAAGCTGGTAATGCTATTAAAGAGGGAATCTTGAATGTAACTGATGCAGACGTTATTGTTAAACCATTAGCTGATGGCGGAGAAGGAACCACTGAGGCATTAGTTGAAGGCCTTGGCGGAGAAATGGTTAGCATTTGTGTTATGGGGCCTCAAAGGGGTAAAATAAAGGCTTCCTATGGATATATTAGTGAATCAGCTACGGCAATTATTGAAATGGCAGCAGCTTCAGGGATTATATTAGTTGGAACAGAAAAAAATCCTATGGAAGCAACAACCTATGGGGTGGGAGAAATGATTAAAGATGCCATAGTGAGGGGGTGCAGGAATTTCATTATTGGTATTGGAGGAAGTGCTACTAATGATGGCGGTATTGGGATGCTCACAGCCTTAGGCTTTGAATTTCACGATAAAAATGGTAATAAATTAGGGTTTGGAGCAAAGGATTTAGGTAAGATTTCTGCAATTTCCACTGAAAATATTATGACTGAGCTTTCTAAATGTAATTTTAAAATAGCCTGCGATGTAATTAATCCTTTGTGCGGGGCCAACGGAGCCACCTATATTTATGGCCCTCAAAAGGGCGTAACCGAGGAGATAAAAGAAAAATTGGATAAGGATATGGCTCATTATGCGCTGGTAACAAAAGAGCATTTTAAGAGTGATTATTCTGAGACTCCCGGAGCTGGAGCAGCAGGTGGTCTTGGATTTGCCTTCTTAAGCTATTTAAATAGTGAGCTGCAGCCGGGAATTGAATTAGTTTTAAGTGCGGTAAAATTAGAAGAATGTATTAAAGAGGCTGATTATGTAATTACAGGAGAAGGATGCCTGGATGAGCAGACAGCAATGGGGAAGGCTCCAGTGGGAATAGCAAGGTTAGCTAAAAAATATGGCAAAATTGTTATTGCCTTGGCTGGCAGTGTTACTGAAGATGCAGTCAAATGCAATGAAAAGGGTATAGATGCATATTTCTCAATTTTAACAAAAGCTATTTCACTGCAGGAAGCCATGGATCACGAAACTGCAAGGAAGAATGTGGTTAAGACCACAGAACAAATTTTTCGGCTCATAAAAGCTGTAAGGGCATCCGTATGAGTTATTACTTATTAAAATTAAAAGGCCGCCTTTTGTGTCCTATTAAGTAATATGCAACTTTGCTGCTACCTGTAATAGTTCTATTAATGATATTTGTAGATGCCTATGGATTTGCAGAAAGTTCTGTTTCAATATTCTTTTGAGAAAATTCATACCAAGTTGCATTCTTTTTCTCAGATTGTTCCTTAGAGAAAGAATCAAAGGATTCTTTTGTAACTAGCTTATTATTAACTAAGTATGTTATGGTTAAGTTTGCACCATTTTGACTTGACTTACTGTATCCTAGCATGTCAGTTTTAGGGGCATTTGGCTCAAAGCTTAATTTTCCCCAACCATTATCTGCTGCACTGTTTGAGAAATGAAACGTTCCATCTGCTTTTAGTTCTTCTAAACCCCTGTATACAATAAGGTATCCATGAACTACACTATTCATATAATGCAAGATTTCATAAAACTGTGGCTCACCACCTACTGACAATTCAAGAACAACTTCAGGCTTATTGTCGCCGTCCATGTCTAGTACCGTAAAGTGTGTTACCTTGAAGATGGTTCCATAAATTTCTTTATTAGATAAAAAATCATTTAAATATAAACTTTTTTTATTGTCTGTGCTAAAAAATTCAGCCTTATTTTGTAATACTGCTTTATATGCTTCCAAGGTGAAATTATTAGTTAAAACCTGATTATTTGTATTCTTATTTTTGTCATTTGAAGAACTAGAAGAAGGACTTGGTGGAACACTGCTGTTAGGTATGTTGTTACTATTTGTACTACTTATATTACTGTTACTATTTGTAGTACTCGCACTATTTACATTACTAGAACTACTCGTACTACTGATATTACCTAAATTACTATTAGAGCATCCAGAAATTGAAACACCTAATAGAAACACAAGAAGCATACTTATAATTTTGACTTTCATTCAAATCACTCCTGTTAAATCCAAATTACCATTTGTTTATTTTATAATACAGCAGTTTACAATAGTTTACGATAAAGAAATTAAGATGTTACTAATTTGAAGATAATATAAACTTCTTAAATGTTTCTACTGTTGAAAAATAGTAGTCTGAGTTATTTCTCATGTACTCTTCTATTTCAGGAATTATGTGAGACCATCCTGCTGCTGCAAAGGTTACATTACAGCTTCTTGACATATCTAATCCTGGTTTCAGATCATCTAAAACTAATATTTCATCTGCATTTAAATTAAATCTTCTCATAATTTCTATAATTGGGTATGGATTTGGTTTTCTCTGGTACTCTTCTAAGTCCCAGCCAAATATTAAATCCGGACTTAAATCACAATGTAAACTGTAGTCTCTTAATATTTGTTCACTTTCTGAATGTGATACAACACATATTATTCCGCCTAATTTTTTATATTCTTTTATTAGTTCAGTAAAACCTGGATAAAAGTCACGGGATTTTTCTTTTGTATAGCTTTTCCATACTTTGTATTGGTATTCTTGCTCCTCTTTGCTGAATTTTAGTACATCCTTACACAACTCAGAAAATCCGGGACTAAAACAATATGAGACAAATTCTTCAAGACTCAAGGGATTCATATTAGGTCTTAATTTTTTTAGGGCATTTATAAAGGATGGGTAATGGATGTCAGGTGTGCTTTTAACTACTGTATCATCATGGTCTAAAATTAAGCAGCGGTATTTCAATTTAATTTCCCCCTTAACTACGTTAAACAAATTCTTATCTAATTTTACTAATCATTTATTTTTATTTTAAAATATTTTTCAAGAGTGTCATCAATTTCTTCTTTATTTTTTAACTCCACTTTTTTTATTACTTTTGCATTTTCATAAAATTTTAAAGTGTCGTCTACAAGTGTAATATTAGATGTATCAGTAAAAATAGATATCTTTTTATAACCAGTAAAAAGCGATTGTGGATGTTTTTCACAGAAGAAAGAAGGCATAACATAATCAATATCCTGTTGAGGTTCTTCTGTAAAGCCATAAATTCTTTTCCAGCTCTTATTTTTCTCCTTCTGCCAAAGAGTATGTCCATAAAAGTCATCTTGCTCAAATTTATATTCACTTACACCATCATTTTGTATTAATCCATCTATGAATTTCAGTGCAGTCCTAGGGGATTCATTTCTCACACCCACATCGCATATATAGATACCATCGTTAGTTGTTACCTTAAGTATTCGATGACTTCGCATCTTAATAGTAGTGTCATCATTGGCAAAACGCCCTGCCAAATTTGTAACATTAAATCCAAGGCTTTTTAACAAATTGCTATATAATCCGTTTAACTCAAAGCAATAGCCCCCCCTAGGCTTTAATATCATTTTTGTAAATAAGTCTTCTGAATTAAGAGACAGCGGAACTTGGTTTAAAATATCCAAGTTTTCATATGGAATATTTTTTAAATGAGCAATTTGTAATTGTTCAAGTGTTTTTCCGTTCAATTCAATCTTCTTATTGTACCCAATTTTATGTAAGTAGATATTGATTTGCTCTTCAGTATATAACATAATTGATGTTCTCCTTAATTATATTTTAAATATTTAATGACGTATATTTTGATTTTAAATCATTACAATAGGTAAGGTGTAAATCTATTGTAACACAACTAACAATAATATTACTTCTAATAAAAAGAAATCAAGTTAGATACAATAATTCAGAAAATAAAAATATCCTTTTATAAATTATAGATTGAAAATAAAAAAGTTCTCTGTTTAAGAATTGACTACTCTAAATAATGGATTTATAATAAAAGTGAGTAATCACTCATTTACTAAAGCGTATATATTCATGCTGAAATAAGTCTTGAAATATTAGATGTAATCAGCTAATCATTAAATTATTAACATAAATAAAAGGAGCGTGATAACTTGACCCGAGGAAACAGAGAAGAGGAAATACTTGAGGCGGCAGTTAAGATATTCTCCGACAAGGGCTACAGCGCTGCAACCACAAGTGAAATTGCAAAGGAAGCTGGAGTTGCTGAAGGAACTATATTTAGATATTTTAAAACAAAAAAGGATATTCTAACTAAGGTAATGGTAAAGATGGTTACTGTTATGGGTGAAAGAATAATGTCCAAAAGACTTACAGAAATCTTTGAAAACAACAAGCATCTAAACGAAAGGGAACTGCTTAAATACCTTTTAAAGGATAGGCTTGCTATTGCCCTAAAGTATTTTGACATGGTTAAGGTTGTTTTAACGGAAATACAATACCATGAGGACTTAAAAGAGGCTTTTATAAATAATATTATTATGAAGGGCAAGGATATTTTGTCACTTTATTTTGAAGAAGGAATTAAAAAGGGTATTTTTAAAAATATAGACATAAATATTGCTATAAGATCCCTACTTGGAATGATGGGAATGTTTATTGTACAAAAACAATTTATGCCTGAACTAATTACAATTGATGATGATAAGCAGCTGGATACCATGCTGGATATATTTTTATATGGTATTTCAAATAAAATTAATGAGTAGATTGATTTTGCCTGTTAGTGATTAATGAAGCAAGTTTATGGAGGCCTGTCCAAGTGGAACAATTCTTTTGTCTATCTAATTACATAAAAAACAAAGAAATTCATAAAGGGGGAATTAACGGTGAAAAAAATATTAACATTATTAATGACCTGCACAATTTTAGCAGCTATTACAGGCTGCACAGCAAAACAAACTGAGGATATCAATAAATATACAGCTACAGTTGAGGCTGAAAGTGTATATATTCCATCAGAGACTAATGGTAAGTTAACTGATTTATCTATCAAGCAGGGAGATACAATTAAAGAAGGCGATAAAATTGCTGTTGTTGATACATCTGCACTTGTGCTTCAGAAAAAACAGGCAGAAGCAGGTCTAACTATGGCAAAGCTTAAGCTTGATGATTTGCCAAGTAAGGCTTCAGACAATGTAAAACAGCAGGCACAGGCAGCAGTTGATCAGGCACAGGCCGCTGTAGACTTAACTAAGCTTCAAATTTCAAAAGCCGCAATTACTTCCTCAATTGCTGGAACAGTTTCAGATGTATTTATTCACAAGGGAGAAATGGCTGCTCAAGGAATGAATATTGCCAAGGTAATAAATCTTAAGGACAAATATATTAAGGTTTATGTAGAAGAAGCTAAGAGAAACGCTGTTAAGCTCGGTGACAGCTTACCTATATACTATAATGATAAAAAATTAGCAGATGGCAAGATTGTATTTATAGCGCCTCAATCTGAATTTACTCCTAAAAATACAGAAAGCAAAAGTGACAAGGATAAAACTGTGTTTGAAGTGAAAATTAGTTTAAGTGATGCTGCTGATTTATACCCAGGTATGATGGTGGATGTGGTGATAAAATGAATGCAATAGAAGTAAAGGAATTAACGAAGAACTTTGGAAGCTTTACTGCTGTAGATGGTATTAGCTTTGAAGTACCTAAGGGTAAAATCTTTGGCTTTTTAGGGCCTAATGGCTCAGGGAAATCCACAACAATACGAATGCTTTGCGGTGTGCTTACTCCTACAAAAGGTACAGCAGAGGTGCTTGGCTACGATGTAGAAAAAGATGCAGAGAAAATTAAGCAAAATATTGGCTATATGTCTCAGAAATTCAGCCTTTACGAGGACCTTACTGTAAATGAAAACCTTGATTTTTATGCGGGCATCTATGGCCTTTCTAAGACACTTAGAGAAGAAAGAAAAAAGGCAATCATTGCTATGGCAGGCTTAAATGGAAGAGAAAAGAATATAACTAAGAATCTCTCAGGGGGCTGGAAGCAGAGGCTGGCTCTAGGTTGTGCTCTTATTCATAGGCCTCAGTTATTAGTGCTTGATGAGCCTACAGCTGGGGTTGATCCCGTATCAAGAAGGATATTTTGGGAGATGATTTATACTTTAGCAAAGCAGGGAATAACTATTCTAGTTACCACTCATTATATGGATGAAGCTTCTAGCTGCGATTTATTAAGCTTTATATTTGATGGTAAAATAATGGCCACTGGCACACCTAAGGAGCTCATTGAAAGAGAACAGGTGAACAACTTGGAGGATGTGTTTATTAAATATGTGGAAAAGTCAACGAATCAAAAAATAGAAGCCTCCTTTGAAGAGCTTAAAAGCATTATAAAGGAAGATAGGTGATGGGGATGAATTTCCAGAGGTTTAAGTCTATTATAAAAAAGGAATTTATACAAATAAAAAGAGATAAGGCAAGCTTTGGAATAGCTATTGGAATGCCCATAATGATGATACTCTTATTTGGTTACGCAGTAACAACACAGCTTGAAAATATTTCAACCGTTGTGCTGGATCAAAGTAAAACCGCTGAAAGCAGAGAACTTATTAAAAGCTTCCAAAATACTTTATATTTTAATATTAAGGAAGAGGTAAGCAGTATGGATACTGCCGAAAAGGAAATAAACAGCGGTACAGCTCATGCAGCTATTATAATTCCTCCTGATTATTCAACCTTAGTATTAAACAAAGAGAAACCTACTATTCAGCTTTTAATAGATGGATCAGATCCCACAACAGCCCGAACTGCTTTTAGCAGCGGGGTTTTGGCAGGACAAAGTCAGGGACTTAAGGTAATGTCAAGCCTAAGTGAGAAGTTATCACAAAAACCTCAGATTGGCGGGATTGATGTAAGTACAAAAGTGCTTTATAATCCAAGCCTTAGAAATCAAAATTATACAATACCAGGACTTGTAGGGCTTGTAATGCAGAATATAACTGTATTGCTAACAGCCTTTGCATTAGTACGTGAAAGAGAAAGAGGAACTATAGAGCAGCTTATTGTCTCTCCAATAAAGTCCACTGAGCTTATACTTGGAAAGCTTGTACCCTATGTTATGATTGGCTTCTTAGACTTTTTGTTCTCCTTAGCACTTGGAATGATGTGGTTTAATGTACCTATTCACGGTAATCTTGGACTATTATTATTCTTAGGAGCCGGCTTTGTAATATGTGCTCTTGCCATTGGAATACTTATATCAACTGTTTCTAAAACTCAGCTTCAGGCAATGCAGCTTAGCGTAGTTACGATTTTACCCAGTGTTCTTTTGTCAGGTTTTGTATTTCCAAGAGAAGCTATGCCGAAAATAATACAGCTTATCGGCTATGTTCTTCCCTTAACTTATTTCTTGAATATATTAAGAGGCATAATAACAAAGGGGGTAGGAGTGGAATATTTGTTTAATGATGTAGCGCTCCTGTTTGCTCTAGGACTGATATTATTAGTTATAAGTATTGTAAGATTTAGAAAGAAGTTGGATTAGACTAATGGCATCCACATGAGTTTTCCTAAGTTCAGAAATTACGACAATAAGATGTAAATAATGCAATTAATAATCAATAAAAATGTAAACAAAAATAACGTGCTACTTGCTAGACAATATGATATAATAACATCTACATTTAGCGTTATGACATAAATCTAACATGAAGGAGTATTGGTTAAAATGAACCGAAAAAACAAATTCACTGTTATTTCTGTATTTATATTTATATTGATAGTGTCTACTCCATGTTTTGCTTATCTGATACATCGACATAGTAACCGGGTTTACATTGAACATCAAAGTATAATAAAAATAAACAAAGAAAAAGAAGCAAAAAAGGATTATCTTAAATTAGTAAATACTAATGCGAATGCCCTAAGACATTTAGATATAAAAACTTATGACGGATTTAACCAGCCAATGCATCCTGATGTTCTCTTTATAAGTTCTGGCTTTCATGGATTTAACTACTGGATGGCTTATACACCTTATCCTTATGAAAATGACGATTTTGAAAATCCATGTATATCAGTTAGTAATGATGGGCTTAAATGGATAACCCCAAATGGACTTAAAAACCCCATCGCGCCCCCTCCTAAAGATGTTTTAACTGGAGGACACTTTAGTGATACTGATTTAATATTTGATAACAACGAGCTTTCAGTATATTATGTTTACAATAAAAAAAATGTTTTGGGACCATCTAAATTTTATAGGTCAACTTCAGGTGATGGGATAAATTGGTCAAAACCTCAGTTGATATACCAGTGCAAGAACCCAATTTCGGGATATTCACCAGCAGTCATCAAAGAAAATGGCATTTATAAAATGTGGTATATAAGTGAAGGCAATATTATGTCCTATGTTACAAGCAAAAATAGTTTAGACTGGAGCAGTAGAGAAACTTGTAAAATCAAAATCCCAGGTTGGACGTCCTGGCATATTAATGTGATAAAGTCTAATATAGGGTATGAAGGTTTATTAACTGCTAGAAAGAATCAAGAAGGCTATACCGCATTATTTTATATAAAAAGTACTAATGGGATTGATTGGACTGCAAGTGAAAACCCCACAATTTACCCTTCAGCCAATGGATGGGATTCTCATAACATTTACAGATCTTCATTTATAATTCAAAATAATCAGTATCGTGTATGGTATTCTGCTTGTGACTATAATAATAAATGGGGAATTGGGTATACCAGTGGTAAAACAATGGATTCTTTAAGTGGAATGCGTTAACAACAAAACTAACAAGGATTTTAAAGTAATAATTCATGTGAATGCCACTAAAGGAGAAATTATGGTTGAGAAAAATAAAGAATATATTATAGAAATAACATCACTTGGCTTCGAAGGCGAAGGTGTAGGTAAAATTAATGATTTCACTGTATTTGTGCAGGGAGCCTTAAAGGGTGAAACTGTTAAAGTAAAGATAGTTAAGGTAGCAAGGAGCTATGCTCATGGTAAGCTAATGGAGATTATAAAGCCATCTGAATTTAGGGTTGAACCTAAGTGCGGAATATATAAAAAGTGTGGTGGCTGCCAGCTTCAGCATATGACCTATGAAGCACAACTTGACTTTAAAACTCAAAGGGTTAAAGATGTTATGGAGAGGATTGGAAAGCTTCATAATGTTGTAGTCCATGATGCCTTAGGCATGAAGGTTCCTTTTAGATATAGAAATAAGGTGCAGCTTCCTGTAGGATATGCAGATGGAAAGGTTCAAATAGGTTTTTATGCTCCAAGAAGCCATAATATAATCGATATGTATAGCTGCCTTATTCAAGATGAAAGTGCAGATTTGGTAGTTAGGCTTACAAGGGAATGGATAACAAAATTGAATATTAAGCCCTATGATGAAACTACTGACAGTGGGCTAATTAGACATATAATGGTGAGAAAAGGCTTCAAAACTGGAGAAATTATGGTAGTTCTAGTTACTAAGGAAGAAAAGCTGCCTTATTCTAAAGAATTTATAGATATTATGGTTAATAATATAGATGGCTTGAAAAGCGTTATTCAAAATATTAATAGTAATAAAACAAATATCATACTTGGGGATAAAAATATAACCTTGTGGGGACAAGATAAGATTTCTGATTATATTGGTGAATTTAAGTTTAATATTTCACCTCTTTCCTTCTTCCAGGTTAATCCTGTGCAAACTGAGGTTTTATATAAGAAGGCTCTTGAGTATGCTAACTTAACTGGAAATGAAACTGTATTTGATGCCTACTGCGGTACTGGAACCATTTCTCTATTTTTATCTCAAAAGGCTAAGAAGGTTTATGGAGTAGAAATAGTACCTCAGGCAATTGAGGATGCAAAGAAAAATGCTGTAGAAAATTATATTACAAATGCAGAATTCTTTACAGGAGAAGCAGAAAAGGTAATTCCAGAGCTTATTGATCAAGGCATAAGTGCTGATGTTGTAGTAGTAGATCCTCCTAGGAAAGGCTGCGAGAAAAGTCTTCTAGAGGCCATAAGTAAAATGCAGCCAAAGAGAATTGTTTACGTGTCCTGTGACCCAGCAACTTTAGCTCGAGATCTAGCCATACTAAATGAATTAGGCTATGAAACTGTTGAAGTTCAGCCAGTGGATATGTTTCCGGGAACGTTTCATGTTGAAAATTGCGTATTATTATCAAGAAAATAAGTTAAGCATTTAAACAAGGTTAACAAGGAGTGTGCTCCATGAAGTCCGCAATAAGGATTGATTCACTCATTATTGACTTTTCCCATGTATAATAGTATACTGATAAAAAATATGAAATTTGAGGTGAAAAAATGATTAATATTTCTTGCTAATTTTTAAAGTACATTTAATACAAAGATAAACAGCTGCGTTCTGTTTGTTTTGTTGTACTTATGCAAGAAAGTTATTCTTTTTTCTCTTAATATATACACTTGTGTTATGCTATAATGATTAGCTTAACTACGTATATCTATAAGCTGTAAGAATAATTAATTCTTGCAGCTTTTATTTTTTTAAAAATAATTCAAATAAGGAGGATAAATAATATTATGATAAATAAAGACACTTTGCTAACACATGATAATCTCCATATAGAGTCGGATACTGAAGGCGACACTTATATGGAGTAATAACATGGTCGCCTATTGTTCCGACTTTGTTATTTATACTATTAAATACAGAGGAGGACAAAAATATGTCTTTAATAAATGTTACAAACCTAACTTTTGCTTATGAAGGTAGTTATGATAATATTTTTGAAAATGTAAGTTTTCAAATTGATACCGATTGGAAATTAGGCTTTACTGGAAGAAACGGAAGAGGAAAGACTACTTTTCTAAATCTTTTGCTTGGGAAATACGAATATAATGGAAACATTTCATCTGATGTGACTTTTGAATATTTTCCTTATGAGGTGCAGGAACAAAGTAATTTCACTATAGATGTCATAAGGGAGATTAGTCCAAATTCAATGGATTGGGAAATAGTAAAAGAATTATCTCTGTTAGATATGGACTACGATGCTTTATATAGACAGTTTTATACACTATCTAAAGGAGAACAGACCAAAGCATTGTTGGCTGCTATGTTTTTGAAGGAGAAATCCTTTTTACTTATTGATGAGCCTACTAATCATTTGGATGCAGAAGCTAGGCAAAAATTAAGTAATTACTTGAAAAAAAAGAAAGGATTTATTCTGATTTCTCATGATAGGTCTTTTTTGGATAATTGTGTAGACCATATCTTGTCTATTAATAAAACTAATATTGAAATACAAAAAGGAAATTTTTCTTCATGGTGGAGAAACAAAGAATTACAAGATGGTTTTGAGCTAGCCGAAAACGAAAAATTGAAAAAGGATATTAACAGACTTACCAGCTCGGCAAAACGTACTTCTACGTGGTCAGATAATGTTGAAAGCAGCAAGCATGGAACTACTAATTCTGGGAGTAAATTAGATAAAGGATATGTTGGACATAAAGCTGCCAAAATGATGAAGCGTGCTAAAAATATAGAAGCTAGACAACAAAATATGATTGAAGAAAAATCAAAGCTTCTTAAAAATATTGAATCTAATGAAAGTTTAAAAATAGTACCGCTTACTTTCCATGATAAAAAGCTTGTAGAACTTACAGATGTTGCAATTGAATATGATAATAGAATTGTCTGTAAGGGAGTAAGCTTCACTATAGAGCAAGGTGAAAGAATTGCTATTCAAGGAAAGAATGGCAGCGGAAAATCAAGCATATTGAAATTAATTTATGGAGAAGACATCCCCCATAGTGGAATTGTAAGAAAGAATAATAAGTTAATCATTTCTTATGTTTCACAAGATACTTCAGGTTTATATGGTAACTTATCTGAGTATGCAGATAAACATTGTATTGACGAGAGTTTATTTAAATCCATACTTAGAAAACTTGATTTTTCAAGAGAGCAGTTTGAAAAGAATATGGAGGATTTTAGTGGAGGACAGAAGAAAAAGGTATTGCTTGCAAAAAGTTTATGTGAACGGGCACATTTGTATATTTGGGATGAACCATTGAATTTTATTGATGTCATTTCTCGTATGCAGATTGAGAAATTGTTAATTGAACATGAATCTACAATTTTGTTTGTTGAGCATGATAGTGCGTTTTGTGAAAATGTTGCAACAAAAGCAATAAAATTGTAAAGGTAGTGATCTTGAGGATTTTTCCAATAGGCAAATAGAATAATCCTCCATTAAGAACCTTAAGCACCCCCAAAGAATACTGTATATTATATGTAAAAAATATGGAGGAGGATTAATATGGAATTTGGTGCTTATCCCATACTACATTTTCCTACTGGGTCAAGCAGCAATAATACAAATATACGGGGGAAACGCTATCGTTTTGTTGTTATGGCTGACTCACGGGGAAGGGATGATGGTATTAACGAAAGAATTTTAAGAGATTTATTGGAACAAATCTCAAAATTAGACCCGTTACCAGAATACATTGTTTACCCAGGGGATCTAGTCTCAGGCAGCCGGAGGACGGAAAGATTAAGGCCCCAATTAGAAAAATTCAAGAGTGTCTTTACTTCATATTTTCCAATAGAAATGTTTCTCCCAACAGTAGGAAATCATGAGGTTGGAAGCGTCCCAGTGGATCTTGAAAGGGAAAAAGTATTTGCAGAAGTGTTTTCAGAATTCAGACCGCATGGACAATTACGTAATTACAATAGAACAGTGTATTATGTAGATTTGGGTCACATCAGATTAATTCTTCTCAATTCCTATCATTATCAAGAAAGTTTTCGAATTACAGGAAGACAACTGGAATGGTTTGACGCAGTATCTAAAGCTGGTGGACAACACAAATTTGTTTTTGTTCATGGCCCAGCTTATCCTACCGGTGCCCATATTGGGTCTTCCCTTGATCGTTATCCTGAAGAAAGAGATCGCTTCTGGAAGGTGGTAGACGACAACAATATTGATATAGTTTTCCCAGGGCATGAGCACAACTATTCCCGACGTCTAATTGATAGTTCTTTTAGTACCAGAAAGTATCAATATAACAGAGAAGTTTATCAAGTTGTAACCGGTGGAGGAGGAGCACCGTTAAGAGACGCATATTCTAGTAAAAAAGGGGTTATTGTCCCCCCGGTTCCTCAATACCACTTTATAGTTGTAGACGTTGAGGATAATCTTATTATGGTTCATGCCATTTCTTATGAAGGAAGAACAATAGACCAGTTTACTTTATCCAAATAGAACAAAGCTTAAAAAACTTAAAATTCTATTAAACTGCAGCATGCTAAAACAAAGTCTTTGAAAATGCCAATTTCACGGAATTTTCAGGGGCTTCTTTTATTTTTAAATATATTGACACCACGGCTATTGCGTGTTACTATATAGTAGTAATAAGTAATACTGAATATCGGTAATACTAGATAGTGAAGAGGTGATTGGTCTGGAAAATATTACAGAAATGTTAAAAGGTATACTAGAAGGCTGTGTTCTTGAAATCATCAGCCACGAGGAAATCTATGGATACGAGATCACGCGGCGGCTGAATGCCCTGGGTTTTTCAGATGTTGTAGACGGTACAGTCTATACCATATTGGTACGGCTTGAGAAAAACAAGCTGGTGGAAATTACGAAAAAGCCATCCGATATGGGACCGCCGCGAAAATTTTTCACCCTTAATGACGCGGGATATGAGGAACTACGGAAGTTTTGGGGGAAGTGGGAATTTGTATCATCAAAAATTAAGGAGTTAAAGGAGAAAAAGTAATGAATTTTTGGGAAAAAATCACGGGAAGCGACATGACTAAAGAAATGAAAGCTTTTAAATCTAGAGCCAAGAAGCTACCGGCTGATTATCAAGCGGCATGGGAAAAAATTAATGATAATCTTTGGCCTCACTCAGATTTAACTGGTCGCAACCTAATGCCAATTCTCGACGGTGTACTTGGCCTACTTGAAGAAACAGCTTCGGAGGGTCAGAGCATACAAGAGGTTTTGGGTGACGATATCAAAGGCTTCTGTTCAGCACTCATGGGCGAAGAAGGGGCAAACTCTTTTCGCGACAAGTGGCGCAAGCAACTCAACAATAATATCGTTAAAAAATTAGGTAAATAGGAGGATAAAATGAAAATACAAGATATCATCCAAGGCAAAAAAGAGTGGCGAGCGCATGTGGCGCGTGTCAAAGCGCTCCCAAAAGATTATCAAATTGTATATAAAGAGATTCAGAAATATATATTTAAGGTCGGACCCATTGAGCTAACTGGCGAGTCGGGTTTGCTCACGGGAATTATCGATCTTTTCGAAGAGGGCGCAGCCTTGGGGAAGGGCGTGCTGGAAGTTACGGGCGGTGACGCAGCGGCTTTCTGCGACGATCTTATCAAAGATTCAAAAACTTATGCTGACAAACATCAAGAATCTTAATGTTTGTAGTCACTAAAATGATAGTGGTAACAAAAAAATCAACTAAAGGGATGGTAGAGTGTGTAAATACCAGTGGATATTATGCCCGGTCTGTGGCAGCAAAACAAGGGTCAAGATAGGTGTTGATACAGTACTTGAAAACTTCCCACTATTTTGTCCCAAGTGTAAACAGGAAAGGATAATCAATGTAAAACAACTGAATATATCAGTTATTAAAGAACCAGACGCTAAGACGCAGAGCCGATAACATGTGAGTGAAATCACAGTTGTCGGCTCTTTTTTATAATAACTACTCATGCTGCATCGAAAGGATTAAATGCAGACTTGAGGTTACTATTTTATAAAGGAGGTTAAGTCCTAAACGGACTTTAACGGGTAAATTATGAGCGGAGCGAGTGGGGAAATTTACCCTGGTTCCGACTAAAAGGAGGAAGAAAATGAAAAATAATATCATAAAAATTAAAGGGATAAGAAAATCTTACAAAGATGTAGAAGTACTCAAAGGAGTAGATTTTGAAGTAGAGCAGGGAACTATCTTTGCATTACTAGGCTCTAATGGAGCTGGAAAGACAACAATGATTAGAATCATGGCTACTTTACTTAAATCAGATGCTGGCAGTGCTCAGATCAATGGTTATGATATTGAAAAAAACCCAGGAGAGATTAGAAGTTCTATCAGTCTTACTGGTCAATTTGCTGCTATTGATGAAATTTTAACTGGACGTGAAAATCTTCAAATGATAGCAAAACTTAGACATCTTAAAAATCCAAATCAAGCAGCAGATGAGTTAATTAATAGTTTTGGTATGTCAGAGGCTGCAGACCGCAGAGTGGGCACTTACTCAGGAGGAATGAAAAGAAGAATTGATATCGCAATGAGTCTTGTGGGAAATCCAAAGATAATTTTCCTTGATGAGCCAACGATAGGTCTTGATCCAGAAGCGCGTTTAGAAGCTTGGAAGATTGTAAAAGAGCTATCAGCTTTAGGCACTACGGTATTCTTAACGACTCAATATTTAGAAGAAGCAGAACAACTTGCAGATAAAATCGCTATTCTTCATGGCGGAAAAATCATTGCACTAGATACACTAGAAGGGTTGAAAAAGTTATTCCCAGCTGCAAAAGTTGAATATGTTGAAAAACAACCTACATTAGAGGAAATATTTCTAACAATCATTGGGAAAAAGGGGGAGAATTAAGTGGAAACAGCAAATAAATATTTTTTTAAAGATATAAGTGTTATGTTTGGGCGTTCTATGCGCCATATTTTTAGAAGTATGGATACAATTATTACAGTTAGTATTACACCAATTGGGATTATGTTATTATTCGTTTATGTGTTTGGAGGAGCAATGGAAACAGGCACAGAAAATTATATTGATTATCTATTACCGGGTATAATGCTAATGACTATTGGTAGTGGCATTGCATATGTAGCTTACCGTTTGTTTACGGATAAAGAGCGAGGTATCTTTGAACGTTTTCACTCTATGCCTATCGCACGTTCTACAGTATTATGGGGACATGTATTAACCTCATTAATTTCAAATGGTATTTCTGTAGTAGTGATTATACTTGTTGCGTTATTAATAGGTTTCCGTTCTTCAGCAGGAATCTTAGCGTGGCTCGTGGTATTTGGAATTCTTGGAATATTTACACTTGCTTTAACTTGGATTGCTGTAATTGCTGGACTTGCTGCTAAAACACCAGATGGTGCAGGGGCGTTCTCTTACCCAATCATCTTCTTACCATTTATCAGTTCTGCATTTGTACCAACAGATACAATGCCTTCAGTAGTACATGCCTTTGCAGAAAATCAACCTGTAACACCTATTGTAGACGCTATTCGTAATTTATTAGCAAGTAAGCCGGTAGGACATAATATCTGGGTTGCTCTTGCTTGGTGTATTGCAATTATAGTTGTTGCTTATATCTTTGCAATGAGGATTTATAAAAAAATGTAACCTAACTTTATACTAAGTACAATTTCTCACCCATTAAAGATTATCAACTGATTTAATCATAAAAATCGGTTCAGGGGAACATGCCGTTGGATGTATTGATGAAAACTATTTAGCAAAATATTATCCAAAAATTTTTCCAGTTATAGTATAATAATTTTATATAACTCCTAATAAATCAAAACATTATTATTAAAGTGAGTTTTAGATATAAATAAAAAGAGGATATACATGAAAAGAAAACAAAAAATAGTTCTTAATTTTTCAATAGTTGTTATTTTACTGCTCATTTCCCTTTCCCTTCCCTCAATTAAAGCGTTCTTAAACCAGTCGACCAATGGTGAATTAATAGAAAAGGTTACCAGATATGCACTTTCAGCAAATATAAAGATAGTTCAATTAAAGTATAGGAATGATGGAAACAGCAGCTCCACAGCGGTTTCGGCAGGTGCCAGCGGAGTGATTATCCGTAAGGAAGGTAATAAGTACTATGCTCTTACAGCCGAGCATGTAATTGAAGAACTTGACAATATAGATAAAACTCAGGTTATTGTTATGGGATACGATGACCTGGATTTTGCTGATTCACTAAACAAAGGAGGAAAATTTCAGGGTGTAGCCAATTATTATCAGCAATTTCCCGAAGCTGTAATAGAATACTCAAATAATAAATATGATTTAGCCATTATTAGTTTTACTACTAATAAAGACTATACAGTTCTGCCAATTGCAGATGCAGCGCCTAAGTATGGAGATTTAGTGGTATCTATGAGTAATCCATATGGTAAAAGAAATATTGTTACTGCTGGAAAGATAAGCAGCAAAAAACCAGTGCCTTTTGGTGATGAAGCGGGAAAAGTGCAGTATCCAATTGTAAGGCATACATCTTCAATATCCGAAGGAAGCAGCGGCAGTGCTTTACTTAACGAAAACCTGCAGCTTGTAGGAATAAATTTGGGCGGTGGCAAGAATATATTTCATCAGCATATTTACGGGATGGCTATGCCAAGTAACCAAATTCTTAATTTTTTGGAGGAATGGAAGCATTAAGGATTATAGAAAATAAAGATTGTAGCATCTGCTGTGATAATGGCAGATGCTTTCTATATTTTGAAGAAATAATATTTCTAAATAAAGGTAAATTTTAGATGCAGAGAGGGATTACTAAGTTGCCATTGTAACCCTCTAAGTTGCATTGATAATAAACAAGGAGTTTTATATAATTTAATTGTAGCTACGGAAATGAGGTGATATGTTGAAGATAACCGTTAATGAAGGTTTTTCTGACACAGAGGTTATAATAAATTGTTTTAAGACATCAGAGGATGTTTTGAAGCTGGTAACTTTGCTCCAAGGTCTTAATAAAAAGCTGCTAGGCGTGAAGAAAGGGCAAACTTTTCTTATAGACAGTCAGGATGTACTTTTTTTTGACACAGTTGATAAGCGTAATTTCATATATACTGAAAACGATGTTTTTGACACAGTTCTTAAATTATATGAGATTGAGGAGCAGTTATCAGGCATAGGATTTATAAGATGTTCAAAGTCTATGATTATTAATATCGACAAAATCAAGTCACTTTGCCCAGACTTTGGCGGCAGAATGGAAGTAACCATGATAAATGGTGAAAGACTAATTGTTTCAAGACAATACACAAAGTTGCTTAAAGAAAGGTTGGGAATTAAATGAAAAAATTTTTAAATATTCTTATTCAGATAAAGGCTATGGCCGCTATGGTTTTTACAGGACTGATACTGGCTTATATTGCTGCTGGATGGCTATATTCCAGCTTCAAGAAAGAGTCCTTTGAATACTCCATTCCTCTCATATTTATTTTACAGGGTTTATTAATAGCAATTGTGATTTCGGTATTGTGGTATGTTTTATTAAGCGATTCACTCATACAAAAAATGCGTTTTTACATGCGGATAATAATATTCGTAGTGTCACTTGTAGCAGTTCTTTCGGTGTGCTTTTTGACCTTTTTCGCTTTTCATACCAATTGGGCGAAGCTATGGCTTATAATATCAGGAATATTCATCATTTTTGTTTCAGGTATTGCCATTCTTGGAGAGCTGTATTTTAAGACTACAGGGAAACGTTACACTTATAATTTGGAGGAGTATAAGAAAAAAAATAGATAAGTTGCTTCGCCTTTATAAATATGAAATTTCCGCAAATAATAACTCTAGTGAATTACATTATTTTTCAATAAGTAATAAATCCTGTAATGTCATTATTCAAAAGAGACTTTTTGTGGGATAATATTCTATAAGTTATAACAGAAGGAGGCTAAACTATGCAAAAGATAATTCCACATTTATGGTTTGACAAAGGGGCAGTAGAAGCCGCAAGATGGTATGTTAGCTTGTTTGAGGACTCAAAAGTGATTAATATTTCCACAATTTCGGATACTCCCTCAGGGGAGTCAGAAATTGTGGATTTTCAGCTTGCTAATCTTAGATTTTCAGCAATAAGTGCAGGACCATATTTTAAATTTAATCCAACGATATCTTTAATGGTAGCCTGTGCCACTTCAAAAGAGGTGGATAGGTTACACACCGAATTATCTTCAGATGGAACAGAGCTAATGCCGCTTGGAGAGTATCCTTTCAGCAAGAGATATGCATGGGTACAGGATAAGTTTGGTGTAAATTGGCAGCTTATGTTAGTTTCAAATATAGAAGAACACACAAAAAAAATAAGACCAACTCTACTGTTTTCAGGAGTGACCTGTGGTAAGGCAGAAGAAGCTATTAACTACTATACTTCAATTTTTGAAAATTCAAATAAGGGCTTTACTAGCTTTTATGCTGATGGTGAAGCAATGGATATTAGGGCAAAGGTTAACTACGCAGAGTTTAATTTACTTGGAACTCAATTTGTTGCTATGGATCATGGTTTTAGTGAAGATTTTACCTTTAATGAAGCTTTTTCTTTTATGGTAATGTGCCATAATCAAGAGGAAATTGATAGGTATTGGGATAAACTTTCCTTTATTCCAGAAGCTGAGCAGTGTGGATGGGTAAAGGATCAATTTGGTTTGTCTTGGCAAATTGTGCCTGATTATATGAGAGATATACTTGGTCAGGGTACAAAAGAAGAGGTGAGCCGTGTCACTAAAGCATTTTTGAAAATGAAGAAGTTTGATCTTGCTGCTTTGGAAAAGGCAAGGCTAGGTTATAAATAAAATTATCACTGTTAAAGGGGTAATTTGTGTCTTGTTTATTGATAGCAAAACTACTGCTTCATATATGACATGGAGGGAAGGCAGCAGCTTTCTGTTATTTATTTTATAGGTAGAGATATATTTCATTTGCAGAAAATGAAATATATCTCTACCTATGATTTTTTCAATGTCTATCTATACCAACTATTAGTGACGCTAATTAAAGTATATATTTGGTGTATATATAATGTTATGGAAGTAAAACAGAAATTTTCTATCTGCTTATTGACTGATGTGGTCAATCGTGATAATATTGACTAAAGGGGTCAATACAAAGGAAGTGGTGAAAAATGATTTCAAAGTTTTTGAATTTAGAACCTGAAAAGCGCGAGCGAATCCTCAATGCGGCTATTAATGAATTTGCACATAAAGGCTTTAAAAACGCGTCAACAAATGAAATAGTTAAGGAAGCCGGAATTTCAAAAGGCCTTATTTTTCATTATTTCAAAAATAAGAAGCAGCTTTATCTCTTCTTATATGATTATTTAATGGAAATCATGAAAGAGGAATATTTTCAAAAATTATGGCTTGATGAGAAGGATTTTTTGGAAAAAATGAGGATGGCATCACTTACAAAGCTTGAGCTCTTCCGAAAATATCCGCTGATATTCAAGTTTTTCCTAACGGCTTATTCCGAAACTGATGGTGAAGTCAAAAATGAAGTAGCTGATAGAAATCAAAAGTTGATGGAAATCAACCTTCCGAGAGTTTATGACAACATCGATTTATCAAATCTAAGGGACGGTGTTGACCATCAAAAGGCAATGAATTTAATAGTATGGGCGCTAGAAGGTTATGCAAACAGTAAAATCCCTGAGTTCAAAACGATGGGTGAAGTGGAATTTTCAGATATGGTTACTGAATTGGCAACCTATCTAGAAATATTAAAGCAATGTTTTTTTAAGAGTTAAAATTATTTAAGGAGGACCAACACTATGAATGTTATCGAAGTCCGCGAATTACACAAAAGTTTCGGAAAAGTACAGGCTCTGCGAGGTCTTAACCTGGAAGTGCCACAAGGTAAGGTTTTAGGTTTTTTAGGTCCCAACGGTTCCGGTAAAACCACTACAATCCGCATCTTGCTCGGCCTTTTAAGATCTGACAAGGGCACAATTTCTTTGTTTGGAGGGGATCCATGGAAGGATGCAGTGGAGCTTCACAAAAAGCTTGTCTATGTTCCAGGTGATGTTTCTCTTTGGCCAAAGCTGACAGGTGGAGAGGTTATCGACGTTCTGAGCTCTTTGACAGGCGGTTTGGAACCTGAACGCAAAAAAAGGATGATTGAAAAGTTTGACCTTGACCCCACAAAGAAAGCCCGTACCTATTCAAAAGGTAACCGTCAGAAGGTAGCTTTGGTTGCTGCTCTGGCTTCTCGCGCTGAGCTGCTTATCTTAGATGAGCCAACATCAGGTCTTGATCCCTTAATGGAAGCTGCATTTACTGATTGCATCCAGGAAATCAAGAAAGAAGGACGTTCGGTTCTGCTGAGTTCACATATATTCTCAGAAGTAGAGAAGCTTGCTGATACAATCACCATCATTAAAGAAGGTGTTACTGTTGAATCAGGTACACTAGCTGAGTTGCGCCATCTTACTCGCACTCACGTTTCGGTTATTTTGAAAAAAGATGCCTCTGCACTCCGCAGCTTTAGTGGAATACATGATTTCCGTGCTGATGGACAGCATATTTCCTTCTCCCTGGACAATGAGGCTATGCCTGCTGTGCTTGGGCAAATCGCTGCAATGGATCCCATTGGCCTCACTGTTAATCCGCCGAGTCTGGAGGATCTGTTCTTAAGCCATTATAAGAGTGAAGATGGGACGGTGAGTGGTAAATGAGCAAATCCGTTTCAAGTACCACTGTAACACCGAAAGATACTCTTTCAGCATTAGGGAAATATCTACGTTTTACTTTAAAACACAATTTTGTTAGATATCTTATCTGGATTGCCACAATCGTTTTCCTGATTGCATATGTCGGTGTATATTACAAATCAATGTTTGATACTCAAGCGAAGCTTAATGAGTTTGCTGCTGTGGGTTCTACTGGTGGAATGGTGGCTATGATTGGTAAAATTAGTAATATGGCTACTATTGGTGGTGCGGTGTGGACCAAGATCTGGATGTTCTCGGCTTTGACACTTGGAATCGGTATGGTATTTCAGGTTACAAAAGGTGCAAGAGCCGATGAAGAAAACGGTCGTACCGAACTATTTCGTTCAAGACCTTTCGGAATACATTCTACACTTGCATCAGTTGTCAGCGGAGCGCTTCTATTATGTGTGGTAATTGGTATACTTACTGCTATAGCCAGTATTGCACTTAAACTAGATCCTCCCGGTACAGGAGTAACCGGGTCTTTAATATTCGGTTTGTCAATTACAGCAATCGGATGGCTTGGAGTGGGAATCGGTGCTTTGACTAATCAGTTATCGGCAAGTGCAAGCATTGCAAATTCCAGCGGTTCAATTATTATTATGGTATTCTATTGTATGCGTATGATTGGCGATATGGGCAGCAATGATACTCTTACCTGGCTATCTCCCATCGGCTGGGGGGAAAAAATGGAGCCATGGGCATATAACAGAGGCTGGCTTATTATCCCGATTATCATACTTACTGCTGCTCTTACAGCAGTGGCATTTGTTATCGAATCACGCAGAGATTACGGTTCTGGCGTACTCAAGGATAAAAAAGGTAAATCCGAAGCTACACCGTTTATGCGCAGATCCTGGGGGTTCATCCTACATCTTTATAAAGGTAGTATTATCGGTTGGTCTATCGGTATTGTAATTGCTGGGCTCATGTTCGGTTCCGTTGCAAAATCAATGCTCAGCCTGTTTGCCGATGCCAATGTCCCAATGCTTAAGGGCAGCGGTATTGATGCTTTGATGGGATTGCTTCTGTGCTTCATAGGGCTTGTCAGCGTGGTGTTACCAATGCTGATTATGACAGGACTACGTTCTGATGAGGCAAAAGGTTTGCTTGAAGCACAGCTTGCCAGAGGAATTTCCCGCAACAGAATGGTTTTAGAGAGATTTATTGTAGGAACTCTTGTAACAGCTTTGCTACTGATGCTAGGGGGCGCCTCCTTCGGTCTGTCCTACGGGGCAGCTGCAAATGATATGTCACAGGTAGGTAGACTAGCAATTGATGCATTGATTTATTTGCCGGGAATCATGGCGATTACCAGCGTAGTGGTTTTGCTCTTTGGCTTAATCCCACGTGCTACTATTCCAGTAACCTGGTTTATCTACGGAATGATGTATTTCGCTGTTTTACTTAGCGACGCTCTTAAACTCCCTCAGTGGGTGTTAAATATTATACCTTTTATCGGAACACCAAGAATTCCGTATCAAGCCTTTGATGCATCTGTTTTCGTATACCTAGCCGCTGCGATAATATTCGTTCTACTAGGTATGATAGGTCTTGGAAAAAGAGATGTGCCAAGATAAGGAGATTCCACAAGATCAGAATATAGAGGTCATAAATATATTTGTTTTCCCTCAAGCTAAGGTTTGAGGGAATTTTTTTATAATTGAATTAAATAATAATTGGTATTAGACTACTATTTACTTAATAATACTTGCATGGTAGAATATGGTTATCAGGGGGAGGGGTTGTTTTGAAAAATAAAAAACTGTGCATTTTTACTCTTATTTTATTTCTTTTATTTGGTATCAATTTGCCTTTAGGGACCTATAAAGTTAAGGCAGCACCATCAAATGTTATTAAACTAAACTTTATACCTGTAGATAGCGTTATAGATCCTAACAGGCCGATAATGTATGCAGTAAGCTCTAATTCCAAATCAGTGTATTCCATAAATTATGAAACTGGAGAAATCAAGAAGGTAGATTTCAGTTTACAGCCAGAAAGAATAGCAATTGCAAATAATAAAATTTATGTTACCCTTTTAAAAATGCAGCATCAGTATTGGACTAATAATCCATTAGAAGGTGCAGTGGGTGTAATTGATGCAGGCACCTTTAGTATAACAAGCCAGTTTGATATAGATACTGATCCATATGATATTGAAGCTGATACCAACGGAAATATATACATAACTCCAGGTTCTAACCAATGGGGATATTTGGAGGTTTATTCATCTAATACTAAAACAAAGATTGGACAAGCAGGTTCCACAAGATTTGAATCGTTTATACAGTATAATCCAATTAATTCAAAGTTGTATTTAATTACAACGGATGTGTCTCCAAGGGATATAGAAACCTATGGATTTTCTCAAAATACTTTTAATCGGCTATATGACTCTCCATATCATGGAGACTATAATATGAACACAAATATGAGGATATCTCCAGATGGAAGGTACATTTTTAATGGTGCTGGAACCATCTTTAATTGTACAAACCTGCAAAGCACAGATATGACCTATGTAGGGAAATTAGATAATTCTTTTACTGATGTAACTTTTAGTACTAATAAAATTTATATAGGTTATAGCAATGGAAATATAGGGGTGTATGATTATCGTAACTTCAAAAATACTGGTAGTAGTATTAGTACAAGCGGAAAGGTTATAAATCTCTATTATAAGGATAATTCACTGATATCCTTAAGCAAGCTTCAAGACAATACCTATGGTGTAGAGGTAATAAATCTTGTAAACTCTAGCCCTAAAAATCCACAGTTTATGGTAATTGGAAGCTTTCCAGAACAGAATATGACTGGTGTCTCCAATAGTGGATATATCTTTATTGATTTTAGTCAAATTGTTAATTTAGACTCAACTAAAGATATTCTAGGTGAATGTACTATTAAGAATTTTATTAAATACCAGGCATCTATAGATAACGAACTGGTACTTTATTATGATAACCTTAGTTTTAATACAAGTTATAATTTGAAGTTAAATGCAGCAGCGATTACAGACAGCGCTGGGAATTCGTTATCAGGAGATTACAATTTAAATTTTACTACAGGAGCAGAATTAGAAAGATTATGGGGAGCTTCCAGATATGAAACTAGTGTTGCAATTTCTAAATATGGAAGCCCTTATGGTAACTACGTAATTCTTGCTACTGGTGAAGATTTTCCAGATGCATTGTGTGCGGCCCCTTTAGCTACTAAATATGAAGCACCTATTCTATTAACCAATAAAAATGCTCTACCTATTTCAGTAGAACATGAAATTGACAGACTTAAGCCAAAGGAAGTTTTTTTGGTTGGCGGAACTGGGGTAATATCGGATAATATAAAAGTAGTTCTAGCGAACAAGGGAATTAAGGTTACTAGAATTTCAGGCGCAGATCGTTATGAAACTTCCCTTGAAGTGGCAAAATATATTAATAATCCAAAACAAGAAGCTTTTATAGTAACGGGAGAGAACTATCCAGATGCATTATCAATAGGTTCTTATGCAGCTAATCATCAGATACCTATCCTGTTGACTAAGAAAAATAATCTTACTAATAATATAAAAAATTATATAACAAGTAAAGGAATAACGAAAACCTACGTTATAGGGGGCACTGGTATAATTAGCGATATTGTACTTAATTCGCTTCCAAATGCAACAAGAATTGCTGGAAGTAACAGGTATGAAACTAATTTTAAAGTACTCTCCACATTCCCATTTTACTATAGTGAAACTTTTATTGCTACTGGTGAAAACTTTGCAGACGCCTTATCAGGGGCTGCTTTAGCAGGATACTGGAATAATCCAATTATTTTAGTCCATGATTCTATGCCAAGTAATATTATCGACTTGCTAAAGCAAAATAAAGCTATGATGCAAACGAAAAAGATTCTTGGTGGGCCAGGTGCAGTTTCAGATTCTATAATAAATAAGATATTTAAATAATATAGTATCAAATTTTACTGAAAATCAATATTACCTCGTATTTGTATCATCTTTCTAAACGGTCAAAGAAGATATTACTTCTTTGACCGTTTAGTGCTCTTGAATTAAATTTAAAGATGCCTTGAAAAAATACCATTAACATAATATATGGATATAGCCTTGATTTATGAAATGACATATCTCTTTTTATGAAGAAGTGCTATAATATTGTTGAAAATACTATAATTGAATATTATAAATAAGATTATGGAAAATTAAGACTGCCCATTAAGGATTTTTAACCTTGATTGGTGGTCTTATTATAATACAAAATTTCATTCAAATATATAGACTATGAGGAACGGAGAATAGAAGATACTATAGGGATAACTAGAATAAAAACAAAAATTGACATTTTATAGTGCAAGTGTTATCATGTAATAAATACAGTGAATACACTAATAACAATAAAATAATAAATATATGTTTATCGTAATGAGGGAGAATTTGTATTGCGTATTATTATTAGAAACACATCTGGAAAACCTATTTATGAACAGATTAAAGAACAAATTAAGGAAGCCATACTTAGTGATGAATTAAATGAAGGAGAGATACTTCCATCCATTAGGCAGCTTGCCAGTGAATTAAAAATAAGTGTAGTTACTACAACTAGAGCTTATTCTGATTTAGAGCAAGAGGGGTTTATTGTAAACATACAAGGTAAAGGCTGTTTTGTTTCTCCGAAGGACAGTGAGCTAGTACATGAACAACTGCTTCGTAAAATCGAAGATGGTTTCACGGATGCCATAAATGCTGCAAGGATTGCTAAATTGTCTCAAAATGAATTATTACAAATACTTAAATCAATGTTGGAGGGAAATTCATATGAATAATGCTATTGAAATAAAAAAGCTTTGCAAAAGTTATAAAGATTTTTCATTGAATAATATCTCTTTTACCTTACCAATGGGTTATATCATGGGTTTTGTAGGTCAAAATGGTGCTGGTAAGACCACAACAATCCGGCTCATCCTAAATATGATTAACCGTGATAGCGGTGAAATAAAAATATTGGGCTTGGATAATGTGCAAGACGAGCAGAAAATAAAACAGGACGTTGCAGTAGTTTTCGATGATATATATTTTGTTGACAGTTGGAAGGTAAGGGAAGTAGAAAGAGCCCTGAAAGGCTTTTACCAGAACTGGAGCAGTAAACTATTCAATCAATATGTAAGCGACTTTCATCTATCCATGGACAAAAGGGTAAAAGAATTATCTCGTGGTATGAAAATGAAGCTGATGCTAGCTGTTGCAATGTCACATGAGGCAAAGCTCTTAATACTTGATGAGCCCACTAGTGGACTTGATCCCGTTGCCCGTGATGAGCTGCTTGAAATATTGGGAAAATATATTTCTGACGGGCAAAAGAGCATACTTTTTTCAACCCATATAACATCGGATCTTGAAAAAATCGCCGATTATATAACTGTAATTGAGCATGGGAATATTTTTTATTCCGGAACAAAAGATGATTTGATGGAAAACTTTTGCATAGTTAGAGGCGGCCCTCATGATCTTACAGACTCACTTAGGGAAAAAATCATTGGGCTCACCACAAATATAGCTGGATTTGCGGGGCTGTTGCCAACTTCCGAGCTGAAACATCTAGCTCCCGAGATCGTTGCGGAAACACCCTCTATAGACGAGATATTAGTATCAATAAGCAAAGGAGGCAGAAACTATGAATAATATTCTTAAATCTATAAAGCTGGATCATAATATAATGAAGTCGCGCTATCCCATGTTCGTTATTGACATTATCGGGGTTTTCTTTGCCTTCATTACAAAGATACCCATTTATGGCGCCCTGATTATAATGGTTATTTCTACGCCCATTGCCGGTCAGTACTTTAATATATATGAAAAAGACAATCTGGAAAAACTATATGGAATATTGCCACTTAAGAAGTCTGAAATCGTCATAGGAAGATACCTGTATGCTCTATGCATTATTGTCTTAAACGGTATCATGGCGGCGATAGTGGCATATAGCGTTTCTATTTTCACTAATAAGGGAATGAACAGCCTTGAATTCCTGACCTATATGTCAGTCGGCTTTCTTTATGCCTGCCTGATGACCGCGGTGATATTTCCGCTGTATTTTAAATTTTCGTTCTCAAAGGTATATATCTTTTCCAACTTACCATTTTATCTAATTTTCGTCCTTCTCTTTGTCCTTACGAGAAAGACCAATGTTCTGCAACAGACGGCCCAGTATCTCACCTTCAACCTAGGTATGATAGCTGCCATGGGGTTTTTTCTGGGGCTTATACTGCTTGCCCTTTCATGTCTTTTATCCTGTGCGCTTACCGAGGGAAACCAGGCGATAAGTCTTTCTGCAGAAGAACCGGGGAAACGTCTGCACTTTGTAGACAATCTGCGTACATGGATGGTTATACTAGTGGTACTATCGCATGTAGGAGTCATCTACAATACTCTTACATTGTTCATTATGCTGAATCAGGCATACTTTATGGGCATGCTTTTCCTGCTCTCTGGGTATTTTACTTCAGGATCCATGAAGCGCAAAGGGTTTGGAACATTCTTGAAGGATAGGTTGCTGCGGCTTGGAATCCCAACGCTAGTTTATGTTTTCATACTCAACCCCATAGTAAGCTGGGGCTTTCAAAAGATGCATTCAACTACCAGTAATGCGGCTGTAGCTCACTTTGCCCTAGGGCCGATGTGGTTCGCAGTGATGCTGATCCTATTCGACCTAGGCTATCTTGCCTATGTAAGGATTACTAAGAACGGAGGGTTGCACTCGGAATCGGAGAACCATCAAAAGCTTACGTTCTCCAAAGTTGCACTCTTCACGCTGGCGTTGGCGGCTGTCAGCTACCTGCTTCGCATCGTCATACCGTATGGCACGTCCATACTTGAGTTTCCATCCCTTGACTATTTTCCAGAGTACGTGGGCTTTTTCCTCATGGGAATACTTGCCTTTAGGCGGGACTGGCTCCGATCAATCCCAGGTTCACTCGGACAATTGGGCTTCGTTTTGGCTGTGCTGGCGACGGTCTTATTGTTCCCTGTGGTGTTCATAGGCCCAGGCGCGTTCATAGGCCATGGCACCTGGCAATCAGCTGTGTTCGCGCTGTGGGATTCCACCTTTGCCGTGGGGATGAGTCTTGCGTTGATTACCTTCTTTCGACGCTTTCTCAAGGGTGGAAAAAAGCTCGGTCAGTTTCTCTCACAGCATTCCTTTACAGTGTACGTCATTCACATGCCGATTATTATTTTTCTTGCACTAGCAATTAGCGGAATTCAAATAAATCAGATGCTGAAAATTGGCTTGGTGGGTGTGATAGGATTACCACTCTGTTTTGGAGCTGCCTATATAGTTCGCATGATTCCATATGTGAAAAAAATTATATAATAAATGAGGATCTTCTATAATAGTAAGACAGACAAAAGTATTCTAAAGTTGTCATATAGCACCTACATGTGTAGGTGCTTTTTTAGGCCTTATTTTAATAGAAATAACCACCAGCACTTGGGCTTCAAGAAAAATACTGGATATTATTTATAATTAATAGTATACTTGAATGCACAATAATCAGACATAGAAAAAGTACAATCCAGCAAAATTAGTATTTCATTCAACTTTTTAAGTTTATTAAATCATAAAAAAATAAAGGAGACTAAAGATGGAACAGGAATATGTTGAAATAGTAGGTGCACGTGCCAATAATTTAAAGAATATTAGCCTCAAAATTCCTAAAAAGAAGATAACTATTTTTACTGGGGTATCAGGCTCTGGCAAATCCTCTATTGTATTTGAAACCATTGCCCAGGAAGCTGGCAGGCAATTGAATGAAACCTTCAGCAAGTTTATTCAAGGCTTTTTACCAAAGTATGGTCATCCGGAGGTTGATGTAATTGAAAACCTATCCTTAGCCATTATTGTTGATCAAAAGAGGATAGGCGGTAATTCTCGTTCAACTTTAGGCACTATTACGGATATCAATCCATTAATAAGGCTCTTGTTTTCACGAATGGGGCAACCCCATATAGGACCTTCCAATCATTTTTCTTTTAATGACCCAAATGGTATGTGTAAGACCTGTGAGGGTATCGGTAGGATTGTTACCCTTGATCCTGACAAGGCTTTGGACAAAGAAAAATCTTTAAACGAAGGAGCAATTTTGCTGCCTGGATATAAACCTGGTAATTGGCAGTGGAAAATGTATGCTTCATCTGGCTTTTTTGATTGTGATAAGAAGATTAAGGATTATACAGAAGAGGAATACCATAAGTTGGTATATCACAAACCAGAAAAAATCAAGTCGGTTCTTATGGAGGGAATTAATACCACCTACGCCGGGCTCGTCCCGAAATTCATAAGCCAGTATATTAAAACCGAGTACGAAAAATCCGAGGCCTCTCAGAAGAAAATTGCTCCCTTTACAATTGAAGAGCTGTGTCCTGATTGCGGCGGCAGACGCTACAACGAAAGTGCTTTATCCTCAAAAATCATGGGGTATTCAATAGCAGATTTTACAGCTATGCAGGTAGATGAACTTTTAAAGTTAATTGAAAAAATAGATAATCCAAAGGTTAAACCTATTATCAAAAACCTGAGTGAGCGGCTCAATGATTTAATTCAAATAGGCCTTGACTATGTAAGCTTAGATAGGGAAACATCTACCTTGTCAGGGGGCGAATCACAGCGTGTTAAAATGGTCAAACACCTTACAAGCAGTTTGACGGATGTAATGTATATTTTTGATGAGCCAAGTATTGGATTACACCCTAGAGATGTTCACAGACTTAACGAATTGCTGGTAAAACTTAAAAATAAAGGCAATACGGTAATAGTGGTTGAACATGACCCAGATGTAATAAAAGCTGCAGACTATATTGTTGATGTTGGGCCTACAGCTGGTACAAATGGCGGAAGGATTATGTTTGAAGGAGGCTTTAACGACCTTTTAAAATCTAAGACGCTAACAGGAGAATATATGGGGAGGAGACTGCCAATAAAGAGCAACCCCAGGATTAGCAACGAATACTTTGAAACGAAAAAAAGTAACTTGCATAATTTAAAAAATGTGAGTTTAAGAATACCTAAAGGCATATTCACTGTTGTTACAGGTGTTGCAGGTTCTGGTAAATCTACCCTAGTTAACGGTGTCTTTGCTAAGGAATATAAAGATGCCATTATAATCGACCAGTCTGCAGTAAGCGCAAATCTACGTTCAAATCCAGCCACTTATACAGGAATAATGGATCATATACGTAAATTATTTGCAGATGAAAATAAGGTAAGTGCCGGCTTGTTCAGCTATAATTCAGAGGGCGCATGTGAGGCTTGCAATGGGCGAGGATTTATAGAGACTGATCTTTCCTTTATGGATTCAGTTGAAACCATTTGTGAGGAATGCGGCGGCAAACGGTTTAAGCAGGAGGTTTTAGAGTATAAGTACAATGGCAAATCCATTGTTGAGGTGCTTGATATGACTATTGCAGAAGCTGTTGACTTTTTTGTTCAAAAGGAAATAAGAAACAAACTGAAGCATTTAGTTGATGTAGGTCTGCATTATATGACACTGGGTCAGCCTTTAGATACCCTTTCCGGCGGAGAGTGTCAGCGCCTAAAGCTCGCTAAAGAATTAAGCAAAAAGGGAAATATCTATATAATGGATGAACCTACAACTGGTTTGCATATGTCCGATATAACTAGTATTTTGGCTATTATTGACCATCTTGTTGATAAGGGTAACACAGTTATTGTCATTGAACACAACCTGGACATTATACGTAATGCAGACTGGATTATCGATGTTGGTATTGAGGGTGGCAGCAAAGGTGGGCAGATTCTTTTTGAAGGAACACCAGCTAACCTTAAAAACTGCAAGGAGTCGATTACTGCAAAATACTTGTAATGCAGTGGGAGTATGGAGGTGATTAAGTTGAACATTAAAAAACTGAAGGAAGCCGAAGAGAGATTTTTAATGCAATACCCCGGTGGCTTTAATAATCCAAAGGTCCTTGAAATCGCCAAGAAGCATAAGGTAGAGAAAATGAATAAATTGGCGCAGGAGAGCTTCACAATTGAACAATTTGAAAGTCCTAGCAGAATTATTGATTCCATAAATAAGGTAGTTAGTCAGTCTTCTTTGGTTTCAATTTTTGAAAAACCTAAGTTTAGAGATCTTGTAAAAGCAATGAATGAAAGTGAGAAGGAACGGCTATCCCTTGGACTTAAGGAATTCTTACATGGTGATCAAAAATTTGGCTTCGAAATGATGACAGCTCTACTTAATGAATATAGGCTTGCGAAATGGCCCTTGTTAACTGTCTGTCCAGTATATTATCGACCAGATGTGGAGGTTTTAATTAAACCTACAACAGTTAAATGGATAATTGAAACCTTTGAGTTGGAGGGCATTACATACAGCCCAAAACCAACCTTTGAGTTCTATAAAGCTTATCGAGAACAAATTAATCAAATGAAAAATGAAGTTCATGTTTCAATGCAATCTGATAATGCTGCTTTTTGCGGCTTCATTATGATATCCATGGGAAAACTATAAATCATGAAATAAACAGGGCAGATATGTTCCGCCAATTTAATGGAACATGTCTGTTTTATTTTTTTGAATTATATAATATTGTTACAAAATTACTATAATTATGAAATCAAAGATATTATAATAGAATAATGAGAAATTTATATCACTACTTATAGTAGTTGAAATTATAAGAATAGGTGGATTTATGGGTAAGAAGAATTTATGGTTATTTTTAGCTGCAAGGTTTATTTCTTATACAGGTAGTGGGGTGCAAATGATAGCACTGCCGCTATATATACTTGATAAGACAGGCTCTGGTACCCTCATGGGAGTTTTCTCAGTTTTGACATTAGTTCCTATGCTTTTAACCGCACCCTTCTCTGGAATTATAGGAGATAGAAAAAACAGAAGAAATGTAATGATTACTACAGATTTCGGAAGAGGAGCTCTTATATGCATAATGGCATTACTTGCTATGATGGGGGCCTTTAGTATATATACCTTATTTGCATTACAGGTTTTTATTTCAATTATGGACAGTATATTTAATTCATCCTCACAGGCCTTGCTGCCTGATTTATTATCCAGTGAGCAGCTAATAGAGGGTAATTCCTTAAAAGGAGGAATGGATGCGGCAGCATATATATTAGGACCTGCCCTAGGTGGAGTAATTTACGGACTTTGGGGTATTAAAATGGTATTCATAATTAATGGCTTTTCCTTTTTTATATCAGGGTTCCTAACTATATTAATTTTATATAAACATGTTAATGAGGTAAAAGAGAATATAAATCCTAAGGTGTTTTTAAAGGAGAATATAGAAGTTCTAAAATTCATAAGGCTAAAGAGGGGACTTATTCAGCTCTTTAGCTTCGCAATGATTTCCAATTTTTTATTAGCTCCCATATTTGATATTGTAATGCCCTATGCTCTAAAAAAAGGAATAGGCTTTACCTCTCAGGATTACGGCTATGTTATGGGCTTTTTTACAGTAGGTATTCTAATTGGTAATATAGCAATATCAATGAGATTTAAGAAACTTGGACTAAAAAAGTTTATGAGATGGGGACTTATTATAGAAACTGTAGTATCCTTAATACTTAGTTTATTAATTTTCCCAGCATCGGTAAGTTTTTTTGGCGGTGCAGGCTTAAAATTGCTTATTGGCATTGTTATTTGCGCTGTATTTATGGGTGTTTTCAATGCCTTTGTAAATACTCCAATTTCAACTAACCTGCAGAATCTTGTACCACAAGAAATGAGATCAAGGTTTTTTGCTATACTTGGGATGTTTTCTCAAGGGGCAATTCCCTTAGGTTCACTAATTTTTGGTATATTGCTGGATTTAATGAGGTATTATTATTTAATGGCTGCAGTGATTATTATAGCAGCAATAACAGCTGCTATATTTCTAATATTTGCATGTGATGAGGCATACGAAGCAAAAGATTTAGGCACAAGTTTGAATAGTTAAAAGTATAAGCAGTAATAAAAAAAATATTTGTAATAACAATATTAAATTTAATATTCTATTAACATAAATTTAATGTTAACTTAGTATCTCCCTTCTATACTTAATTTGTAATAAAATTAGAAATGTATTTAAGGGAGTGATATTTGTGCTTGTCTATAGTCATAATCTAATTGGTAAAACTATTCACAAATATATTTTAGACAACCTTCAATTTAAACTGGAGCTTAGAAATCTAAGGTATGGGTGTATGAAACCTGATTTTTCACCTAAGTTAATTGCCATACCACATTATAAAAACGAATCTTTTGGAATTATATCAGACATGATCTTAGCTCTGCAAAATACACCACTTCCTGTTAATTCAAAGCAACTTAAGCATTTTTCAGCTAAACTAGGTGTTGTACTTCATTATATTACTGATTATTTTTGCTATCCTCATAACAATAACATGATTGATAAGATGCCGGGTCACTTCTTTTATGAATTAAATTTGGATAGGGAATTAAGACAATATTTAGCTAATCCTTTAGAAGTTATAAATAATAACCTAGATCTTAAGGCCTGCAATAATATAAATGTTTCCTTGATAGATTTTATTGAATTGAAGCATAGCCAGTATATGAAAGAGTGTCCAAGCTTATTAAATGATGTGGTTTATGGACTTCAGTGCTGCTTTATAGTTGCTATAGGAATAATAAAATCATTGATAATTCAAGGTTCTCAAAAAGCTGCATAAGTAAAAGTCATATGGAAACCATTATATTTTTATAACAAAATAGAATTCAGTGCCCTTTGAAGCAGAGCTATGGACACCATATTGAAAATTATGTGCTTTTAAAATTTCTTTACAGATTGGAAGCCCTAAACCCATACCACCGCTTTGTAAATTTTTATAATACTTATCCCAAATATCTTCTTGTAAGTGATTCTCGATCACTAATCCATAATCTCTTACAGATAATTTTATAGTGTTCTTTGTAAGAGTGGTATAGATTTCTATTTTGTTATTTTCATAGCTAAATTTAATTGCATTATCAATGAAATTATATAAAACTCTTTCAAGATACTTTTTATCTGCATAAATTTCTACAGATTCAATAGAAATATCAAAGGATAAATTTTTTTTATTAATTAGAGGATAAAATTTATTAACACAATTTTGTACAAGCTCAGATAAACTAAATAATTCCTTAGATAGGGAAAGAGCACCATCTTGAAGCTTTGAAAGCTGTAGCAAATCCATAACTAATGCGTTTAATCTATCTGCTTCTTTAATAATTTCACCAGCATATTTTCTTGATGTTTCTTCATCAACTACTCCATCTGATACTGCTTCGCTATAGCATCTAATTACACTTAAGGGAGTTTTAAAATCATGAGATACATTTGCAATAAAATCTCTTTGAAGCTGATACTTCTTTTTTAAACCAGCAGCCATTTGTCTAAGACTATTTGATAATACTTCTATCTCATCATTTGTATTAACAATACAGTCTACATCAAAGTTACCTTTTGATATAGAAGAGGCTACCTTTTGTAACTTTAGAATAGGTCTTGTAAATTTTTTTCCTACATAAGATATTATGGGTATTGAAAGTAAAATTGAAGATATAAATATAAAAAACAAAATAATGTAAACTACTTTTAAATAATCTGAAGAATATTGATTGTTTTGAAAAACTACAATATCCCCTAAATCAGTTTGTAGTTTATAGTATAAGAATTCTGTTCCCATGCCATTTTGAAAAACTCCTTTAGTTTTAAAGCTATTTTCACCTGTAGAACGTAAAAGTGGCATAAAACCTGATTTACTACGAGTTAAAGATGTGATTTTGCTTCCATTTATAAGCACTGCGCTTATATTTGTATCAGTAATTTGCTCTTTATTACTTAGTGAATTATATATTTCCTTAGCAGAGGACTCTAAACTGTCATACTGCTGATTAATATAAAATTTAGATAGGAATATGCTGCTTGTAATGAGGCAAAAGGCAACAATTGATGTAATTATAAGCATGAAATATTTTATAAGTTTTATTGTTATCTTGTCCATAAATACTCCTTTCATGGCGTTAGGGCATAAGCTTGTACCCAACTCCCCATACAGTTTGAAGATGGGCTTCACAAAATTTAATTTTTTCCCTTAACTTTTTTATATGAGTATCAACTGTTCGAGAGTCGCCCATAAAATCGTAACCCCATACTGTACTTAATAACTGTTCTCTGTTAAAAACCTTTTCCGTATTACTACTAAAGAACAGCAGAAGATCAAATTCTTTTGGAGTTAGATAAATGGGAATATTATTTTCCATAACTTCTCTGCTTTCTTCTAGGATTGTTAAATCCCCAAAGCTCAAAGATTTCTGATTACTATCTTTAGTAATTCTTAAATTAACTCGTAGAACCAGTTCTCTCATACTGATTGGCTTAACCATGTAGTCATCAGCACCTAATTCTAAGCCAAAAATTCTATCATCTTCTTCTCCTCTTGCAGTTGTTAATATAACTGGAGTTTTACTCATGGACTTGATTCTTCTTAAAAGTGCCCAGCCATCTTTCCCTGGAAGCATAATATCAAGAATTACTAGATTAAAGGATTCGTTAGTTAACATATCTTCAGCGATTTTACCATTAGAAGCACAAATCACATCATAATTTTCTTTTCTTAAATATATAGTCATTACATCTGAAAGCTTAGTCTCATCTTCAACAATAAGTATTTTTTTATTCATTATGAACCATCCTTATTATTTAATAGTTTAATATCATTATAATTGTAATTTATACATTTGACTAAATATTGTTTTAAATGTGATGAATTTGTGAAATTATCTTTATAGATTTTCTAATTTTATTCGTTATATAAACGGCTTATAATATATAACTTAAATAGTAACAGCATACAATGTTTAAATATCTATAAAGGCGCCTGCAAATATAAATGATTTGCAGGCGCCTTTAAATAATTTGCAATTCCATCACAATTACATCATTATTTAACCAAAACTTTTGATTACTATAAAGATGTACCACTGAGTGGTAAACATATTAAAAGGAGGTTAAAGTCCTAAATGGACTTTAACGAGCAATTATCGAGCGGGAGCGAGAGAGCTTAATTGCTCAGTGTTTCCGACTAAAGGAGGAATTGAAGATGAAAAAAAGAAACATTATTTCTGCCATAGTACTTACTTTGGCAATAGGTACGGGAGCAACTGCATATGCTGCAACTACTGATAACACTGCTAATACAGTTTCATCTAGAGTAAGGTTGGGGTTAGGGAGAATAACATCTATGAGAGGATATGATTATATAAGAAATATCCTAAAAAATAAGCTGGGTTTATCTGATACAGATATTACAAGCGCTATAAATTCAGGTAAAACACCTTATGAATTAGCTGCTGAGAAGGGCATGACACAGGATCAGGTAAAAGCAGCTCTACTGGAAGATAAGTCAAAGGCAATAGATGAGGCAGTAGCAAAAGGAACAATTACTAAGGAGGAGGGAGAAAATATAAAAGGAAATTTGAAAACTAATATTCAAAATTGTATTGGCAACTTTGGCCAAGGACAAGGTCAAAGAAGAGGTCAAGGCCTAGGAATGACGGGTAATGGCCAAGGAAGAGGTTGCTTTGCTGCATCAAGTAATTAATACTTATGTAATTTAAGGGCTTTTAAATGATATCAAAACTCAAAGGGATCAGGAAAGTAATTTGTAATACTATGAGGTTTGGAACGGAGGGTGTCAATTTGACATTCTTCTTTTTTTGTATTTAATATACTGCCGATAATAAAAATATATTTATATTAAAATAATATGTTGACACTTTAGGATAAAAATAATAAAATTAGAATATACCATACGGGGGTACATAATTCAATTTAAGTAATAATTGCATTAATTAGTGATGATGCGGGGAAGGGAAGGTGAAAACAAAATGGTAAAGGTTTCAGAAATAGCTGCTGCAAAACTCAAAGAGATACTCAAGAAAAAGAAAAACTCTGATAATCAAATGCTTAGAATAGCATTTGGAGGATTTGGATGAGGCGGTCCAAGATTAGAATTAACTCTGGATGAGTTAAAGAAGCCGAATGATGTTGTTGTAGAATCACAGGGAATTACTGTTGTATATGAATCAAATCTTGAAGATCATGTACGTAACTCAGTTGTTGACTATGCAAATAGTTGGTTTGAAAGAGGCTTTGTTATTAGAGGAGCAAGATCATCATCTTGCTAAACCTAAATGGCATCCATATGAGTTATTACTTATTAATAAGTAATAATTCATATGGATGCCATTAATTTATTCTTAATAAATAAGGGTATTGACAAATTGAATATAAAGTTGCAATATATACATATACCCCGTATATGTATATGATAAAATGCATAACATATAGACATTTTTATGTTTCTATATACAAGGAGGAAAATTTCAGGAATGAATATTAATCAATTAAATTTTAATGAAATAATAAACAGTGATACTCCAGTAATAGTAGATTTTTGGGCTCCATGGTGCGGACCATGTAAAATGCTTGGGCCTGTTATTGAAGAGATTGGTAATGAATTAGAAGGTAAAGCTATAGTTGGGAAACTAAATGTTGATGAAAATCAAGATATTGCAATGAAATATAATGTTTTTAGCATTCCAACAGTTATAATATTTAAAAATGGTAAGGCTATTGATCAATTTGTTGGATTTATGCCAAAGGCACCTATTTTAGCTAAACTTCAAAAACACATAAATATGTAAAAGAAAGAATAAATATATTTAGTTTATCAAGTAATGCGTTTATGAGGTGAATAATAAGATGAGCGAAAGATATGATATAGCTATTGTAGGAAGTGGGCCTGCAGGAATAACAGCAGCAATCAATGCAAATATCAGAAATAAGAAGATAATAATCTTAGGATACGAGAAATTAAGCAATAAACTGTACCTTGCACCTAAAATAAATAATTACGTTGGTTTTTATGGAATCAGCGGTAAGGACTTGACTGAAAGGTTTAAAGAACATTTAGATAAAATGGATATTCAGATAACCTATGAAAAAGTTGATAGTATATATGCTATGGGAGATTACTATGCATTAATGGTTAACGATAAAACCTATGAGGCTGCAGCATTAATTTTAGCTACAGGAGTGTCTTTTGGAAAGCCATTTAAAGGTGAAAGTGAGTTTCTTGGCAGAGGGGTTGGATATTGCGCAACCTGTGATGCTCCACTATATAAGAACAAGGTAGTTACAATAATAGGTTATAATAAGGAATCCATGGAAGAAGTAAACTATGTAAGTGAACTAGCTTCTAAGGTTTACTTTATACCAATGTTCAAAGGTGAATATGATTTAAATAATAATATAGAAATCATAAATGATAAACCATTAGAAATAATTGGTGATAATCATGTCAGCAAAGTAATGTTAAAAAATATTGAATTAGAATCAGATGGAGTATTTATTTTAAGAGATAATATATCACCGGATAAATTAGTACCTGGATTGTTAGTTGAAGAGGGGCATATTAAGGTAAATAGGGATATGGAAACCAACTTACCTGGATGCTATGCAGCTGGTGATGTTGTAGGAAAGCCATATCAGTATCTAAAATCCATGGGTGAAGGTCAGGTAGCAGCCTTAAATGCAGTTTCCTATTTAGATAAATTATCTCGTAAAAAAGTTTTGTAAATATTTTCTGTCAGAAAGTGATAACTAGAAATTGAGGTTATCACTTTTTTGCTATTATAGGATTTATAAAACAAGGATATACTAATTTTGTTTTTTAGAAGTAATGTCATGTAAATAGTTAATTATTATTAATCAGTTGAACAAAGGAAGGGATAAAATGCATAAATTTAACATTAAAAATATAGAAAAATTAGATAATCCGGAAAGAAGAAGAATAATGCCTCCTGAGGAAACCTTGAAAAAATTTAATATTAAGGATGATGGGGTACTTTTAGATGTTGGGTGTGGTATAGGGTATTTTACAATCCCAGCAGCCAAAATTCTTGAAAACAATAAGGTTATTGGCATAGATATAATGCCTGAGATTTTAGAAATTGCAAAAGAAAAAGCTGAAGGAAGAAGAAATGTAGAGTTTAAGGAAAGCAAGGAATACTCATTTCCTATTGAAGATAATTCTGTAAAGTATGTATTAATAGGAAATGTAATTCATGAGGTTGAAGATAAAATAAAGTATTTTAAGGAGGTAAAAAGAGTTTTAAAAAAGGACGGGTACTTATTAATAATTGATTGGGACAAAAAAGAAATGAAGATGGGGCCTCCTGTTCATGAGAGAATATCTAAAGAGGAAATGACTGAGTTATGTAGACAGGTAGGCTTTAAAGAAACTGAAAATATAGATATATCTTCAACTCACTATGGAATAAAAGCCACTTTTTCATAATTTATTTTAATATTAATATTATTTACACTTATAAAATGGAGGTAAAATATCCATGGAAAAATACGACGAAGATAAAATAAGACAAATAGGAAATAGATTATCTAGAATAATAGGACAACTCCAGGCAGTTAAACGTATGACAGAGGAAAAGAGAGAATGTGGAGAGATACTAATTCAAGTATCTGCTGCTAGATCAGCTCTTGAAAGCGTATCAAAACTGATACTGCAGGATCATGTAAATAATTGCATACAAAATGCTATTGAAAGTAATGACGATGCTGCAATTAATGATTTAAATAATTTTTTAAGCAGATTTTTGTACTAAGCAATTACTGATGAATAAATTTTGATAACTATTATGTATTCCAATAATGAAACAGGTATAAAATATTATTTGGAGGTTGGAGTACGGAGAAGCTATCAGAATATTAAAAAATATTGACAAAATCTATTGACATAAAAGAAAATTAGTGCAATAATAAATACATCAAGTAAATAATTATTATTAATTAGGAATAATTATTATAAATTGAATTTAAAATTAATTAACTAATTCAAGTAAAAAATTAATTGTGATATGGAGGAAAGATTATGAAAAAATTATTTAAATGTTCAGTTTGTGGATTTATATTTGAAGGAGAGGCTGCTCCAGAAAAATGTCCTAAGTGTGGTGTAGGACCAGATAAGTTTGAAGAACTTAGCGAGGAAGCTGCAGGAAAGATATACCGTTCTGACAAGACAAATGGAATACACATGGAAATAATTACTTTAGCTGAAAAGATAATAGCTCTTAGCAAGGAAGGTATAGAAGATAACTTAGATCCTAAATGTGTTGCTGCTTTCAATCAAGCAAAAAATGAGGCATGGATTATTAAGCAGAGATGCAAAACTGAGCTTGCAGGACATATGAGTTTAGGAAAGTGGTAATATTAAATAAGTAATAAGAATGTGAAAGCCATCAGATAAAAATCTGATGGCTTTATTTTTTAATAAGTAATAAATCACGTGGATTCCATTAGATATCTATATATCTATATATTACGATATTGAAATATACTAATAAAAAGTGTATGATTATACTGATAACGATTTAAGGTGGGATTTTGGTGGAAAAAAGTAAAGGATTAATGGATGAAGCGATTGAAGAACTTAAAAAAATTGAGGCACTAAGGATTAACACTGATATCAGAGAACGTCATCTTTATGAAGAAGATATGGGTGAATTACCATCAATGCCGAAACTTTTGGTAGGGAAGACAACTCCAGGTGCTATTGTTCAGCCCCAAAATGAAGAACAAGTTATAGAAATAGTAAAATGGGCTAACAGGTATAATGCACCAATAATACCTCGTGCAGCTGCTTCATCTGGCTACGGTGGTGTTGTGCCAGTTAAAGGAAGTGTTGTTTTAGAATTAATTCATTTTAATAAAATAATTGCAATTGATGAGAAGAATAATACAGTTACTGTTGAACCAGGTATTGTATGGAAGGATTTAGAGTTTAGGTTAAATGCTAAAAATCTTTCTGTAAGATTAATGCCAACTAGTACTCCAGCTGCAACAGTGGGTGGATGGCTTGCACAGGGTGGCGGCGGCATTGGAAGCTACTCTTATGGGTGGTTCGAAAATAATGTTGAGTCGGCAGCAGTAATTTTACCAGATGGAACAAAGAAGGTTTTACAAAGTAAGGAACTTTCGCTAATAAGTGGTGCTATGGGTACCACAGGTATTATAACTAGTATAACCTTAAGAATCAAAGCATTTGAAAAATATGTTCCTTTTGCTATAAAGGCTGAAACCCCATCCATGGTACAAGAGCTTATAAAGCTAATTGGGCAGAACAATGTTCCTCTGTGGCATATTGGATTTTTTAACCCAACAGCTTCAGTACTTAAAAATAAAGTGCCTCCCAAAACACATCAGGGACATATAGAGAAAAGGCCTATACTTCCTGAAGCATATATAATAATGACTGCCTGCAGAGAATCTCTAGCAAAGGCAGCTGAAAAAAAGCTTACGGAACTCACTGAAAAAACAGGGGCGAAAATGCTTTCACGTGAAATAAGCCAGCATGAATGGGAAGATAGATTTAACCCTATGAAGATAAAAAGAATAGGGCCTTCAATTGTTCCAGCCGAAGTATTAGTTCCATTAAGTGCTGCTTCAATGGTTATTAATGAGATTAATGCATTAGTTAAACCATTAGTTTTTATTGAAGCTACTATGATAAATAAAAACGAAGTGGTGCTTTTATGCCTAATTCCTCACGATGTTAGAAAATTTACCTTTAATTTAGCTTTTACTTTATCTTTATCTATACTTAAGATTGCAAAAAGCTATGGTGGAAGAGCATATGCTTCTGGTTTATATCTTGCTAGTGAGGCTAATAAGGTTCATGGTACGAAGATAAGTCAGTGGAAGCATTTTAAGAAGGAAATGGATCCAAAAGATATATTTAATCCAAGGAAGCTTTCAGGCATTTGGCTTATGAATAAAATGATTTCCATGACCTTAATGTTTGAACCTATGGTGAGAATGGTTGGGAATAGAATAAAACCTAAATTAAAGGAAGAGTGGAAGTCTAAGAAAGGAGTTCCAGGTGATGTTGTATGGTACGCTTATTCCTGTGCAAAATGCGGATATTGCAGAAATGTATGTACGCTTTATGATGGCAAGGGATGGGAGTCCAGCAGTCCTAGGGGGAAATGGGCCTTTATAAGAAGGGTGGCAGAAGGTAAGGATAAATTTGATCAGGAAATGACAGATAAATTTCTTATGTGTACCACCTGTGAGCGCTGTGATTTTGTTTGCCAACTAGATTTACCAATTGAACCTTCATGGGGTGCAATGCGTGGAGAATTAGTTAATACAGGAAAGCAAATGACCTTTCCAGCTTTTGAGCTAATGGCATCCAGTGCGAGAAAGGAAAAAAATATCTGGGCGAATTTTTCAAAGGATAGAGATAAATGGATACCTGAGGATATTAAGCCTAAAATAAAGGATAAGGCTGATATAGCATACTTTGCAGGTTGTACAGCAGCTTTTGTAGAAAATGATATTAGTCAAGCTTCTGTTAGATTATTAGACGCAGCAGGAGTTGAGTTTACTACTCTCGGAAAGGATGAGGCTTGCTGTGGTATACCAATGCTGGTATCAGGAAGATGGGATGTTTTTGAGGAAATTCTAAGACATAACGTAAAACACATGAAGGAACATGAAGCAAAAACAGTTGTTACATCTTGTCCTGCCTGCTGGTTAGTCTGGAATAATATATATCCTGAGTGGGCAAAGAAATTAGGTATTGAATATAATTTTAAAGCAAAACATTACTCAGAAATTATAGTTGATAAACTTAAGAAGGGTGAATTGAAGTTTACAAAACCTGTAAATATGAAATTGACCTTCCACGATTCCTGCCATATTGGTCGTGCCGGTGGAGTTTATGAACCACCAAGAGAAATGCTTAAGGCTATTCCAGGGGTTGAACTAGTAGAAATGGAGCATAATAAGGAAAATTCACTGTGCTGTGGTTCTGTGCTTACACGCATTAGTGAGCCAAATCCTACCTCCAATTTACTGGGCAAGAAAAAGCTTGATGAAGCTGTGGCTACTGGTGCAGATGCAATTGTTGCACTATGCCCATGCTGTCAGTTCCAAATGAGGGTTTCAGCTAAGGAAAATAATATTGATCTTCCAGTTAAGGATCTTGCAGCTATTTCAGCAAAGGGTCTTGGAATTGATCTTCCTGATTATACTCCTTATGCCCTTGAAATGTGGAGTGTATTTGAAAAGGTAATAGCATTAATGCAGGTACCTAATATGTCTAAATTAATGACTAAGCTTATCCCAAATATGATGGATGCTTTACCACCTCCATTAAGAGGTATGATGGGCTTAGTAAAAGTACCAGGTATGGATAAAATATTTAAACCGTTAATGCCAAAGATGATGCCTATTTTAATGCCAATGCTTATGCCAAAGGTAATGCCGGATATGCTTCGTGAAGTTGAAAGCATGATTCAAATGCCTGATTTTATGAGACAACAGATGCCGGATCTAATGCCAAAAACTATGGACAATATGCTGCCACATGTACTCCCGGAAATTGCAGTCATCGTAACTCCTGCTATGATACAGTATATTAAGACAAAAAAATTGCCAAGTACAAATATATCCTTAAATAAGAAATAATTCATGCCAATGGCAATAGAAAATAAATCAACCCATGAAAATGGGTTGATTTATTTTTGTATCTATAACTTTCAACTCATGTGTATGTCATTATGTTTATTTAAATAAGTAATAACTCATATGGATGCCACTAATATTATTTGCTATAATTAGATACAAAAAACAATGTTTATAAAGGAGGCTGTCCATGTTAAATATAGAAAAAATAGAAACGAAGAGTGTAAAGATAGCCTTAGTTGTCATTATATCATTATTAATAGGGAGCCTATTTAAGCTTTATTCACCAGCTTTAATAGCTATTAACGCAGTTATAGCTGTACAAAGTACTATATATGACTCGGTTTCTTTTGGAAAGGATAGAGTTTTAGGTACAGTTATAGGGGCTTTAGTGGGTATTATTATTGTAACTTATCTACTTCATGATGTTATCATTACTTCCATTGGAATTTTCCTAATCATATATGCTTGTAATCTACTAAATTTAAAAGGCAGTGTAGCTATAGCAGCAACTGTATGTCTTTCAATTATTTTTTTTCCGTCTCCAAATTATAATGCACTTAATGTAACCATAAGTACTATTATGGGAGTCTTTATAGCTATAATTGTAAACATGTTATTATCTCCCTTTGAGCTTATAAAAAATTTAAATAAATCTTATTATGAGCTAAAGGAAAATATATTCTTTCTATATTTAAAAATTTTTACTGCTAATGAAAATATAGAGCTTGAGGATTTTGATTCACAGGTCATTACCTTTAAAACTTTAGTAAAATCATACAATAAAGAGTATATTAAAATTCAAGATAAAAAGTTAAAATATGAGCAAATACAAACCTTATACAAAAATATTGATGGAATAAATTTTTTTATTGCTTCAATTATAGAATTAGAAGGAAATAATTTAAATGACAGCAATGTCCGTAGGGTTAATAATCTCTTGCAGCTAGATTTAATTGCTTTAGATTGCGTTGAAAATCAGTATCACAGCCTATTTAATTTTCATGTAGATAAACTTTTAGATTACTTGGAAATAATTGAGGAAATTTGATTATTTAATATAATATTAAGTAAAGAAAGGAGTTTATTTATGCAGAAGTTAAGGGCTCCAGGAATGAGAACTATTAAAACTTCCTTGGCAGTGGCTATTTGCCTTATAATCTCAAAATTATTAGATTTATATTATCCATATTATGCTGCTATATCAGCTATTCTATGCATTCGAAGTACTGTTACTGACTCTTTTAATGCTGCTAAAAGCCGTGCTTTAGGAACTATAATTGGTTCTCTACTAGGAACTTTCTGTGTATTTATCTTTCCATATAATCCTTGGATAAGCGGAATTGGAGTTTTGGCGCTAATTTATTTTTTAAAGACCATAAATTTTGAGGATGCATTTATCGTTGCCTTAATTGTATTCTTAGCAATTTTTATGCCTAATCATGGTTCTTCAATATCTTATAGCTTGCACCGAACCACTGATACTTTAATAGGAATATTAATAGCATTATTTTTGAATTTACTATTATCTCCCCCAGAATATGCAGAGGATATACATAATCAATCTAATAAGTTAATTGATGATTTATTTATATGCTGTGGTAATTTTCTAATTCACAATAAAGAAATTGAATTATCTACAATTGCAATTGGAATTATGAAATTAGAAAATTTAATAAAAAATTATAAGATGGATGTAAAGAAGAGTAGAATTAAAATTATTAACAGCCATAAATTTAATCTCTTTATTCAAGACTCTAAGGAACTATATAATCATCTTGGTCTAATAAATGAGCTCAGTAAGTTAGGGTATAATTGCATTTTGAATGAAGAAAATGGCGATTATATTAGAGACTTATACAATCATAAGCTTCCTTTTTTCAAATATGAAGATACTCCTTACAATGAAGCTTTTAACTACCATGTAAAAGAACTTTTGAAATATCTTGATAATTTTAGAAGCTTAAATTTAAAATAAGTAATTACTCATGTGGCAGCCACTTATATAAGAAATAATCAGTGGCTGCCATTACAGCTTTTCACCTTATTAACTTGAATGATAAAAAGATAGGATTTATTATATAATAATACTATACTTATAATAGGCATAAATTCTTTTGTTAATACGGCAGATATTAAGGTACTGGAAGCATATAACAATTTATTTGAACTGCAGATATAAAAATTACAACATTTACGAAAAAGAGGATAATTAACATGAACTTATACAGTAAATATTTTAAAAGATATAAAACACCATTCTTAATAGCCGTTTTTTGTGTTGCCTTTGAGGCAATTTGCGACTTGCTTGGACCTACACTTATGTCAAACATAATTAATACAGGAATTGAAAGGGGCTCCCTATCAAGTGTCTATTATTGGGGAACACTAATGCTTATAGTAACTTTATTTGGAGCATTTTTTGCAGTAACCCGAAGTATCTTAGCAAGTACTGTGTCACAGCACATGGGGGCAGACTTAAGGTATGATTTATTTAAAAAAATAGTCCATTTTTCTGAAGTAAGTGCAGATAAAATTGAAAGCGGATCACTTATTACACGAATGACTAACGACACTTCACAAATAATACAGTTTGTAAATGGAATTATGAGAATTTTTTTAAAAGCACCTATTACTTGCATTGGAAGTATAGTGCTGGCAAGCCTACTTAATTTTAGGCTAAGCCTCATTATTTACGGGGTTGTAATAATAGTTGCTATTCTTATTATAATTAGTATGAGCCTAAGCTATCCTAGGTTTTATAAATTACAAAGTGCTATGGATAAAATAAATTCAGTTGTGCAGGAATATCTTATTGGTGTACGGTTGGTCAAGGCTTTTGGAACCTATGGAAAGGAAACTGACAAATTTGAAGCTGCTAATGAAAATTTAATGGAAAAGGGTATTGCTACACAAATAATTATTACCTTTGTATCGCCATTAATGACACTTACAGTAGGAATTGGTACAGTTATTGTAATTTTTATAGGAAGCAGGCTTTTTACCATAAACCTTGCAAAACCAGGTGATATAAGTGCATTTACAATATATATGGCCCAAATTCTTACTTCCTTAATTATGATAACAAATATATTTAACACCTTTGTTCGAACAAAGGCTTCAACCATGCGTATTAAAGAAGTACTTGACTGTGAAGATGATTTCATTTATAGCGGGGAAATAGAAAATTTAAAAGGTGAAATTGAATTTAAAAATGTTACCTTTGCATATCCTAATGGCAGTGGGGTACCAGCATTAAAAAATCTATCCTTTTCTATTAAAAATGGACAAAGCCTTGCAATAATTGGGCCAACTGGAAGTGGTAAATCTACAATTGCTTGGCTGCTGCTTCGTTTTTATGATGTTAAAAGCGGTAAAATTTTAATTGATGGAAAGGATATTAAAACATTAAATATTGATTCAGTTCGGAATAATATTTCCATTGTTCCTCAAAAGCCAATGCTTTTTTCAGGCTCTGTAGCTGAAAATATTAGGTGGGGAGATATGGAGGCTATTGATGAAAGACTGAAGGAGGCTGCTTTAAAGGCAGAGGCCAGCTTTATTGAACAGATGCCAAATAGCTATGAAAGTCCTTTAGGAAGCGGAGGGGTAAATGTTTCTGGTGGGCAAAAACAACGTATTTCCATAGCTCGCGGTCTTTTAAAAGAATCTTCAGTATTAATATTAGACGATGCTACCAGTGCTCTTGATGCAGTTACTGAAGCAAGGGTAAGAGAAAATATTAATTCTAAAAGTAGAAATCAAACTATAATTACTATTACTCAGCGCTGCGGAACAGCTATGTTTGCGGATAAGATCTTAGTAATGGATAATGGAGTTAAGGCTGGTTATGGCGATCATAGTGAGCTAATGGAAAGCTGTGAGATATACCGAGATATTTACAAAACTCAAATAGAGAGCAGTAAGGGAGACTAAAGTTATGTCAGAACAATTTTCAAAACAGCAGTTAAAAGTACCATCTCTCGGCGGGAGGCCAGGTGGAGGTAATAATCGATTTGCACCAACTGCAAAACCCAAAAATGCAAAAGGTACCCTAATGCGAATTGTAAAAATATATATGATGCGTTTTGGTAAAACAATTTTTTTTGCCATGCTGCTTACAATCTTGTCTTCACTAGTTTCTGTTGCAATTCCTTATTATACAGGAAAAACCTTTAACAATTTTAAAATTACAACTAAAACAGTTGATTCGAATATGCTTAAGTGGCTTTTACTTCTTATCCTAGCCTTATATGCTGTAAATTGGCTCATTAATACTATTAATGGAGTAATTATCCTAAAAGTTTCCCAGAGGTTGGTATTTGTTCTTCGCACAGAATTTTTTGAAAAGATGCAGTCTCTACCATTGGAATTTTATGATACAAGGTCTCATGGAGATACTATGAGTAGGATTACAAATGATGTAGACAACATCAGTTCTACCATTGCACAAACAACTACTCAGCTGCTTTCAAGTGTTCTAACTCTTGGAGGTTCTTTTGCAGTTATGATAGCACTAAATATACCTCTTACTCTGGTGGTTTTATTATGCATACCACTTGTGGTGCTTTTAACTCGAACCATAGCTGTTAGAAGCCGTTCATATTTTTTAGCACAGCAGAAAAGTTTAGGTCTTTTAAATGGAGTTATAGAGGAAAACATACTAGGACTAAAAATGGTAAAGGCCTTTAACCGTCAGCAGGAAGTCTTACGAAATTTTAAAGAAATAAATGAAGAACTCTACAACAGCAGTAAAAAGGCTCAAATATGGTCTGGTTATATGATGCCCCTAATGAATGTTATTAACAATTTAGTCTTTGCAATGGTTGCAATTGCAGGGGGCATTTTATCAGTAGGCTATGGACTTGCTGTAGGGACAGTTGTGAGCTTTTTAAGTTATTCTAAGCAGTTTTCACAGCCTCTTAATTCATTAGCTGGGATGTTTAACACCATTCAATCTGCTCTTGCAGGAGCTGAAAGGGTTTTTGAAATTTTAGATTATGAGGAGGAACCCTCTGACATACAAAATGCCATTGAACTAGAAAATCCAAAAGGTGAAGTATCCTTTGATAATGTAAGCTTTTCTTATAACAAAGTAAAGCCTATTCTAAAAAATGTCAGCTTTAAGGTTAAAAGCGGTGAAGTGGTTGCCTTGGTTGGGGAGACAGGTGCTGGGAAAACTACTATTGTAAATCTTTTAACTCGTCTTTATGATGCTGACAGTGGACAAATATATATTGATATGGAGCCCATTACAAACATAAAAAGAGAAAGCCTCAGAAAATGTTTTTCAGTAGTGCTTCAAGATACCTGCCTATTTACTGGTACAATTATGGACAATATTCGATACTCTCAAAGTGATGCATCTGATGAGGAAGTTATTAAGGCAGCTAAACTAGCTCGTGCTCATGATTTTATTACTAAATTGCCTCTAGGCTACAATACTATGGTGTCTGGAGCTCAAGACAATTTAAGTCAGGGACAGCGGCAGCTTTTAGCCATTGCAAGAGCAGTATTGTGCGACAGTGCTATTTTAATACTTGATGAGGCCACCAGCAGCGTTGATACAAAAACTGAAAAAGATATTCAGCGTGCTTTATTAAGTTTAATGAAACACCGCACTAGTTTTTTAATAGCACACCGTTTGTCAACTATTAGAGATGCAGACTGCATTATGGTAATAGGAGATGGGCAAATACTTGAACAAGGAAATCATGAAATTCTTATGGCTAAAAAGGGACAATATTACAATATGGTCATAAGCCAAATGGGGAATATTAATAAGCATTAATATAAAAATGGCAAGAAGATGGGTTATTACTTTTTTAAAAATAAGTAATAACTCATCTTCTTGCCATCTATTTTATTTGTTTTACATTCTAGTGTATGAAATAGCATTTCTCATTTTTTGAATTGCAGCATGGGTTAAGTCTTTTCTCTTTAGCACAACACTCATATATAAAGCATCGATTATAGTCAGATGCGCAATTCTAGATGCAAAAGCTTCAAATTGATAACCGGTTTCTTGAGAAATGGCATTAAGGGCAATGTCTGCTTTTTCACTTACAGGAGATTTAGAAAATGAAGTGATTGCAATGGCCTTTGTTCCATTATCCTTTGCAATATCAAGTAAGTTTATCATATTCAAATTAGAGCCTGAATGGGAAATTATCACTATAAGATCTTTTTCAGAAAGCTGTGAAAGGGACATAAGCTGTAAGTGATTATCTGTATAGACTGATACCTTTAGCCCAGTTCGAAGAAATTTATGATGAGCATCCATTGCCACGATGCCAGAGCCGCCATTACCATAAAACACAATTTGTTCCGCTGTAAGTAAGGCATCGCTTGCATCTTCAATGAGTTTTGAATTAATAGAAAATAAGGTATCATTTAAGGCAGTAATGTTTGCATTAAATACTTTATTTACAATGGTTTGCTCAGTATCATTTTCATTTATTTGCTCATTTGCATAATTGTTATCAAGTCCTTCAGTAAATTCTGTAGCCAAGGTAATCTTAAGCTCTTGAAAGCCATTTAAGTTAATTTTTTTACAAAAACGAAATATTGTAGCATCTGATACCTGAAGCCTTTCTGCGACTTGGCTTATGGTAGAGTAAATGAGCTCTCTAGTATTATTAATAATATAATCTGCAACTTTTTTTTCCGTCTCATTAAAGGTATTGTATTGAGATTTAATTTGAAGAATTATATTGAGTACAGGTTTCATGGCATCACCTTCATTTAAATATTTTTAAGCATATGCAAATCTAAAATCTTTCTTCGGAAAGATTTCTTAATTTTATAGGGAATTATAAATATTAAGCCCGAAGATAACTTTAAAACATAATCTACGAAATAGTTTTATTATTGATAATTTACTAACAACAAATTAATTATATTTTAAAAAAATTTTATATGCAATATGAATTTATGAAAATAAATTACATCGTTTTTATAATTAATAATATCTTGAATAAGTTTAACTATTTTTAAAATTATTTATTTTTTAACAATAGTTGATATTTTTTTTCATGTAATATATAATAAAGAAAATAAATTTTTTTCATAAATGTTAAAAGTGTAAAAATAATTTTCATACTGCTTTAGTATTTATATTTAAAATTAGCAAATACTAAAAAAATCATAAAACAAAAGGAGTTTAAAGTCATAAATGGACTTTAACAGGTAATTAGTGAGGTAAAAGTTTTAAATGAACTTTTAAGGGTAACTTTGAGCGAGAGGGAAGATTTTAAGTTACCCAGTGTCTGAAAGGAAACGAACACACTTAAATTACCCCGTGTTCCAACTAAAAGGAGGAAATTAAATGACCACAAATATTGCAATCGTTAATTCCAGTAGTTTTGGCAGAATTTTTCCAGAACATATTGAAAGATTAAAAACTTTAGGTAAAGTAGACAGGTTTGATTTACCAAAGGACATAGGTGGCAAGGAATTAGCTGAAAAGCTTATGGGATATTCCATAATAATAGCAAGTGTTACTGCTTTATATAATCAGGAATTCTTTAACTATAAAGATAAGACCTTATTAATTACCCGTCATGGCATCGGTTACAACAATATTGATGTAAATGCCGCTACAGAGAAAGAAACCCTTGTTACAAAGGTTGATGCCCCTGTTGAGAGAGAAGCTGTAGCAGAAAATGCAATTTCTCTTTTAATGGCTGTTTTAAGACAAGTTGTACCTGCTTCCTTAAAGGTTAAGGAAAGTAAATGGGCAGAGAGAGCTAGTTTTATGGGTTATGAAATAAAAGATAAAACAGCTGGTGTAATTGGGCTCGGTAACATAGGCAGCAGAGTAGGTGAAATTTTAAAATATGGCTTTAATGCAAGGCTTATTGCATATGATCCTAACCTATCAGATGAACAGATAAGATCAAAGGGAGCAGAGCCTGTATCATTAAAAGAACTGCTTATGAATGCAGACATTATTTCCCTAAATGCTTCAATTGATAAAAATAGCTATCATATGATTTCTGAAAAAGAGTTTTCACTTATGAAAAAGGGAGTAATTATAGTTAATACTGCCAGAGGAGAACTTATGGAGCAAAATAGCTTATTAAAAGCCTTAGATGACGGAATTGTTGGGGCACTAGGTTCAGATGTTATTGAAAATGAACCAATAGATGAACACCATCCACTTCTAGCCTATAGAAACGTTGTAATTACACCACATACCTCGGCTTATACTTATGAATGCTTAAAGGGCATGGGGGATAAGGTGGTAAGTGATGTAGAGAATGTATTAAAAGGAGTAAATCCAGATAATGTAATCAATAAGGAGTTATTGAAATAGGATTTTGGGAGGCATAAGGATGAATGATTTAGGTTTAGTTGGGCTTGGAGTAATGGGCAGAAGCCTTTTAATAAATGTAGAAGATAAAGGCTATACTGTAGCAGCTTATAACTATACTCCAGAGGAAACAAAATCTTTTATGGAAAAGGAAGCAAAGGGTAAAAATATTTCAGCATATTACGACTTAGAAGCATTTGTAGGATCATTAAAGAAACCAAGAAAAATTTTTCTTATGATAACGGCTGGAAAACCAGTAGATGATATGCTGGATAAGCTTCTTAAGCTGCTTGAAGATGGAGACATCATTATGGATGGTGGGAATTCTTATTTCCACGATACAGATAGAAGACTTAAAAAATTAAAAGATAAAGGCATCGATTACCTTGGAATAGGCGTATCCGGCGGCGAAGAAGGTGCCTTAAATGGACCTTCACTAATGCCTGGAGGTTCGAGAAAAGCTTATGAATTAGTTAAAGAGCTGCTCATGAAAATTGCAGCAAAAACAGAGGCTGGGTCATGTTGTGCCTATATTGGAGAAGGTTCCGCAGGGCATTTTGTAAAAATGCTTCATAATGGAATAGAGTACGGAATGATGCAGGCCATTTCTGAAGTATATGACATAATGCGTAAAGCACTTAAATTATCTGCAGAAGAAATTGGAGATATATTTGAAGAATGGAACAAAGGAGAATTAAATTCCTTTTTAATGGAAATATCTTATAAGATTATGAGACATAAGGACAGTGAAACTTCAAGACCTTTGGTAGACTTGATTTTAGACAAAGCAGGTCAAAAGGGAACAGGAAAGTGGACTGCACAAACTTCTCTAGATCTTGGAATACCAACACCTTCTTTAACTGCTGCAGTAGAAGAAAGAGTAATTTCCTTCTTTAAAGGTGAGAGAACAAATTTATCAAAAAAAGTATTCAAAACTTACTATGAAGCTTCTTATGAGAAGGAGAAGATAATAGAGGAATTAAAGGATACCTTGCTTTTTACAAATTTCATACTGTTTTCACAAGGTCTATGGCTTATGGCAGATGCTTCTAAGGTTTATGATTTCAATATTAATGTTTCTGAAGTTCTTAAGGTATGGAAAGGTGGCTGCATTATAAGATCAAAAATGTTGGATTCCTACCGAAGCATTATTGATGAAGACAAAACAAATGTTAATCTTTTAAATAATCAAAAGTCCTTGGATTTTCTTATGGAAAAATTAGATTCAATAAAGGACATCACAACAATTGCAAAGGATTCATATGTGCCGGTTATAGTAATTAATACTGCAATAGATTATTTTTACAGTATGATTGAAGAAAATCTTTCAGCTAATCTTATTCAAGCACAAAGAGACTTCTTTGGGGCTCATACTTATGAAAGAATTGATAAGAAAGGAATCTTCCATACAAAGGATTGGGAATAGAAAAGACTGCACAAATTTGTGTAAACGATAAACTTAACGGATTAATAAATTAAGAATAATAAGCCTAATACTAAATAAAAAGGGGGTGGCAATTAGGCATTATCATTTATCTTTACACAAATTTTCAGATATTAAAAACAAAATTAAAATTATGAGGAGGATAAAATAATGGGACATAGTTTAAGTGTAGCACAAGCATTAATAATTGCTGTTTGGGTTGCTCTTGTTGAATCACGTGGTCTTGGTTATGCAACATTAAATCTTAGATTCAGTCCATTGATGACTGGTTTGGTGGTTGGTGTTGTTATGGGTAATGTACCTCAAGCAATGATAATTACTGCTGCAATACAATTAATTTATATGGGAATGATTGCTCCGGGAGGAGCTATGCCAGCTGAACCTTCTGTAGCAACAGCTATAGCAGTACCAGTTGCAATATTAGCAGGCTTAAAGCCAACAGCTGCTATTGCAGTAGCAGTACCTGTAGGCTTACTTGGAAACTACCTATATCAGACTAGATTCCTGCTTAACACATTTGTTATACGTCTAACAGATAAGTATGCATCTGAAACTAATGATAGAGGACTGACCTTATCAATTATAATTATACCAATATTAATAAGTTTTGTATTATTTATACCTTCAGTATTCATAGCTCTTTATTTTGGAGCGCCAGTAATAGCTAGCTTTACATCATCACTTTCCGGAAGTCTTTTATTCCATGTTCTTGATGTAATAGGTGGTGGGCTTGCTGCATTAGGTATTGCATTAATTCTAAAGGTAATAGGAAAAAAAGAATATCTTGTATTTTTCTTATTGGCATACTTCATGGCAGTTATGCTTCAAACTCTTAAGATTAACACAGTTACCTTTGCATTTATTGGGGTAATTGTTGCATATCTATTCACACTTGTAACTACTACTAGAGAAGCTTAATAAAAGGAGGGAAGATTAAAATGAGTGACGAAAAAAGAATAAAAGTTCAAGATTCTGAAGTTGCAGAATCTATAGATAGAAAAAGAGAAGCTCCTGAGGAAATTACAAAGGGAGATTTAACTAAGAGCTGGTTTAGATGGTGGTATGCAAATGAAATTCCACATACTTACGATAGAATGCTGGCACCTTCCTTCCTTTGGGCTATTACACCTATATTAAGAAAGCTCTATAAGAATAAGGAAGACTTAAGAGAAGGATATGAAAGACACTCTCAATTCTTTAATACTCAGGCTCAATGGGGCGGCGGAACTATCCTTGGAATAACTTCATCCTTAGAAGAAGCTAGAGCTAAGGCTTTAGCAGAAGGAAGAGAAGAAGAGGCAGTTACACCAGAAGTAATAAATAGTACAAAGATAGGATTAATGGGACCTCTAGCAGGTATAGGCGATGCCATAGACTCAGGTACCGTTCAGTATATATTTATAGCAATTGCACTACCATGGGCTCAGGCAGGAAGCGCTATGGGTGCACTATTCCCATGGATTGCCTTTACTCTTGTAACCTTTTTATATGGAAATTACTTTACAAGACTTGGCTTTAAATTAGGTCGTACTGCTGCATCTGAAATTATCGGCGGCAAGAACATGAGAAAAATTATAAGCGGCTTATCCATACTTGGCTTATTCATGATGGGAATTTTAGCAGCTTCTTATGTTAAAGTTAGCGCTACCTATGCATGGACTATTTCTGGAAAGGCATTCAAGCTTCAGGATATTTTAAATTCAATACTTCCAGGTTTATTACCATTACTAACTGTTGGTGGAGTTTACCTATACTTTGATAAGAAGGGCTTAAAGATTACAAGAGCACTTGTTGGTCTTTCAGTAGTTTTAGCAATTCTTGCAGTTTTAAGAATTCTATAAGATAATATAAAGATAAAAACATGTCTCCCTTTCATGAGGAATATTCTTTAATTGGAAGGGGGACACTTAAATCAACTCAAAATATAATAGCTATAAATTATAGAGAAGAGGCGAAAGTATATGAAGAAAAAAGCTGGGCTAATAATTACTCATGGGCTATTTGGTAAAGAATTACTAAATAGCGTTGAGATGATTATGGGAGAACAAGAAGATGTAAAAGCTTTAGGCCTTAGTTTAGGTGATAGTGTTGACGAGCTTAGAGCTGCAGCAGAAAATATAATCCTTGAAAATCAAAAGGCTGATATGGATACAATATTACTGGTAGATATATTAGGGGGAAGTCCATCTAATGTAGCTTTATATATGTTAAAGAAGTATAATAATATTAAACTTATTACAGGAGTAAATATGCTGGTGCTAATAGAATTTTTACAATCCAGAGAATCTAATGAATTAGATGATTTGATGAATTTAATGATTACTTCTGGCACTGATGGAATAAAAAAGTTTGAAAACAATATGGAAGGAAAGTGATTTTTAATGGGTGAAGTAGTATTAGCAAGAATTGATGATAGACTTATTCATGGACAGGTAATGACAAAGTGGTCAAAGGGAATGGGAACAAATGCATTGTTTGTTGTGGATAACGCTACTGCAAAGGATCCATTTATGAAGGATATATATATGATGTCAACAGCAAATTCAGGCATGACAATTAAGGTATTAAGTAATGATGAAGTTGTTGAATACTGGAATACAACGAATTTTGAAAAGTATAAGGCAATACTCCTATTTAAGACAATTGCTGATGTAAAAGATGTTATAGACAAGGGACTTCCTGTTAAGAAATTGAACCTCGGTGGAATTGCAAAAACAAAGGAATCTAAATTTGTTATTCCAAATGTAGCAGTTAAACCAACTGATTTTGATGTGCTAAAAGATATTGAAAATAAAGGTGTAGAAGTATTTTTTCAAGTAGTACCAGATACAAAAGCTGTTTCATTAGCTGATGCAATTAAAAATTACTAATGTTTTAAGCAGCGGTTTTGATAAGGCTCTATTGAAGTAGCAGCTTCAAGATGCAATCAAAAACTAGTAATGCTTAATGTAGCAGGGGGAGGGAGCATAAGTGGCTAAGGACAGCTATAATTTTAAAAACGTTAAATTAGTTGCTTTGGACCTTGATGGTACATTACTTAATAACCATCTTGGCATATCTCAAAGAACAAAAGAAACTTTAAAAGGTTTATATAATAGAGGTATAAAAATTGCCTTAGTTTCGGGAAGACCCTATAAAGCTGCCGATTTAGTTAGAGAAGATTTAGATATAGATATACCTATTGTGGCTTATAACGGAGGTAGGATAATTATTCCAGGAGGAAAAGAGGTTTTTACTGATAAAATTCCTTTAAAAGAGGCATTGAAGGTTATAAGATACGGAGAAGAAAGAGATTTATACGTTAAAGTTTATATTGATGACGTTTTGTATATAAAAGAGCCTGATAAGAGATCTATTGATTTTTCTAAGAGCAGAAATATTAATTATAAGGTTGTTGGAAAATTAAGCGAAAATATTAAAGAAGATGTAAATATGATCATCATCTATTATAATGAAGATATTAACGGTGCAATTGATGATGAACTAAGAGACGTAGATGCTGCTATTACTACATCAGCACCTTTTGCTCTAGATGTAATTCCAAAAGGAATATCTAAGGGAAAAGCTCTTAAGATGATAGCAGAGCTATTAAATATTAAAAGGGAAAATATCTTAGCAATGGGGAACAGCTTTAACGATATCGACATGTTAAAATATGCAGGTATAGGAATTGCTGTGAAAAACTCAGACATAAGTTTATTAAAAGAGTGGGACAACGTATCTTCCTACACTAATAATGAAGATGCAGTTTACCATGCTATAAATGAAATTTAATAATAATAATAAAATGGCATCCATATTACTTATTTGTAAGATAAGTAATATGGATGCCATTTTTTATTTTTGCAAAATTCAAAAAATAGCTTGAGAGAAATTATTAAATAAGATATAATTATCTTATAATAATTATTATCGATAAAACAAATTAATAAATATATAAGAATTCATAGTACAAGCATATAAAAAAGTAAAGTATTAACAAAATATGTTTAAGATTTAAGAGGTGAATTTATGAATGGGAAGATAAAGAAAAAAACTTTCATAATAGTCATAATCATAATCATAATAAGTGCAGCAGCTGTAGTTGGTATTAAGTTTTATAACAGCAAAAATAAGAATAATAATGTGTTTACAGATAGCGATTCTATTAGGTACATATCTAAAGTTGATACAAAGAATTTTTACAGCTATAAAGACAATAAATGGGAAAAAGATTTTATAAAAGGAGTAAATATTGGAGCCGGAAAGCCAGGAAGTTTTCCAGGAGAATTTGGAATAACTAAAGAGGATTATTTAAGATGGTTTAAAGAAATTAGTGATATGAATGCTAATGCTATAAGAGTTTATACCATATTAACTCCTGACTTTTATGATGCTCTGTATGAATATAATCAAAATTCACAAAAACAACTATACTTATTTCAAGGAATATGGGTCAATGAGGAGGATATAGCAAATATAAATAATGGCTATGATCCAAAAATTAAGGATAAGTTTATTGAAGATACTAAGGCCATAATAGATATAATTCATGGCAATAAGACTTTAACCAAAGTTCCAGGTTATGCAGGTGGAAAGTATGAGAAGGATATATCCCCTTATGTAATGGGATTTATATTAGGAATAGAATGGGATCCTGACTTTGTTATAAATACAAATGAAAAAAATAAGGACAAGAATAAGTTTGATGGGAAATATCTATATACAGAAGGAGCTTCTCCATTTGAAGCCTTATTATGTGAAATTGGAGAAAGCGCTGTAGACTATGAAACAGGTAAATATAAAATGCAAAGGCCTGTAAGTTTTACTAATTGGATTACAACAGACATGCTTAAACACCCTAATGAACCAAGTGAAAATGAAGATAAGGTATCAGTAAATATGGAGCACATAAAAAAGAAAGATACCTTTAAAACAGGGTTATTTGCTTCATATCATATTTATCCATATTATCCTGATGGTATAGTTTATCAAAAGGATTATGCTAATTTTAAAGATAGCAATGGAAAGATAGACACCTATAAAGCTTATTTAAGGGACCTTAGAAAAGAACATAGTATGCCTGTACTTGTGGCAGAATTTGGAGTTCCTGCTAGTAGAGGAATAGCTCACAAGAATGTATATACCGGATTTAATCAAGGAAATCTTACTGAAATAGAACAAGGCGAAATGGAGTCCTCAATGCTTAAGGATATTTACGATGAGGGTTATGCAGGAGGAATGATTTTTGCTTGGCAAGATGAGTGGTTTAAAAAAACTTGGAATACTATGGACTTTGATTTAGCAGATAGAAGACCTTATTGGGATAATGTAGAAACTAATGAGCAGCATTTTGGTTTACTTGCCTTTGAGCCTGGCAATAAAACATCAATTTGCTATATAGACGGTAATATTGATAACTTTAAAAATGATACTCCTATTTCTAAAAGTAAAGATGCAGAGCTCTATGTAAAATCAGATGAAGCCTATGTTTATTTTATGGTAAAAGCTAATAAATTTGATTTTAGTAAAGACAAGGTAATAATACCCATTGATACTATACAAAATCAAGGAAACAGTACCTTTAAAGAATATAATGTAAGCTTTGGAAGACCTGCAGATTTTGCAATAGTTATTGACGGTAAAGATAATTCAAGGATAATGGTTGACTCATATTATAATAGTTTTTACTATTTATATAATAAAAAACTTAATATGATTCCAGAAGACAAAAATTATGATACAAAGGACAGCGGTATTTTTACTCAGATGTATTTATGCATAAGCAGACCTTTAACATTGCCTGAGGACAAGATAGTAGTGCCATTTCAAAGGGTTGAAACTGGAAAGCTTAACTATGGCAATGGCAATCCTAGCAGCAAAGATTATAATTCACTTGCTGATTTTTATGTAAAGGATAATGTAATAGAAGTAAGAATACCATGGCAGCTTCTGAGTTTTATGGATCCTTCTTCAAGGATGATTATTGACGACCTACATAAAAATGGAATTTCACCAATTAAAATTGATGGAATCTATGCTGGTGTTAGTGTAAAAAGGGATAATAGTAGTGAATATGTAGATATGAAGCTATATAATTTAAAGACTTGGGAAACTCCAGTATATCATGAAAGGTTAAAACAGTCTTACTTTATTCTTAAAGATGCCTTCAGTAAGTATTAAGGAGGTTATTTATGAAAATGAAGAAAAATAAGTTTTCCTACTTGGATAAAATAAATAAGGTGGTGATAGTTTATGTTTTCAAATAATATGCAAGCTTTTATACTTATAAATATATATGTTTTATTTGTTATCAATGCTTTTATACTTATAGCTATATTTTATCAAATTATTAAAACAAAGATTGTAGAAAATAGAAATAGTAAAATTATAGCTGAAATAAGCTCACTTATTTTCAAACATATAGAAGAGGCTGGAGACCTACTTGAGCTAAAAGCTGTAACAAATAGTACTTATAGAAAAATGATTGCTATTGACATATTAATTGAGTGTTCGGAAAAGGATAATAATGATATTAGTGAAATTATAGAAGAATTAAAACTAGATTTATTTTTAATTAATAAAATTAAGAGAAGTCCAAATTTGAAATATCTAAGAAAGCTAGCATTTATGAAAGTGGCTTCTGCCTATGAAATCCTTTTACAGTATTCAAACTCGGAAGACTTAGATATTAAGTATACCTGTTATTTTGGACTGTCAATGTTAAATGTTGAGCAGGATAAAAAGTATTTTATAATTCACAAATTAGTAAATTCAGATATATTAAGTGATAGAATTATTGAAATATTGAATAGAATTAAGTTAGAATTTGAAGAGTGGCTTAAGCTTCTAGAAGCGGAAGAAAGCGAAATTGGGAAAATAATCTTCTTAAAAATCTTAACTGGCAGAGAAGAATTAAAAACAGAAGTATATTCTGACAGACTTGTAAAATTCTTAAAGGACAAAAAAGAGGTAAGAATTGCTGCTGTAACAGCTATATGCAGCAGTAAAAATCAAATATATATAGATGAGCTTTATGACATGTTTATGTCAGAAAAAGAATGGGAAGTTAGAGTTGCTATAACAAAGGGAATGACTAACTTTGATTCAAAACTGATTAAGGACAAGTTAATTTATATGATAAAAGATGAGGAATGGTGGGTTAGATTTAATGCAGCTAAGGCAATATCTTCAATGGGCGAAGAAGGAATTTATACATTAATTGAATTGTCTATAGATAAAAATGATGAAGATGCCTCAGCACTAGCATATTATTTTCTTAATTCTAACAAAGATATTTATGAAACAGTAAAGAATATAGGAGGATAATAGATGGATATATTAATAAAGATAATTAATGTAATTAGTATTTTTTTACTTACCTATTTTTTCATTATCAGTATGCTTTATATTGTTTTAATAGTATTATCTACAAGACGACTTAGAAAGTTTATAAATGTTGCTAATAATGATATTACTATAATCAGCAATTATACAAAACCAATTTCTATAATAGTTCCTGCCTATAATGAGCAAGAAACTATAATAGATAATATAAAATCTCTTTTAGACCTTGATTATCCAATATTTGAAATAATATTAGTTAATGATGGTTCAAAGGATGAAACTTTAAGCAGGGTAATCAATCACTTTAACTTAAGAAAAATAGACCTAGAAGTTAATATGCAAATTCCATGTGAAGAAATTAAGGGGGTTTATGGATCTTTTGAAATAACTAATTTAGTAGTTGTAGATAAGGCAAATGGAGGTAAGTCAGATGCTCTAAATGCAGGAATAAATGTAGCAAGATATCCTCTGTTTTGCGGAATAGATGCAGATTGTATAATTGAAAAAAATGCTTTATTAAGGATAGTTAAACCATTTTTAAAACATGAAGAAACTATAGCAGTAGGGGGGATAGTAAGAATTGCTAATGGTTGTACCTTTAAGGATGGAAATTTGCAAAAGGCTAAGCTTCCTAGAAAGGCTATTGTTGTATTTCAGATTGTAGAATACTTTAGAGCATTCCTAAGCAGCAGAATAGGCTTAGAACGAATTAATGCTTTACTAATAATTTCAGGTGCATTTGGGGTTTTTAAAAAGTCAGCTGTAACTAGAGTTGGAGGGTATAGTAAAACCATAGGTGAAGATATGGAGTTAACTTTAAAACTACATGAATATTACAGACGGAACAAGCTTCAATACAAAATAGATTTTACCTCAGATGCAGTATGCTGGACACAGGCACCAGATAATTTAAGCAGTCTTAGAAGTCAAAGGGTTAGATGGCATAGGGGACTTATAGATTCATTGCTTAAGTATAAGAAAATGCTATTTAATCCTAAGTATGGTATAGTAGGTATGCTGTCCATGCCATATTTTATACTAGTTGAAATGTTTGGACCAGTAATAGAAACAACAGGGTATATAATATTAATTCTTTCTATAGTTTTTGGAATTCTATCAAAGTTCTTCATTTTTGTATTTTTAATGGCATACTTATATGGTCTTTTATTTTCACTTTTTGCAATTTTATTAGAACAACTTTCGTATAAAAGGTATAACAAGGCCTTTGAGATAATTAAATTAATATTTTATAGTTTCTTTGAGCAACTTTCTTATAGGCAATTAACAGTATTTTGGCGTGTACAGGCTTTCTTTAACTTTAAAAAAGGAAGCAAGAATTGGGGTTATATAAAAAGAACCTCTTTTGCAAACGATAATAAACAGTAAAATAAGGCATTAACTTTGAAATATAAAATATACCTGTTTTAAAATGGCTGCTTTAAGCTAATATAAAACAGGTGTATGTTATGTTTAGAGTGCCTGGAAAAAGAGAATGTTCAAAAACATCCATTACTTATATTGGAGGACAACTTGACATTATTAGAGTAGGAGAAGATATAATGGGACTTAATGAATTTTGTCAAAATATGATTCAAATAGAAGAAAACGCAAGAGTGTTTTATGAAGAGCTAGCTGGTTTCTGTGAGGATAGGATTAAGGAAACAGTTATAACTTTTGCCAAGCAGGAAGAAAAGCATAAGGATATAATTGAGGAGTTATTTGGGAATATTGAAAATGTTAATCTTGATTTAAGCGAGAAAGCTAAAGAGATAATTAGAGAGCAAGAGGAATTTATTAAAAATAATAATAAAAATATAAATTTCGGGAAAGAAAAGGAATTTTTCAACTTTGCTTTTTCAATAGAAATGAAGGGTATTGATACTTACAGTGAAATTATAAAAAATTTTAAAAAGAATACAGAGGAATATAATTTGTTTAATAATTTAATAGAAGAGGAAAAAAAACATATGCTTTTTATATTAAAAAAGCTTCATGAACTTAAATAAACTAACTTTTTTACCTATTAATTTTATTGACAGTATTCATTACTTATATTAAACTAAAAGAGAACGGAGGTTTTCTAATGCAATATTTAAAAGAGGAAATTAAAATGAAAATATCCGAAGAAGCCTTAAAGGAATTTAAACTAAGGGGTTATAAAGGTGCGTCCATAAGGGATATTGCTAAAAACTCTGCTACATCAGTAGGTAATTTTTATAAATACTTTAAAAGCAAAGATGATTTGTTTGAAAATCTTATTGGCTCTGTGTACCTTAAGCTGATGGAATATACAAATCAGTTTAATAAAGTGGAATTTAATGACAATACAGAAAATATATTTTATGAACTTATGGAAAAAATAATGGAGATCTTTCAGGAGAACAGTACAGAGCTAACTATTTTGCTCAATAAAAGTGAGGGTTCTAAATATGAAAACTGCAAAAGTACTTTTATAGATTTCATAACAAGAATTGTAACCGAAAAGTGTAAATATGAGCTGTCACTTGAAAATAAAGAGCTAAAAGATAACTTCATTATTTATCTTATTGCTTATAATATAGTGGAGAGTATCTCTATCATTTTAAGAGAAAAAGAAGATGGCAGGGAAGTCAGGATACTTATTATTTATATGATAGATATTCTTTTTAAGGATATTAACAGCAAACTGGAAATTAGGGGAAAATAGGAAAAACTATTGAAGCATTAAAATCTTAATGTTTTAAATAGCAATTTTCATTTAAGATTTATAATGAATGAAAAGCAGGTATTAATTTATATAATTTACCTGTTGTGGAACGAATATAAAATTAGCTGTTACGGGAGTAACAATTTTTTTGAATTAAAAGAGAACCACGGTTCACTAAAAAAGTAATAACTCATATATGCCATTAAAGGAGAATAGTATGGAAAGCTTTATAGAACTAAAAAATGTTGAAAAAATTTACTCAATGGGAGAAGTAATTATTAAAGCAGTGGATAATGTGTCCTTTTCTATTGAAGAGGGTGAATTCGTTGTTATAGTTGGTGCCAGTGGTGCAGGAAAGACTACTATTTTAAACCTTCTAGGAGGTATGGATGAGGTATCTTCCGGCAGCATATATGTTAATGGGAACGAAATAAGTAAATATAATAAAAAAATGCTTACAAAATACAGACGTGAGGATATAGGCTTCGTGTTTCAATTTTATAATCTGGTTCAAAACTTAAATGCACTTGAAAATGTGGAACTTGCAGTGGAAATCTGCAAAAACCCAATGAAGCCTGAAAAGGTGCTTGAAGATGTGGGACTTACAGAGAGAATGAGCAATTTTCCTTCTCAGCTTTCCGGGGGAGAGCAGCAGAGAGTTTCTATAGCAAGAGCTCTAGCTAAGAATCCTAAGCTTCTGCTTTGTGATGAACCCACAGGAGCACTAGACTATAACACAGGCAGGGCAATACTTAAGCTCTTATCAGATACCTCAAAGAATTACAATATGACAGTTATTGTTATTACACATAATTCAGCTATAACTCCAATTGCTGATAAAGTCATAACTGTTAAAAACGGCAAAATTGCAAATGTTAAGAAAAATCCTAACCCAATACCAATTGAAAGTATCGAGTGGTAGACAAAAGTTTTTCAATTAAAGAGAGTATTAATTGCTAGTAATAAAGTGTTTGTTAAAAAGCTGTAAGTATACTAATAAAGTTGATAGGAAGTTAAGAGTGATATTATGAAACTGACATTTATAAAAAATTTATTTCGAGATATAAAAAAGACTATTTCTAGGTTCTTATCCATAGTAATAATTATAGCTGTGGGAGTAGCCTTTTATGCTGGTGTGCGGGCTACTAGTCCAGATATGAAAATTTCCGCTGATTATTACTTCAACCAAAACAACCTTATGGATTTTAAATTAATTTCAACCCTTGGTTTAACTAAAGAGGATGTGCAGGAAATCGGAAAACTAAAGGGTATAAAGGCAGCTGAGGGTTCACATTCCATAGATGCAGTATTCGAAAAAGATAAGCATTCCTTAGTGCTAAACGTTAATTCTTTGCCAGCTAAAGACGGCATGAATATTATGAGAGTTGTAAATGGGAGAATGCCTGAAAACAGCAACGAGGCCATTGTTGAAGATAAATTTCTTAAGGATAATAAGCTGAAAATTGGAGACGAAATAGAGCTTAATTCTGGCAAGGACACCAGCATTTTAGATGATCTTAATAATAATAAATTCAAAATAGTTGGAACAGCCCAGTCTCCACTTTATTCGTCAGCACAAAGACAGCTTAGCTCAGTTGGAAATGGCTCAGTAAGAGGTTTTGTTTATATACTACCAACTGTATTTAAAAGCGATGTCTATTCAGAAATCTATGTAAAAATGAGCAGCATTACTTCTAATACCAGCCTCTTAAATAATGAGGACTATAAAAAGGCTGCAGATGAAATAGAAAAAAAGCTTAAGGACATTGGTGCTGATAGAGGTAAAATTAGATATGATGAAGTGTTAAAGGATGCAGAAAGTAAAATAAATGATGCAGAAGTAAAATTAGAAACCTCGAAAAAGGAGGCTGCAGATAAATTTGCTGAAGGTTATAAAGCTATTGAGGCGGCGCAAAAGAAATTAGATCAGGGGAAGATTGAGCTTAAAAATAATGAATCACTTTTTAATAAGAAAATAGCTGATGGACAAAAGCAATTGTCAGAAGGCAAAAATCAGCTTTCAGTAAGTGAAGCTTCCCTTAATTCAGGAATTTCAGAGGCAGCAGCTAATATTTCTAAAGGCATTGAAGCCAAGGTAAATGAGGCAAAGATGCTCCTAGACTCGGATCCGCAAAATGAAAGTTATATTCTGCAGTACAACTCCTTAAATGGAGTATATGAAAAGGACATTAAAGGTAAAGACTTCTATAGCATGTATAGCGCATTAAAAGCTGATGGTGCCTTAGTACAAATTAATTCCTTTTTTAATCTTGATGAACTTAAAAATAACTTTGATAATGCAAGTACACAAATTGCAGTAAATAAGAATAAGCTAGCAGCTTCAGAAGCAGAACTATATAGTGCAAAGCAAGATGGGCTAAAAAAGTTAAATGATGCAAGAAAGAAGCTTGAGACTGGGCAAAAGGAACTTGATAAGAATATAAAGGAATTAAAGGATGAAGAAGCTAAGGCAAATTCTAAATTTAAGGATGCTGAAGCTGAAATTCAAAAAAATAAGGAAAAGCTTAAGGATATTAAAATACCAAGCTTTTATGCACTTGGTAGATCTGCAAATATAGGATATGAAACCTATAGACAAGACAGCGATAGGATTAGCAACATTGGTAAGGCGTTCCCCCTTATATTTTTCTTAGTAGCAGCTCTTGTAAGCCTTACAACTATGACAAGAATGGTTCAAGAGAATAGAACTGAAATAGGAATTTTTAAGGCACTTGGATATTCTAGATTTGCAATAGTGTCCCATTATTTAATTTATGCACTAATTGCAAGTCTTACAGGAAGTTTAGTAGGATTATCCTTTGCCTTTAGACTGTTTCCGCCGCTGATTATGAATGCCTATCAATCTCTATATACTATACCTTATGTAATTACTTCCTTTAATTATGAGTTTGCTCTTCAGGCTTCATTAATAGCTGTGCTGTTTACTACTGCTGCGACTGTTGCTTCAACCTTAGAGGAATTAAGAGAAGCTCCAGCTTCCTTAATGAGACCAAAGGCACCTAAGTCAGGGAAAACCATTTTACTTGAGAGGATAAGCTTTATATGGAAGAGACTAAGCTTTACAGAAAAGGTTACTGCAAGGAATTTATTTAGATATAAGCAGAGGCTTCTTATGACAGTAATAGGAATTGCAGCTTGTACGGGGCTGATGTTAACAGGCTTTGGCCTAAGAAGCGGTGTTACAAATGCTATGGGAAAGCAATTTAGTAAGATTTATAAATATGATATGACAACCTCCTTTACAAAATCCATAGATGAGTCTGATAAATATAATATAGAAAACAAGGTAATGGGTATTTCAAATGTTAAATCAATATTGTTTACCTATTCCAAAAATGCCACAGTTAAGAATAAAAATAATGAAAACCAAGATGCCTATATAGTAGTTCCTGAAAATAAGGAGAAGCTTAACAATTATATTGATCTTACAATAAATAGCAACTCCTTAAAGCTTGATGATAGCGGAGTAATAATTACAGAGAAGCTTTCAAATCTTGTTAATAAAAAGGCTGGAGATACAATAGAAATTACCTTAAATGATAAGGTAATAGAAGCTAAAATATCTGCGGTAACTGAGCATTACCTATCTCATTTTATTTATATGAGCCCTGATTACTATAAGAAGATAACAGGTGAAAATGCACAGTTTAACGGTTTTTACGGCCTTATAAAAGATACCTCTGAAAATGCAGAAAATAATACTTCAAAAGCAATAACTGGTATTGAAGATGTAGGTTCTGTAAGCTTCAAAAACAATGTCCATCTAGACTACAACAAGAGCATGAACAGTATAAATTCAGTGGTATTGATCTTAATAATATCAGCAGGGGTGTTGGCCTTTGTTGTAATTTATAATCTTACAAATATCAATATCAGTGAAAGAAAAAGAGAATTGGCCACAATAAAGGTTTTAGGGTTCTACAATAACGAGCTTGCAGCCTATATATATAGGGAAAATATTCTATTAACTATTATAGGAAGTATAGTTGGAATTGGTTTTGGAATAATTTTAAACAGTTTTGTTTTAAATGCTGCTGAAACAAATGTAATGATGTTTTACAAAACAATAGATCCAATTTATTTCCTTTATTCAGTTTTACTTACCATTTTATTTTCTGCCATCGTAAATATTGCTATGTACGGAAAGTTCGATAAGATAGACATGATTGAATCCCTTAAGAGTGCTGAATAAGCTTTAATTAATAATACCATGCTTGTGAACTAAACCAATAAAAACGGACATTGTGAAAATACCCCTAATTGTAGGATAATAAAACTACGATTGGGGGTATTTTTATACCATATATTTCAGCAGCTAATAAACAATCCAGTTATATGAAGATTAGACTTTCAGCATTTAGAAACTTAATTATTCACTAGCTTTTTCAAAGACCCTTCTAATTACATCCTTTGTGGTACCGCCTTCAAAAATTTTAGTTTTATCAATGTAGTAGGTTGGGACGTAGTAATAATCATATTTTTTAGCAATTTCAGGTTGACGTTCCTCGTCAATTACCTTTACTTCAATACTTGCATATTTTGGATTTTCATTTCTTAGTTCATCTATCCAAGATAGTGCCCTTTTGCAGTGGGGACACCAGTCAGTTATAAACATTGTTACAGGTTTCATTAAAAACACCTACCTTTATCATTAGAATGTATTAATTTAGCCTTATTATACATCAAATAATCTCAAAATAATAGGTGTTATTATCGGAATATTATTATTCCTTAGAAATTAATGTTTAAGAATATTGCAGATTCCTTTTTCTATTTCTGTAAATCAGATTTATTTACAGAAACAAGAACAATATATCTTTGGAAACCATTCAAACATGCAGTGCTAATGCTTAAATTATTATCTAGATCTTGTATAATAACCTTAGGCTGATGTTTCTCTATTTCTATCTTATATATTTGATATGCCGCCGCATAAACGTCATTTTTAGCACTAAGCGCTGAATTATAAATTATAGATTCCTTTGTAAAATCTACTTTATCGCTAGGAAGTCTATAAGAAATATCAGCATATTTGAAATCATGATTTACAGAATTTTTATCAATAAAATATTTGTCTATAAAGTCCGTCCATTCCTTACTTGTGTTAAATACAATTGTCCCTATAGGGAACCCATTATCACTATTACTTTGCTCAGTATTAGTTTGCAATACAAAGCCAGCATAAAGATACTTAAATGGAATTGAATTGTTTTGGTTATTTTTCACAGGCTTAGCGGTACATCCAGTCATAATGAATAAAAGAAAAAATACTACAGTAATTCCCTTTTTAAACATTTATAAATCTCACCCCTAATAAAACATATTAAAAGTTTATATTATTATTATATCTTAAGCACAAATGTAATTCCAATATTTTCTATAAGCAATTAATAATAGAATATAAGCAAATCTTTAGACATATTAATTTTAATACTAAATACACATTGCCAAACTTCTACTTTTCCTACACCCATTATAAATGCTTTATTACTAAATTGTTGATAAATCTACATCAACACCGTTATCCTTTAAAAAGGTCATCTTTTTATTTTCATAAATATGGGGTATAATTTTAATCTTTTTAGTGGTATTTTTAATTATATACTCATACATCGAATCACCTGTTTCAATACTTCCTCCCGAATTTAAATCAAACTGGTTTCCACTTTCATCAAAAAGTGTAAAGCCATACATGTACATTTTTTCTTTGGGACCGTGTTCATCGCATATTAACTTTACTGAATATGGAGAATATCTTAATTCCTTTAGAAATATGTTTACTTCATCTCCAGCATAATTTATTGATATTTCTTTATTAATAGGAATAGTCTTTATTAAATCTGCCATAGCCTTACCACTAGAAAGAAAATCAATACTCCAATTCCCATTTATAATTCTATTACTTTCGCCATTAATTTGAGTTCTTAGCTGTCTGCAAACAAATTTAACATTATATGTTTTGTTTAAATCTACCTCATTAAAGTCTTCGGTCATTAATATGTCAACTGTACCATCGTCATTATACTGCATTTTGAATCCACCACTACGGTCCACTAGCTCTTTACCATCTACAAATACCGTTATTCCAGTTGGTATTATATTTAAATCACCATTTTGTTCTATACTCAATTCTTTTCTATCAATACCACTACTATCAATCCTTAGGCTTGCAATTATTTGACCATAATCAAGCATAACTTCATTGATGCCAAATGTAACACCTTTATCAGTAACAGATTTTACTACTTTAGTTGTGTAGCTCTCTATATCATTATCACTTTTATTGAAGAAGCTTACAATATTTACACCAATTGAATTTATCTGTGCCCTTACAGACTCATTACTAAAAATCATACTACTAGCAATGGCTATGACTAAAGAAGCCGCTATTATATTTTTTTTGGCAACTTTACTGTTATTTCTCTTTATTTTATTTATAAATCTTTTCTTTATCCTTGCTGTATCTAAATCAGTTACGTTAACTTGTTCATATTCATCAAAGTCCATCACAATATCATTAAAAATATCAAAATCATTGTTCATAAACTCACCTCTTATATTAATGTTTCAGTTTTACTTCTTAATTTTTTTCGTCCTCTTGACAACCTGTTATATACTACTGAGGCTTTCATATTCATTTCTTTTGAAATGGAGTATATGTCCCTTTCTTCAAGGTAGTGTTTTATAAAGATTTCCTTATCATCATCTTTTAAATTATTTAATAAACTTTTAACTTCTGCTTTTAATTCATTCTTTAATAAGTCATTTTCTACATTATCGCTAGCTTCAAATGAATATATATCAATGTCTTCATGTATAAGTCCCTTAATATATTTCTTTTTATAATTAATAGCATTATATTTAGAAATGGCGCCTATCCAATTTTTGAAACTATTCTTATCTTTATTAAAGCTGTCTATGTTGTTCCATATAGCAAGTAATATGTCATCAATACACTCTTCTTGTACATTTTGCAGGTTAAATAAATGCTTTCTTACTATAGTGGTAATTAACCCACCATAGATATCAATAAGCATTTCCATGCCTTTTTCATTTTTCTTCTTTATATAATTTATAATTAAGCTATCCTCCATTATTTAATCTCCTCCTTACGTATAAGAGCTCTTACACCTATTAATACAATTTATATATATATTTTCTATCAATATATTCTGAAAAATTTCTCATAAAGAATTGCAAAGATAATGTGAGATTTCTTATAAAGTCATTAAAAGTTCTCTTAATTTATACTTAACGTAACTACAACATAATCCAATTGTATATTAACTGATTAATTTTGTATATTATTGGTATATTACACCCCTTAATATTTTAAGGCTAAAACTAATGTAGGGTGGAGGTTTTGACCCATTATATGTTATAATATCTTTAGTTATAATGGCTCATCAGTATATGTGATCTATGTATTTTATAAGAAGTGAGACTTAAATATGAAAACTAACTGAGCTGCAGTGTATATTACATTTTGGGAAGGTGCTAGTACATGAATAATGCATTTTATTACGAAACTAAAATTGGGAAAATAGGAATTGTTGAAAATGGTACAGCAATTACTCGTGTTGATTTTGGAGAAATAATTCCTAAGGATGTAAGCCTATCTGAAACAGCTTTGCTTAAAAAAGCAAATGAAGAACTTCAGGAATACTTCGATGGGAAAAGACAAGTGTTTGATTTACCTCTTGCACCAGAGGGTACAGAATTTCAGAAAAAGGTGTGGAAGGTTCTGCAGGAAATTCCATATGGCAAAACTTATAGCTATAAGGATGTAGCTATAAAAGTAGGAAATGAGAAAGCATGTCGTGCTGTGGGTATGGCAAATAACAAAAATCCAATCGCAATTTTTATACCCTGTCATCGAGTTATTGGGTCTAATGGAAAACTGGTGGGGTATGCTGGAGGCCTCGACGTAAAAGAAATGCTATTAACAATGGAAAAAGCTTTATAACGACATTCACATAACTTATTAATTAAGAGTGACTGTAATTTTTTCAGGAAGCTAAAGTTCATTTATCCTTTAGCTAAAATTATAAAATGTAATTAATTTTTGTTGTAAAAGTACAAGCAACATGAAACAGTTTTAAATTTCATGCTGCTTGTATTTTATTCTTTTACTAGGGCTATTAATTTGACATAATATAGCGAATAATGTAATAATAGCATGGTATGTGGATATTTTGTTAATGATATTGAATATTGGGGGAATATGGATGAAATTTATCGGGAATTTATCAATTAAGGTAAAATTAGTAGCTGGATTTATATCTATTGCAGTTTTGCTTGGAGTTGTAGGAGTTTTGGGAAGTTATGGAATAGGTAAAATTGAAAAGGATGCAGAAACAATCTATAGCTATAATCTTCAAAGTATTGATGAATTACATTTAATCAAGGAAAACTTACTAGATATAAGAGGATATCTAGTAACAGCTGTATTATCTAGAGATTCTGCTGAAATACAAGATGCTGTAAATCAAATAGATTCATTAAAAAATATTAATACAAAATACATAGACTCTTATAGTAAAAGACCTCTTTCTGATGATCTTCGCAAAACCTTTAATGATTTTAATAACTTAATGGAGAACTATAGAACTAAAAGAACAATTGTCTTAGATTCAGTGCAGCGTGGCAAATTTGACGAGGCAAATAGTGAATTGGCTGGAGTAACTGATGTTAGAAAGAATATGTTTACAAAGCTTGATGAACTAATAACAAAAAATCAGGAAATGGCTAGGCAAGCTGATATAAATAATAAAGCATTTTATAAGCAAGAAGTTATAATAATGTATTCTGTTATTGTCTTTGGATTAATTTTAGCAATTGCAATTGGGTTAGTATTAGCACTTTATATATCTAGAGTAATAAAAACCGGTTTAGAATTTGCTGAAGCTATGGGAAAGGGCGATTTAACACATAACTTGGAAGTTAAAACCAATGATGAATTAGGAAAATTAATCAAGGCTTTAAATACTGCAAAAGAAAACGTTAAATTAATGATTCAAAATATAATAGAAGAATCACAAGAAGTTACAGCATCAAGTGAAGAATTGTCTGCTACTATGGAAGAAATGACAACAAATTTTCAGAATATTGATCAGAGTACATCCATTATTGTACAGAATATACAAGAGGTAAATGCAATTACTGAAGAACTATCAGCAACTATGGATCAAGTTAATTCAGGAATTAGCCAATTGTCCTCAAATTCTATGGAAAGCAGTGAAGAATCTATCCAAATTAAAGAGAGAGCTTCTGTGATAAAGCATAAGGGATTTGAATCTAAAAATATAGCTGATGATTTATATGAAGAAAAACAAAGAAATATTATAAATGCTATTGAAAAAGGCAAAGTTGTAAGTGAAATTAATATAATCGCTAATTCTATTGCTTCAATTGCCGAACAGACTAATTTATTAGCTTTAAATGCTGCCATAGAAGCTGCTAGGGCAGGTGAGCAGGGAAAAGGCTTTGCAGTTGTAGCAGATGAAGTAAGAAAGCTAGCAGAGCAATCCTCAGATTATGTTGGAAAAATCCAAGGTGTGGTTTCAAATGTGCAGGAGGCTGTTGATAATCTGTCAGTTAACGCAAAGGATGTATTAGATTATATTGACAGCAGGGTTAGAAAAGATTATGATCTATTAATTGATACGGGAAACAATTACGAGAAAGATGCAGTTTATGTTAATGAATTGTCTCAGAATATTGCATCTATGACAGAGGAATTAAATGCATCTACAGAAGAAATATCCAGTGTAGTACAAACTATTGCAGGAAATATGCAAAATAATACTGAAAGTTCAGAGGCTATTTTAGCAAGCATGAATGAAACCAATAAAGCTATTGAACAAGTTGCAATGACCGCTCAAAGCCAGGCAGAAATAGCTGATAAGTTAAGCAGATTAGCTTTAAGTTTTAAAATATAAAATAATCATGGTAATGAAAATGGCATGTGTGATAATAACACATGTCATTTTCATTTATTGCACTTTCTCATCTTTTAATTTCAAATTTTCTTGTTTAAGTAGCTGATTATCATTAGTAATTTTTTTTATTTCTTTTTTTAGTTTAAATTGTTTAACTAGGCCAAGCATTGCAGCAATTACTGCACCAAAGGCCGTAGAAATAAATATAATTATTGCCAGTGAAAAATTATAGGTTGCAAAAAAAACTTTCACAGGAACAGCACCAGCGTTCATAACCGCAAAAATTACAACCAGAACAGAAGCGATAAGAGATAAAATAAAATATAGCTGCATAGGAATGTTTACCTCCTTATGTCTTTTTATTTAATTATACTTAAGTAATTAACATAACTCAATATTTAATACCGAATTAGAAATAAGTAATAAGTTCATATGGCTGCCATTAAAAAAATGAATTATAATAAAGTATAATATAATATCAGCTGGAAGTTTAACGGGTTTGCAGCTGTCTTAGGAGTTAGAAATGAAAATTGAGAAAGTAATTACATTAAAGGAAGCATCTCAAACAATTAGCAGCTTTGCTGTGCAGGCAATGCTTTATGAAGTCAGCTGTTACCCTTCTCCAGGATTAGTATCTCCCATATCTAATGGGGCCCATAAGGATATGAATTATTTTACTTTTATAGACAGTATATCAGCACTTAGTAAGTATTTTGTATTATTTGCTGAAGTGGGATATTCAGATGAGAGCTGTAAAAGTATTTTTAATTCTATACGAAGTATTGGCATAGAGGCCGAAAAGGATATGTTCAATAAAACAAAGGGAATAAATACTCACAAAGGTATGCTGTTTCTAATGGGCATAGCCTGTGCTGCATCTACTAAGGCTATTTATGAAAAAAAAGGCTTTAACGGAATACAAAATATTATTAAAGAGATGACAGCAGGTATTGTTGAAAAAGAACTTTCTGTATTAAAGGAAAATGGTGATTTATCCCATGGCGAAAAGCTGTATTTGAAATACAGAAATGAAGGTGTCCGAGGAGAAGTGGAGAAAGGTATTCCCACTGTTTTTAACTTTTCCTTAGAGTACTATAAAAAATCCTTAGACTTAAGTGAAAACGACAGATTAGTAAATACCTTAATTGGAATTATGCAAATCTGTAATGATTCCACAATAATACATAGACATGATCCTAAGGTACTGCAGATTGTAAAGGAGAAGGCTAAGGACATAATTAATGATGGCGGAGTGAGGACTATTAAAGGCAAAGAGAAGATAGAGGCACTATGTGAGGAATTTATAGAGAAAAACATAAGTCCAGGGGGCAGTGCTGATTTACTTGGAGTAACTGTGTTTTTAAATTTAGTAGAAGAATATATGAATAAATTATAACATTATCTAACAACTTATTATATTGTGATTATTCTAAATGTAAGGTTTAAGAAACACTTAATTAATAAATTAAATATTGATTATATATGCTTTTAAACATAGTTATACTTTTCTTTATTTCTGTAAGTGATAAATATTATCATTTACAATTTAATCTCTATATGCTATTATAAAATTACGGCTGACTGGCGCCAAATTACTACCGCGATAAAAATACTAGGGCTATGCCTACTTAGCATATGCTCTTCAATTATTGGAGGTATAAAAATGGCGAAATATATGGGACCTAGGTTCAAATTAGCAAGACGTCTAGGTGTAAATGTATTTTATCACCCTAAGGCCTTACAAAGGGGTGTAAAAAAACAAAACAAGCTTTCTGAGTATGGGGAGCAGTTACTAGAAAAACAAAAGTTAAAGGCATACTATGGTGTGCTGGAGAAACAATTTAAAAAGGCTGTATTTGATGCATTAAAATCAAAAGAAAAATCCGAGGATATTTTGATTCAAAGCTTAGAAAGAAGACTTGACAGTGTAGTATATAGATTAGGCTTCGGATCAACCTTGAGACAAGCAAGGCAAATGGTTGGTCATGGCCATATTCTCGTAAATGGGAAAAGGGTTAATATTCCTTCTTACAAAGTAAGTATCAATGATGTAGTAGCCTTAAGGGAAAAATCTCAAAAGGTAGAAACCTTTACATCTAACTTCATAGCTTCAGGACTCACTGTAAATTATATGGAGAAAGATACAGATCATTTCTCAGGCAAGTTTTTAAAACTTCCAAATACAGAAGAGGTTCCTGTAGAAGTTAAATATTCAAAGGTTCTTGAGTTTTATTCTAAAAATTAGAAAAAAATAGTGGCATGCACATGAGCAACAATTCATGTACATGCCACTATTTTTATTATTTTAATTTTATAAAAGTGTGTCACCATATGTTAAAAGCTGTATTATATTGATATTTTATAGTAATAAGTGTAAGATATAGGTGATATTATTAAAATTTATAAAATTAATTTAGAAGTAATTTTAAAAAAGCAAAATTAATTATCAAATTAAATTGCATTTTAAAATATTAATACTTCAATTTAAACTACACTAACTTATAAAGCTTGGAGGAGTATGAAATGAAATTTTTTAAAAATTTTAAAGTAACTAACGCCGTTCGTATTATATCTATCTTTGCAATGATATCAATAATTTCTATATCCATTGTTGGTATTAATGATATGAATAAAATTAAAGGTAATATGGATAAAATGTATATTGACAGGTTACTTCCTTCGACTAAGGTAGCTGATATAAGAAGAGACTTTATATTTATTAATATGAAGGTAGTTAGTGCAGATTACAGCAATAAAGCTGACACAAATATAGCCATAAATGGATATTATTCGGAAATAAATAATATTATGAAGCAATTAGAACAAACTTATATGTCGGATGATGAAAAAAAGATAATGTCAGATGTAAAAAATGACATTTCTAGCTATATGCAGCAATGGAATACTTTAAGTTCAAAAATAACTATAGATACTAAACCAACAGAAGAGGAGTCAAAAGCAGCTGCGAAAATTGCTGATGCCACTATTACAAGGCTTGGGGATTTAGTTAAATATAATGTAGATGAGGCAGATAATCTTAATAATCAAGGTAATTTAATCTTTAATAATTCTAGATATGTATTTATGATAATAGCATTATGTACCTTCTTAATTTTATTAATATTATATATTTTCATAACAAAAACTATCAGTATATCAATTAAAGAAATTGGCGAAAATTTAATTAAGGTATCAAATGGAGATTTCACAATCAAAATAGAAGATGACAGCAAAAATGAATTTGGGAAAATGAATAAACAGCTACTGAAGTTAGTGGAAAATATATCCTCAATGATAAAAACAATAAAAGATAATTCAGAAGACATAATGAGCCAATCAGAAACACTTTCTGCAATATCGGAAGAAATGGCTTCTTCATCTCAGGAAGTAGCATCAACAATTCAGGATGTCGCAGGTGGTGCTAATAATCAAGCAAAAGAAGTATCAGAGGTAAATGATACTTTAAATACATTTAGTACTGATGTAGTTAAAATTGTTAATGCCGTGGAAGACGTGGACGGTAATACAAAAATAATTAATCAAATGTCTGCTGAAAGTAATAAAGATATGAATTTAGTTGCAAAATCTATTGAAGAAATCAGTATTGGCTTTAAGGAAACAAAGGATGGGGTTTTAAACCTTGGACAAGATATATCTAAAATAAATGAAATTACTAATTTAATTCTAAATGTAGCAGAACAGACCAACCTACTAGCTTTAAATGCAGCAATCGAAGCTGCACGAGCTGGAGAATCTGGAAAAGGTTTTGCTGTTGTGGCAGATGAAATAAGAAAGCTAGCAGAAAAGGCTAAGGAATCCTCTGAAGATATAAGCAGTTTAGTTAGCGAGATATCTGAAAAGAGTACTATTGTTATAAATACTACTGAAAGTGTTAACGATAAGCTAAATAGCCAGATTGGTATTATTGGAACCTCTATAGAATCCTTTAAGAAAATTGTAAATGCAGTGGAAGATATTTTACCTAAAATAGAAAATATAAATGGATCTGTAATAAATATAGATAAGGAAAAGAATGCTATAATCAATAATATGGATACGGTTTTAGCCTCAGCTGAAGAAGTATCTGCATCCTCAGAAGAAATAGCAGCTTCTATGCAGGAAATGAATGCATCCTCAGAAGAGGTAGCAGCATCAGCTGAAAAACTTACTTATAAAGCAAAGTCCATGAGAGATATAGTAGACCAATTTAAATTAAACTAAAAAGGGGAATATATTATGCTGAAAAATAAAATTGTTTTTATTACAGGTGCTACAAGCGGAATTGGGAATGCAATTGCAAGAAAGTTTGCAAAGGAAGGAGCAGTATTACTACTTTGTGCAAGAAATATGGAAAAACTTAATGCCTTCAAAGCTGAGCTTGAAAAGACTTATGCAGCTAAGGTATACGCTTACGAGCTTGATGTGAGGGATAAAAATGCTGTAGATAAGGTTTTTGAAAACCTGCCAAAAGAACTTAATAGTATTGATATACTTGTCAACAATGCTGGGCTTGCCTTAGGACTTGAAAAGCTCCAGGAAGGAAGCTTAGAAGACTTTGACACAATGATAGATACAAATATTAAAGGTCTTTTATATATGACTAGAAAGATAGTTCCAATTATGGTGGAAAACAGAAAAGGACATGTTATTAACATTGGTTCAACTGCAGGTATTTTCGCATATCCAAATGGTGCTGTTTACTGCGCTACAAAGGCAGCTGTTAAGTTTATTAGTGATGGACTAAGAATGGATGTTGTGGATACCCCTATTAAGGTAACAAATATCCAGCCTGGAATGGTAGAAACTAATTTTAGTGTTGTAAGATTCCACGGAAATGAGGATAAAGCTTCAGATGTATATAAAGGAATTAAGGCTCTCACTGCTGATGATATTGCAGATGTAGCACTCTATGCAGCATCAGTTCCAGAACATGTACAAATCTGTGAAGTTACAATAACTCCAACAAATCAAGCAACTGGCGGGGTTGTTTATAAAGAAAAGTAAAAATAACAGGTTTTACCTATTGGTAAAACCTGTTTTAATTTTATATTCGTCAATTCTTGATTTATTATCATGCTGCAACAATATCTACATCTTGTTACATTCATAATTCCCCTATCTTTCCATTTGGTTTTTCTTTATTAATAATATAAGTTGAAATTATGAAGCTTATATCATCACTACTGTCTCATATTGAGTTTTTAATTAACTTCATATTATTCCACCGTTATCTTTATAATTTATTTATTATTAACGTCATCATGCAGGAGGTTCATATTGCAATATGGACATAAAACCTCATCAACATTATTTTTGTAATCAAATCTTATAGGTAATCGTTCTTTGCAGCGGGGACATCTCCAGAAAACAAAAGATATAACAATGAAACATATTAATAGTGCTATTCCTGGATATAGAAATATTTTTGTTAACACTGAGGAGCCGCTAAAAGATAAAATTCGGGCTAATATACTTAGTATTATAGAAATAAATAAACAACCCAAGGCAAATTTTCTATACTTTAAAATATTTCTATGTTTATCTGTCACAAAAATACCCCCATTTATTTCATAATAAATAAAGAACTTCTTCTATTATTATATCTTAAGCACGAACATCATTCCAGTATTTTCTATATTCAACTAATAAAAAATACAGCTGTTGTAATTAACTCAGAATATATTTCAAAAAATTATCCATTACTTACCACACTGCTTACTATTATAGATTAAATATTTATTATAAAAATATTAAGTTTTGTTATTTTACAATTTTCTATCTATTATTTGTTTTATTTTTATATTAAAATAAATATAAAATAATAGTTAAAATAAAAATGGTAAAGTAGGTGGGGCATTGAAATATAATATTCCTAAAAAAATTAATAAATTTGATATAAATGGATTATTATTTATAAATAGACATTTGGAAAGTAAGTTTTTAGATTTTCTAATGCCAATAATGACTGATCTCGGAAATTTAGGAGTTGTATGGATTATAATTGCCATCGGACTTATTTTGGATAATCAACAGGATATAGGGAAAGTTGTATTAGTAACCTTAATTATAAGTACAGTTATAGGAGAGGGAGTAATTAAACATATTGTAAGAAGAGCAAGACCGTTTAATTCCCATAACAATATAGTACCCTCAATATCAAAACCAATTTCCTATTCCTTCCCTTCGGGACACACCTTATCTTCCTTTGCTGTCTCAGGGGTTTTATCAGTGTATTTTACTCAATATAGATTGGTATTTTTGTTTATAGCATTTCTAATTGCACTGTCAAGAATTTATCTTTACCTGCATTATCCATCTGATGTAATGGCAGGAATCATTTTTGGGTTATTATGTTCTAAATTAATTTTCTTTTTACTAAATGAGCAGTATTTACAAAGGTTTGTAACTCAAATAGTGAGTAATATTTAATAAAAGTAGGTGATATTAATGTACTTAGTAGAATATACAAGTGATGACTTTAAGAAAAATTTGGACAAAGCTAATATGGCTATTATGCCTATAGGTTCTGTGGAAGCACATGGACACCATCTTCCGCTTGGAACTGATGTGTTTTCGCCAAGACTATTTTGTAGTAAAATCAATGAAAAAATAGGTGATAAGCTTTGGATAGCCCCTGAAATTCCATTTGGCCAAAGCTATGATTTGTCTATTTATGACGGTACTATTCATATACCATCTGAGGTTATGGCAAACTATGTTTATTATGCTTGTAAGAGCCTTTTTAATAATGGAATCAAGAAGCTTGTCCTATTAAATGGACATGGGGGAAATATAAATGCACTGAATCTTGCAGCAGAAAGGCTTATGCAGCTTGGTTTGAATGTAATTATAATAAATTGGTGGCTTGATTTTTCCAAGGAAATACTAACAATTACAGAAGGGCAAGGTCACGGCGGTGAAGATGAAACTTCTGCAATTTTATATTATGATGAAAAACTTGTACAAATGGACAAAGCTATGAAGAATGATAAAAAGCCGCGTATGAAGGTTTTCTATAAGGATAGGGGGAAGGAACTATTTGAAAACGCACTGACTGGTGATGCAACGCTAGCAACAAAGGAAAAAGGAAAAGAGATTTTCACTCTGCTTACTGAAAAGATAATAGAATTAATAAATAATTTTAGAGATGAAAAATACTACTATTAATTTTAATTTTCATATTAATTTAAAAATCCAAATGCTAACATATCAGGTTGTTATCATAGTTTATTGAATAATATTGCAATATAAGTAAAAAGTCAATTTACCAATTAGAGCATATATCTAATCTCTATGAAGCAATTGGCTTTTTTTAGTATCCAAATTTATTATGTTTACAATAAATTTCAATTTACTTAGTATTGAATTTAGAATTCCTATATGGTACAATCAAGTTATAGAAAAGGTTTTCTAAAGGGTGAGAATATGTCAATAACAATTAATGATGTTGCCAAAGAAGCTGGGGTATCAATTACTACAGTATCTAGGGTATTAAACAATAATTATCCCGTTAAAGAAGAAACTAGGATTAAAATAGAAGGTGCCATTGAGAAGCTTAATTATAAGCCAAATGCTATGGCAAGAAGCCTTATTACTAAAAAAAGTTCTATGATAGGAGTTATTGTTCCTGGGATAACAAATTTATTTTTCCCAACAATAGTAGAAGCTATAGATGAAGCTGTGAAATCTAAGGGCTACAGCATTTCTCTTTCTAACACTGAAGGTGAAGCACAAAAGGAACTTAAGCTTGTTGAAGAACACATAGGCAGACAAGTAGATGGGATTATAATAATTGATCCCACAATAGAAAATTTAAAAAAGGGTGTCTATGATAAGCTTTCAAAGTCACTGCCGCTTATAATTATTAGCGGCTCTGCAGATAGTAATAAATGCAGCTTTGTTTGCTATGATGAAGAAGTGGGAACTATTGAAGCCTTTAATTATTTACTAGAGCTTGGGCATAAGAAAATTGCCTTCCTCAGAGGGCACAAGAGCTTTTCTTATGATATTAAGCAAAAAATTTATGAGGATATAATAGAAAAAGAAAAGCTTGATTATGAGAAGATTGTAAATGTAGGAAAAGGAAACAGCATTGAGGTAGTGGAAAGGTCTGAAAGAAAGCTTGAGGCACTTTTAACTGGAGATGATAGACCAACTGCAGTATTTGCCTGTAATGACCTAATGGCTGTAGGTATAATTAATGCTTGTAACAAGCTTGGTATCAAGGTTCCAAGCGAGCTTTCCATTATTGGCTTTGATAATACTTTGCTTGCTAGCATAACACAGCCAAAGCTAACTACAGTGGACTTAAACATGAAGGAAATAGGGGCAAGGGCAGCAGCCGAGCTACTAGACATTATTGAAAACAACACTAAAAGCAGAAAAAAGCTTATATTAGATACCAACTTAGTTATTAGAGAAAGCTGCAGTAAAATTAATAGCTTATAAATATAAATGGGTTTAAACACATTTATATCAAGATTATAGAAAAGGTTTTCTAAGTATAATACTCATCAATAACTATTTTATAAATTTATACAGATTAGGAGATGTGGTACAATGGAAAATATAAATGCAGCTTACCATGTGGAAAGACTGCTGCAGTTTGCTCTAAGGCATAAGATGATTGAGCAGTTGGATTTAATTTCAAGTAGAAATCTCTTACTTGATTTATTTAAACTTGAGGAGCCCTATACAGGAAATATAGCTTTTAAGGAACTTGAAAGTCCGGTGGAAATATTAGAAAAGCTCTTAGATTACTCTTTTAATATGGGACTTATAGAGGAGAATACAACTACAAACAGGGACTTACTTGACGCAAAAATAATGGGATTATTAATGCCAAGACAGTCAGAAGTAGTACAAAAATTTTATAAAACTTATTCTGAAATAGGAAAAAAGCAGGCTACAGATGATTTTTATGCCTTATCTAAAGCGTCAAATTATATAAGAATGGATAGAATTGAGAAAAATTTATATTGGATCTCAGGTGGAGAATTTGGAGATCTAGAAATAACAGTTAATTTATCCAAGCCAGAAAAAGATCCAAAGGAAATAGCAGCATCAAAATTAAGGCCCCAATCAAATTATCCAAAGTGCCTATTATGTCTAGAAAACGTTGGGTTTGCAGGCCATGTGAACCATCCAGCAAGGCAAAATCATAGAGTCATTCCAATGGAATTAAATAATGAAAATTGGTATTTACAATATTCTCCCTATGTTTATTATAATGAACACTGCATAGTTTTTCATGAGAATCACGTGCCAATGCAAATATCTGACAAAACCTTTGTTAGGCTTTTCGATTTTGTAGAAAAGCTGCCGCATTATTTTATAGGCTCTAATGCTGACCTGCCTATAGTTGGAGGCTCTATTTTAAGCCATGAACACTTTCAAGGCGGTAGGCATGAGTTCCCTATGGCAAAGGCACCTATAGAAACTTATTTTATAAATGAGGAATATAAAAATGTTAAGGCTGGAATAGTAAAGTGGCCAATGTCAGTTATTAGACTTTCCTCTTTTAATAAAGAAGAACTAATAAAGCTTTCAATAAAGACTTTAAATGAATGGAGAAATTATACTGACAAGAAAGCTGATATTTATGCACATTCAGAGTTTAACGGTGAAAAAGTACCTCATAATACCATTACTCCAATAGCTAGAATTAACAAGGAAGGACATTATGAAATAGACCTTGTCCTTAGAAACAATAGAACGAGTGAAGAGTTCCCAGATGGTATTTTCCATCCACATAAGGAGCTTCATCACATAAAAAAGGAGAATATAGGGCTAATAGAGGTCATGGGTCTTGCAGTACTCCCTGGAAGATTAAATACTGAGCTTAAGGAAATTGAAAAAGTATTACAAGGTGATTTACTTACGCTAGAGGCTGCTGTAGAAAATGAAAATCATATACTTCATAAACATGCAGCTTGGATAAAAGAACTTATTAAAGAGCAGGTCACAAGCTGCACAAAGGAAAGAGCAGAGGAAATTTTAAAGAAAGAAGTAGGAAGCAAGTTCCTTAAGGTACTTTTAGATTCCGGAGTTTATAAGAGAAATGAAACTGGAAGTCAGGGTTTTACAAGATTTATGAACAAACTAGGGTTTAATAAATCATAAGGGACGGTTCTTAATGATTCTGTGTAAATCTTAGGGGTCGATTCCCAGTGAAATCATAAGGAACTGTCTCTGGAGGTTATATAAAAAATTGTTTGTGGAGGGGCTTTGATGTTAAAGGAATTAAAAAAGAAGTTTATTGAGCTTTATGGAGAGGGCGAAATTAGAGTGTTTTTTTCTCCAGGAAGAGTAAATTTAATAGGGGAGCATATCGATTATAATGGGGGGTACGTGTTTCCTTGTGCTTTAGAGTTTGGAACCTATGGATTAGTAAGAACAAGAAAGGACAAAAATGTAAACTTTGCTTCAACGAATTTTGATTTAAAGGTTAACGTAAATTTAGAGAACATAGCTTATAAGAAGGAAGATGATTGGGCTAATTACCCTAAGGGTGTTATGAAGGTTATGGAAGCTCAAGGCTTTAAACTTGGAGGAATGGATATACTAATTAGTGGTAATATTCCTAATGGTGCAGGTCTTTCTTCCTCAGCTTCCCTAGAAGTGCTTAGTGCTGTAATTATTGATACCTTATTTAATGAAGGAAAGGCTGATAGGGTAGAATTGGTTAAAATTTCACAAAATGCAGAGAACAGCTTTGTAGGTGTGAACTGTGGAATAATGGATCAGTTTGCAGTGGGCATGGGAAGGAAAAACGAAGCAATATTATTAGACTGCGGAACCTTAAAGTATAATTACGCTAAGGTTGATTTAGGCGAGTTTACCTTAGTTATTATGAATACAAATAAGAGAAGGGCTCTTAATGAATCAAAATACAATGAAAGAAGAGCTGAATGTGAGGAAGCCCTTGCTATACTAAAAGCGGAAAGGTCTATAGAAGCACTTTGTGATTTAACTGCAGAAGAGTATAACCTTCTTGAAAATAAGCTAACTAAAACTAATGTTAGAAATAGAGCAAAACATGCTGTATATGAAAATGAAAGAACAAAAGCAGCCTTTAACTACTTAAATGAAGGTAAGCTAATGGAGTTTGGAAGGCTTTTAACAGAATCTCATAATTCCTTAAGAGATCTTTATGAAGTTACTGGAGTAGAACTAGATACTATAGTTTCTGAATCCTTAAAGGCAGCTGGCTGCATTGGAGCAAGAATGACAGGTGCCGGCTTTGGAGGCTGTGCCATTGCTCTTGTAGAAAAGGATAAGGTAGAAAACTTCATTAAGGAAGTTAAAGAAGGCTATGCAAAGGTTATAGGCTATGAACCAAGCTTTTACTTAAGTGGAGTAGGAGAAGGAACTCATGAGATAATATAGTAATTATGTTTTATTATTAAAATGAAGATTGAACTATTTTAGATTAAAAATAAATTCTAAATAGTGTAAAATTACAGTAGGTAAAGTTAAAATAAAACACAATTAAAATTTATATATAATTGGAGGTTTTTAATATGTCTATTTTAGTATGTGGTGGAGCAGGATATATAGGCAGTCACATGGTTGCTGCACTGCTTGAAAAAGGTGAAGATGTTGTTGTTCTTGATAATTTTCAAAAGGGTCATAGGGAGGCTGTTTTAGGCGGAAAGGTCTATGAAGGAGATTTAAGAGACAGGTCAGTTTTAGATAATATATTTACTGAAAATAAAATTGATGCTGTTATTGACTTCGCTGCAGATTCACTTGTTGGTGAAAGTGTAATAGAACCATTGAAGTATTTTGAAAATAATGTTGGCGGGACCTTAAGTTTATTAAGAGCTATGAAGGATTACGGTGTTAAAAATATTGTATTTTCCTCTACAGCAGCAACTTACGGTGAACCTGAAAGTACTCCTATATTAGAAAGCGATAAGACCTTTCCAACAAACCCTTATGGAGAATCTAAGCTTACTGTAGAAAAGATTTTAAAATGGTGTGATAATGCCTATGGAATAAAATATACAGCACTAAGATATTTTAATGCAGCTGGAGCTCACGAAAGCGGCAGAATAGGTGAAGACCACAGACCTGAATCTCACCTCATTCCATTAATTATTGAGGCAGCTCTAGGGAAAAGAGAAAAGATAATGATATTTGGAGACGACTACAATACTGAGGATGGAACTTGTGTAAGAGACTATATCCACGTAATGGATTTAGCAGAAGCACATCTTTTAGCAGTTGACAGATTAAGAAAAGGCGGAGACAGTAGAATTTTTAATCTTGGAAATGGCAAGGGCTTTTCTGTAAAAGAAGTTATAGAAGTTACAAGAAAGGTAACGGGAAGAGAAATTAAGGCTGAAACTGCACCAAGGCGTGCGGGGGATCCTGCTGTTCTAATAGCCTCCTCTCAAAAGGCCATAGATGAACTTGGCTGGGAGCCAAAATTTGCTTCTCTTGAAACCATTATAAAAACAGCTTGGAATTGGCATTTGAGCCATCCAGAAGGATATAACAGTTAGATTTAATAAAAAATAAGGTTTTGCATAGGTAAAACCTTATTTTTATTAAATAATTTATAATTTTTACTCCTCAATAAATTTAAAATTTGATCTTTCAGGAACGTCTATTATCAATTTATGACAATGAAAACATAGATTTGCTATTGGAAACTCAAATTTTGCAGCACTCCGAACAGTTATACTATTACCTGCCTTACCCAAGTAACTTTTCTCTGCTTCAGGATACCATTCAATATTCCTAAAACTTGAGGGCGTATCTAGTGTTCCTGTACTCATTTCTCTTCTACAAAATGGGCAAATCATAACAATACCTCCGGTAAATTATTACTTATAATCATCAACATCAAATTCATAATTTTTATAATAATACTTACGGTCTTCTTCTGTTATCTTACGAATAACCTTGCAAGGATTTCCTGCTGCTATTACATTATCAGGAATATCCTTAGTAACAACGCTTCCTGAACCTATAACAACATTATTACCAATATGAACTCCAGGATTAACAATAACATTTCCTCCAAGCCAAGCATTATTTCCAATTGTTATTCCAATGCCATATTCGTATCCGGAATTTCGAGAATCAGGATGTATGGGATGACCAGCTGTATAAAGTGAAACATTTGGAGCAAATTGGACATTATTACCTATGGTTACTTTTCCTACATCTAATATAGTGCAATTATAATTAGCAAAAAAATTATCTCCGACTTCAATATTCTTTCCATAATCACAATGAAAAGGGGCTTCAATATATATGATTTTACCTGCTTTACCAAGAATATCTCTTATTAAGCTATCAATTTTTACACTTTCATCTGGCTTACAGTGATTATACTCATATATCTTCTTCTTATTCTCCATTCGTTCTTTAGCTAGTCCGTCTAACCAAGCCTTATATGGAAGACCAGCTAACATCCTATCTTTTTGATTCATAGTTATACGCCTTTCTTCTTTCTTAATATTCTTTAATTTAATGCTTACAATTAATATGGATTATACTATAATTTAGGTTTTATTCCTATATATATAAATATATATATTAGTGTTAGTATTTATATATTTATATTTACAAGTATTCTGAAACTTTAGATTTATAGTAGTTTCACGCATTAATTTTAAGTATCTGAAAAAAGCAAGGATCTACTAGTAGTTCCTTGCTTTTAATAGCTAAATTATCTTAGTATTATTCTTAAAGGTTGTATCTTATGTCTAAAGTCTGGATGACTGCCTGGGTCTCTTTACATCAATTGTTATTGGATAAACCTTTAAATATTCAATATTAAAGTTTATGTTTAATGCAGTAAATTTAATATTGTTATAATCTGTGGAAATTTTACTTTTTAAGTTGTTATCTAATTTATCCAATCACCACTACAAATTTTAGGTTCGTTTTTATACTTAGTCTTGAAGCCATTATAATTATAATTATCAGGGTGCTCATTTTATTCCCTAGGATCCGCAACAACTAAAACATCGACGTATTTCATACCGCTCATTATCTTTCGTACTATAGACCCTCTTATAATTTCGTGAGATCTTGTTCTTGCAGACTGCCCTATAACTACCTGAGTTATGCCATGCTCCTTAGTAAATTCAATTATTGGTATAGACGGATCATATGCAGTAACTACTTTAAATTCAGCCCCAAGCTTGGTACAGAGCTGGCTTAAATTATCCAGTTTCTGAAGCTTTTCTCTGTCTCCTGTGTACTCTTCACTCTTAACATACAGGATAAAAAGTGGAGCCTTAAGCATCTTTGCGAGCCTATAGCCTCGCCTTATAAGATATTCAGCATTAAAGTTTAAGTTAACACATACAAGTATTTTTTCCTGTGCACCTACAAGACCCTCAACGCTTTTAGCATTTTTATATTGCATAAGGTCTTCATCAACCTCATTTGCTACTTCCCTTAATGTCAGTTCCCTAAGAGCAGTAAGGTTTCCAACCCTAAAGAAATTATTAAGCGCAGTTTCTATTTTGTCCTTTGAGTAAATTTTACCTTGTTTCAATCTCTCTCTAAGAGAGTCTATTGAGATATCAATAACCTCAATCTCATCTGCCCAATCCATAATTGAATCAGGTATGGTTTCCCTAACTTTTACACCAGTCATTCTGTTTACATAATCATTCAAACTCTCAAAATGCTGAATATTTACAGCGGTCATTACACTAATGCCATTTTCAATAATCTCCTGTACATCTTGGTAGCGTTTTTGGTTTTTTGAAGTTGGTATGTTGGTATGAGCTAGTTCATCTACAATTACTACCTGAGGTTTTCTCTTTAAAATAGCCTCCAAATCCATTTCTTTAAGAACAACATCCTTATAATTTACTTCTTTAAGAGGTATAATTTCAAGATCCCCAATTTGGTCAATAGTGCCTTTTCTACCATAAGTCTCAACAAGGCCTATAACAATATCTATTCCGTTTTCCTTCATTTCTTCTGCATCTCTAAGCATTTGATAGGTTTTCCCAACACCAGGGGCAGCACCTATATATACCTTCAATCTGCCTTTATTTGCTCTCTCAATTTCCCTTAAGAATTGATCTGGTGACTTCTGAACCATAACAAGCACCTCAAATCTATCTATTTAACAATTGCATATTTAATGTTAATACATTAACTCTTTCCTGTCCGAATATTCCTAAAAACTTACCCTTCTTATTATTATCTATGATTTTATCCACTTCATCAACAGTCATCCCATTAGCTTTAGCTACTCTAGCAGCCTGAAGTTTAGCCGAAACCACAGTTATGTCAGGGTCTAAGCCGGAAGCGGAGGCAGTTAGTATATCCGTAGGAATGTCCTGCTGCTTAACGGTTGGATTCTTGCTTAAAAATTCCTGTATATTTTTATTCAGTTCCTTAGTGAATTCAGGATTTGACATAGCAAGGTTGGTTCCGCCTGATTTCGAAGGATCATAATTTACTGCAGAAGGCCTACCCTGAAACCATCTTCCATCTGTAAACTGCTGACCAATAAGTGAAGACCCTATAAGTAGGCCATTATTGTATACCAAGCTTCCGTTTGATTTGCTTGGAAAAATTATTTTTGAAATTCCTGTCATAACAAGAGGATATATAACGCCTAGCATAATCATAAAAATCAAAGTAAGCTTAATTCCTCGTTTAACATCCTTCATAATTATCCTCCTTTTAGTGGTCACACGGGGGAATTTAACCCTCTCGTTCCACTCGCTAGTTTACTGGTTAAAGGCCATTTAGGCCTTTGGCTTCGCCCACAGGGCAGCCTGACCTCGCTCGTTCCCACTTGCTAGTCTGCCCATTAAAGGCCATTTAGGCCTTTGGCTTCGCCCACAGGGCAGCCTGTGCTCGCTCGTTCCCACTCGCTAGCCTGCCCGTTAAAGGCCATTTAGGCCTTTAACCTATGAATACTATATAAGCAAGTGTACAATTGTATCTATTATCTTAATACCTATAAAGGGAGTTATAACTCCGCCAATACCATAAATAAGCATGTTTTTAGTCAATATTGCATTTGCTGAAGCTGGTTTATATTTAATCCCTCTCATAGCTATAGGTATTAAGGCTGGTATTACAACCGCATTAAATATTAAAGCTGAGAGTATTGCGCTATTTGAAGATGACAGCTTCATGATATTAAGTACTCCAATAGCCGGCAAAGTAGCCGACATTATAGCTGGAAGTATTGCAAAATATTTTGCAACATCATTTGCTATGCTGAAGGTTGTAAGTGAACCTCTTGTCATAAGAAGCTGCTTTCCTATTTCAACTACTTCTATAATCTTTGTAGGGTCTGAATCCAAGTCTATCATATTGGCAGCTTCCTTGGCAGCCATAGTGCCGCTGTTCATAGCAAGACCTACATCCGCCTGGGCAAGCGCCGGAGCATCGTTTGTTCCATCACCAGTCATGGCAACAAGTCTTCCCTGGGCCTGCTCATTTTTAATTGCTGTAATTTTGTCTTCCGGCTTTGCCTGAGCAATAAAGTCATCTACTCCGGCTTCTCTTGCTATAGTTTGAGCCGTAAGAGGATTATCTCCTGTTACCATAATAGTCTTTATTCCCATAGCTCTAAGCTGTTTAAATCTTTCCTGCATTCCTGGCTTAATTATATCCTTTAGATATATAACGCCCAATATTTCCATATCTTTAACTACAACAAGAGGTGTTCCTCCCAGCCTTGAAATTCTTTCAACCTCTCCCTCTAAGTCCGCAGGAATAGTTCCTCCATTAGCTTTTACATAATCAATAACTGCTGCTGAGGCTCCCTTTCTGACAGCCAAGCCACTTTTAAAAATCATACCGCTCATTCTTGTTTCTGCAGTAAATTCTATAACTTCTGCACCCTCTTCTATCCCATGTTCTTCCATTGTTCCAAGCTTATGAGCAAGCTCTACAATGGAACGCCCTTCTGGAGTTGCATCTTTTAGAGATGATAACAGTGCATAGTAGGTTAATTCTTCGGCTGTATGTCCGCCTACTGGAACAAATTCGTCCGCCATCCTATTACCAAAGGTAATTGTTCCCGTTTTATCCAAAAGCATAGCACTTATGTCTCCGGTAACTTCTACTGCACGGCCGGACATTGCTATAACATTAAACTTTGTTACTCTGTCCATCCCAGCAATACCGATGGCTGATAAAAGTCCTCCAATAGTGGTTGGTATCAAACAAACCAGCAGAGCAATAAGAGTAGCAATATCTATATTTATTTTTACAAAACCAGCAATAGGGATAATTGTCCAAACAACCACTACAAATATTATAGTTAAACTTATGAGCAGTGTACTTAATGCTAATTCGTTTGGAGTCTTTTGTCTTGCAGCTCCTTCAACAAGACCTATCATTTTATCAAGGAAGGATTCTCCTGTGCTGACTGTTATTTTTATTTTTACAGTATTGCTTATAACCTTTGTTCCCCCTGTAACAGAGCTAAAATCTCCTCCAGCTTCCTTTATAACTGGTGCTGATTCACCGGTTATAGCAGATTCATCTACAGAAGCTATACCTTCAATTATTTCTCCATCACTTGGTATAATTTCTCCTGCAGAAACCTCAACTATATCACCTTTTTTAAGTTCAGAGGAACTTATGAGTTTTCTATTTCCGTCTTTATCCATTAACTTAGCCTGGGTATCTTTTTTGGTTTTCTTAAGAGTATCGGCCTGTGCTTTGCCTCTTCCTTCTGCTATAGCTTCTGCAAAGTTAGCAAACAGCACAGTTACAAATAGTACTACAGTTATAGTCAGATTATAGCCAGTGCTTTGAGAAGACTTAAATAATTCAGGGAAAATCGATACAAGCAGCGTGAGCACTGTACCAAGTTCAACAATAAACATTATAGGATTTCTTACCATGGATTTTGGATTTAACTTTTTAAAGGAATTTATCACAGCACTTCTTATTATTTCTTTATTCATTATCTCAGCACCTCCTTATAATAAACTTAAAAACTCTGAAATTGGTCCAAGAATCAGTGCAGGGAAAAATGTTAATGCTCCAACTATCATAATTATTGAAATAAATAAAACACCAAAAAGAGCATTATCTGTTCTAAAGGTTCCTGGTGATGGCTCAAGTTTAGTCTTTCTGGCCATAGAACCGGCTATAGCGATAAGAAGTACTATTGTTACATATCTTCCAAGGAGCATTATAATTCCTGTCAGTGTATTCATATAAGTTGTATTTCCATTAAAGCCTGCAAATTCAGAACCATTATTTGCTGCGGAGGTTGTAAATTCATAAATCATTTGAGTAAGTCCATGGAAGCCTGGATTTGTTATATGAGCGCCTGCAAGCCCTAAAACTATTGTAATTGCTGAAGCAAACAATATTAAAAGAGGATGTATTAATATTGCCAAGGCTGCTAATTTTATTTCCCTAGTCTCAATCTTATTTCCAAGGTATTCCGGGGTTCTTCCTACCATCAAACCTGTGATAAAAACTGTCAGTATAGCGTAAAGAATTATATTTTCAATTCCTGCTCCATCTCCGCCAAATATTGTATTAAGCATCATAAATGTTAAAGGAACCGCTCCTCCTAAGGGAGTAAAGGAATCATGCATAGAATTTACTGAACCTGTTGTAAAAGCTGTAGTTACTCCTGAAAAAATAGCAGAGTCTCCTACTCCAAACCTTGTTTCTTTTCCTTCCATATTACCTAAAGAATTATTTAAAACCATGTTGGTATATGGTTTTCCACCATGCGTCTCTGAAAATATTGCAAGCGAAGTTAAACCTATAAATATAATCATCAGGGACACATAAAGCACTATTGAATGTTTTTTATTTTTCACCATCAGTCCAAAGGTATAAATCAAAGCAGCAGGTATCATCATCATCGATAAAATCTCAATTATATTTGTAAAGAAAGTTGGATTTTCAAAAGGATGTGATGAGTTTGCTGCAAAAAATCCTCCTCCGTTTGTACCTAAATGCTTTATTGACTCCAAAACTGCTATAGGTCCTGTTAATATAGTTTGTGTGCCACCCTGCAGCGTCTTAGCAGCATAAACCTTTCCAAGCGTCTGCGGCACACCTTGAGATACAAGTATTAGAGTTGCTACAATTGAAAATGGAAGCAAAACCCTTGTAATTATTCTTATAAAATCAACGTAGAAATTCCCAAGGCTATCTCTCTTTTGTGCAATACCTCTTATAATGGCAAAGGCTGTTGCGATGCCGGAAGCTGCTGAGGTAAACATTAAAAATACAATAATAATCATTTGAGAGAGATAGGTTATCCCGCTTTCTCCAGCATAATGCTGAAGATTTGTATTTGTCATAAAGCTAATTGCTGTGTTGAAGGCAAGAGCTAAATTCATTCCATGAGCACCAGTTGGATTGTAAGGCAGTGCCCCTTGTATAAGCAAAATAATGAAAGCTGCCAGCATCATAATTACATTGGTAATTAAAAACGCTTTGGAATATTCTCTCCAGCCCATTCCTATCGTCTTGTCTACACCAATAATTTTGTAAATAAAATTATCAGCAAAGTTAAAGAAGCCGCCATTAGATATATCCTCATAATTTGCTGTTTTATAAAGATATATACCAAGGGGCTTAGTAATTAAAATAATAATTAAAATAATAATTGCCAGTTCCAAATAAGACATACGAAGTCCTCCTCAATCAAACTTGTCTAATTAAAACTTTTCAGGCTCTAAAAGAGCATAAAATAAATAAATAATGACTGCTAGAAAAATCACGCTTAAAAATACCATTACACTTCACCCCTGTTATGATTATTTTTAACTATTTAATAGTTATTATGTTTAATAAAGCTATTTTTAATGCTTTTATAAAAAAAGCAGAATCCTAGATAACTAGACATTCTGCTTCTGTTAACTTTATGTTAATATAATATATCTACAACTTTTACTCCACAATTTGAAAATCCTTGCCTAAATTAGCCAGAAAGTCTTGGTTAGGGCAATGTAACTGATTTCACGTCATATTATCTCAGCTAATATTTAAGTTAGTCTGTTTTAGACAACAACTCAGGTACATAAAAAAGTATTTTATACCTATACATGGGCTCTAGTCTCAAATTACTAATAACTTATAATTAGCGATACTTATGGTTTGACTTTTATATTTGTAAAATTTATACTAATTTTATTAAATTAAAGCTTCATAGTTTTAGAAATATAACAATTAAAAATATTATGGACCTATGAGGATTACAGGAGGGTACCATGCTTAAAACTCTGAAAGGTAAATTTCTAACTGTTTACTCATTTTTAGTTTTTATTACTGCTGTGTTAGGGATTGTTTCAGCTATTAACGTGTATTCATTAAGCAGGAGCATTCAAAATTTAATGACTGATAATTATAAGAGCATAAGTGCAGTAAGCTTTATGCTTGAGGCGCTGGATGGGCAGAACGCCGCAACCTTAAGTTATATAAATATGGATAAAAATCAGGCCATAAGTAGTTTTAATAATTACAGCAATGATTTTTATAAGTGGTATTACTTGGAAGGCGGAAACATAACGGAAAATGGCGAAAAAGAACTCGTTAATGAAGTACAAACTTCATATGTAAAATATTTGACTTTATTTTCAAAGCTTCAAGAACTATCGCTGCAGCCTAATACTGATAAGACTACAGCTTTTTATAATAATGAAATCTACCCCCAATATAATACATTAAAGAAACTTCTAAGAGATATATCTTCACTTAATGAAAAGGCAATGTTTAATGGCAGAGAAAGAGTAACAGAAGCCTCTGAGAATTCTATGTACTTTATTCTAATTTTATCAGCGCTTTCTGTTTTAGGGGGTTTTGCTGTTGCGTGGCTATCTTTACGTAAATTCTTGAGTCCGCTATACGCTTTGCGTGACAATATGAAAGCACTTAAAGAAGGTGAGTTAAATAAACATACAGAAATAGTTAGTGAAGATGAGATAGGTGAATTGTCTAAAGAATTCAATGATATGACACAAAGACTTCTTGAATTTGAACAGAGTACCTTAGGCAAAATTTTGGCTGAAAAGAATAAGTCCTTAGCAATAGTAAAAAGCATTTCAGATCCAATACTTGTTATGGATACAGACTATAAAATAGCGTTAGTAAATGACGCCTTTGAGGAATTGTTTGACCTTAAGGAAGAAGCCGTAATAAACAGGTATTTTCTTGAAGTTATTAGAAATGGTGAATTATATGATTATATTAAGAATATATATGATTTGCGGGATGGGGAAGCACAGAAAAATATATTTTATTTTAATTACAACAATAAAGATTATTATTACAATGTACTTGTTACAAAACTTAATGAGTTTAATAATAAAAAATATGGTCTGGTTGTGCTATTTCAAAATGTAACAGGATTAAAGCAAGTGGAAAAACTTAAAAGTGATTTTATTGCCACAGTTTCACATGAGTTTAAGACTCCCTTTACATCTATAATGATGGGTTCCAGCCTGATCTTTGAAGAAGCCGCTGGGAGCATAAATGAAAAACAAAAAGAAATAATGAGCACTATAAATGAGGAAAGTGAAAAGTTATTAAATTTAGTCAATAACCTCCTTCAGATTTCTAAATTGGAGTCTAGTAAGTCAATATTTAAAATAGAACCTCACTCCGTAGAAGCTATTATTACAAATAGTATTAAAGGTTTTATTGAAAAGGCAAAAGAGAAAAATATTAGTTTACAATATAACATTATGGATAATGGTTTAAAAGTTAATGTGGATTTTGATAAGACAACCTGGGTTTTAAACAACTTAATATCAAATGCCTTAAAATATACTCATTCAGGCGATAATATACTTATTACAGCTTTTGTTAAACAAAATAAGATGTGTATATCAGTTAAGGATATGGGTGACGGAATACCTGAAGGTTATACTGAAAAGATTTTTGAGAAGTTTGTGCAGGTTGAAGGTACCGAAGATAAAGGTACTGGATTAGGACTTGCCATAGCTAAAGAAATTGTGGAGGCTCAAAGCGGTGAAATATGGTGTGAAAGTAAACTTGGAGAGGGTAGTACCTTTACTTTTACACTACCGTTGTTTCAGGAAGAATAGATTATACAGGGAGGATAGAATATGAAAAAGGTACTGGTGATAGATGATACAAAAAATATAAAGCTTCTTCTTACTACTTGTCTGGAATATAGCGGCTATAAGGTTTTTACAGCAAGTAATGGTATAGAAGCTTTAGATATAATAGGAAATGAAAAAGTAGATTTGATTTTTTTAGATATAAAAATGCCAGAGATTAGTGGTACGGAGGTATTGAGAAGAATGAGGGGTATTGGAATAGAAACCCCTGTTATTATAATGACAGCTTTTGGGACAGTTAAAAATGCGGTAGAGTGCACCAAACTTGGAGCTGTAGCATACCTTCAAAAACCATTTACTGCAGAAAAGGTGAGGAATGTGCTTAGCGAGGTTGAACCATACTTGGAAGGTGGTACAACTTCAACAGAAAAACATATAAAAAAAGTTAAGGAATTGTTAGAGATTGGAGAACTGGAAGAAGCTTTTAACCTGCTTAAAAAAGCTTTATCTGAAAATGTAAATAACGGTGAAATATATGAGTTATTAGGTAAAGTATACAAACTTAGAGGTGACTTAAAAGATTCTGAAAGATTTTATAATATTAGCAACAATTTAAATAATTCTAATCGTAAAAGGGAGCAACAGGATTTAAAACTGAGATTATGAAGTATAATTTTACTGTTTAAGCTGTTTTAAATTTGAATATGTAATTTCCTGTCTGACTTTAAAATTGGTGTTTTGATTATTGGATAATATAATCAAAGCATACCAACAAATTAAAGGGGATGGAGCTCTTTATGAAAAATCTTATTATTTTTATAGTATTTGCAGTTTTGCTTATATTTGTTTGTTTTAGATATAATGGTTACAATCCCTATTCAGGAACCTACGAATTTACAGGCAATTCAAACTTAGAGTTAAAGCTGAATAATGATAACAGCTTTATTTTGTATTATGTAGTAGGTAAAGACAGCGAACTTATTAAAGGTAAGTATCAAGTTAAAGATAACAGTATTACTTTAACTCCAAATAAAAACAATTTAGACAAATTCATTACCGAGACTCTGCATGGGAATGTAGAAGGTAAAAAGATAATTGTTTCTGAGCTGCACGGTGATTTCATAGAATACTAATTAATGGATGATAGCAGAAAAAAAGACTAGCCTCGATATCCTATGAGAAAAGACATTAAGAAATTAGTTACATTAGCTAAATTGAGTTTTTTTGATTATTTTTGATAAGGAGATAGAATTTGTATTTAAATAACAAATATTATATGATACTAGCATATTAAACTAAAGCAAAAGGTCTTAGGGGTTTTTGCTTTAGTTTTTTTAAGTAACTACCTGATAAGGAGGCTTTATTATGAAGGTAGTAAATGCATTTATAATATTATTGATAAAATTTGTAGGTGTCATTAAAAGATGTTTATTATTTAGAAAAACATCCAGCAATTTTAATTCAACTACCAACCATACATCTATAGTAAAAGTTCTTGGTAAGAATCAAAAAACAAAATATATATGCTCTAACTCTCTGAAAAAAGGAGATTTAATAGAAATTTCAGCAGGACAAATTATACCTTGTGATGGTGAAATAATTGAAGGAATGGCTATAATTGATGAGTCAGCTATGACAGGGGAATCTGCCCCTGTTGTGAGAGAAGCAGGCGGAGATTTAAGCAAGGTAACAGGAGGCACTAAGGTTGTATGCAATACCATAAAGGTAAAAGTAACTTCTCCGCTTAAAAAAGAATATGCAGAAAAAAATGAAAAAAATAACAAGATTAATAATATAAATTTTGAGATGTAGTTTGTGTATAAGCTATAAGAAATCAAGATGTTGTAGAACTTATAAATAAACATAAGAGTTATGACTGCAGTAAACTACAATATCTTGAAAGTTTTAATGATTATGCAAATAGAATGTCCGGTGTAAAAGTAAAAGAAACTGTTGCTGTACGGTAGAGAAACAGTATTTACGAATTATGGTTTTCATGAATAATATAAAGTTCGTTACAATACGGATATTAAAAATAATTTTGTCCAGAATGTTGTAATTTATATTTTAAGGTGTTATTATGTATTTATCAAACAACTTAATAATTCATCCATATAATTCCGATGATAGGGTTCGGAAGTTTCTACGAGAAAACCGTAAATTTTCTGGCTATGGGTGAGTCCTGGAAATTAAAGCTTATGTTTATACAGCTTTTATTAAAGTTGGCTAAATGTACTAAGTTTTATTTGTTATGTAGTTTTATATTTAATTCCAGCATGGACTTACCTAAGTCTGTGTTGGAATTTTTTATTTTGCAGAGGAGTGTTGTCTATGGAAAACAATTTAATAAGGTTATTTGTTGAGAAAAAACCAAGTTATGCCGTGGAAGCTAAAAGCCTTCTTAAGGATTTAAAGTATAACGCTAAGATTAAAGGCCTTACAGCAGTTCGTGTAATTAACAGGTACGATATTAGCGGAATATCAGAAAGAGAGTTTGAGGTAGTTAGAAAGTATATTCTTTCAGAGGTTGCTGTGGATTGTTCTTATGATGACTTAAGTATGGATGAGGGAGATATAGCTTTTGCCTATGAATATTTACCTGGGCAGTATGACGTAAGAGCTGATTCTTCCTTGCAATGTATTCAGCTGCTTTTAAATATAGATGAAGTGAAAATTAATACTGCAAAGGTAATAGTTTTAAAGGGAACTATTTCCAAGGAGGAATTTGATAAAGTTAAGAATTACTGCATTAACTCTATAGATTCTAGGGAAGCTGAAATGTCAAAACCAAATTTTCTTATGGAGAAGATTCAAGTTAACAATGAAGTGGATATTCTTGAAGGTTTTATTGACTTAAGTGAGGACGAATTAAATAAGCTTAGGGTTAAATATGGTTTTGCAATGACCATAGAGGATTTAAGCTTTGCACAAGATTACTTTAAAAATGATGAAAAGAGGAATCCAAGTATAACAGAATTAAAGGTTATAGATACCTATTGGTCTGATCACTGCAGACATACTACCTTTATGACAAATATTCAAAATATAAGGATTGAAAAAAGTAAGTTTACAGAACCTATAAAAGATGCTTTCCACGGATATTTAGACAGCAGAGCTAATGTTTATAAAGACAAAGTAAAACCAGTATGTCTTATGGATATTGCAACTATTGCAATGAAGGAAATGAGGCAGAAGGGCCTCCTTGAAGATTTAGAAGTTTCCAGAGAAATTAATGCCTGCAGCATTGAAGTAGATGTGGATGTTGAAGGGAAAATAGAAAAGTGGCTGTTAATGTTTAAAAATGAAACCCACAATCATCCTACAGAAATTGAGCCATTTGGAGGGGCAGCTACTTGCCTTGGAGGTGCAATTAGAGATCCTCTTTCTGGAAGAGCCTATGTTTATCAAGCAATGAGAATCACAGGAAGCGGCGACCCGAGGGCTAAAATAGAGGCTACTATTAAGGGAAAGCTGCCACAAAGGAAAATAGCCATAGGTGCTGCAGAGGGCTACAGTTCCTATGGAAATCAGATTGGTTTAGCGACTGGACAAGTAGTTGAACATTATGATGAAGGTTTTATAGCAAAAAGGATGGAAGTTGGAGCGGTTATAGGAGCAGTACCAAAGCAAAATGTTAGAAGAGACTCTCCTGAACCTTCTGATGTGGTAATTTTATTAGGCGGAAGAACTGGAAGAGATGGCTGCGGCGGGGCTACTGGTTCTTCTAAAGAACATGATGAAGCGTCTATTATTAGCTGTGGTGCAGAAGTTCAAAAGGGAAACCCTGTTGTTGAAAGAAAGCTCCAAAGGCTCTTTAGAAACCCTGAAGCAGCAAAGCTTATTAAATGCTGTAATGATTTTGGAGCAGGGGGAGTTGCTGTGGCAATTGGAGAACTTGCAGAGGGGTTATTAATAAATTTAAATTTAATACCTAAAAAATATGAAGGACTTGATGGAACCGAACTTGCTATTTCAGAATCTCAAGAAAGAATGGCAGTTGTTACAGCTAAGGAGGATGCAGAGGATTTTATTTCCCTTGCTAAGGAAGAGAATCTTGAAGCTGTTGTTGTTGCAAGAGTTACAGAGGAAAAAAGGCTTAAAATGCTTTGGAAGGGTAAACATATTGTTGATATAGCTAGAAGCTTTTTAGATACAAATGGTGCAAAACAAAACATTGATGTAACAGTACAAGCGCCTCTGGAGGAGAAAAATTACTTTAATAATTATAACTACGACATTAAAAATTTAAAAGGGGATTGGCTTAATAATCTAAAGGATTTAAATATATGTCTGCAAAAGGGTTTAGGTGAAAGATTTGACAGTACCATTGGAGCCGCTACAGTACTGATGCCCTATGGGGGCAAGTATCAAGTTACTCCTGCAGAAGGAATGGCAGCAAAGCTTCCAGTATTAAAAGGTGATACAAAGACTGTATCCTTAATGAGCTTTGGATATAATTCGAAAATTGGTAAATGGAGTCCATTTCATGGTGCGGTATATGCAATAATTGAAGCTTTGGCGAAAATCACCACCTTAGGAGGAGATTATAAGAAGGCAAGGCTTTCTCTACAAGAATATTTCGAAAGACTGGGGAAAGATCCTGCAAAATGGGGAAAACCCTTCTCTGCTCTTTTAGGTGCTCTTTATGTACAAAAAGAACTGATGGTACCGGCTATAGGGGGAAAGGACAGTATGTCAGGCAGCTTTAAGGAGCTAAATGTGCCTCCAACTGTAGTAGCTTTTGCAGTTTGCTTAAGTGAGGTAAATTCAGTTTTGTCACCAGAATTTAAGAAAGCAGGCAGCAAAGTGGTTTTATTAAAGGCAGAACGTGATAATAAAGAGCTTCCTGTATTCAATAAGCTTAAGAATAATTTCGAAAAAGTAATAGAACTTAATAAAAAAGGTAAAATTCTTTCTGCAATTTCAGTTAGAGCAGGAGGTATAAGTGAGGCAATAAGCAAGATGAGTTTTGGAAATAAAATAGGGTTTGTATTTTCAAAATCCATTTCCACCAATACACTACTTTGCCCCGATTATGGCTCAATGATTTTAGAACTTAACAGTGAGGTAAATATAAATGAGCTTCTAAAAGGCACTGATTATGAAGAGTTAGGTTGCACAACTCTAGAAGAAAAAATTCGAATTGGTGAAGAAATAATTTCCCTTAATGAAGCCTTAGAAAGTTATACAAGCCCATTAGAAGAAGTATTTCCTACAAAAGTTCATGAAGATAAAGAGGTACTTCATAATATTTGCTTTGAAAGAAGCTTCAATAAATCACCAATTATTAAGGTACCAAAACCAAAAGTATTTATTCCTGTTTTCCCTGGCACAAATTGTGAATATGACTCACAAAGAGCCTTTGAAAAAGCAGGAGGAGAGGTGCAGTCCTTTGTATTTAGAAATTTGAATCACAAAGATATAGAAGAAGCTATAGATAATATGGTTAAGTATATTGATGCCTCGCAGATAATGATGCTGCCTGGAGGCTTTAGTGCTGGAGATGAGCCAGACGGTTCTGGTAAGTTTATAACAGCAATACTCAGAAATGAAAGAATTAATGAGGCTGTCATGAGGCTATTACATGAAAGAGACGGTCTTATGCTGGGCATTTGTAACGGCTTTCAAGCTCTTATTAAGCATGGCCTAGTGCCTTATGGAGATATTAGAGAATTATCTGAGAATAGTCCTACTTTAACCCATAATTCTATTGGAAGGCATGTATCCTGCATGGTTAGAACAAAGGTAGTTTCAAAGCTTTCACCTTGGTTTAGTAATGCAGCAATAGGAGAAATACACACTTTACCTGTATCTCATGGTGAGGGACGTTTTGTATGCAGTGAAGAGGAAATTAAAAGGCTTATTAATAATGGACAAGTAGCTTCTCAATATGTAGACTTTGAAGGTAATGCAACCTATGACATTAAACACAATCCAAATGGCTCTTACTATGCTGTAGAGGCTATAACAAGTCCTGATGGAAGAATACTTGGTAAAATGGCTCACAGTGAGAGAAGAGGAAATGGACTTTATAAAAATATACCTGAAATTAATGAACAGAAGATTTTTGAAGCAGGAGTTTCATACTTCAAATAGTTGATAAAATGGAGGTTTTATAAGTGATTGCAATTATTTTTGGAAGCAAGTCTGACAAGGATATTATGAAGGGAGCTGCAGATGCATTAAAGGAGTTTGGTATTGACTATAAAGCTTATATATTATCTGCTCATCGAGTTCCTGAAAGACTTTTAGAAGTCATTAAAGAATTAGAAAATGAGGGCTGTGAAGGAATTATTGCTGGAGCAGGGCTTGCAGCACATTTACCTGGAGTTATTGCTTCTCATACAACCCTACCTGTTATAGGGGTTCCGATAAATGCTGCAGTTAATGGAATGGATGCACTGCTTTCCATAGTTCAGATGCCAAAATCAATTCCTGTAGCTTCAGTTGGTATAAATAACAGCTACAATGCGGGAATGCTGGCAGTGCAGTTTTTAGCATTAAAGTACCCTGAAATTAAGGAAAAATTAAAGTTATATAGAGCAAATTTAAAAGAAAAATTTATAAGAGAAAATAATGAAGGAGTGGAATTTTAATGGAGAAATTAGAAATGATTTATGAAGGAAAAGCTAAAAAAATATACACTACTGAGGATTGTGAGAAGGTTGTAGTTTATTATAAGGACGATGCAACAGCATTTAATGGTGAGAAAAAAGGTCAAATTGAAGATAAAGGTGTTTTTAACAACACTATAACCTCAATGCTTTTCAAGCTGTTAGAAGAAAGCGGAGTAAGAACACATTTTATAGAAAAATTAAGCGATAGAGAGCAGCTTTGCAAAAGGGTGGATATAGTTCCGCTAGAAGTAATTGTAAGAAACGTTGCTGCAGGAAGCATGGCTAAAAGGTATGGTCTAGCAGAAGGAACAGAGCTTAAAACTACAGTGTTTGAACTTAGCTATAAAAATGATTCCTTAGGAGATCCTTTAATTAATGATTATCATGCAGCGGCAATGGGCATAGCTACTTTTGAAGAACTTAAGCTTATATATGAAATGACTGCTAATATTAATGAGATACTAAAGGAGTTTTTCTTAAAGCAGGGTATTAAATTAATAGATTTTAAATTGGAATTTGGAAAGACAAAAGAAGGAGAAATTATTTTAGCTGATGAAATATCTCCAGACACCTGCAGATTTTGGGATGCTGTTACAAATGAGAAGCTTGATAAGGACAGATTTAGAAGGGATTTAGGAAACGTAAAGGAAGCTTATGTAGAAATATTAAAAAGAATTAGCGGAGATAATTAATATGATGTTTGAGGATGATAAGCTTAAAGAGGAATGCGGAGTATTTGGCATTTTCGGTAAGGAGGCTATAGAAGCTGCTTCTATAACCTATTATGGACTTTATGCACTTCAGCATAGAGGCCAGGAAAGTGCAGGTATAGCTGTTGCAAAGAACAGTGAAATTGAGTGCTATAAGGCTATGGGGTTAGTTTCTGAAGTATTTAATAAGAATTTAATTGATACTTTAGATGGAAATTTGGCTATTGGACATGTTCGTTATTCTACTACTGGATCAAGCAACGTAGTTAATGCTCAGCCAATAATAGGAAAGTACAAGCTTGGTTCTATTGCAATTGCCCATAACGGAAACCTTGTAAATGCAGATATAATAAGAGAGCTTTTAGAGGATGGAGGCTGCATTTTTCAGACTACAAATGATTCTGAGGTTATTTTAAATCTTATTGCAAGAGGGGCTAAAAGGGGCATAGAAAAAGCTGTTGTAGATGCTATTCAGGCAATTAAGGGCTCCTATGCTATAGTAATTTTAACAGGAGACAAGCTTATAGGAGTAAGAGATCCTAATGGCATAAGACCTCTTTGCATTGGAAAGTTAAATGATAGTTTCATTCTATGTTCTGAAAGCTGTGCCTTAGATGCTGTAGGAGCAGAGCTTATAAGAGATGTAAGGCCTGGAGAGATAGTTATTATAGATAAAGATGGATTAAAATCCATTGATTTTAGCGAGAGAGCTAAACATGAAATTTGTTCCTTTGAATATATTTACTTTGCAAGACCAGATAGTATAATTGATGGAATTGACGTTTACGAGGCAAGATTTAAAGCAGGGGAAAGATTGTATAAAGAAAATCCAGTGGAGGCTGATGTGGTCGTAGGTGTGCCAGACTCCGGCATGGCAGCAGCTATGGGCTATGCAAAGGCTTCTGGAATTCCTTATGGTATGGGCTTTGTAAAAAATAAATATGTAGGAAGAACCTTTATAGCCCCGTCTCAAAGCATAAGAGAGAGGGCAGTTGCAGTAAAGCTTAACCCTTTAAAAATAAATGTTTCAGGAAAAAGGGTTGTACTTATAGATGATTCAATAGTAAGAGGGACAACCAGTAGGAGACTTGTAGAACTTTTAAGAAAGGCTGGAGCTACTGAGGTGCATTTTAGGGCAGCTTCTCCAGTAGTTAAATATCCCTGCTACTTTGGAATAGATACTCCTTATAGAAAAGAGCTTATAGGTGCACAATTAGAGCTTTCAAAGATTAAGGAGGAAATAGGTGCAGACAGCTTAAACTACCTTAGCATAGAGGGACTGCTTTCTTCACTTGGAGGAGTAAACAGGTTCTGTCTTGGTTGTTTTAATGGAATATATCCAGTAGCTGCACCAATAGAAGCTTCGAAGGAACATTTAGAATAATTTCAAGTAAATCTGCTATTTGTATTTCGCAAAACCTGTAGGGACATCAGGATTTTGCTCATACAAATGGGGATTTACTAAGAGGGATTACTTGGAACAATTAATAGTATTACTACTTCACAAATAGATATTTGGCAAGTTAAATATTTAGATAAATAAGCTCTTAAATAAGGAGGTAATTATTTTGGATTATAAAAATTCTGGAGTAAATATAGAAGAAGGCTATAAGGCGGTAGATTTAATTAAAAACCATGCTAAAAGAACTTATATACCTGGAGTTTTAAATGGACTCGGAAGTTTTGCAGGAATGTTTGAACTTGGAAATTATAAAAATCCTGTACTTGTATCTGGAACGGATGGAGTAGGTACAAAACTAGATATAGCCTTTAAAATGAAGAAATATGATTCAGTAGGTATTGATTGTGTTGCAATGTGTGTTAATGATATCCTTTGCCATGGTGCAAAACCGCTGTTTTTCTTAGATTACTTAGCCTGTGGAAAACTTGAGGCTGCAGTAGCAGAGCAGCTTGTAAAAGGGGTTTCAGAAGGGTGCCTTCAGGCAGGCTGTGCCTTAATTGGTGGCGAAACTGCAGAAATGCCTGGTTTTTATATGGATGGAGAGTATGACATAGCAGGTTTTTCAGTCGGTGTAGTAGAAAAGGATAGAATAATAGATGGAAGCAGTATTAAGGCAGGGGATGCTCTTATTGGAATAGAAGCCTCTGGAATTCACAGTAATGGATACTCCTTAGTAAGAAAGCTTATAAAGGATATTGAGAAAGAATATAGTGGAAGACCAATTGGAGAGAAGCTTTTAACACCTACTAAAATATATGTAAAACCAATATTAAAGCTTATGGAAAGCTTTGATATAAAAGGCATGGCTCATATAACTGGCGGCGGTTTTTGTGAAAATATACCAAGAATGTTTAAGGATAATTATACTGCTGTTGTTAAAAAAAATAGTTTCCCTATTTTAGACATTTTCAAGCACCTAATAAGTCTTGGAGCAGAAGAAAAGCACATGTTTAATACCTTTAATATGGGCATTGGCTTTGTGCTTTGTATTAAAAATTCAGATGTGGAAAATATAGTTGAAGCTTTAGGAAAGCTTGGACTTAAGGCTTATCATTTAGGTTATGTAGAAGCTGGAGGGGAAGGATTGTGCTTAAAATAGCAGTACTTATTTCCGGTAATGGCAGCAATCTTCAAGCAATAATTGATAATATTACATCTGGATACTTAAATTGCAGCATTGAAATGGTAATAAGCGATAAAGCAGGGGCATTTGGGCTAGAAAGAGCAAGAAAAAATAGCATTACAACTTATACCTTTGACAAGAAAATATACGGAGCTGCACTTTCAAATGAGATACTTAAAGTTACCTTAGGAAAAGTAGACTTAATTGTATTGGCAGGTTTTTTATCAATTTTGGGTAAGGAAATAATAAACTGCTTTAAAGATAGAATTATAAACATTCATCCTTCATTAATACCAGCCTTTTGCGGTCCCAAAATGTATGGAATAAAGGTACATGAAAGTGCCATAAAATATGGTGTTAAATATTCAGGGTGTACTGTGCATTATGTGGATGAAAGCATTGATACTGGTGCAATAATTTGTCAAAGGGTAGTTCCTGTGTATCCAGAGGATACAGCAGAGATGCTTCAACAGAGAGTACTTATTGAGGAACATAAGGCCCTATCAGAGGTAATAAAAAGCTTTGAATAATGTGGCACAAGAAACGTCCCTATTGCCACATAAAGCTTCAGGAAGCATTCATAATATAATAAGGAGGCAAAATTTTGAAAAGAGCATTAATAAGTGTTTATGATAAAACAAATTTACTTGATTTAGTAAGCTTTTTAATAAATCGTAATGTTGAGATTATTTCAACTGGAGGAACTTATAAATATTTAAAAGAAAATAATATAAATGTTACTGAAGTTTCAGAAGTAACTGGCTTTGAGGAAATTTTAGATGGCAGAGTAAAAACTCTTCATCCCTTTATTCATGGCGGGATTCTTGCTATTAGAGAAAATAAAATGCATATGGACAAGATAAAGGAAAAAGGCATTGTGCCAATTGATATGGTGGTAGTTAATTTATACCCCTTCTTTGAAAAGGTAGATGAGGATATTGAATTTGATGAAAAGGTTGAGTTTATAGATATTGGTGGGCCAAGCATGCTTAGGGCAGCAGCTAAAAATTTTAAAGATGTAGTTGTTCTAAGTGATGTTAAAGATTATGATAGTGTAATTAATGAAATGAAAGAACACGGCGGGCTTTCTTTTAATACAAGAAAAATTTTAGCTGGAAAAGTATTTAATTTAACTGCAGCCTATGATGCAGCTATTAGCAGCTTCTTATTAGAAGAAAAATATCCTGATTACTTTACAATTTCCTATAAAAAGAATACAGCTTTAAGATATGGAGAAAATCCACACCAAGCTGCTGCATACTATGAAGCTGCCTGTGGCACAGGTTCCATGAAAAACTTTGTTAAGCTTCATGGTAAAGAGCTATCCTATAATAATTTTAAGGATATGGATATAGCTTGGAAGGTAGTAAATGAATTTGAAGAAACTGCCTGCTGTGCGGTTAAACATAATACCCCTTGCGGAGTTGCTCTAGGAGAAAGCACTAAAGAAGCTTATATTAAAGCTTATTCTTGTGATGAGGTTTCAATCTTTGGAGGTATTGTTGCCTTTAATAAAGTAGTGGACAAGGCTACTGCTGAGGAGCTTATAAAAATATTTTTAGAAATTGTCATAGCTCCGAAATTTGATGAAGATGCCATAGAAATCCTTTATTCTAAGAAAAATTTAAGAGTTATAAGCTGCAATGTAAAGCCAGTTGATAGCCTTGAATTTGTTTCAGTTGATGGTGGATTGCTTGTACAAAATAGAGATAATGAATTAATAGATGAAATAAACTGTGTTACAGATAAAGCTCCTAGCTCAGAGGAATTAGAGGAATTGATTTTTGGTATAAAGGTAGCTAAATACGTTAAATCAAATGCAATTGTAGTTGTAAAGGATAAAGCTGCGAAAGGAATTGCGGGGGGACAGACAAATAGAATTTGGTCAGCTGTGCAGGCACTTGACAGGGCAAAAGACGGAGTAGTACTTGCCTCTGATGCTTTCTTCCCCTTTGGCGATGTTGCACGTGAAGCTGCAAAATATAATATAAAGGCTATTATCCAGCCAGGGGGCTCCATACGTGATAAGGATTCGATTGAGGAGTGCAATAAGTATGGAATCTCAATGGTCTTTACTGGAATCAGACATTTTAAACATTAAAAGTCATAATAAGAACAAAATAATAAAGTAGATTGCTCTGGAATATATTTTATGAACAAATTAAGGATATTTTGCCGGGAGGAAAACCTTATTCCTTAATTGTTCATTGTTAATAGGAGGTGAAATATGAAGGTTTTATTAATCGGAAGCGGCGGTAGAGAACATGCTATAGCATGGAAATTGGCACAAAGTGATAAGGTTCATAAAATTTACTGTGCTCCAGGTAATGGAGGTACTGCCATGGAAGATAAGTGTGAGAATGTTAATATAAGAGAAATAGATGAACTTTTAAGCTTTGCTGAGAAAAACAAAATAGACATAACTGTTGTAGGTCCAGAAGCACCACTTATTAAGGGTATTGCAGATAAATTTAAGGAAAAAGGGCTTAAAATATTTGGTCCCTCAGAAAAGGCAGCTATGCTTGAGGGCAGCAAGGCCTATGCTAAGGAATTTATGAAAAAATACAAGGTTAAAACAGCAGCTTATGAGGTCTTTGAAGATTATAAAAAAGCAGAAGCTTATCTACAAAGCTGCACCTTTCCTATAGTTATTAAAGCCGATGGACTAGCAGCGGGAAAGGGTGTTGTAATTTGTAATTCCTATGAGGAAGCTAAAGAAGCTGTAGAAAGCTTTATGGTAAAGGACATATTTAAGGGTGCTGGGAAAAAGCTAGTTATTGAAGAATATTTAAAAGGCTTTGAAGCTTCCATGTTAGCTGTTACAGATGGAAAATCAATTGTTCCAATGCTATCAGCCAAGGATCATAAGACAATTTATGAAAATAATGAAGGCCCAAATACCGGTGGAATGGGTGCAGTTTCACCTAATCCTTACTTTACAAATGAAATGTATGAAAGCTTTAAACATGACATAATGGCTCCTACCCTAAGGGGTATAGGAGAAGAAGATATGGATTATATAGGAATTATATTTTTCGGAGTTATGATAAATGAAAATGGAGTTTACCTATTAGAGTATAATGTAAGGATGGGAGATCCGGAGACTCAGGCTGTATTACCATTAATGGAAAGTGACTTTATGGATATAATTAATAAAGCGATAAATAGAGCTTTGCTTAATACTGAATTTGCATGGAAAGATAGGTATTCCTGCTGCATCGTTGCTGCTTCTGAAGGTTATCCAGGTGAATATAATACAGGTTTTGCAATTAATGGAACTGGGAAGGTTAAAGGCAAGGTATTTATTGCTGGAGCTAAGAAAAGTGATAAAGAGCTTTCAACAACTGGGGGCAGAGTTTTGTGTGTTACTTGTATTGGAAACACCTTAGAAGAGGCATCAGTGAAGGCATACCAAGATATTGGAACTATTGATTTCAAAGGTATATACTATAGAAAAGATATAGGTAAAAAATAAACAAGTATTCAATTGAAATAAATTAAAATATTAAAATAGCTAGAGATTATGCAAATAAAATATCATAATTTCAAATTATGATAGCTGCTAAAAAAATCTCTATTGCTGAAAAACATAATATATGCTATTATTTTATAAAGCCTTTAAGTTTGGTCCAGAGAGACCAGGAAGGATAGTAGAAATAGTTGTATACTTTTATTAACTTTGTATAACTATGCCTTCCGTTTATTGGAAGGCATTTTTTAATGTAAAAAATCTTTTAATTTAGCCCAGTGAGGTTAAAAAAGGAGGAAAAGAATATGTTAAAGGGAAGAAATTTAATTGACCCCATGGATTTTACTTTAGAGGAATTAGAAGAAATTTTCAGCCTATCAGAAGAAATCATTTCATCTCCAGAAAAGTTTACTAGGCTTTGTGAAGGTAAACTTTTAGCCACATTATTCTATGAACCAAGCACTAGAACCCGCTTTAGCTTTGAGGCTGCAATGCTTCGACTTGGTGGCAAAGTAATTGGATTTTCAGAACCAAATTCAAGTTCTGTATCAAAGGGTGAAAGTGTTGCAGATACTATTAGAACAGTAGGCTGCTATGCTGATATTGCCGTTATGAGACATCCAAAGGAAGGAGCACCAAAGGCTGCTGCAATGTATTCTAATATTCCAGTTATTAATGCCGGCGATGGAGGTCATCAGCACCCAACTCAAACCTTAACAGATCTATTAACCGTCAAATCTATAAAGAAGAATCTTAGTAACCATACTATCGGAATTTGTGGAGACTTAAAATTTGGTAGAACAGCTCACTCACTAATAAAGGCACTTTCAAGATATGAAAACAATAAATTCATTCTCATTTCACCTGAAGAATTAAAAATTCCAGATTATATAAGAAAAGAAGTATTACAAAAGAATAATATAAGTTTTATAGAAGCTTCAAGAATGGAGGATGTTATAGACAAGCTTGATATCCTTTATATGACAAGAGTTCAAAGAGAAAGATTCTTTAATGAAGATGAATATATAAGGCTTAAAGACAGTTATATATTAGATGAAATTAAGCTTAAGAATGCAAAAAAGGATATGATAATTCTTCACCCTCTTCCAAGAGTTAATGAAATAGCATACGAGGTGGACAATGATCCGAGAGCCTGCTACTTTCAACAGGCCAAGTACGGAATGTATGTTAGAATGGCACTAATAGCTAAGCTTTTGGGGCTGAACAATTAATAATTGTTCAATGTAGAATGAGGAATACAAGGAGGGATTTAATATGTTAACTATAAACAGTATAAAAAACGGAATTGTAATTGACCACATAAAAGCAGGTTTTGGAATAAAGATATTTAATTATTTAGGACTTGATAAGGCACATTTTACTGTAGCACTAATAATGAATGCTGAAAGTGAAAAATGTGTTAAAAAAGATATTATTAAAATAGAAAATGCAATTGATATTGATATAAGGGTGCTTGGACTTATTTGTCCAAATGTAACTGTAGACATAATAGAAAATGAAGTTATTGCGAAAAAATTTAAGCTTGAGCTCCCTGAAAAGGTACAGGAAGTAATAAAGTGCAAAAATCCTAGATGTATAACCAATACTGAACTCAATATTCCTCAAAGCTTTTACCTTATAGATAGAGAAAATGGGGAATATAGATGTGAGTATTGTGAGGAAGTGCATACAGCATAACCGATAACCTAGCCAATGAGAGGTGATCCCATTTCAGAGGAATACAAGGAGGTCTAGAGAATGGAGCTTTTAATTAAGAATTCAAGAATAGTAGATTGGAGTCAGGATTTTAAGGGGGACATTTATATAAATTTTGGGGTTATACAGGAAATAGGCTTGGAGCTTAATAAAAATTGCGAAACCATAGATGGAGAAGGCTTGATTCTTATGCCAGCCTTTACAGATCTGCACAGCCACTTCAGGGATCCTGGTCAAACCTACAAGGAGGATATACATTCTGGAAGTCTAGCAGCTGTTAGAGGGGGATACACTACGGTTAACCTTATGGCAAATACAGTGCCCATTTGCAGTGAAATGGAAACTGTAAATTATGTGCTGGAAAAAGCCAGGGCAATAAGGCTTATAGATATACATCAATGTGCCTCTGTAACTAAGGATCTTAAGGGGGAAGACATAAGCCATTTAGATAGGCTAAGCAATGAGGTCAAAATGCTTTCAGATGATGGAAAGGGTGTGGCGAACAGCAAAATAATGCTAGAGGCCATGATAAAGGCAAAAGAGAAGGATCTAATTGTAATAACTCATGCTGAAAGTGAAGAATTAACTAAAATAGATACAAGACTTGCAGAAAATACCATGACCTGGAGAGATATTACCTTAGCAAAATATACAGGCTGCAAGCTTCATATAGCACATGTAAGTACCAAGGAAGCAATGGAATATGTAATAAAGGCAAAGCAGGATGGAGTAAAGTTAACCTGTGAGGTTACTCCTCATCACTTAGCTTTAACAAAGGATGTAGAATATAAGGTAAATCCACCCCTTAGAGAAGATGAGGACATTAATTATCTAATAAAGGCAATCAAAGAAGGATATGTAGATGCAATTGCTACTGACCATGCACCTCACAGCTGTGAAGATAAAAAGAAGGGAGCAAACGGCATATCTGGTCTAGAAACAGCCTTCTCTGTATGCTATACAAAGCTTGTAGCTGAAAGACATATTTCCCTTAATAAATTATCTGAGCTTATGTCAAGAAATCCAGCCAAGCTTCTTTACAGGAATAAGGGCGAAATAAAAATAGGTTGTGAGGCTGATTTAGTACTTGTTGATATTAACCAAAGCTATATGGTAGAAAAAGAAGACTTCATTTCAAAGGGAAAAAACACACCATTTAATGGGAAAGTTCTTATGGGGGTTATAACTAGTACCATTAAGGGCGGAAAGGTTGTTTACGTAAATAAGTGAAAGGATGGTTTTAAAATGATTATAGATAGACTGTATGAAAGCGTGGAAAAAAGAGGCCCTGTTTGCATCGGGCTAGACACTGCAGTAGAGTATATACCTAAAGAATTCTTGAATAAATATAGCTTTTTAGAGCATGCGATATTTAGGTACAATCAATTTATCATAGATGCTACATTTGATACAGCAGCATGCTATAAGCTGCAGATAGCTTATTATGAAGCAATGGGAATAATGGGACTTAAGGTTTATCAAAGAACTCTTGAATATATAAAAAGTATAGGTGGAATTTCAATTGGAGATATAAAAAGGGGAGATATTGCTGCCACTGCAAGGATGTATGCTAAGGCTCACTTTGAAGGAGACTTTCAGTGTGATTTTGTAACCTTGAATCCATATATGGGAATGGATAGTATAGAACCTTATTTATCCTATGTAAGCAGCGGAGAAAAAGGAATTTTTCCACTTATGAGGACCTCTAACTCAGGAGCTTATGATCTTCAATATATTGAAAATGGGCATGGAAATAAGGTTTATGAAATTGTAGGGGATAAATTAAAAACCATGGCTGATGGATATGTAGGACAGTGTGGATACAGTAACATTGGTGCTGTTGTTGGATGTACACATATAGAAGAAGCAAAAGAGCTAAGAGAAAAGTTTCATAATATGTTTTTTCTAATTCCAGGCTATGGGGCCCAAGGGGGAAGCGCAAAGGATGTGGCACCTTATTTAAAGAATAGCAATGGAGGTATTGTAAATTCTTCAAGAGGTATATTACTAGCCTATAAGAATCAGGAAGGAAGAGAACTAGATTTTGACCTATGTGCAAGAGAGGAAGCCTTAAAAATAAGGAGAGAGATAGATGGGTTTAAAATATACAACAGGCAAAGTGCTTAGTAATGTTGAGATATCAAGTGGGATGTTTCTGCTTAATATTGAAGGGGATTATAAAGTAAAACCAGGACAGTTTTATATGCTAAGCGTCTTAGAAGGAGAGACCCTCCTTCCTAGGCCCATTAGCATACATGAGGTTAATGAAAAAGGGATTTATTTTTTATATGAAGCTAAGGGAAAAGGGACAAAAGTGCTGAGTAAGCTTCAAGAAGATGATAGTATACAGCTTTTAGGCCCTTTGGGTAATGGCTTTGACATAGATAAAATAAGTGGCAGAATTGCAATAGTTTCAGGAGGAATGGGGATAGCTCCTATGAAGCAGCTGGTAAAGAACCTTTATAATTGTGAAATAGATTTATATTGCGGCTTTAGAAATGATATTTACGGTATTGAAGGTTTGGAGTCCTTTGTTAACAAGATTTATATTGCAACTGAAAGCGGAAGAATAGGACATAAGGGATATGTAACTGAAATGCTTGATGCTTCAAAATATGAGATAGTACTCTCCTGCGGACCTGAACCTATGATGCTAAAGCTTTTAAAGACATGTAAAATGCATAAGGTACCAATTTATGTTTCAATGGAAAGATATATGGCTTGCGGTCTTGGAGCCTGCCTTGTATGCACATGCAGTACAATATATGGCAATAAGAGAACCTGCAAGGACGGGCCTGTATTTTTAGGAGAGGATTTGATGCTTAATGCTTGAGGTGAACTTTTGTGGACTAGATTTTAAAAATCCAATAATTGCAGCTTCAGGAACCTTTGGCTTTGGAGAAGAATTTAATGAGCTTTATAATGTAGGAGAGCTTGGAGGCATCTGCACAAAGGGCTTAACTATTTTTAAAAGGGAAGGCAACAGTGGAAGAAGGCTTTATGAAACAAGCTCAGGTATGCTTAACAGTGTTGGACTACAAAATCCTGGGGTGGATTATTTTATAGAATATGAACTTCCTAAAATGGAGAAGTACAATACAAAGATAATTGCTAATGTAGGAGGTGCATCCTTAGAAGAATATTTAACTGCTGTAGAGAAATTAAATAGCACTAGTATTGATATGCTTGAGCTTAATATATCTTGTCCTAATGTGAAATGCGGAGGAATGGCCTTTGGAATAAAATCAGATATAGCTTATTATATTGTAAAAGAAGTAAAGTCAGTCTGCAAAAAGCCGCTTATGGTAAAGCTATCACCAAATGCAGAAAATATTGTGGACATGGCATACAGCTGTTATGAGGCTGGTGCAGATGCACTTTCCTTAATAAATACTTTAAAGGGAATGGCAATAGATATAAATAAAAGAAAACCAGTTTTTGATAATGTTTTTGCAGGACTTTCAGGAGCAGCAGTTAAACCTGTAGCTTTAAGAATGGTTTATGAGGTGTGCAGAGCAGTTGATATTCCAATAGTAGGAATTGGCGGAATTATGAATTACAAGGATGCAATTGAATTTATAATGGCAGGAGCCGCAGCAGTACAAATAGGAACGGTTAATTTTATTAAACCTAATGCGGGTTTAGAAATTATTGAAGATTTAAGAGAATTTATGGAATCACAAGGAATCAAGAATTTATCTGAAATTAGAGGGATAATTTAAGGGAGGAATTGTTTTGGAAAACAAAATTATTAATTTATTAACTGAAACAGGGGCATTACTTGAAGGGCATTTTTTATTGTCCTCAGGAAAACATAGTGATAAATACTGTCAGTGTGCAAAGCTGCTTATGTATCCAGATAAGGCTGAAGAGGTTTTAAAGGTGGTAACTGATAAACTTAAGGATATAAAATTTGATTTAATTGTTGGACCTGCTATGGGAGGAATAATTGTTGCCTATGAACTTGGCAGGCAGCTTGGAAAGCCAGCAATATTTACTGAAAGAGTTAAAGGTGTTATGAACCTTAGAAGAGGCTTTGAAATAAAGAAAGGTCAAAAGATTCTAATTGCTGAAGATGTTGTAACCACTGCTAAGTCCTCTATGGAAACAGCGGAAATTTTAAAACAATATGGTGGAGAAGTTGTGGGAATTGCTTGTATAGCTGATAGAAGTGTTTCAGCAACACCTCTTACCATTTATAGTGCCGTAAAGTTTAACATTAAGGCCTATGATAAGGAGACTTGTCCCCTATGTAAAAAAGGAATAGAGTACGTTAAACCTGGAAGTCGAAGTTTTTAAAAACACTTGCTTTTTATATTAATAATGGTATAATTAAAAATTGGTAGTGAAACACTGTTGATATAAAATTTTAGATTTATCAAGAATAAGGTGTTCTGCCTTAGGAGGACTATATATGAAAACTGGTACAGTTAAATGGTTTAATTCAGAAAAAGGTTACGGATTTATTTCAGTTGAAGGTGAAAAAGATGTATTTGTTCACTTCAGTGCAATTCAAGATGATTCTGCTAGAAAAAATCTAGAAGAAGGCCAAAAAGTTCAATTTGATGTTGAAGAAGGCGCAAGAGGACCACAAGCTTCAAACGTTATAAAATTATAATATTTGTCTTTTTATATAGATAGCTTGAATTCAGACCACCTTTATAGGTGGTTTTTTATCGTATTTAAAACTCTATACAAAATGTTACCAGTTATTTAAACACTCGGTTTATGATGAAAGGAGGATTTTTATGAGAAGAATTTATAATATGAAAAAAACATTATCAATGAAACAATTTATAGCTGAGTTTGGAGAAAACTTTTCTGAACATATAAAAGTAAGGCTTAAAGAGCTTGGTGAAAGGTGTGTATTAACTAGAAAAGAAAATAACGATAGGTTTAACTTAAAGCACATAGAACATACTACCCATGAATGTGCTGTTACTTGTGGAACTGAAACTGAGAAAATGAATAAGGAATTTATTTACGGGCAGTTAGTTGTTCAGGAAGGGGTATTATACTTTTCGGAAGAGTGCTTAGAAAGTAATGATGCTGCTCAGGCTCCAATAGTGGATACCATATACAAGACCTTGCATAGTGAGAAAATAGATATTGATGAAATTGGTGCAAAGGCTATAGAAGATGGAAACATTGACTACATTATAGATACAATATTTACAGTGTGTCCGCCAGTTTCACAGGCTCATTTAGATATAGTTAATGGCATGACCTATAGATCTGAAAGGTAATGTGAAACAGCTACAAATTTACAATTTAATTATTGACAGTGCAGTATGGATTTTAAACATTAAGAACTAGGATACTTGCAGAAAAATCCTTGCAATTTATTTAGAAATAAAGTATACTAAATTAGTTGCAAAAATTCAATTATAGAATAGTTACGAGTTGCAATTTAAGAAAAATAGAATTAATTCATATAAACAAGGTTATGTAAAATTAGAACAATGGTGAATTTTTTAATTAACAATTTTTAGACTTTTCAATTTTTATTTTCTAATTTAGTCACTAATTCTAGAATTATTACTTGGGTAGGTACTAATATTATTTCTTAAGAATATATTATATGTTGTGACAATTCTATAAGAAATAATAGGAGGATAAAATGAGAGAAGAAGAAATATTTATAATAACCGAAGAAGTTATTGAAGAATGTTTAGCCGAATGTTTGGCTGACTAATTTTAAAGATTGCTATCAGTACTTTTCGGTATTGATGGCTTTTATTATTTATTTAATTGTAATTTCTGGTTATAATAATAACATAAATAAAGTTTGTAAATAAAATAGTAATATAGACAAAAAATTTGGAGGTGTTTAATTATTAATAAAGATTTAAACTTAAATGAGGGTATAAGAGAAGTTGAAATTAGGCTTGTTGGTGAAGCAGGAGAAGAAAGTCAAATTATTAAAACAAAAGAAGCATTAAGGATGGCAATAGAGAGAGACTTGGATTTAGTCATGATTTCACCAAATGCTAAACCAGCAGTATGTAAAATTATGGATTATAATAAGTTCCTTTATGAGCAGGCTAAGAAACAAAAGGAAGCAAAAAAGAATCAAAAGGTTGTTGACCTTAAAGAAGTAAGGCTTAGTCCTACTATCGAGGAACATGATATAGATATTAAAGCTAATAATGCCAAGAAATTTCTTGCTGCAGAGGATAAAGTTAAGGTTTCCATTAGATTTAGAGGAAGACAACATAATAATACCAGCGTAGGTTATGAAATAATGGAACTATTTGCTTCTAAAATAGGTGAAGTAGGGGTTATTGAGAAGCCTGCAAAATTAGAAGGAAGCAATATGACTATGATTATGGCTCCTAATAAAAAGACCACAAATAAGTAAAGTAATTAAGGTTTTAAACATCTAGCAAATAGGATGGTTAAAACTTTTTTTTTACTTTTTTTGGACTTAAGCAGCAGATTAGGAAGTTATTAAAATACTTTTTAAAATTACTTGAAAAAGTATTTAAAAAAAAGTAAAATAATAGTAAACAAATGAAAATGATTACAAATAATAAATAAAAGGAGATGGGATATAATGGGTGAATATTTTGAAAAGGTAACGAAAATCAAATTCGAAGGTGAGAAGTCAAAAAATCCTTTTGCCTTTAAGTATTACAATCCAGAGGAGGTTATCGACGGCAAACCTATGAAGGAGCATTTAAGATTTACTATGTCTTACTGGCATACCTTAACTGGAGAAGGGGCAGATCCCTTTGGCGTCGGTACCATGGAAAGACCTTGGAACGTTGAGAAAGATGCTATGACAAAAGCAAAAATGAGAATGGAAGCAGCCTTTGAGTTTATGGATAAAATTGGGATAGATTATTTTGCATTTCATGATAGAGACATAGCACCAGAGGGTAAAAATCTTGCAGAGACCAACAAAAACCTTGATATAATGGTTAACTACTGTAAGGAGCTTATGGAAAAATATAACAAGAAACTTCTGTGGGGTACAGCAAATATGTTCACAAATCCGAGATTTGTTCATGGTGCTGCTACTACCTGTAACGCTGATGTCTTTGCTTATGCTGGGGCTCAAGTAAAAAAGGCCTTGGAGGTAACTAAAGAACTAGGTGGAGAAAATTATGTATTTTGGGGAGGAAGAGAAGGCTATGAAACTCTGTTAAATACAGACTTAGAGCTTGAACAGAATAACTTGGCTAGATTTTTTCACATGGCAGTAGATTATGCAAAAAAAATTGGATTTACAGGTCAATTTTTAATAGAGCCTAAGCCAATGGAACCAACAAAGCATCAGTACGACTTTGATGTTGCAGCAGTAATGGCCTTTTTAAAGAAATATGACCTTGAAAAATACTTTAAGGTTAACATAGAAGCGAACCATGCTACACTTGCAGGACATACCTTCCAGCATGAAGTAGCTGTAGCTAGAGTTAATGGAATACTTGGAAGCCTTGATATAAATCAAGGAGACCCCAATTTAGGCTGGGACACTGATCAATTTCCTACAAATATTTATGATGCCGCTATGCTTATGTATGAAGTTCTGAAAGCAGGAGGAATAGCTCCTGGTGGACTTAATTTTGATGCCAAGGTTAGGAGAGCTTCCTTTGAGATAGAAGATTTGTTCCTTGCTTATATTGCAGGTATGGATACTCTTGCTAAGGGATTAAAAGTTGCACATGGGTTGCTTGAAAGCAGGGAATTGGAGAACTTTGTAGCAGATAGATATAAAAGCTTTACAGAGGGAATTGGAAAAGCTATAGTTGAAGGGAAGGTTGATTTTGAAGCATTAGAAACCTATGCATTAAATAATACAAACATTATAAATAAATCAGGAAGACAAGAGATGCTTGAAGCAATAGTAAATCAGCATATCTTTAGCTAATAAGTACATTGCGCTGTAATTTATTTTGCAGCGCAAATTCCCTAGAAAGTGAGATAATTATGGATCACAGTGAAATAAAAACTGTCAATAAGAAGAGTATACTAAAGCTTTTAGCTCAGGAAAGGGAACTTACAAAACTTGATATCTCCCGTAAACTAGACATTAGTGTTCCTACGGTAACTACAATTGTTGGAGAGCTTTTAGTGGAGAATTTAGTAGAAGAGGCAGGTATGGCTACTTCAACTGGAGGCAGGAAGCCAGTTATAATAAGGTTTTTACCTGAATCTAGATGCAGTATAGGAATAGATTTAGAGAAAAATTATATAAGAGCTGTAATTACAGATTTGGACGGTAAAATTTTAGAAGATAATAAATTGTTTCTAAGGTCTATAAATGAGGTAAAGGTTCTTGAGGACATTAAGAAGTTAATCAATGGCCTATTAGATTCACGAGAAAATATAAAAGAGAAGGTTTTAGGCATTGGTATTTCACTGCCCGGAACAGTAAATGAAGAGGAATTAAAATTAGAGCTTGCACCAAATTTTAGACTTAAGAATTTGTGTTTTAAGGAACTTTCTGACTGTTTTAATTTACCCGTTTTTCTTGAGAATGAGGCAAATGCAGGCGCCTTAGCTGAATCCAATTTAGGTATAGCAAAGAATTTAAATAATTTAATTTATGTTTCTATAACAGAAGGTATTGGCGGAGGTCTTATTATAAATGAAAGAATTTATAAGGGTAAAAGCAGAAGAGCTGGAGAAATAGGACATATGACCATTAATAAAGGAGGAAGACAGTGCAGCTGTGGGAAGAAGGGCTGTTTTGAAACCTATGCTTCTAATAGAGCTCTTATAAATGATTACAATGAATTAAGTGAAACAAAGGCATTAAGCATTAGAGAAATTATTGAAAAATACAAAGAACATGACAATATTGCAATTAAGGTTATGGATAGATATTTAGAAGATTTAGCAGAGGGTATTGGAAATCTAATTTTTATTTTTAATCCTAATTATATTGTTATTGGTGGAGAAATAAGCAAGTATTCAAACATTTTTCAAGATAAACTTATGGAACTGATTTTTAAAAATAATGAATTTTATAAGGCTGGGGACGTAGAAATATTATTTTCAAGTCTTGGAAAGGATTCGAATATATTAGGAGCAGCTTTGATACCTATTTTTCAGAGCTTTGGCTTTTAAATTAATTAATACAATATTGTGAGGGGGTTAAGAAATTGAATTATTTAGGTATAGATTTAGGCACTTCCTCGGTTAAGATTATTATCATGGATGAGCAAGGTAAGGTTAATTGCAGCCTATCCAAGGATTATCCTGTTTATTATCCTCAGATAGGCTATGCAGAGCAGAATCCAAAGGATTGGTGGGATGCCACAAGAGATGGAATTAAAGAACTTATTGAAATAAATCATATAGATAATAAAACTATAAAAGCTATAGGTTTTAGTGGGCAAATGCATGGATTAGTTGCGCTGGATGAAAAGGATGAGGTGCTCTTTCCAGCAATTTTGTGGTGTGATCAAAGAACTGAAAATGAATGTAATTATATTACAGAACTTGTAGGCAGTAAAAAGCTATCAAAATATACTGGAAACAAGGCTTTGACAGGTTTTACAGCACCTAAGATTCTGTGGGTTAAAAAACACAATCCAGAAATTTATAATAAAATAAGGCATATACTTCTGCCTAAGGATTATATTAGATTTAAGCTTACTGGAGAGTATGCTACAGATGTTTCTGATGCTTCCGGTACACTTTTATTTGATGTGGAAAATAGATGCTGGTCAAAGGAAATGCTTAATATACTTGATATTTCAGAAGAGGTAATGCCAAAGTGTTTTGAGTCCTTTGAAGTTACAGGTACAATTAATAAAGCAGCAGCAGACACTACAGGATTACTCAAGGGAACTCTTGTAGCTGGCGGCGGCGGAGACCAAGCAGCTGGTGCAGTAGGAACTGGTACTGTAGAAACCGGCATTATTTCTGTGGCCATGGGTACCTCTGGAGTTATTTTTGCATCTCAAAAGGAATATAAGGTAGAAGATGAAAATAGGCTTCATTCCTTCTGCCATGCTAATAATGAATGGCATGTAATGGGTGTTATGCTTTCGGCTGCTTCCTGCTTAAAATGGTGGGTAGAGGAAATAAATAAAGATACCTCAAAGTCCTTTGAGGAAATTTTAGAGGAAGCTGAAAAGATACCTGCTGGCAGTGATGGCTTAATATTTTTACCTTATTTAATGGGTGAAAGAACCCCATATAGTGATGCAAATGCTAAGGGCTGTTTTATAGGACTTAGTATTACACACTCTAGAGCTCATATGACAAGAGCTATTTTAGAAGGTGTTGCCTTTGGACTTAAGGATTCCTTAGAGCTCGTTAAGGCATTAAATATTCCTATTAATGAAGTTAGAGTATGCGGCGGCGGTGCAAAGAGCAAGCTTTGGAGACAAATCCTTGCAGATGTATTCGAGACAAGAATAGATATGATAAATTCTGTGGATGGACCATCCTATGGTGCTGCCATACTTGCTTCTGTGGCAGGAGGAAGCTTTAATTCAGTAAATGAGGCCTGCTGCACACTTATAAAGGTTACAGAAAGTGTAAGCCCTAACCTTAATAACTTTTTAGAATATGAAAGACTGTACAAGATATACAGCAGTTTATATGGAATTTTCAAGGATACCTTTAAAAAATTAGTTTAGACAAAGAACGCAGAAGTAAAATCTTATTTGCATAGTTAAATTTTATTGTTTTATTATAGGATGTCAATTAGAAAAAGTATAATTAAATTAAGACCTTTACTTTTCTATTTTAAAAATTTTAAATACTTTTCTGGAATTAAGATTTGTATAAAAGTATAATATTTAATAATAAAGTAAACTTAAAAAGAAACGAGGGGTTAAATTGAGTATTGAAAAAAAATATTTTGGCAGCACGCCAGATAGAACTAATATATATTCCTTTACCTTGACTAACTCAAAGGGAACAGCAGTTGAAATTATTAATTTTGGTGGCATAGTTCGTTCACTTAAGCTGCAAAATGACAAGGGCAGCTTCGATGATGTAGTTCTTGGGTTTGATAAATTAGAAGACTACAAGAAGGAAGGTCCATATTTTGGAGCCATTATTGGAAGGTACGCTAATAGAATTGCAAAGGGAAGCTTTAACCTTAATGGAATTGAATATAAATTAGAAATAAATAATGGACCAAATCATCTACACGGAGGCTTAAAAGGCTTTGATAAGGTAATATGGGAACCTAGAATCCTTGAAACTGGAGGCTTAGAACTAAGTTATATCAGTAAGGATATGGAAGAGAGCTATCCTGGGAATCTAGAGGTTAAGGTAACATATACTCTGACTGAGGATAATTCACTTAAAATAGATTATTTTGCACTTTCTGATAAAGATACTATTGTAAATCTTACAAATCATTCTTATTTCAATTTATCAGGTCATGCTTCTGGCAATATTTTAAACCATAAAGTTTATATAAATGCTGATAAATTTACAGCTGCAGATAAAGATTCCATCCCTACTGGTGAACTTAGAGAAGTAGAAGGTACGCCAATGGATTTCACTAAACTAAAAAAAGTTGGTGATGAAATAAGAAGTAGCTATGAGCAAATTGCCTTTGCAAAGGGGTATGATCATAACTTTGTTATTAACAGGGAGGATGAAAGGTTAGTAAAGGCTTGTGAGGTGGTGGACGATAACAGTGGAAGGAGTATGGAAGTATACACTACCATGCCAGGAGTCCAATTTTATACAGGTAACTTTATAGAAGAGGGTGTAGAGGGTCTTGGAAAAGATGAAGCGAGGTATTCAGATTACAGCGGCTTATGCCTAGAAACTCAATTTTTCCCTAATTCCATAAATATAAAGCATTTCCCTTCACCAATACTTAGGGCAAAGGAAGAATATAGACACACTACCATCTATAAGTTTAGATAATGTGGCACGGGAACAATGTCATCAAGCAAAATAAATTGACTTTTTAAAAATGCCCCAATAATCATTTTAATACCTTTTTACGGTATATCTTATGATTATTGAGGCATTTTTGTATTAAAATAAGAAGAAAAAGAATAAATATTTCAACAATAGTTATTAAAAATAATGTATAATAAAGTTGTTTGATAATTTAAAATTGTAGAAATAAGGACTAAATTTGCGACATTTTGGTGAAGAATTATGTTCTGGATAGAGGAGTTAGACTTAAAATGAAATATATAGAGAATAAAGATAAGGATGTTTATTTCAATCTTGCTCTTGAGGAATATGTGTTTAATAACTTTAAAGAAGATAGTTATTTACTTCTTTGGAGAAATGATAACAGTATAGTTTTAGGAAAGCATCAGAATATCTTTGAGGAGATCAACACACTGACAGCTGAAAAAATGGGAGTAAGAGTGGCAAGAAGGAATACCGGAGGCGGCACAGTTTTTCATGATACTGGGAACCTGAATTACTCCTTTATAACTCACCATGGACTAGATCCATCTATAGAATATGATAAGTTTTTAAATCCAGTTATTTCAGCTTTGAGGTCACTTGGAATTCCAGCTGAAAAAAGAAGGGATTGTGATATTGCCATAGAGGGGAAAAAAATATCAGGAAGTGCTGAGGCTATAAAAGGGGGTAGGATACTTCATCATGGGACCTTGCTTTTTAACAGTGATTTATCTAAACTTAATGAAATTTTAAAGCCCTCAGAGGGAAAAATAATTTCAAAGGCTGTTAAATCAGTAAAAAGTCCAGTTACAAATATAAAGACCTTTATGAAGGACCAGAACATGACTATAGAGGAATTTGAAGAACATTTACTTAAAGCCTTATTTCCAGAGGGCATTGAGAAAATTAATCTAACAGATGAGGAACTTGTAGAAATAAGAGAACTGGCAGAAAATAAATATGCTCTTTGGAATTGGAATTACGGAAATTCACCTAAGTTTATCTATGAGAAAGAGTCGAGGCTTTTAGATAAGGACATCTATGTAAAATTAAAGGTAGAAAAGGGAACTATTATAGACTCAGAGATTTCGGTAAACAAAATATCTAATGCAAATATTAGGGAGGCTCTGCAGGGTGCTTGCTATAATTATCAGGAGCTATTAAAGAGATTTAAGGCTATTAAAAGTATTGAAAATATAAATAAAGAAGAATTAGCACTATGCTTTTTTTAAATTTAAGGAGGTATACATTATGAAAAAGGAAATTAAAATGCCAAAGTTGAGTGAAAATATGGAAAAGGGAGTTCTTGCAGGCTGGAATATTAAGATAGGAGATGTGGTGAAAAAAGGGGACATACTTTTTGAAGTTGAAACAGATAAGGTTGTAAGCGAAATTGAATCCCTGGAAGAGGGGATTTTAAAGGAGGCTTTCTTTGAAGAGGGCGACGAGGTTAGAGTAGGAGAAACAATTGCAGTAATTGAAGGTTAAAAGACAAAAGGTTAGCTATTAAATGTTTCGGACTAATAAGGGGGAAGACTATGGATAAGAAGCCTAGCTGGCTTAAGGTGAATTATAATAAGGAAGCTGTGGAAGAGATAAGCAGCCTAATGGCAAATCTTAAATTAAATACTGTGTGTAAGGAAGCAAATTGTCCTAATCTTGGGGAGTGTTATAAAAAGCGAACTGCAACCTTTATGATTTTAGGCAGTGTTTGTACCAGACATTGCAGATTTTGCAATGTGACAAAGGGCTGTACTCAAGAGGTGGACCCTATGGAGCCAAAGCATCTTGCAGAAGCCGTAAAGGAGCTTAAGTTAAAGCATGTTGTTATTACAAGTGTAACAAGAGATGATCTTACAGATGGCGGAGCTGAGCATTTTGCTAAAACTATAAATGAGGTTAGAAAATTAAATCCTGAAACAACTATTGAAGTACTTATTCCTGATCTTAAGGGAGAAGCTAAAAATCTGGATATTATAATAAAGGCAAATCCAGAAGTTATAAATCATAATATCGAAACAGTAAAATCCTTATATAGAAAGGTTCGCCCTGAGGCAGATTATGAAAGGTCTCTAAAGGTTATCAGCTATATAAAGAGCAAGGCACCTAACATCTTTACCAAAACCGGTATTATGGTTGGCCTTGGAGAAACAGATGAAGAAATCTATGAATTAATGGATGACAGTTTAGGGGCAGGCTGTGATATTTTCACAATTGGCCAGTATCTGCAGCCCTCAAAGAATCATATTGAAATGAAAGAATATGTTACACCGGAAAAGTTTGAAGAGTACAGAAGAGTAGGAATGGGAAAAGGCTTTAAATATATAGCAAGCAGCCCTCTTGTAAGAAGCTCCTATAGGGCAGAAGAGGCATTAAATTATGGAGGAGAGAGAAAATGATTTATATAGATAACAATTCTACAAATCCATATTTTAATTTTGCACTAGAATATTACCTTATTTATGAAAAGCAGCTTCCTGAGGACAGTGTATTTATATTTTGGAGAACTGAACCTACGGTGATGCTTGGAAAATATCAGAATACTCTAGAGGAAATAAATGAAAGCTATGTAAGGGAACATGGGGTAAATGTAGTAAGAAGAATAACTGGCGGTGGAACTATATACACAGATATGGGAGGCTGGCAGTTCAGCTTTATAACAAAGGGCTCTGCAAGCCAGATAGATTTTCAAAAGTATATTGAACCAATACTTAAGGCTTTAAATGACATAAATGTCCATGCTGAATTTAACAGCAGAAATGATCTTGTTATTGAAGGAAAGAAGTTCTCGGGAAATGCTCAGTGTATGAGTAATGGCTATACCCTCCATCACGGGTCTCTGCTTTTTAATACTGATTTTGAGCAAATGGTAAGGTGTATAACTGTAGATGATTATAAAATTATTTCAAAGGGAATTAAGTCGGTTCGTGAGAGGGTAACAAATATTTCTGAACACTTAGCTAAGCCTATGGATGAATTAAGCTTTAAAAAGCTTATGGTAAATAGTATTATGAATGGCTCAGAGAAGGAATATAAATTAACTAAAGAGGATCTAACTAGAATTGAGGAAATAGCTAGGGAAAAGTTTCAAAGCTGGCAGTGGAATTATGGGACCTCACCGAAATTTAATATAACAAAAACAGGACGTTTTAAAGGTGGAAAAATAGAGTTTAAGCTGGATGTAAATAAGGGAATTGTTGAAAGCTGCAATATCTATGGAGATTTCTTTGGCTTAATTGATATTTCTACCATATGTAGTGCCTTAATTGGCGTAAGCTATAATAAGGAAAGTATAAGGGAAGCCTTATCAAAGCTTGATTTGCATAACGCTTTTTATAATATCAATTTCGAGGAATTACTTGATATAATCTGTTAGAATAGTTTATGTGGCACGGGGAAGTATCTAGTGCCTCATTGGGAGGTATGTGGCATTAGAAACGCCCCTATGCCGCATCGCCTCTTTATCTTATAAAGGAAGCCACTTTAAAACCTTTTGTATTTCTGCATCCCAATAATCCCAGGTATGTTCACCAGAGCCTTCATTATAGGTAAAATCTATGTTAGTTGTTTCTATAAACTTTTTAAAGTTTTGGTTAATTCCATAGAGGAAGTCTTCTGTCCCACAGCATTGATATAATTTTGGCTTTGGTTCTTTGGAAATTAAAAGTTTTTTTGCGAGGAAATAAAGGTCATTCTCACTTCCTGCTAACATGCTTAAGTCACCGAAAATATTATATAACCCAGCGTTATCAGTATCATCCACCGTAGAAACAATTTCTGTCATATCAAGTGCGCCCGAAAGACTTGCTGCAGCAGCATATTTTTCAGGACAGCTTAGAGCAATTTTAAATGCTCCGTATCCCCCCATGGAAAGTCCTGCTATAAAGTTATCTTCTCTTTTTTCGCTTAAGGGAAAAAACTGCCTTGCTATCTTAGGTAATTCCTCAGCTATGTAGGTAAAATATCTTTCTCCATTCTTCATATCTGTATAAAAGCTTTTTCCGGCATCAGGCATTACAACTGCAAGTCCCATTGAATCTACATATCTTTCTATAGAAGTCTTTCTCTGCCAATCAGTATGATCTCCAGATAATCCATGAAGCAAATACAAGGCTTTATATTTATTAGAAGCAAATGATCCTTCCTTGCCTATTTGAGAAGTCTTATTTTGAGGCAAAATCACGTAAATAGATGTGTTCATGCCAAGTACCTCTGAAGAAAAGTTACAAGTAATAAATGCCATAAATTTAAACCTCCTTTAAATCATTACAATTATTAACATTATATAATTTAAGAAATAATAAAACAATAAATTAAATATAGTTATCAAGGTTATACTAATTGTACAAATAATTGAATGCTTCGGAGGTGTCTAGAATGAAGAAACTAGCTGTCTTAGGCTTCATTATGGGTATGCTTTATTTTACTGCTGAAGGTTTTTGGAGGGGGTGGACTAATATTTCAATGCTTTTTGTGGGTGGCTTATGTGCTGTTCTTATAGGTTTGTTAAATGAATTTCCAAAGCGGTATAAGTTTAAAATTTGGCAGCAGTGCCTACTTGGAACCTTAATAATTGTTTCAATAGAATTTATTTCTGGATTTATTTTAAATATTTGTCTAAAATTAGATATTTGGGATTATTCAAAACATTATGGAAATATCATGGGACAAGTATGCATTACATACACTATTTTGTGGTTTATAATAACTCCTGCTGTTATTTGGCTTGATGATTGGTTAAGATGGGAAATATATGGTGATGGGGCGCACTATAATTTAAAGCAGGTATATAGAGACTTAATAAAGTTGAAATAGTAGGCAAAATTCTATTATAAATAGTAATGTAAAAATCAACATTGGTAATGTTGATTTTTACATAAGATGGAGTTTTCAGTATAGGGCTAAGCAAGTAGTTGATGCCGGAATACCTTATACATTTTATTATAAAAATAAGTTAATATGTCTGATCTCTTTATAATTCCTATAAATACATTATAATCATCTACCACTGGGACAAAGTTTTGGCTTATGGAAGTTACAAACAAATCTTCTATATTAGCATCAATGTGGACTGGTCTAATATTAGAATGAACTGGAATCTCGTAAATCTTTATTTTTGAGGTGTTTTTTATATCTAAATTTGAGTCATCTTTTAGCTTCCAAAGAAGGTCTCCTTCCGTCAGGGTACCAACATATCTACCTTTGTCATCTAAAATAGGAATAGCAGTATAGGTATGATATTCCATTCTCTCAATAGCCTGTCTCATGGTATTACTGGATTTTTCAAAAACTACATCTGTTTTTGGTGTTAAGAAAAATGCTATATTCATAATTATTAACCTCTTTCTTAAAATAGTAATTTCAATATTCTTCATTAAATAGCGACAAAACAAATAATAAATTACATATATTACTAAATCTTCGATATATATATCTTACATACTGAATACGACAGTTTTGTGTAGAAATTATTAACCCTTTGTAAAACTGTATATTTAATAGAAATAGCAACCACATTACTATATGAAGATGAGTTTGAAAATATGAGATAAGATGTTAATAAACAAATGTGTTAATATATGAATCAAATGGACAATGTCATTGACATAATTATTAATATAAGTTAAGCTAAAATTACAAGTAAATACTAACTTAGGTGCCTGTTATCAGGTGAAAAGGGAATGCGGTTTAAATCCGCAGCAGCCCACACGCTACTGTAAGTGAAGACAACCTTTAGTAATACCACTCTAACTTTATGTATGAAACTTAACATACTTATGAGAGGAAGGTTAAAGGGAGAATGATGCACAAGCCAGGAGACCTGCCTATGTTATGGTTAATAAAGCTTTCGGTGGGAGAGGTATTTTTGAAGTAAATTTCCGACGTAATGTCGGTTTTTTTATTTTGAAGGTAGTGTGCGATGAAAGCTCACTATTTTTTATTTTGAGGAATAATGGATAAAAAATCAGTGGGGACTGTCCCTGGTGGTTAATTTTTTGTAAAAGCTAATATTGTTTTATATAACAAAGTTTTATCCTATAAAGAAAATATATATTTATTATTCAAAATTTAGTTAAAAGGTGTGATAATATGGCAAATATAATGATTCAAGGTACCGCCTCTTCTGTTGGGAAAAGTATTTTAGTAGCTGCTTTAGGAAGGATATTTAAGCAAGATGGCTACAAGGTTATACCTTATAAATCTCAGAATATGTCCTTAAATTCTTATATAACATTAGATGGCAAGGAAATGGGGCGAGCTCAAGTATTGCAAGCCTATGCTTGCGGCCTAGAGCCAGAGGCTTATATGAACCCTATACTTTTAAAGCCTACTTCAGACAAAGAATGCCAGATAGTTGTTAATGGTAAGGTTTATGGTAACTCTGATGCAATTGGATATCATAATTTAAAAGTTGAGTTTAAGGACATGTTAAAGGAGCAATTTGAGGAATTAGAAAAAAACTTTGATATTATAGTGATGGAGGGTGCTGGAAGCCCTGCTGAAATAAATTTAAGGGATAGGGACATTGTAAATATGGGAATGGCCGAACTTGTTGATGCTCCTGTACTTTTAGTAGGAGATATAGATAAGGGTGGTGTATTTGCTTCACTAGCAGGAACATTATTGCTTCTAAATGAAGATGAGAGAAAGAGGATAAAAGGAACTATAATAAATAAATTTAGGGGAGATGTGGAAATATTAAAACCAGGTATTGAAATGATTGAAGATATTATTCATGTTCCTACTCTTGGGGTAGTTCCATATTTTTCACTTTCTCTTGAAGATGAAGATGGAGCCATTGAATTTAATAAAAGTATTACAGCGCCAATTGATGTTGCAGTTGTTAAGCTTTATCATATATCAAATTTCACAGATTTAGATGCCTTAAAGCTAGAGGAAGATATTTCTGTAAGATTTATTACTAGTGTAGAAGAATTTGGGCATCCAGATTTACTTATTATTCCTGGAAGCAAAAATACTATAGCTGACTTAATGGCACTAAGAGAAAATGGACTTGAAGAAAAAATAGTGGAGTATAGCAAAAGTGGTACTATTATCGGTATTTGCGGTGGCTATCAAATGCTAGGCAATACAATAAGGGATCCTTTTGAAGCAGAATCGAAATTTAAAGAAATCGAAGGTATGAAGCTGTTAGATGTTGATACGATTTTTGAAGAAGAAAAGATAACTACAAGAATAAAGGCCAATATTAACTCACAAAAAATAAAAAGTAATATATTAAAATATTGTAATCACGAAGAAGATAGAATTGAAATTTATGGCTACGAGATACATATGGGAATAACCAATTATGGCATTGATACTGAGGCCCTTTTTAATATAAACAATAAGAATGAACAAAAGGCAAATTATAAGGATGGCGCAATTAGTAAAAGTGGAAATATAATGGGAACCTATATCCATGGAATTTTTGACAGCATTTATTTTAGAGAATATATATCTAATATGTTAAGAGAAAAAAAGGGTATAAACTTGAAACAATCCTCAATATATGAAAACTTAAGAGAAAAGGAGCTGGATAAGCTTGCGGATATTGTAAGAAGCTCTATTGATATTGAAGGCATCTATAAGCTTATGGGAATCAAAAGATGATAGATATTATTTTAGCAGTAGTCCTTGATTTTATAATAGGAGACCCTTATTGGTTTCCTCATCCTGTAATATATATAGGAAAACTTATAAGTATCCTTGAGAAAAAAGCAAGAACATTAGCAAAGCATGAAAAGACTCTAAGGGTTTATGGTGGAGTTATAGTTATAATTGTTGCAGGTTTGAGTTTCTTAATTCCTTATAGCTTATTAAGGCTTGCAAAGCCTTTTCCTTTAATTTATCACATTATAAATATATTAATTATTTGGACTACTATATCAGCAAGATGCCTTCATAAGGAAGCTGCTAAAATTTATGAAGCTCTCAAGAACAATGATATTGAAGAAGCAAGGAAGAAACTGTCTTATATTGTTGGAAGAGATACCATGAGTTTAAATGTTTCAGAAATAATAAGAGCAGATGTTGAAACAGTAGCTGAAAATACTTCAGATGGAGTTATAGCACCGCTTCTATTTGCAATGATAGGAGGAGCACCTCTTGCAATGCTTTATAAGGGAATAAATACTATGGATTCAATGCTGGGCTATATGAATGATAAATACAAATTTATAGGATATTTTCCTGCGAAGACTGATGATTTATTTAATTTAATTCCAGCTAGAATTAGTGGAGTACTTATTTCACTTGCAGCACCTATTGCTCACGGAAATATTTATAAAAGCCTTAAGATAATGTTTAGAGATAGAAAAAATCATAAGAGCCCTAATTGTGCTTATCCTGAAGCAGCTGCTGCCGGAGCCATGAAGGTTCAGCTTGGTGGAACAAACAGTTATTTTGGTGATTTAGTTTACAAACCTACAATAGGAGATAAAATAAGGGATTTGAAGTCTATAAATATAATGGATTCAATTAAATTAATGTATGGAGCTGAGTTAATTTTAATCTGTATATACTTATTTTTTCTAAGCTTTAAGTAGATAATGCAGCAATTTTGAAGGAAAGTTTCCATGGGAGGTTTTATTTTGATTCACGGCGGAGATGTTTACACTGAAGGGCTTTTAAAGGGAATTGAGCTTATAGATTTTAGCTCAAATATAAATCCAATTGGAGTTCCAAAATCTTTTACTGATACAATTGATGAAGCATTAAAAAATATTGAAAGATATCCGGATATTAAATATAGAAAAGTCCTTAGATCACTTAGGGATTATACTGGTATTAATGAGGAGCACTTTGTTCTAGGAAACGGTGCCTCGGAAATTATTGATTTAGTTATTAGCTGTTTTAAAAGTATTTTAATTGTTGTTCCATCCTTTGCAGAATATGAAGCTGATGCTGTTAAATGGAACTGCAGCATAGAATACTCTTATTTAAATGAAGAAATGGATTTTGATTATGAAGATATTTTAATGAAGCTTCATAAAACTCAGGCTTTGATAATAGGAAATCCAAATAATCCAAACGGTAATATTATAGATAAAACTAAATTTAAAAGTATTTTAGATTTTTCAGAAAGTGAAGGAAAAACTATAATTATAGATGAAGCCTTTATAGAATTTACAGGTAAAAAAGACTATAGTTTTACTGAAGATATTAAAGAATATAAAAGTATATTTATTATAAGGGCTTTAACTAAATTTTTTGCCATGCCAGGTATACGATTTGGTTATGGAATAAGTAAAAATAAAAGGCTTCTTCAAAAAATAAAGCAAAAGCAAAATCCTTGGAATATAAACTGTTTCGCTGAACATGCGGTAAAGTATATATTAAAGGATGAGGAATACATAAAAAAATCCTTAAAGTGGATTGAAACCGAAAGAAGTTATTTTCCTTCGAGTTTGGAAAAATTAGTATTTATAGATAAGATATATTTTAGTTTTTCTAATTATATATTGTGCAGGCTAAAAGGAATAACCGATGAAGAGCTTTATAATTTCTGCATGAAAAAAGGCATAATTATAAGAAGAGCAAGCAATTTTAAAGGGCTTAATGAATACTTTGTAAGATTTGCAATAAAGGATAGAAAATTAAATAATAAGCTTTTAGAGGCTATAAAACAAATAGAATGAACCAATGGGGAACCAATAGGGACGGGTCTCATTGGCTAGAACCAACTGGAACAATCTCCATTTATGAATTTTTAAAAGTTTTAAAACAAAAATAATTATAAAAAATGTGGTATGGGGACGTTTCTATGCCACATTAAGAAAGGTGGAATTATAATGGAATTAAAAAAAGGTTATGTACAGGTTTATACCGGTAATGGAAAGGGAAAGACAACAGCTGCAGTTGGTTTGGCAGTGAGAGCTGCGGGAAACGGACTTAGAGTTTCCATGGTTCAATTTTTAAAATCTATGCCTACAGGGGAGCTTGAAAGTGCAAAGAAATTAGAGCCTAATTTTAAAATTTACAGATTTGAGAAAAAGAGGGGCTTTTTTTGGACATTGAATGAAGAGGAAAAAAGAGAGCTTAAAGAAGAAATTCAACAGGCTTTTAGGTTTTGTATGGATGCCTTAAAGGAAGAAAAATGTGATTTGTTAATAATGGATGAAGTAATGGGCGCACTAACAAATAAACTTGTTACAATTGATCAAATATTGGAGTTAATTGAGCTCAAGCCTGAGAATGTAGAGCTTATATTAACAGGTAGGGATGTACCTAAGGAAATTGCAGAGAAGGCAGATTTAGTTACTGAAATGAGAGAAATCAAGCATTACTATGAAAAGAATGTTCCGCCTAGAAAGGGAATTGAATTTTAATTATTTAAAAGATAAAAGTAAAGGGAGTAAATAGATGAAATGCATGGTTATTTCTTCGAATACAAGTGGCGGTGGAAAAACTACAGTAACCTTGGGACTTTTAAAGGCCTTAATAAATCGTGGATATAAAACTCAAAGCTATAAGGTTGGGCCGGATTATATAGACAATGCTTTTCATACTCATATAACTGGAATACCAGGTAGAAACTTGGATCTTTATTTAATGGGAGAGGCTGGAGTAAAAGCAAGTTTTTCAAGAGGCACAGGTGATATAGGAATAGTAGAAGGTGTTATGGGATTATATGATGGAATAGATATTACCCCTAAATACTCAACAGCTCATGTGGCTGAGGTGCTCAGTTTGCCTATAGTTTTAGTGCTAACACCTAAGGCGCAGGTTGCAACACTTTGCGCTGAAATAAATGGAATGAAAAGCTTTGAAAAAGTAAATATAGCAGGTATAATTCTAAATAATATTAGCGAAGATTATTATAAGCTTTTAAAAATGGCTATAGAATTACAATGTAATGCAAAAGTTTTTGGATATCTTCCAAGTGATGAAAACCTAAGTCTAAAAAGCAGACATCTTGGGTTAATACAGAGCAGTGAAATAGAAGATTTAGATAATAAAATTGAGCTCTGTGCAAAATTATTGGAAAAACATGTGGATATTGATGAGTTATTAAGACATTTTGCCATAGCTAAAAGCTATAAGGATGACTTTCACATTGAAGTAAAAGGGATAAAATCAGCTGTAGCATATGACAAGGCCTTTAATTTTTACTATAGAGAGAATATAGAACTCTTAGAAGAGGCAGGAGAGGTAATATTTTTTAGTCCTATGAAAGATTGTAGGCTTCCAGATAATGTTGATTTTATTTACTTAGGAGGAGGATATCCCGAAGTTTTTATTGACGAACTTAGTGAGAACAAAGACATGCTTCATAGCATAAAAAGCGCATTAGAAAATGGCAGTAAGTGCTATGCAGAATGCGGAGGTCTAATGTACCTAACTGAGAAAATTGAAGGGAAAGAAACAGTTGGTTTTTTAAAGGGAAAGTCATTTATGACAGACAGACTTCAAAACTTTGGATATGCATCAATTGAGGTAACTTCCAAAAATTCAATGCTAGCTCAAGGTACTATAATTAATTGCCATGAGTTTCATAAGTCCAATGTAAGTATTGATGAAGATAAAATATATACTTTAACCAAAGAAGTTTATGATGGCTCCATAAAACAGTGGACCTGCGGTTATCTAAAAAATAATACTTTAGCTGCCTATGGGCATGTACACTTTTTTGAAAATATGAATATGCTTAATAATTTGCTAAGCAAGTCTTAAGGAGAATGAAATGGGCATTTTTAATAATAGTAAATTAAAGGTTAAAATTGATAGTAAAAATGAAGTGACAACCTTCAATATTAACTACAACAAGCTTAAAAATATTGAAGATTTCAAAGTGAGTTTTTTGAAAAATTTATTAGGAAACAACTTATGTCTAGCGGTTATAGATTCGAAGCTTCAGTATAAGGAACTTAATAACTCTCTTGAGAATTTAAAACTATCACTTGAAGAGCTAAGTATACCATATGAAGAAATGATAATAAAGGAAGATGAAACAGTTAAGGTCTTAGGTATAGCTATGAAGGTTTCTAGCAGCACCAAAGCTAAAAGATGGATAATTGGCATCATTATTTCACCAGATAGTCTAAATAAGATGATGGGCATAATCAAAGATTACAACATTTATTATTATTTTAATTTTAGCAACACTGAAAAAGATGAATTACTTCAAAGAACATCGGATTATTTAAGTGATGAGGAAGAATTATTTAATAAATTTGGCTTAAGTCTATTTGATGGCATTGCCTTTCAAAATATGAATATAAAAGCTAGCAATAAATATGTTAATAATGTAAAAGATATTATAAAAGATTTTACATAAATTTATTATTATATGTATCTTATAAAGCAGAAGAGTATTTTTACTCTGCTGCTTTTTCTTTTAAAAAACATTTTTCTTATTATATTGATTATTTACTGCTAATTTATATATAATATAGTTAATAATGGAAAATAGTTATGAGGGATGAAAATGAGGAGATTCTTAAGATTTATAAGATATGTCGCTATTTTTTTACTCTTTATTATGTTTAACTTTATTCTTTTAAATAGCTTAATAGGGGAAAAAGCTGTTGAAGGATATATTAAGCCCAAAATAGTTCTTATAGCTCATGTTTATTCGAATCCCTATTGGCAGTACATTAAAATGGGTGCTGAGAAGGCAGCTAAAGAAAGAAATGCAGTCATTGATTTTCAAGGGCCTGATACTGCAAACATAGATGAAGGCATTAAATTTATAAACATGGCCTATGCTGCAAAAGCAAGCGGCATTATTGCCTATGTGCAGGATGAAAACAGGTACAAGCCTATTATTAATAGGGTAGTAGAAGGAGGAGTTCCCATTGTAACTGTGGACTCAGATGCAGAGAATAGTAATCGATTAGCTTATGTTGGTACTGATAATACGGCTGCAGGAACTATGGCTGCAAAAGAAATGATCGATAAAGTTGGTACGAGCGGAAAAGTAGGAATAATTATGGGAGGAAAAACTGTTAAAAACCAAGTGGAGCGAGTAGAGGGTTTTAAACAATACATAGATAAGAATTCAAAGCTAGCTATTTCTGAAATTGAATCTTCTGATTCATACCTTTTAGAAGCTGAGCTTGCTGCAAAGAAAATTCTAATTAATAACTGGGACATTAAGGCATTACTCTGTACTTCAGCTTTAGATGGAGAAGGAGCAGCAAAGGCAATAACTGGACTCGGTATGGAAGGAAAGGTTAAGATAATTTGTTTCGATGATTTACCTGAAACCCTTAATTACATAGAAAAGGGTATTATAACCTCTACAATTGTGCAAATGCCTTATATTATGGGGTATAAGGCTGTAAATATAATTATGGATAATATTGAGGGAAAAGAAACAAAAGGGGTGTTTCTTACTGATGTATCTGTAATTAATAAGGATAACCTTCAAGATTTTAAAAAAGAGCAAGGAAATTATTTAAATGAAAACTAGCAGTTTAAAGAGGAAGTTCATAATATTTGCCATTATTATTATTACCCCTATAGCTACAAGTAATATTATTACCATTATAATGAGCAGGAAGATTAATGAAAATTATAATATAATGCTGAGTAAAATGAGCATGACCAATGAAATAAAAAACAGTCTTAATGATTCTTTTTCTAATTTTAATAAATATATATTAACAAATTCTAATGAAAGTAAGAGGCTTTATGAGGTTAATTACAATAAGGCTATTGATAAGGTTAAACTCCTTCAATTAAATTCTGATTTAGAAAGTCAGTATATTTTAAGAGATTTATTAAATTCACTTGAAAGTTATAATGTATCTGCAGATAAAACAATTTATATATATAGTAAGAAAAGCTCAGTTGATGCATATTATGAGGATTACGTATTTACAAAGGAAATTTCATCTTACTGTAACACTTTTATTTCAAAGTTAATTGACAGCTATCTTAAATATAACAACAATATTTATAATAAACTTAAGGATAAGGAAAGGTTTGTTTATTGGGTTATGGTAATTTATATAATTACTGCTTTATCCATTAGCATAATTTATACTTTGCTCTTTATTAAAGATATTTTAAACAAGCTTAGTGAGCTTGTTGATTCCTCAAAAAAAGTTTCTTTTGGTGACTTCTCTTATAAGGAAGGTAAGAAAACCTCAATTTATGAATTAGATATATTATCTGAAGCCTTTAGTACAATGATTAATAATATTAAGAAACATATTAACTCAATAGAGGAAAACGCTAAATTAGAAAGTAAAATCAGGGATGACCGAATGAAGCTTTTAAAATACGAAAATGCCTTAAAAATGTCCCAGCTTAAGATTTTACAGTCACAAATAAATCCTCATTTTCTATTTAATACTCTTAACTGCATAAATCAGACTGCCATAAAAGAAGATGCGGCGCTGACAGAAAGCTTAATAAAATCAGTAGCAGATATATTAAGATATAGCTTAAATATGATGGATAGAGATGCAACACTTGAGGAAGAAATAAATATTACTAGAGAGTACATGTTTATACAGGAATCAAGATATAAAGATAGATTCAAATATACTATTAATATTAAAGCAGATTTAACAAAGGTAAAGGTGCCAGGAATGACACTTCAACCCTTTGTTGAAAATGCCTTTATTCATGGTATAGAGCCTAAGGAAGAAGGCGGCAATATAGATATTGATATTTATGAAAAGGGAGAAGCCTGCATTGTAGAAATTAAGGATAATGGCTGTGGAATAGATGAGGATATTTTAACTAAAATTGTTTCTAAAGAAAAATATGCAGATCATATAGGTCATACTACTGGAATGGGAATAAGAAGTGTTGTAGAAAGGCTAGAAATAATGTATGACGTAAAAAATATATTTGAGATTGAGAGCAAAAAAGACTTGGGTACAAGTATCTACCTGAAAATCCCACTTAAGGAGTTGAAATTTCTATGATAAAGCTGTTAATAGCTGATGATGAAAAATATGATAGGGAATCAATAAATCACATATTAAGTCTCTCCTTTAAAGATCTGCTGGACATTGATGAAGCCAGAAATGGAAGAGAAGCTATTGAGATATCAGAGAGGTTGAGACCGGAAATAATAATTATGGATATTAAAATGCCAGGTATTAATGGGCTTAAGGCCATAGAAGAAATAAGAAAGTTTCTTCCTAATGCCTATTTTATAATATTGACTGCATATGATTATTTTGACTTTGCAATTGAAGCTGTTAAAAATAATGTTAAAGGTTATATTTTAAAACCATTCAGTAGAAATGAGCTTACTGAGAAAATTAAAATAGGCATTGATTTTATTAATACTGAAAAGGAGAGGAGAAAAAGCGAAATTGAAAATCAAGAAAAATTATATAATCTAATACCTGTATTAGAAAATGAGTTAAGCTATTCAATAATAAATAATACCATCAACTTAAGGGAATATGAAACTTATTTAAGATATCTAGATATTAGCTTTAATAAAGCTTGTTCAATTGTTATGCAAAGTAAGGAAAAAATTTACGATGAAGAGGTTAAACTTCAACTTGGAGAATATATAAAGGAATATATAAATAGAAAATATAGAGCAATAGGAAGTTATAGGTTTTCTAAGGATTTTGTTTATTTCATTCAAATTAATAATTTGTTAGATGAGTATGAGGCAAGGTATCAAACTGTTAACCTTTCAGCTGGTATTAGAAGAGAGGTTAAAAGTACATTTAATGTATCCTTAAAAATTGGTATCGGCAAATGTTACAGTGGGTTAGATTTAATACACAAATCCTATGAAGAGGCTATGAGCTCATTAGAATACAAATCAGAGAATGTAAATATAATTCATTTTGAAGATATCAAAAATAGCTTGATACTTAGCAACGCTGCTAATGAAAAATTTCAAAACCTCGAGAAGAAAAAAATTGCCGTTTTTAAGCAGGTAGAGCAATATATTACAGATAATTTGAAGAAGGAATTAGATTTAGAAAATACTGCAGCAAGATTTAATTTAAGTCCATATTATTTTAGCAGAAGCTTTAAGGAGGCTATGGGCTATAATTTTTCTGATTTTATTAATATTGCTAGAATAAAAAAGGCAAAGGAACTTCTTAAAATAGACTATATGAGTATTAAAGAAATAGGTTATTCAGTAGGCTATAGCGATCCAAATTATTTTAGCAAGGTTTTTAAGAAATACGAAAGTATTAGTCCTACAGAATTTAAAGAGAAATTAAAATAAATGCTTGGCAAAATGCCTAGCATTTTTTTGCTTCCAATAGTAAAAAAGTAAGCAATAATTTCAAGCAATATAGCAACATTATCCATTTATAGTAATGTTTACAAGTATTATTATTAAGATGTAAAAACAATACATTTTTAGGGGGAATAAAAATGAAAAAGATAATTGCTTCAATTTTAACGGCAGCTTTAGCTTTTGGGGTGGTAGGCTGCAGCAGTAATCCAACAAATTCAACTAATAATCCATCAAAGGATTCAGCAGCACAGTTAATAGGTGTTGCAATGCCTACACAATCACTTCAGCGCTGGAATCAAGACGGTGCAAATATGAAGTCTCAGCTTGAAGCAAAAGGGTACAAGGTTGACCTTCAGTACGCTAACAATGATGTAAATACTCAGACACAACAAATTGAGAATATGATTACAAAGGGCTGTAAAACTCTTGTAATTGCATCTATTGATGGCTCAGCGCTTACTGATGTTCTTAAAAAAGCTGCTGATAATAAGATTAAGGTTATAGCTTATGACAGACTAATAATGAACAGCAGTAATGTTGACTATTATGCAACCTTTGATAATTTCAAAGTTGGTGTTACTCAAGGACAATATATTGAAACCAAACTAGGACTTAAAGACGGGAAGGGACCTTTTAACATTGAATTATTCGGTGGATCACCAGACGACAATAATGCCACCTTCTTCTTTAATGGCGCAATGAGTGTTTTGCAGCCTTATATAGACAATGGTAAGCTTGTTGTAGTAAGCGGACAAAAGGAATTTACCAAAATTGCAATTCAAGGCTGGGAATCTGCAAAAGCACAGGCAAGAATGGATAATCTTATTACTGCTAACTACGCTAATGGTAAAAAACTAGATGTAGTACTTTCACCTAATGATAGTTTAGCAATAGGAATAATTGCCTCACTTAAGAATGCAGGTTATGGTACTTCTGACAAGCCATATCCAATAATTACAGGACAAGATTGTGATAAGCCTAACGTAATTGCCATGATCAATGGTCAACAATCCATGTCAATTTTTAAAGACACAAGAACTCTAGCAGCAAAGGTTGTTGAAATGGTTGATGCTGTTCTTCAAGGAAAGGAAGCTTCAGTTAACGACACTAAGACTTATAATAATGGGGTTAAAGTAGTACCTTCCTTCCTTTGTGATCCTGTTTATGCAGATGTTAATAATTACAAGCAGATACTTATAGATAGTGGATATTATAAAGAATCTGACCTTAAGGCAAATTAGCAGCAATTGATAAATAAAGAAGCATGAAGAATGAAGAATTAAGAATGTACAGCTTGGCAGAATAGATTTTTCTGTTAAAAACATTCACAATTCTTCATTCATCATTCATTTCGTAAAACATAGTTATTGGAGGTGAGGGTATGGCTGAATTTATACTTGAAATGAAAAATATTACTAAGCTTTTTCCAGGGGTTAAAGCACTTGATAATGTAAATTTCAAAGTAAAATCAGGCGAAATTCATGCACTTGTTGGAGAAAATGGGGCTGGTAAATCTACATTAATGAGTGTGCTTAGTGGAATATACCCCTATGGTACCTACAGCGGCGAAATAAATTTTGAAGGTAAAGAATGTATTTTTAGATCAATAAAGGATAGTGAAAAAATAGGTATTGCTATAATTCATCAAGAACTAGCACTTATACCATATCTTTCAATAGGCGAAAATTTATTTTTAGGTAACGAGAGATCAAAAAACAACATCATACATTGGGATTTAACTCATAAACAAGCAGCTGAATTTTTAAAAAAAGTTGGGCTTAGGGAAAGAACACAAACGCTCATCAAAGATATTGGAGTAGGAAAGCAGCAGCTAGTTGAAATTGCCAAGGCGTTAGCAAAGGAGGTAAAATTACTTATTTTAGATGAGCCCACAGCAGCATTAAACGAAGAGGATTCCAACAATTTATTGAATCTAATATTGGAGATTAAAAAGGATGGAATAACTTCAATCCTTATTTCTCATAAGCTTAATGAGGTTTTAAAGGTAGCAGATACAATTACAGTATTAAGGGATGGAGCAACAATTGAAACCTTAAGAAACGAAAATAATGTAAGTGAGGATATAATTATTAAAGGAATGGTAGGTCGGGACTTACTAAATCGCTTTCCTAAAAGAGAAACTAAAATTGGTCGGGTTTATTTCGAAGTCAAGAACTGGAATGTCTTTGATCCTTTAATTGAAGGCAGAAAGGTTATTAAAGATGTAAGTATTAAAGTAAACAAAGGAGAGGTTATTGGTTTATCAGGGCTCATGGGTTCAGGAAGAACAGAGCTTGCTATGAGTATTTTTGGCAGAGCATATGGAAAACACATTACTGGAAAGGTTATAAAGGATGGTAAAGAAATAATAATAAAAAATGTACGGCAGGCCATAGTAAATGGCTTAGCCTATGTTACAGAAGATCGTAAAGCAGCAGGACTTGTTCTAATTGACAATATAAAAAGAAATATTTCTCTTTCAAAACTTTCTAAAATAAGCAGGTATCAGATTATTGATGAAAATAAGGAGTTTAAACTAGCTGAAGATTATAGAAAGAGATTAAATATAAAATCCTCAAGTATTTTACAAAGAACGGGAAATCTTTCAGGCGGAAATCAGCAAAAGGTGGTACTGAGTAAGTCTATATTTACTGATCCAGAGGTGCTAATTTTAGATGAGCCAACTAGGGGAATTGATGTAGGAGCTAAATATGAAATTTACACTATAATAAACAAATTAGCAGAAGAGGGAAAAGCAATTATACTTATTTCCTCAGAATTGCCTGAAATATTAGGAATGTGTGATAGGATTTATGTAATGAATGAGGGAAGAATTGTTGGAGAACTTGAGAAAAATAATGCATCTCAAGAAAGTATTATGAAGTGCATAATGCAGAGTAACAGGGAGGTTGTATAATGCAAACAGTTAAGAATACTCCTAATAATGAATTAAAACAAAAGGCTTCTGAAACTATTAAAAATACTTTTAAGAGCAATTTTAAACAATATGCCATGCTTATTGCTCTTTTAGTTATTATTGTGTTCTTTCAAATATTAACCAAAGGCATACTTCTTGTACCAATGAATGTTGCTAATTTAATACTTCAAAACAGCTATGTTATTATTTTAGCAATAGGTATGACTCTTTGCATTTTAACAGGTGGAAACATAGATCTATCGGTGGGCTCCCTATGTGCATTTATTGGTGCAATCGCTGGAATTCTTATGATAAACATGAAAATAAATATTATAATTGCTATAGCAATTTGCCTTTTAATTGGAGTTATAGTTGGGCTTTGGCAGGGATTTTGGATTGCCTACGTTAGAATACCAGCTTTTATAGTTACGCTAGCAGGCATGCTTATGTTTAGAGGGCTAACTATTACAATGCTTAAAGGCCTTACATTATCACCCTTTCCCGAAAGGTTTCAAATAATCAGTGCTGGCTTTCTGCCAGATATTTTTAAAGGTTTTGGGACAAAACTAAATTTTACTGCAATTTTATTAGGAGTTATAATATCAGTTATTTATGTGTTTGTGCAGGCAAAAAAGAGAAAGGAAAGACAAAAATATAATTTGGATGAGGTATCCTTACCACTTTTTATTTCTCAAATTATAGTTATTTTATTTGTAATTAATCTATTTTCTTATTGGTTAGCAAAATACAAGGGTATTCCAGTAATATTGCTAGTTATCGGGGCATTAATATTTATTTATTCCTTCTTTACCACAAGAACTGTTCAAGGAAGATTTATATATGCCATGGGTGGAAATGAAAAAGCTGCCAAGCTTTCAGGTATTAATACAAACAAAGTGCTGTTCTTTACTTATGTTAATATGGCTGTTCTAGCTGCAGTTGCAGGAATAGCTTTTAGTTCTCGTCTAAACGCTGCATCTCCGCAAACAGGAATGAATTTTGAATTAGATGCTATTGCTGCCTGCTTTATTGGAGGAGCTTCAGCCTATGGTGGCGTTGGAACGGTTGTTGGAGCGATTATAGGAGCCTTAGTTATGGGTGTTCTTAACAATGGCATGTCTATTATAGGTGTAGGCAGCGATATGCAGATGACTATTAAGGGCTTTGTACTTCTAATGGCTGTGGCCTTTGATGTTCTCTCTAAAAAGAAGGAAAGAAGTTAAGAAGTTATAGAAAACTGTCATAGAAAGCGGTTTCGAAACATATAATATAAGTTTACTTTATTTGTTAATTGTTTGACATATAGCTTATTTAAAATCTATGATCATTTCAATGAATTAATACTTTGTATTTGGGCTGATAAGCCCGTTTTTAAATATATTAACAAACTATTAAGAAAATTGAAAAAATATATTGTAAAATAAATGCAACTATGATAATATTTAATTATGGAATGAAACCGGTTTCCATAATTGACATTAGTTTAAAATTATTTTTATGGGGTGGTAAAAAATGAAAAGAAGGACTCTTGCATTAGCACTTTCTTGTCTAATGACAGTAGGTCTATTCGCGGGCTGCTCTAATTCAGCTGCGACAAATGGGCCAAGCACTGATAAACCTGGTACTGCTACTAAGACACTTAAGGTTTGGTCTTTTACTGATGAAGTAAAAACCATGGCTTTGGCATTCCAAAAAGAACATCCAGACGTAAAAATAGAATACACCATGATTCCTATGACAAATGGCGAATTCCAAACAAAACTAAAATCAACACTTCAGTCAGGAGATGTACCTGATGTTGTTTCACTAGAAATTTCCTTTGTAAGAGAATATGTTGAAAGTAATTACTTATCAGATTTATCAGATTTATTACCTACAGCTAAAGATCTTGGAACATACCAATTTACTTTAGATATCGGAACATATGAGGGTAAGACAAAAGCTTATTCCTATCAAGCTACTCCAGGTGCAATGTTCTATAGAAGAAGCCTTGCAAAACAATACTTTGGAACTGATGACCCAGTTAAAATTCAAGCACTAGTTTCAGATATGAGTAAGTTTGAAGCGGCAGCTAAGACAGTTAAAGAAAAGTCCAATGGAAATACCTATATGGTAGCTTCTACAGGTGACTTTGCTAATTTATACTTTGCTAATCGTAAGTCTCCATGGGTAGTTGATAACAAACTTGTAATCGATCCCAAGGTTAATGAACTTTTAGATATGGCAAAATCCTTCAGACAAAATGGTTATGAAGCTCAAGCTACACAGTGGCAGGAAGGCTGGTTTGCTGGAATGAATGATTCTCTAGTAGATGCAAAAGGTAATGCAAAACAAGTATTTAGTTATTTGCTTCCTACTTGGGGACTTCCATATACATTAATGCCTAATGCTGCTCCAAAGGACAATGCTGATAAGACTGCTAAAGTTGGAAAAGATACTTCTGGCGACTGGGCTTGCATAGATGGACCAATGCCTTATCAATGGGGTGGAACCTTTATAGGTGCATTAAAAGATTCAAAAAACCAAGACTTAGCTAAAGAATTTATTAAATTCTGTACTTTAAATGCAACTACACTTAAAAACTGGGCAACTGGTGTTTATACAAATGATTACTTAAAGAAAATAGATCCAACTATAGGTGACAAACTAGCTCAAGGCGCTGGAGACTTTGTATCAAGTCAAAAGGTAGTTAATGAAATAATACCTGAGTTTGATAATGCTACAACTAGCAAATTCTTATCTGGACAAAACTCCTATAAGAACTTTGCACAAATAGCACCAAATATAAGCCTTAAATTAATTCAAGCTTCAGATGATGCTATTCAGCGTGCGTTAAATGATCCTATGACAAACTATGCTTCTGGAAAAGCTACAAAGGACGAGGCTATAAAGCAATTTAAAGATGCAGTTAAAAATGCCTTACCGGATTTAACTGTAAATTAAGCTCATTTCTTATAGATAAAATCTGCGGTGCTTATTTAGCATCGCAGATTTTATCAATAATTTGGAGATATGAAGAGTTTAAATTAATTTTAAATTAGCTACATCCTTAATAGATTAAGTTGTTTTAAGAAGTTTGATTTTTAGAGAAAGGAAGTTTTGCCGTGTTAAATAGCACTTCTAAATTAAAAAAACGCAGCGGTAAAATAAATAAGAATTACTATGGCTATTTATTTACTGCTCCCTTTATAATTGGCTTTTTAGCATTTAGTTTCTATCCTTTGATATATACTTTTTATTTAAGCTTTACAAATATGACACTTATGGGTGACGGCTATAAACTTGTAGGACTTGACAATTTTAAAAACCTTTTTCAAGATAAATTTTTTGTTCAAGCTTTAGGAAATACATGGAAAATATGGCTAATTAATTTTATACCACAGATTGGCTTTGCAATGCTTTTATCTGTTTGGTTTACAAGCACTAGACTTAAATTGAAATTTGTAGGAGTTTGGCGTGCTATTTATTATTTACCAAATCTTCTTATGCCAGCTACTATAGCTGTGTTATTTTTTAATCTATTTTCACTTTATGGTCCTATTAATCAGATCACTGTGCGTTCCGGAATTGTAAATGGTGCTATTGATTATTTTAGAAGCACAGGTTGGACACAGGCAATAGTTGTTTTTGTGCAGTGGTGGATGTGGTTTGGTTCTACCCTTATTATTCTTATGGCAGGTATGACTTCTATTTCCCCAAGTTATTATGAATCAGCAATGGTTGACGGTGCAAGCGGTATGCAGATGTTTAGAAAAATAACGCTTCCACTTCTAAGACCTATACTTGTCTACACATTAGTTACTTCCTTAGTAGGTGGTATGCAAATGTTTGATATTCCTTATATGCTTACAGATGGAAGAGGCTCCCCTAATGGTTCAATTATGACTATGAATGTACTTATGTATATGAAATTTTCAAGCAGTAAAGGCCATATTGGAGCAGCAGCCAGTGTTGGTATTATGATATTTATAGTAACAAGTATTGCAGCACTAATAGTATTAAGATTGCTTAGAGATAGAGAACCCAAGGGGAGTAAAAGTACAGCTAAAAAAGCAGTAAAGGGGGATATAACAGCATGAGTTATAAAATGAAAACAAGACTATTAAGAATCTTCGTATACGCTGTATTAGTTATTTTATTAGTTATATGTGTTTTACCTCTTTGGATATTACTAGTTAATTCTACCCGAAGTACTGCTCAAATACAGCAAGGCATAAGTTTACTTCCGGGACATAATCTTATAAGAAACTGGCAAACCCTTACAGGAAGAGGCTTTAGTATTTCACGTGGATTCTTAAACAGCATTGAAATTTCTGTTTCTGTTACTGTTCTAACTGTATATTTCTCTATGATGTTTGCCTATGCTATTCATGTTTATGATTTTTCATATAATAAGTTTATTTATGGCTTTGTAATTGTTTTGGTTCTATTACCTACACAGGTATCAATAATTGGCTTCTATAGATATATGTCCAATTTAAAACTTATTAACTCATATATTCCGCTTATTTTACCTGCAATTGCTGCACCGGGCTCCATATTCTTTGCAAAGCAGTATCTAGATGCTGTAATTGTCAAAGACTTAATTGATGCTGCCAGAATAGATGGCTGCAGTGAATTAAAAATATTTCATAATATAATGCTTCCCATTGCAAAACCAGGTGCCTTCACTATGGGTATATTTGCCTTTGTTGCCTCTTGGAACAACTTCTTTACACCTTTTATTATGATTTCAAAAATGAAACTGTACACCTTGCCAATGCTTGTACAAACCTTAAGAGGTGATACCTACAGAACTGAATACGGCAGCATTTATCTCGGTCTTGCGGTATCAATTGTGCCAATAATAGTTGTTTATGCTATTTTTTCAAAGTACATTGTTAATGGAATAGCTATGGGGGCAGTAAAAGAATAAATTATCCAGAAGGTTGGTGCTAAAATGATTAAGAATCCAGTACTTCCTGGCTTTCATCCAGATCCAAGCATGATTTGTGTGGATGGAACCTTTTATGTTGCAAATTCTACTTTTGAATATTTTCCAGGAGTTTGTATCAGCTCCTCAAAGGACTTGGCAAATTGGAGCAGCATCCCTGCACCACTTAATAGTATTCATATGCTAAATATGAGGGGTAATCCTAAATCAGGTGGAATTTGGGCTCCTTGTCTTAGCTACTTTAAGGGCCTATTTTATCTAGTGTTTACTGATGTAAAAACATGGACCTTTAGTCCATTTAAAGATACACCTAATTATATTACAACATCAGAAAATATTGAGGGGCCATGGAGTGACCCAGTATTTGTAAACTGTTCAGGCTTTGACCCATCACTATTTCATGACAGTGATGGAAGAAAATATTTAGTTAACATGGAATGGGATTATAGGAAACTGGGAGACGCTCAATTCACGGGCATTCTGCTTACTGAACTTGATGCAGAAACCTTAAAACCTATTTCAAAACCAGTAAAGATTTTTAAAGGCTCCGATAGAGGCTTGGTAGAAGGACCTCATCTTTATAGGGTGAAGGATTATTATTATCTTATTACCGCAGAAGGGGGAACCTCCTATGACCATGCAGTTACTGTAGCAAGGTCGAAAAACATTGAGGGGCCTTATGAGCTTCATCCAAATAAACATTTGGTAAGTTCAAAGGGTGCTCCTAATTCTTATATTAAGAAAGCTGGACATGGAAGCATATGTGGAGGACCTGATGGAAGATGGTTCGCAGCCTTTCTCTGCGGACGTCCTATAGATGAAAGTATGCGATGTCCTCTTGGAAGGGAAACCTCCATCGCAGAAGTTATTTGGAAGGATGCATGGCCTTATCTTAAAGACTTTACAATGCTGCCTCCAGAAAGCTTTGAAGGCTATGGTGACAAATTAGAAAATAAGGAAACTCTATATAATTTTACTGATAAAAGTTTCAAAAATGACTTTATGTCTCTCAGAGTTCCAGCGAAATATGAACTCCTTAAAGATGGTATATTACGATTATATGGCAAGGAATCTCTATCCTCAGTTCATAATCAGAATATGCTAGTGAGAAGACAGACAGCCTTTAGTTTTGAAGCTGAAACCTGCCTATCTTTGCCCTTTGATCATTTTCAAAAGATGGCAGGGCTTATTTATCGCTATGATGAAGAAAACCAGTATTACTTGAGGCTTGCTTATAATGAGGAACTTGGAGAAAAGTCATTAGCAATACTTAGCTTTAATAAAAATAATTTTTCAATGCCTTTATTAGATAAAGAAATACCTGTAGGAAGTGGAAAGGTTTATCTAAGGCTTACAGTGAAAAATAGATTTGGATACTTTTCTTATGCCAAGGAGGATCTAAAGTGGCAGGTAATATCCTACAAAATTGATTCAAGCATCATATCTGATGAATATGCTGATCCTATGGGCTTTACTGGTGCTTTTGTAGGTATGGGTTCTCAGGACTTAGAAAGTAACAGTTCATATGCAGATTTCTTTTATTTTAAGTATACGGTATTAGATTGAAGTACAAATTTGTATGGTATATAATGTAAGATATAATTTAGGAACCGAGGTAGAAAATTGTGGTAACAATATATGATGTAGCAAAGCTGGCAGGTTGTTCACCTGCTACTGTATCTAAGGTATTTAACAACTATAATGGCGTTAACGAATTGACCTATAAAAAAGTAATGGATGCTGCAGAAGAGCTTGAATATATACCCAATACAAATGCAAGAGCCTTAGCTACAAGAAAAACTTGGCTTATTGGAGTGCTTTTATCTGAAGATGTAGGAACAGGTATAGCACATCCCCATTTTAGCGGAATTTTGCAAAGCTTTCAAAGCAGAGCCTGGGAATACGGTTATGATGTTCTTTTTGTTAATAAAAAGATTGGAAATAAGGAAGAATCCTATCTTGAACATTGCTTATATAGAGGTGTAGATGGAGTGCTTCTTGCAGCTGGTGCTACACATACACATGAAATTCAATGTGTTCTATCCAGCGATCTTAAATGCGTATCTGTAGAAATGGTATACCCAGGGAAGTATACTGTAATTTCAGATAACAGAATGGGCACAATGCAGGCTTTGGAGTATCTTTATTTTCTTGGCCATAGAAAAATAGCTCATATTGCTTGTCCGCTTTATAGTGTTGCAGGTAAGGAACGATATGCAGCTTATAAAGAATTTTTAAAATTAAAAGGAATTGAAGAAAACCCAAATTATGTAGTAGAAGCTGAAGATTACGTTCCTGAATCAGGTGCAAGAGCAGCTAGTAAGTTATTGCAGCAATGTATAGGCGATTTACCTACCGCTGTTTATATAGCTTATGATGAGGCGGCAGTATTTGCCATGACTACATTTCAAGCACAGGGTTTTAGAATTCCTGAGGATTTATCTGTTGTTGGCTTCGACAATTTACGGGTATCAGGGCTCACATCACCTTCACTTACTACAATTGAACAGGATAGAGAAACAATTGGAAAAAAAGCAGCTGATACACTGATCAAATTAATAGAAAACAGGCCTATTGAGGAAGATCTTGAAAATAGAGTTCCAACTAAATTAATAGTAAGAAACAGCTGCATGAGAATATAATTACAAGAAGCTAAATGATTAATTATCATTTAGTGCAGTACAAGGAGGGAAAAATATGAATTTTAATAAAGATTTTATTTTTGGCGTAGCTACTTCCTCTTATCAAATAGAAGGTGCTTATAATGAGGACGGCAAAACCCCTTCTATTTGGGACACCTTTGCAAATACTGAAGGTAATGTTTTTAATATGGATAATGGTACAGTGGCTTGCGATCACTATCATCGCTATAAAGAAGATATCTCAATAATTAAGGATTTAGGTGCAGATTTTTATAGATTTTCTATAGCTTGGCCAAGAATATTCCCTGAGTATGGTAAATATAATCCCAAGGGAATGGAATTCTATAAAAATTTACTTACAGAGCTTAAAGGCAAAGGTATTAAAACGGCAGTTACTCTATATCATTGGGATTTGCCGCAATGGCTGCAGGATATGGGTGGCTGGGAAGTTAGAAATTCAACTGATTTATTTCTAGAATATGCAGAGAAATGTTTTACAGAGCTTAATGAGCTGGTAGACATGTGGATAACCCATAATGAACCCTGGTGTACTTCAATTTTATCAAATGCCATAGGAGAGCATGCACCAGGTAAAAAGGATATATCTGCAGCCTTAAAGGTAGCCCATCATCTGCTTTTATCCCATGGATTGGCAGTAAAAGCCTATCATAAATTAGGCTTTCAAAAGCCAATTGGAATTACATTAAACCTTACACCAGCATATGCTGCAAGTAATAGCTTCTCAGATAAACTAGCCGCAAATAATATGGATGGTACTTTTAACAGATGGTTCTTAGAGCCTATATTTAAAGGAAGTTATCCTGTAGATATAGTAAATTTGTACTCATCACGCTGTTCTGATTTTACCTTTATAAAAGAGGGTGACTTTGATATTATAAGCGAAAAGTGTGATTTCTTAGGAGTAAACTACTATAATCGCTCCATAGTTAAGTTTGATTCATTGGCTCTTTCCCTATGCAGTGCTGCTTATTCCTCCTACCCTAAAACAGATATGGGATGGGATATATCTCCTGATGAATTTATTGATTTAATAAAAATGATTAGAGAAAAATATACAAATCTACCTATTTATATTACAGAAAATGGTTCTTCCTGGAGAGATACTATAAAGGAAGGTCATATTCAGGATACAGGAAGAATTAATTATTTACTAAGCCATTTACAGGCAGTAGCAAAAATGAATGAATTGCACTTAAATGTTGCTGGATATTTTTGCTGGTCTCTTTTAGATAACTTTGAATGGGCTCATGGCTACTCGGAGAGGTTTGGAATAGTGTACGTGGATTTTGAAACTCAGCAGCGTATAAAAAAGGACAGTTTTTATAAATATGCAGAAATTATTAAAAACCATGAAGTATAAAAAATATCTCAAGTTAGAATTTTATTTTCTAGCTTGAGATATTTTTAAATCTTGTATTTTTACATAGAATATGGTTAATTGGATAAAAATAAAAGGAACAGAAAGGAGGAAGGCAATGAAAAAGTTAAAAGATAATATTTATTGGGTTGGTGCAACAGATTGGAAAGTGAGACATTTTCATGGTTACGAGTTATCTACTCATAGAGGAAGTACCTATAATTCTTACCTAATTAAAGATGAAAAAACTGTACTGATAGATACTGTTTGGGAGCCCCTTACAGATAGATTTATTGAGAACTTAAGTGAAGTTGTAGACATTAAGGCTATCGATTATGTAGTTATGAATCACCTAGAGCCAGATCATTCAGGCGCACTTCCAGCTATAATGGAATATATTCCAAGTGCAACTATTATAGTTTCCAAAAAAGGTGAAGAAAGTATTAAGAGACATTATCATAAGGATTGGAATTTAAAGATAGTTTCAAACGGTGAAAAAATAAATATAGGAAAAAATAATTTAACCTTTATTGAGGCCACTATGCTGCATTGGCCAGACAGTATGTTTACATATTTAGATGGAGAGAATATATTATTTTCTAATGATGCTTTTGGCCAGCATTTTGCTTCCTCAGGAATTTTTAATGATGAAGTTGATGAAACTGAAGTCTATCAAGAAGCACTGAAATACTATGCAAATATTTTAACTCCCTTTAGCAGAATGGTAACTAAGAAAATAGAAATGCTTGAAGAGCTAAATCTTCCTATTGATATTATTGCGCCAAGCCATGGCATAATATGGCGAAAGGACCCAATGCAGATTGTAGAAAAGTACCATGAATGGGCAAGGGGTAAATCAGAAAACAGTGTGGTGATAATATATAATTCAATGTGGGGCGCAACTCATAAAATGGCTGAATTTATAGGTAAGGGAATAGGCCGGGAAGGAATAAGCTATAAGATCTTCAATATTTCCACAGCTGACAGAAATGATGTAATGGCAGAAGTGTTTAAATCTAAAGGTGTAATACTAGGCTCCTCAACAGTAAATAATGGACTGTTAACCTCCTTAATGCCTGTTATAGAAGATTTAATGGGCCTGAAGTTTATTAATAAAGTAGGAACCTCCTTTGGAAGCTATGGCTGGAGTGGAGAAAGTCCAAAGCTCCTTACGGATTATTTACAAAAGGCAAAAGTTAATGTTGTACAGGAAGGATTAAAAATAAAATTTATGCCTGATGAGAAGGATCTAGAGGAATGCATTAAATTTGGCAGAGAATTTGCTGCAGCAGTTACAGCTTCCATGAATCAATAATTTACAAAGCAATTACATAGTTTTATAAAATAAAATCTATGAATTAAGGGGCTATCGCAATATATACGACAGCCCCTTGTCTTGTAACCTATAATTAGACTTTGCCTTCTATTTCTCTCAGTTTATTATCAATTAAGTCTAGAATATATGCCTTATCCTTTTCGTTTCCAATAAAGTCAAGCCCGTCAACGCTTATGGTTAACAATGGGGATATATCATACTGAGAAAAATATGCTCTATATTCCCTATTAAGGTGTTCCCAATAGTCTCTTTCTACTATTAATTCATAAGAACGGCCCCTTTTAGTTATTCTTTTTATTGCTTCATCTGTGCTTATTTCAAGATAAATCATCAATTTGGGCTTTTGAACATGTTCCAGCATATTTTGCAGCAGTTCACAGTATAGTTCAAATTCTACAGTGGACATTTCATTATTATCATGAAGCAGCTTAGAAAAAATAGCATCTCCATAAATACTTCTATCCATAATAGCATTTTCTAACTTTGACGCTTCTTTAATATGCTTAAAGCGCTTATTTAGAAAGAAAATCTGTAATGGAAAACTGTATCGCTGCCTGTCATGATAAAAATCATCCAGCAAAGGGTTGTTTACTACCGGTTCAGGGAAGGCTTTAAAACTTCTAGCTTCTTCTAATAATTGCATTAGTGCAGACTTACCAGCACCTACAACAGCATCTATAATAATAGAGTTATTTTCTTTCATTGCATTATATCCTCCGTATCCAACATGTTTAAGTATTTTATTATAAAAGGACATTTTAATTCTCCTTCAAATTATATAGTTACAATAAAATTATAATATTTCTTTGCTGTTTATACAAATATAATAGCTGCTATAATTTTATTAACATAAAGTTCACCAAATGTATATATATAACTGAAATGTATTCAAAATCAAAAATATATGTTATTATAGTATAAAAAAGTATAAATTGTATAAGGGTGTAAATAATAGGATGATATTATTGAAGAATGTATTAATATAGCTTTATTTTACTAGGGGGTTACTAATGTTTAATAGATACTTTAGCAGATTTCTAAATTCTGCTGTTATGTTTGTTCTTTTCTTTGCCTTAATTATGTCTATAATTTATGTTGGTTACTTCTTTTACATTAGTAATAATAAGATATTTTGCGTTTTAACATTGGTTTTTTATTTTTTTATTTTTATAATATACAGAAAGTATAAGAACAAAATTGCTGAAGTATTAGATTTTAATAATGAAAAAGTAATAGTTTTTATTATTATTGCAGCTTTAATAATCAGGGTATTTTGGGTAATAAACATTCCCACAAATCCTACCTCAGATTTTGGACTTATGTATAAATCTGCGGCTGATGTAGCAAAAGGTCAATTTTATATGTTTAAAGATAATTCTTATTTTGCTAGATTTGCACATGATACTATTACTGTTTTATATTTCTCATTATTTTATCACCTTACAAATAATCCACTACCTTTAATTAAACTGTTAAATATAATTTATGAAACTGCTTCAGTTTTTTTATTGTATCTTGTTATTAAAGAAGCTATTGGAAAGAAAAGTGCAATTATCGGGTCTATTATTATGACAGTATTTCCTGCTTATATAATGTATACATCAGAGGCAATGTCTGAGAATATTGCATTACCTTTTTATTTACTTAGTGTTTATTTGTTTTTGAAAGCTTTCAAGAATAATAATAGAAATACTTTCTTGTTTCTTTGCGGGCTTAGTTTATCGATAGGGAATATGTTTAGAATGGTAGGAGAAGTATTTTTAATAGCATTTATAATGTATCTTTTAATTTATAAAGGATTTAAAGAAGGGTTAAAATCATCCATAAAAATAATTATAAGTTTTACATTATTATTGGTTTTAGTTAGCCAGACACTGATTTCTACAGGAATTACTGAAGTTCAATTGTGGAATTCGAAGGAACCAGCAATTACCTCTATTCTTAAAGGTACAAATATTGCGCACTATGGAAGATGGAATAAAGAGGACGCTAGTATTCCTTATAAGTTTAATTATGACCCCAAAGCTATTAAAGAGGCTTCAAAAAAAATTATAATTCAAAGACTTACAGAGACTCCTATATATAAAGTAGCTTTTCATTATGTGGTAAAACTTGCAACGCAATGGGGGCTTGGAGATTTCGGTGCATATGGCTGGTCAGTTGAGGATGCTGATAATACAAATGCAGCAAGTTTTATGAAATATGCAAAATCTGAAATTAATATTTTAAGTAACTTAATTTATATTTCTTTATTAATAAGAATACTAATTGCAATGTATAAAAGGGAGTATGAGGACTTTGAAAAAATGAATTTCTTTTTTATACTTTTTGGAGGGTTTGTACTTCTCTATCTAATTACTGAAACCCAAGAAAGATACGGCTTTATAGCAGCATGGTTACTAGTGATTTTTGCAGTTAGAAATAGGAATGTCTGTAATATACCTGCAAGAAAACATATAACAATTTAAATATAAAAAATGAACTTTAAAAGGGGAGATTACGAGTGGAGGGATTTTTACTTTCAATAGTTGTACCAATGTACTACGAAGAGGCTGTTGCAGGGGAATGTTATAAAAGGCTTACCTTAGAAATGGAGAAAAATGAACAAAACTATGAACTTATATTTGTAAATGATGGCAGTAAGGACAATACCCAAGCGATTTTGGAAGAACTTGCATTAAAGGATAACAGAGTAAAGATAATAAATTTTGCAAGAAACTTCGGACATCAAGCGGCCGTTACTGCAGGAGTTAAAGCGGCTCAGGGTGATGCCATAGTAATAATTGACGCTGATCTTCAGGATCCGCCGGAGCTTATAAAGGATATGATTGTTCTTTGGAAACAAGGCTATGAAGTTGTATATGCAAAAAGAAGAAAGAGAGAAGGGGAAACCTGGATTAAATTATTTACCGCAAAATATTTTTACAAGTTTTTAAATTTTATGTCTGATATTGATATACCTAGTGATACAGGGGATTTTAGATTAATAGACCGCAAGGTAGCAGACGCATTTTTGGCGATGCCTGAGAAAAATAGGTTCATTAGAGGCATGATTTCTTGGATAGGCTTTAATCAAATAGCAATTGAATATGTAAGAAACGAACGCTTTGCTGGAGAAACCAAATATCCCTTTAAGAAGATGATAAAGTTTGCAGCTGATGGAATAATAGGCTTTTCAAATAAGCCTTTAAAAATTATTACACACCTAGGCATATTATCAGTTGCTTTGTCATTAATTGTATTGATATATTCATTAATAATAAAGATTGTAAATGGAAATGTTGAACGAGGCTGGACTTCTATAATGGTTGCAATTACTTTTTTTAGCGGGGTTCAAATGCTTTCATTAGGAGTTGTAGGGGAATATATCTCTAGAATGAATGACGAAATGAAAGGACGTCCTTTATACATAATTAAAAGTAAAATTAATATTGAGGATAGTTCAAAGTGAAACAAAACGAGCAGTAATTAGATTAAACTAATTACTGCTCATATTTTTTATTAGTAAAGTTTTACCACAATGTTGTGGAAACAAATGGGTTACCTGGGAATATTGATAAAATTCAATGAAAACGATATAATTAAAATACAATAGTAAATAAATGTAAAAGGTGAATTGTGATGGATAGGATATTTAAAATATTAGAACTTATATTAAAAAGTGAAAATTACATATCCGTTGACTTTATTGCCGAAAATTTGAAGGTCTCTAATAAAACCATACGAAATGATTTGTTTAAAATAGAAGAAATTGTTAAGAAGTCAAATTTAACTCTTAATAAGAAACCTGGTGTTGGTATAGCTATTGAGGGCTTAGAAGAAAAAAAATTAGAAGTTTTAAATAATATAAGAAGTAGTATCAATTACATAGAGCCCTACTCACCTGAGGATAGACTTAACTATATTTTAAAGACTTTATTTATGAGTAAAACCTCAATTACTATGAAAGAACTTTCTGATAGCCTCTATATTAGCAGGGCAACACTGTTAAAAGATTTAGAGAAAGTGGATAAATGGCTTTCTAACTTTAAGATTAAGCTTATTAGAAAAACCAATTATGGCATAGAAGTTACCGGGAAGGAAGAGGACCTAAGAAAGGCCATTGCAAGCCTTTTAGATAGCGATAAGGAATATAATAATATTCTAAGGGAAATTATTTACGAGGACTATGATGGGAAAATAGATTATACCTCAATTTCTAAATTGAAGGAGCTGGTTGATATTGATTATAGGATTTTGGAAAAGATAGTCACTAATGCAGAGGCGAAATTAAACTTTAAATTTTCAGATGAGGCCTTTGTAAGCTTAATTATACATATTGCAATTGCAATTAAGAGATTAAATGAAAAAAAGGATGTTAAGCTGTCTGATGAAATGTTAAGTGCTCTAAAAGAAAATGAAGAATATGAAACAGCAATGCAAATTGCACTTGATATTCAGAACTCCTTTAATATAAAGCTTCCAGAATCAGAAATTGGCTATATCTTACTTCATATTCTAGGAACAAAGCTTTTAGAAGGCAAAAGCAGTAAACTTGGCTTCAGTTTTGAGAATGAAAGTGAAAGCGAACTAGCAGTTATTATGGCCAAAGAGATAATAAATGTATCTCAAAGAGCTTTACATATTAATTTAAGCAGTGATAAGCAATTATTAAATGGATTAATACTTCATCTTAGGCCAACTATAAATCGATTAAAATATGGACTAACCTTGCATAATACAATACTTAAGGAGATTAAGGAAAACTACATTGAAATATTTGGAGCAGCTTGGATGACAAATACAATCTTTGAAAGGTATTTAGGCATTACAATGCCTGAAGAAGAAATAGGTTATATATGTCTACATTTGGCGGCTGCAGTTGAGCGCAATAAGAATCCTATTAAAGTATTAGTGGTTTGCGCTAGTGGGATTGGGACATCACAGTTTCTTTCCGCTAGACTGGAAAGGAGCTTCAGGCAAATAGATATTGTGGATGTTATATCTATAATTGAACTAAAGCGTAGAAAAACAGAGGATATTGATTTAGTGATATCAACAGTTCCAGTGGAATGTAATAAGCCTGTTTTAATGATAAGCCCTCTGCTTAAGCAAAATGATATAAGAAGGATTGAATTATTTATAGAAGACTTCTCTAAAGAAGATTTTGAATATCAACCATCACCTAAAATTATTGATAAAAGTTTAATTAAGCTAAGCAGCGCCCTTAAGGATATGGAAGCATTAATTAGAGAGATGTGTACCGATTTAATACATTTCAATTATATTCAGGAAGAATTTGTGAACAGTGTCCTTGAAAGGGAAGTGCTTTCGCCAACGGAAATTGGCTGGGGAATAGCAATTCCTCATGGAGATACAAAATTTGTTAAGCAATCATGCCTAGCTGTAAATAGGCTAATGGAACCTATTACCTGGGGAAGTGAGAAAGTTGATACCATATTTCTTCTTTGTATAAGAACAGAGGATGGAGAAAGAGCAAAAAAGTGGGTAAGAAGCTTATATAACTTTATAGAAAATGATAAAAACAGAGAGATTTTAAAGAAGGCAAAAAAAAGTGAAGAGATCTATAGCATAATGGAGGAGTTTTTATATGTTGATAAATAAAAATCTTATTGTAACAGATATGGAAGTAGAGGATAAAAGAGAAGCAATAGAAAGACTTATTACTTTAATTAAAGCAGAAAATAAAATTAATTCAGAAGAGGAATTTTATAAATGCGTTTTAGATAGAGAAGGCGAATTTAGTACAGGAGTTGGAAATGGAATAGCTATACCTCATGGTAAATCTGATACAGTTAAGGAAGCAATTGTTGCCTTTGCAAAGCTAAATAAAAAAATAGATTGGAGTTCTATAGATAATGAGCTGGTGGATTTAATCTTTTTACTTGGAGTGCCGGAAAAAAATACAGAAAATTTGCATCTTAAGATACTAGCTCAGTTATCTAGAAAACTAATGGATGAAGACTTTGTAAAAAAATTAAGGGGGTCTCATAACAAGCAGGAAATTTATAATGCCTTATCAGAAATTGAAGTAGGTTAATTAAAAGGATTGAAAACCCTTAGTAATTTTTAAAGGGTTTGCAATAAAAATTTAAACAGGGGGTAATTTTAAATGAATGACGAGCTTAAAAGACTTCGTGAGTATTTAATGACAGGAGTTTCTTACATGATACCTATAGTGGTTATAGGTGGTGTGCTTATTGCTTTCTCTATAGCTCTAAGCGGAGTACAACCAGGAAAAGGCGCCGTTGTTACCGCTCCAGTATTAAAAAATATGATGGATATCGGTTCTGCTGCATTTTCGCTAATGGTACCTATTTTAGCTGGCTTCATAGCTTATGGTATAGCAGATAGACCTGGTATTGCACCTGGTATGGTTTGCGGTGTTTTAGCTAATAACATAAAGGCTGGATTCTTGGGTGGTATAATTGCAGGTTTATTAGCTGGTTATATTGCTAGATGGATAAAAGGATGGAAAGTTAATAAAAATCTAAGACCAATAATGCCAATATTCGTTATTCCACTATTAACTTCATTAATAGTTGGCGGACTTATGATATATGTTTTAGGTGGTCCAATAAGTTCTTTAATGGCAAGCATGACAAATGGATTAAAGAGCATGAGTCAAGGAAGCTCAGTATTTTTAGCATTAATTATGGGAGCAATGATTGCCTTTGATATGGGTGGTCCAGTAAATAAGGTTGCCTTTATGTTTGGAGCTGCAATGATTACGGAAGGTATATCTACGGTTATGGGACCTGTTGCAGCCGCAATATGTATTCCACCACTTGGAATGGGAGTAGCAACACTATTAGCACCTAAGAAATATTCAGAGACTGAAAAAGAAGCTGGTAAGGGTGCTCTTGCTATGGGACTTATAGGTATAACAGAAGGAGCTATACCTTTTGCAGCAGCCGATCCATTAAGAGTTATTCCATCAATAATGATAGGTTCATCTGTAGGTGCAGCAGTGGCTGCATTAGGTAAGGTAGCTGACCATGCACCACATGGAGGGCCAATTGTATTACCAGTTGTTGATAATAAGGTTATGTTTATTATAGCTGTTTTAGTAGGCATTACAGTAACTTCATTAATGGTTAATGCATTAAAGAAACCAGTTTCACAGGAAGTTGAAGAAAACGAAGGCTTAGGAATGTAATATTTAATTATTTTGGAGGATTAAGATGAAAATAGTTGCAGTTACAGCATGCCCCACAGGAATAGCACATACCTATATGGCTGCAGAAGCCTTAGAAAAGGCCGCTAAAAGTATGGGACATCAAATAAAAGTAGAAACCCAAGGCTCTATAGGAATAGAAAATAAAATAACACAAAAGGAAGTGGATAATGCTGATCTAGTTATTTTTGCAGCAGACGTTGCAGTAAAAGAAGAAAAACGATTTAAAAATAAGCCAATTTTTAGAGCCGAGGCTCAAAAAGCTATAAAAAATCCTAAGGCCATTGTGGAGGATGCAGTTAAAATATTAAATCAATAATTAATTAAATATGTCTTTAAAATTTTGGGCGGGAAGTAAAGCTGCAGGCTTATTCCTGCCCTGTATTTTTTAAAACCTTTAAAAATAAATTCTAAATAGTATGGGGGAAAACATGGAAAAAACTAAAAAAAAGCAAAAAGAAATGAAGTTGAAAAAAAACTATATGTTTAAGTTAATTGCGTTTTTGCTGTGTTTAATAGTTTGTATAGTCATATACGCAATATACAGCTATCCTAGAAAAATAGAATTAGAATATACTGTGAGTCCATATTCTGTAGAAGAAAAAATAATGAATGTTAATGTAAAAATTAAGCCATTAAATAAAGGTAATGACAAAACCTTTGTATTAGTCAAAGGAAGTATGCTTACAAGTGATGAGAAATGTACAGATGATTTAAATAGAAATGTAAATTTTAAAAGTGAAAATGGCATTGTTGTTATGGATAAATTAAGCGATGACGCTAAATATCTAAATTATTCCTATAAGGTAACTATAGGTGGAGCAGGTAAGCATGGAGACAATGGACAAGCATATCAAGATATGCTAACTTTTGCTGGTGAATCGGTATTGGCTTTACCTCTAAGAGCTCTTAATTATGACAGTGTCAAGGAGGATATAATTAATAAAATTTCAGTAAAGTGCCTAACACCAAATACTTGGGAAGCTATTATACCTTTTGCAAAAGAAGGTGATAATGCCCTAACTGAAATAGATAAACCTTCTTGGAATAATTTGTATGAAATTAGACAGGGAACTTTTACTTTTGGAAATTTTAAAAAGGATGTGCATATAGATTCCAAGGGAAAAGGCTACACCGTTTATATAGATAATAATGCTGAACAGTACTACGATGAAAATGCAAAAAAGGGAATAGAAAATTTATATAATTATTACACTGAACTATTTAATTATGATATGGATAATTACTCAATTGTATTGCTTAGAAAAAGTGAGGAAAATAAAAACTATATTATTGGCGGCTTATGTACACAAAACGTAGCCAGCACCTTCGATCCTTCAAATAAGAGAGATTGGCAGTTACTGTCTCATAGAGTTTTTCATTCATTTTTTGAATCTAAAATTCCTTCTGATAGATATCTTAAAGCTCCTCTATTAGAGTTCTATGAAGGTCTTGCAACCTATTATGAAAATATGGCATTAGAAAGTCTTCCTGATAATATAAAAACCAGTTTAAAAATATCTCCCGAAAAGGAGTTAGGCTATCTATTTGAACGCTATACCTATATGAAATTAAAGGATCCACAAAATCTATCTCTTATTCCTCTTGAGGAAGTACAGCTTCAGAGTTCACCTGCAAGGATAGAATTTCTTCATTATACGCAGATGCCATTAACTGTAAGTTATATGGAGGATTTAGTGGGGAAAAAAACTGGTAAGAAGAATAATATTATTAGTTACATAATGGATAATAGCAGAGATACTACTGTAACAGTTGAAAAAATCGTCAGCAAGCTTTTAGGAAAGGATGCTGATAGCTTTGAAAATAAATATTTAACAGGAAGTGAAATTTTACCACTTTGGAGTACAATGGCTAATAAAAATAAAGATGATAAAGAGACAGTAAAAAGATTAAATGATTATGAGCTTGAATTATATACTTGGTTTTCATTGGAAAACCAGTTGTATCAATTTGATATAACCGAGGATACTGACTTAGTGAAACTTTCTAAGGAAGCAGAAAAAGAAGGGGCCGTATTTGCAGACAAGGCTACAGAGGAGACTATAAAAAATACTTCCCCAACTATTTACAATTTATTAAAGGAATATGCTCTTAGAGCTAAGGTATGTTCTGTAGCATATAGTGATACAGCTTTAAGAGAGAAACTTACAGCAAGCAAGAGCAACTTAGACAAATGGGATACTTTTAAGAAAAACTTAAAATAAATTTACTAACGAGAAGCTTCAGCAAAGTGTTTTATTAAAATTGAGGGAGGTGACTAAAAGTTATCCAATGTATTTTACCCCTATAAATTGCTTGTTTCAGTATATATGCAGTAAAGCTGCATATGTAAATTAAAAATGGGAGGATAGTATGAAAAAAGGAATAAAAAAGCTTATGGGTGCAGGGATGGCAGCATCAATGCTGCTTACAACACTCCCTGCTGGTACTGTTCAAGCATATGATAAAACTTCTACAGTAAATATGATAGGCAACGCACATATTGATGCGGCATGGAATTGGAGATACGCTGAAACAATCAGCACAGTAATCCCTGATACCTTTAAAAGGGCCTTGGATTTAATGGATGCCAACCCTGATTATCGTTTCAGCCAATCTTCTTCTCAGCTTTATCAATGGGCAAAGGAATATTACCCTGACTTAGCAGCAAGAATTGATGATAAGATAAAAAATGGTCAGTGGGAAATTGTAGGAGGACAGGTTATTGAACCAGATTTAAATAATACAAATGGTGAATCTTTAGTAAGACAGTCCTTACTAGCACAAAATTTCTTTAGAGACAATTATGGGATTTTGCCTAATATTGGTTGGGTCCCTGATGTTTTCGGCTTTAATTACAATATGCCTCAGATACTTAAAAAAAGCGGTATGGATTATTTTGTTACCACAAAGCTTAATTGGCAGGATACAAATAAATGGCCCTATGAGTATTTTAACTGGACAGCACCAGATGGAAGCGCTGTCACTAGTTATAAACCAACCAATGATTATTCCTTAAGCGGAGGTTCTATTACTGCTTCAAATTTATCAAATACCTTAAACTATACTTCAAGTTTAGGCCTTAATTCAAGTCTTGTACTTTATGGTTCTGGTGACCACGGTGGAGGACCAACTCAAAATGATATTAATAATATTAAAAATATCAATAACAATTCGACTAATCCAACAATTAAAATGTCAACTACAGCCGAAACTCTAAAAAGCCTTGATCAGCAGGTGAAAGATAAAAATGCAGTTCTTCCTAACGTAGATAATGAGCTGTATTTTCAATATCATAGAGGTGTAATGACAACAGCAGATCCAATGAAGAAATATAATCGCTATTCAGAAGAAACTGCTGAACAAGCAGAAAAATTTAGCTCTGTTGCTTCAATTTTAGGTTCAGCAGCATATCCCCAGCAAAAGATCAATGCCGCTTGGCAAAAGACCTTACTTAATCAATTCCATGACGTACTACCTGGATCAGCAATAGCACCAGTATATGCTGATGCCTTTAATGATGCAGAAATTGCCTTAAATGAATTAAACAGTGCAAAAAATACTGCATTAAATGGCATTGCAAATAGAATTAATACTCAAGGTGATGGTCAGCCAATATTGTTATATAATGCATTATCTTGGGATAGGACAGATGCAGTTCAAACAGATATAAATTTATCATCTCCAGACAGCAGCGTAACCATATTGGATGTTAATGGTAATGAAGTACCAAATCAGGTAATAAGCAAGAGCGGAAATAAAGCAGTTGTGGCATTTGAGGCAGCTATTCCGGCTTTAGGTTATTCCATTTACAGAGCTGTAGAAAAAAAGAGCGCTGATTTCTCAACAACTATTAAGGTTGATAATGCAAATAAGAGCTTTGAAAATCAATTTTTTAAGGTAAGCATAGATCCTGTTACTGGGAATATTGCAAGCATATTTGATAAACAGAACAATAAAGAAGTGGTAGATGCTGGTCAGCAATTTAACAGACTTCAATTCTTGGCTGATACTCCTAATGAATATGAGTCCTGGAACATTGACTATGACGATATGTCTGCTGCTCCAACAGAAGTTAATTCTGTAACCGCACCTGTAACCTTAGTTGAAAATGGCCCTACAAAGGCTACCTTTAAGGTTTCAAAGGCTTCTCCAACAGGATTATCTACTATTGATGAGTATATAACTCTATACAATAACATTAATAGAATAGATTTAGATCTTAAGGTTAACTGGAATGAAAAGCAGAAAATGCTTAAGGTTGCTTTCCCAATGAGCGTACACCCGCAAAATGTTACCTATGATATAGCTTATTCTACAATAAGCAGACCTGCGACCAATACAAAAGGCATGTTTGAAGTAGAAGGTTATAAATTTGCTGATATGTCTAAGGATGGTTATGGTGTGGCTGTTTTAAGTGATAGCAAAGAAGGATGGGATTGCCCAAATGGTGTGCTGCGTCTTTCTCTCTTAAGGTCTCCAATAGACAATAGAGGCGGAGCAACTGATATAGGAAATAGAGAAATAAAATATTCCTTCTATCCACACAGCGGAGATTGGAAAACTGCAGATGTTGAAGCAAAATCCTATGAGTACAATTATCCTATTTCGAGTTTAGCAGCAATAAATCACTCAGGAGATTTAGCAGCATCAGCTTCCTTTGCTAAAGCAACTTCTGCTGATAATAATGCTATATTATCAGTATTTAAGAAGGCGGAAACAAGGCAAATAGACCAAAAGAATAATGAAGATAGATCTAACAGTTATATAGTAAGACTTGTTGAGACAGAGGGAAAGGATAATACAAAGGTTAATGTTACTCTTCCAGCTAATATTACAAGCGCCAAGGAAGTTAACCTGATCGAAGATACAATTTCAGGTGCAGCTGCTCCTGAGGTTAGCGGAAAGAGTTTCTCAACTACACTAAATAAGTATGAAATAAAAACATTTCTGGTTAAGTTTAATGCTGTTGAAATGTTTAAAAATCAAAAACCTCAAACTCAACCTGTAGACCTTGCAACTTACTACAATTTAGACGGTATGTCTTTTGATTCAAATAGAAAAGACGGAAATCTAAATGGAAATGGTGAAACCTTTTCTGCAGATTTAATGCCTGATAAGGTTACCAGTGAGGATGTAACATTTAATGTTGGACCAAAGGCAGATGGGAATAAAAATATTGTTCAGGCAACAGGCCAGACAATTGAAACTGCTAATGCCGGAAAACACCAATACTTATTCATGCTTGGAAATTCTACAGCAGGAGTTGGTATTGGAGAATTTAAAGTCAACTATACAGATGGAACTTCTTCAACAAGAACCTTTAGTTTTGCGGGCTGGCAGGACACAGTAGGTTATGCTCAAAAGACTTATATTAAGGATACTATAGGAATTAACCTATCACATACACACACACCAACTGGAAATACCTTTGACATAGATAATAACCTGTATGTTTATAAAATGGTTCTTGATCCGTCAAAAACAATCAAGAGCATAACATTACCTGATGCAAAAGCTATAAAACTTGCTGCTATGACTTTTGTTGATGGAAATGTTCTAATCTCCTCAGACCAACAAGCTCCATCCCAAGTAAATAATCTTAAGACTACAGGAACTAAAAAGTATTATAATCCTTCAATAAATTTAACCTGGGATGCAGCTAGCGATAATGTAGGTGTTGTTAATTATTTCATTTACAGGGCAACTAAAGAAGATCTTTCAGATGCTAAGTTACTTGCAAATACAGCTGATACTAAGTATACTGATTCAGATTTTGCAAGTGTAAATAAGTACTATTATGCTGTATGTGCTCAGGATGAAGCAGGTAATATCGGTCCTCTATCTAATATAAACTCAGTATATGCCGGAGCCAATATTGCTTTATTTAGACCTACAACAGCTGATGGTGAAATGAATGCAAGTGAGGCAGCTTCACTTATCAACGATGGTAATATATCAACAAAATGGTGCTACAACGATGGGACAACTAAAGTACACTGGAACACTATCGATTTAGGCACTGATAAGACAATCGATGGTTTCAAGATTTATCATGCAGCAGCTGGTGGAGAAACTACTGACTGGAATACTAGTGCATACAAAATTTTAGTAAGCAGCGACAATACAAATTGGACTACAGCTGTTACACGAACTGGAAACAAGGATAATATTACAGAAGATTTATTATCTACACCAGTAACCGGAAGATATGTAAGATTTGAAGCTACAAAGCCTACAAATACATCAGATGTAGCAGCGAGAATCTATGAACTTCAAGTGTATGGCGATGATAAAGATTTCCCACAAGCTGTGCCTGAAGCACCACAAATTACAAGTATAGTGCAAAATGACACTTCTGCTGTATTGAATCTTAATTTTGCTAAAGATACAGACAGCATTACTGTAAAATATGGTACAAAACCAGGGGTATATGACAATGTAATCACAGGAGTAATGGGAAATACCGTAACTGTTAATAATCTATCTATAGGAAAGACTTATTACTTTACAGTTATTCCTTATAACATCTTAGGAGAAGGTAAAGCTTCACAAGAAACAAGCTTTAAGGTATTCCAAAATAAATCTACCTCTGTAGATTTATCTAGCTATTTCAATCTTGATGGTGCAAGTACACCTGATAAACCAGCAGAAGGTATGTTTGATACAGTTGGATGGGCTTATGACGCTGCTGTAATGCCATCAGTTATTAATTATGCTAATATTAAATTTATGCTTGGATCTATGGCAGGCACTGATAAGAATATAGTTTCCTGTGTAGGTCAAACTATAACCTTGCCTACTGCAACGGCTGCTAATAGAATATACCTAATTGAATCCGGTGCGGGAACGCAATCTGGTGTTAGTATAAAAGTGAATTATTCTGATGGAACAAATACAACTAAATCATTGAACTTTACTGACTGGTGCCAAAGCCCAAGCTCAAGCGAAAAGGTAGCATATTCTATGGATCATAGAATATACACTAAATCCGGTATAACCGGGCCGGCTACAAATTTGTTTATTCAACCAATTGTTGTAGACAGCTCAAAACAAATTACAAGTATAACGTTGCCAAATAAGAGTGGAGCTAAGATATTTGCTATGTCCCTAGTAAATCTAGTGGATCCTGATACCTTATCTCATAATACTAGCTTAAGCACTATAAAGATAGGAGATACTCCTTTAGCAAGTTTTGATAAGGGAACGTTAGAGTATAATGTACCGCTTCCAGCTTCAACCACAGCTGCACCTAAGGTAACAGTAACAACTGATGACCCAAATGCATATGCAGTTGTAACTCAGGCTAGCAAGTTCCCTGGAACTGCATCAATTGGAGTTACTGCTGAGGATGGTCTAACTACAGCAACCTACAAAATAAACTTTGTTGTAAAGATAGGCAGTGCAGAAATAAAGGTTAATCCAACAGCTCTTGAAAGAAATAACACTGCAAACGTAGCTGTTACAGCAAAATTAGATGATGGAACCGATATTGATATAACTAAGGTAAAGGTAGAGTATTTCACAAGTGATTCAACAGTTGCAGCTATTGACAAGAATAAAGGTGTTATTACAGCAGGTAATGTAGGTACAGCAAAAATCTATACTAAGGTAACCCTAGATGGTGTAACTGTAGAAAGTAATAAAGTAACTATTACCGTAGATACAAGTATTGCTTCCATAGAAAGACTGTTATCCGGTTATTCACAGAGAAAGGATATAGTTGGCCCATTAGTACCGCAATTAACAAACAGTTTAGGCCAAGCAAAGTTTTTCAGTAATGATAGTAAAATGGATCAAGCTATTTATCATATTGGAGACTTTATAAAGCACCTTAATAATCCTCCAATGGACAGCCGCATATCAGATTCCGCCAAGGGAATCTTAAACCTTGATGCTCAGGCCCTTATAAACAAGTGGTCTAAGTAGCTAAAATTAAGAATAAATACTGTATTATTGCCGCTCTAAAGGACTGTCATAATTTCCATAAAGAGCGGCTTTTTAATTATCTAAATATGAGCGGAAGCGAGTAATCTTAATTGCTCAGTGCTTCCGACTAAAAGGAGGTTAAAGTCCTAAATGGACTTTAACGAGCAATTAGCGAGCGGAAGCGAGTAATCTTAATTGCTCAGTGCTTCCGACTAAAAGGAGGAATAAAAATGGGAAAAGCTAAAAAAAAGCTAAAGAAAAAAGCTGCTTTAGCAACTGTCTTATCAACCTGCTTAACAACTTCAATGATTACTACAAATTTGTACGCTTATGACCTAACTAAAGACAAAACTGTATATACAGTAGCTACAGCACATCTTGATACCCAATGGAACTGGGATATAAGGACAACCATTAACAGTTATATTCCAAAGACACTGGTAAATAATTTCAATTTATTTGAAAAGTATCCTGACTATAAGTTCAGTTTTGAGGGAGCCTTCAGGTATGCCCTTGCAAAAGAATACTTTCCTGCTCAATATGAACAACTGAAAAACTATATTGCAAACAACAGGTGGTATGTTACAGGAAGTTCCTGGGATGCAGGGGATGTTAATGTTCCGTCTCCAGAGGCTGTAATGCGTAATATTTTATATGGGAATCAGTATTTCAAAAAAGAATTTGGGAAAACAAGTACTGATATATTCCTACCTGACTGCTTTGGATTTGGGTATGCCCTTCCATCTATTGCATCTCATATGGGATTAACAGGCTTCTCAACCCAGAAACTAACCTGGGGCTCTGCAAATGGTATTCCCTTTGATATAGGAAAATGGTATGGACCAGATGGAAAATACTTAATATCCGCATTAAATCCAGGAAGTTACTCCTCCTCCATTACTACGCCTGTAAGCAATGATACTACCTGGGTTAATAGAGTTAATGCTAATGGTACTAACTTTGGAGTATATGCTGCCTATAAATATTATGGAACAGGTGATACCGGCGGATCTCCAACAGATGGTTCAGTAAATTATGTAGAACAAGATATTAAAAATGGTACAAATCCAACAACAGGTGTTAATGTTGTTAGTGCACCAGCAGATCAGATGTATAGAGACATAGCTGAGCAGGGACTGGCAGACAAGCTTCCTTCCTTTGATGGTGAGCTTGTTGCTATACAGCACGGTACAGGCTCCTATACCTCAAAAGCAGTGTCTAAAAGATTCAACAGAGAAGATGAACTTCTTGCAGATGCTACAGAAAGAACAAGTGTTATGGCAGATTGGCTGGGAGGAGCACCTTACCCTCAGGAACAGCTTAACACTGCTTGGCAGCGTTTTTTATGGCATCAATTCCATGATGATTTAACTGGTACAAGTATACCTTCAGCATACAACTTTTCATGGAACGATTATGTATTATCTTTGAATCAGTTTGCTCAGGAACTTACAAATGGTGTGGGAGCAGTTGCCAATGCAATGGATACTCAAGTATCTGGAATTCCTGTAGTAGTGTATAACCCAGTTTCAAAAGCACGTAAGGATGTAGTTGAGGCAAAGGTAAGCTTCCCAGAAGCAGCCCCAAAAGCAGTAAGAGTATTTGACCCAGAGGGAAAGGAAGTACCTTCACAAATTGAAGCAACAGAGGGAAATACTGCCACTGTATTATTTCTTGCAGACATGCCTTCTGTAGGCTACAAGACTTATGATGTAAAGCCTTCTTCTACAGCAAGCAATATGTCAACAGGTTTAAGTGTTAGCAATTCTACATTGGAGAACAATTCCTATAGAGTTACTATTAATACTGATGGAGATATAGCAAGTGTTTATGATAAAGTAAACAATAAAGAACTTCTTTCTGCTCCATCAAGACTTGAGCTACTTAATGACACATCTACTACATGGCCTTCTTGGGAAGTAAAACTTAGTGATTTAAGTGCTGCTCCAAAGGCGTATGTAAGCGGTCCTGCTGACATTCAAGTAGTTGAGAACGGACCTGCAAGAGTAGCTCTTAAGGTTACACGTAATACTTTAGGTTCTGTATTTACTCAGACTATAAGATTGAGTGCTGGTGATGATGCACAGCGAGTAGATGTAGATAATAATGTAAATTGGAATACCAAGGCTGCAAATTTAAAGGTATCCTTCCCACTTACTGCTTCTAACCCTAAGGCTACTTATGACCTTGGACTTGGAACAATTCAAAGAGGGAATAACACTGCAAACGAATATGAAGTTCCAGCACAGGAGTGGGCAGATATTACTGATAATTCAGGAGACTATGGAGTAAGTATATTAAATGACAGCAAATATGGCTGGGATAAGCCAGCAGATAATTTGCTTAGGCTTACTTTAATACACACCCCTCAAGGTTCCTATGGTGCTAACAAGCAGGATGTGCAGGACTTTGGCGAAAATAGATTTATGTATTCTATTTATGGACACAGCGGAAATTATGTAAATGGAAATACTGTAACTCAGGGTGAAAGACTTAATCAGCAATTAAAGGCCTTCCAAACTGTAAATCATGGCGGAAACTTAGGTAAAGAAACATCCTTCTTAACTATAAGCAATCCTAATGTAACTGTTAAGGCTATTAAAAAAGCTGAAAACAGCAATGAGTATATAGTTAGAGTTCAGGAAACCAGCGGAAGCCCGATTTCAGATATTACCTTATCTATGGGCAGCGGTATAGCTAGCGCAAGAGAAGTAAATGGGAATGAAGATAATATAGGACCTGCTGTAGTAGAAAATGGCAAATTGAAATTTAACATGACAAAATATGAACCTAAATCCTTTGCAATAACTTTAGCTGCACCGTCAGTTAAGGAAAATGCGCCAACCTCAACTTCCGTGGCATTGCCTTATAATAAAGACGTTGTAAGCTTTGATGGAAATAAGGCAGATGGAACGCTAGACACACTGGGGAATTCAATTCCTGCAGAACTTATACCAGCTGAAATAAAAAGCGGCGGAATAAGCTTTAAGACAGGGCCTACTGCAGATGGACAAAATAATGCGGTAGTAAGCAGCGGTCAGGAAATAAAAATACCAACCGGTTATAAGCAGTTATATGTGCTTGCTGCCTCCACTGCAGGAGATTTAACAGACAGCTTCAAAGTTAACGGTAATCCAGTAAATGTAAAGATAGAAGATTATAAACAGAATGTAGGCGGATGGGATAACTTAGCTGCAGGAACTTATATGGGTATTAAGCGTGACGATGTGGCTTGGGTAGCTACTCATACTCATAATCCAAATGTTAAAACACCTTCATCACCTATTTCTGCACCCGGAAACAGCGCCTATGATTTTGATTACATGTTTAAGTATAAGATTGATTTGCCAGAAGGCGCTAACACCATAACTCTTCCAAACAACAGTAATATTTTAATATTTGCTATGACTGCAGCAAACAACAAAAATGAAAATACAAAGTCAGCTGCTCCGCTTTACGATGTAAAAGAAGCTGCAAAGACCTACCCACTGTCAGTAGAAAACGGATCAGGAGCAGGAAGCTATCCTGAAGGAACACAGGTATCCATTTCTGCAGTTGTTCCTGCAGGCTATATGTTTAAAGAGTGGGAAGGACCTGTAGCAGATAAGAAGTCAAGTGATACTACAGTTACTATGGGAACAGATCCTATAACTGTTAAAGCGCTATTAACCTATCTAGGACCAGACCTGGCATTAAATGCAGCTGCAACTGCAACAGGAGCTACGAACAATAATGAGCTTCCTAAGTTTGGCGTAGATGGAAATGGAAAAACAAAGTGGTGTCAGGCAGCACAAACTACTCTTCCTGATGGAACCAAGACCGATGATAAGTGGTTAACGATAGACTTAGGTAAAGAGTATACAATAAATAGATGGGTAGTTAAGCATGCAGGTTTCGGTGGAGAAAGTACAGATTGGAATACAAAAGACTTTAAACTTCAGGTAAGTTATGATGGAAATACATGGACTGATGCAGATACTGTAACAGGGAATAGAGCTAATATAACTAACAGAATGCTGAATACTCCTGTAACTGCTAGATATGCAAGACTTTATGTAACTAAGCCTACAAATAACACTGATAAGGCTACAAGAATTTACGAATTTGAGCTATACTCGGCTGCTTTTCTAAGCTCTGATAAGACAGAATTGAATAATGGCAGGGATACTGCAAAGCTTTCAGTAAATACAGTTACTGAGGATGGCACTACAATTGATCTTTTGAAGCAGGATGGAACGCAGGTACAGTTCACAAGTGATAATGAGAGTGTTGCAAAGGTAGACAGCAGCGGAACAGTTACACCAGTAGATGCAGGAATTGCCAACATAACTGCAAAGGTAACTTCAAATGGTGTGATAATGAATACCAATTCCATTAAATTTAACGTAGTGGAACTATCCAGCGTTAAAATTTCAGCTGATAAAACTAGCTTTGAAAGAAATGATACCTCTAAATTAAACATTACTGAGGCATTACTTTCCAACGGAAAGGCTGCAGATTTAACCGGTTCTAATGCTAAGATAGAATATTTAAGCACAAATCCAGCAGTAGTATCTACTGAAAATGGCTTGATAACTGCCCATAATGTAGGCACTGCAGATGTATATGCTGTAGTTACCCTTGATGGTATAAAGGTAGAATCTAACAAAATTGCTGTTACTGTAGATACAAGTGCTGAATCCATTGCAAGACTAATAAATAATTATACTAATTCAAAAGAATTAGTAGGACCATTGGTACCACAGTTAACTAATAACCTTACACAGGCTAAAAAGTTTATTGATGAACAAAAAGCTGATCAGGCTGTGATTCATATGGGGGACTTTATAAAGCACCTTAATAATACTCCAATGGACAGCCGTATATCAGATTCAGCTAAGGAAGCTTTAAACCTTGATGCACAGGCCCTTATAAATAAGTGGTCAAAATAGATATTAAATTCCTATTAATTTAATATTGGTTTTGAAGCCGTAAAATTTTTCACATTATAAGCTTCAAGAGCAAAGAATAAATTCCTTGCTCTTGAAGCTATTTTTTATATACCATTAAATTAATTGTAACATAGCCATGTACTTAAGGATTAAATTATTGCTCACTTACTTTGAACTCTTTTTCATAACCCTCTAGCTTTTCAATAAGTTTTCTAGTTACATCATCTATTTTATCAAAATTCATATTTGGAATATAATAGGTTTCCATTTGATCATGGAGAACCTTTGCAGAAGCTATAAGCTTAAGCCCTTTATTTAAAAGCTCATAGAAGAGTTCTGTATCATAGTTTATTTCTTCTCTGTTTTTATTGATTATATAAGAATTCAATAGGTTATCCATATAAATTTGCTTTCCTATTAGTTTTTTTTGATTTATTTCATTGGAGGTGACTATTGCTGTGCTTAGCTCAGGAATAAGAATATGCTCAAGTCTCTCTGGAATTAAAGGATCATGGAATATTTGTACTGAAAGCCCTCTTTTTAAAGCTTCCCTTGATAAATAATCTAATACATCAGTTTTGCCAGTACCTGGTCCGCCATTTAGAACATAAACCTCTTTATAGCCATCAAGAATAGAATCCACATAGGTTATTATTCCATTTGGAGTGAAGGCTGTTGCAAATAAGTGCCTTTCATAAGCATTTCCTGTTACAGGGGTTTTAAATATTTTATCTTTTAATTCTTCCATTAGCTTATTTAATTTACCGTTATTTAAGGCTTCATTATTATAATTGCTTAAATCGTCATGTACAGCTTTGGCAGCACCTATAAATCTATAAGCCCTTCTAAAGGTCTTTCCTACCTCTTTATTAATGTCAATTATATTTTTTCTATATTGAGTAAAGCCCACCTCATTCCAGCATTCCCCCATATTTAGTATTTCATCTACTGCACCAGGATTTACAGGGTCAACTACATGTGGTGCTGTACCATCAAGTATTGCAACATTAAGCCCTTTAATTACAACCCCATCTAGGGAATTATTATCAGAGGAGCAATGATGATATTCTATGTCATAGCCTTTCTCATTAAAGTGAGCTGCTATTTTTTTCATAAGTGAGGATTTTCCTGTTCCAGGACCGCCTTTTATACAAATAATTCTTCTTGCCTCGTCTTGACCTAATATATACCTATAGAAGGAATAGAATCCCTTGGAGGTATTGCCGCCTGGAAATAAGTCAGTTGCTTTTCCTTTCATAATTCACACTCCTATAAAATCAAATCAATATATTTTATGCAGAAACAGTTAAAAAGGTGCAAGGATAATTTTTAATTAAAATCCGAAATTGGAGATTAAAAGAAAATAATATTTTAAATGTAATAATAAGAATTTAATAGAAGTAATGATTTTCATGGTAGGAACAATAAAATTGACAAGTTTAAATTATTAATTTAGAATATATTGAAAAAGAAGAGTTAGATTTCTAAAAATTAATTGTTCATACATCTTTTTTAGCTTCATTGTTAATAAAAAGAAAGATGCATAACAATTAATAATCGTAAGTATTATAGAGGAATATGGGAGTGAGGCTATTATGGATAGAAATAAAATACAAAGACAATGGCTTAAGGCTAATTTTAATTCCTTAAAGGATATAGAAACAGATAAACATAAGGGGATTAAGCAGCCTCTAATTCAAAAGGAGGTTCCAGAAGGACATGAAATGATTACTCTTCCAAAGGTAAATAACAGTGTAATAACAAAGAGTAATATATTTGACTGCTTAATGAATAGAAAAAGCAGCAGAGTTTATGAAAAAGAAGGTCTTACAGTTAAAGAACTCTCATTCCTACTATGGGTTACTCAAGGAATTAAAAAGGTAGTTGGAAAGGTGAATTTTGCTAGTTTTAGGCCTGTTCCATCCGGTGGAGCATGTCATCCCTTTGAAACTTACTTAATAATTAATAAGGTTGAGGGGTTAAGAGAGGGAATATATAGATACATACCAATAGAACATAAGCTTGTTTATTTATTTGATGAAGAAAATATTGATACAAAGGTCACTGAAGCTGTTTCAGGGCAAAGCTATGTAAGTACGGCTCCTGTTATCTTTATGTGGAGCTGTATTCCTTATAGAACTGAGTGGAAATATGACATTGCTGCCCATAAAACAATCCTTCAAGATTCCGGGCATATATGTCAAAATCTTTATTTAGCTAGTGAAGCAATAGGCTGTGGGACTGTTGCTGTTGGAGACTATAATCAGGAAAAGGCAAATGAATTATTAAAACTTGACGGCGAGGATGAGTTTGTAATTTATATTGCTCCGGTAGGGAAAGTAGCTGAAAAATAGCTGCAATATATCAAATATGCTTCATAAGTTAATGGCTGCAAAAGAGGTTTAAATAGACCCAAAGCCAAGTGTTGACCTTATTTCAGACTAACAACGCTTCAGCTTTGGGTTTATTCTTTAATCTAGGTTCTCCAAATATGCCACAAGGAATTATTCCGTCCCCTAGCAAAGACGTCGGTTCTGTTTGGTCCCCAGGAAACAGCAGCTGGACTTAAGGTTATATTTCCCCCAATACTACTCCAATTGCTCCAACGAGAACCGTTCCAAGACATGGTAATTACTTGATTGTTAAGGCCTCTTGCAAATACTTCAAGCCTATTGCTAGCTCTAGAAGAAACTGCAGGAGCTGAGAATAATCTACCGCCAAGGTTCTCCCATCTGCTCCACCTAGAACCATTCCACCAAATATGAATTAATCTGTTATTTTGGCCAAGTGCAAATACATCAATTCTATTTCTTCCCCAGGAAACAGCAGCAGGTGAAGAAAATAATCTTCCGCCTAGGCTTACCCAATTGCTCCAACGAGAGCCATTCCACCATTTATGCCAGAGGGCATTGTCTGTACCTCGAACAAAGGTATCTATTCTATCGGATGAAAAAGAGGCAGCAGCAGGAGCTGAGGTTAAGGAGCCCCCTAAGCTTTCCCAGTTACTCCATCTAGAACCGTTCCAGAATATATGCCACATAGCATTATCAGTGCCTCTTGCAAATACATTTATTCTATTGTTTCTTGTAGAAATTGCAGCAGGTGCTGAAGTTATTCTTCCACCAAGGCTTACCCAGTTGCTCCAACGAGAGCCATTCCACCACCTATGATATAAAGCATGATTAGTTCCAGCGGCAAATGCATCAAGTCTATTAGGAGCCCAGGAGGCAGCTGCAGGAGCCGAGGCTAAAGCTCCACCAAGGTTTTGCCATCTGCTCCATCTATCACGGGAAGGTGCAACTATTATGTTTCCAATACTATAGCCAATTTGCACATTATTCATCTCATCTATAGGGGCATCTGCATCGTTAACTGCGGGAGTAGCTTGCATTTCGTTGTTTTCAAAGGTTTCATTCTCATAAGTTTCATTAAAATCGTTAATACTTCTCAGATTTTCATATTCATTGGGAAAAGTATAAGGGCTTTGGGGAAGAGAGAAAGGACAAAAGAATGGTGTATTATTATTCATTTAAACCTCCTTACATATTGTACTCTATATTGCTTATCAATTCATTTTATGATTAGTATGAAAAAATGTTACAGATATTGAAACCTGTAACATTCATTCTTTATTACCAAGTGAGTGATAATTCAAAATATTTTAAAAATTCTATAAAATGTATTGATGATAATTTCGTAAATTGATACAATTTAATTAAGGAGAAATTATGATTTTATAAATTAATTTTATTTATAATTTCTTTTTAAATTTATTTTATCTAGTTTAAAGACTATTAAAGAATCTTCACTTTGTTTTTCAAGTGCAAGTTTACCATATTTATCAACTTCGTTTTTATCCTTTATGCCATGACACAGTGAAGCAGCACCTCCAATGCAGCCGCCAGTGCAGGCCATTCCTTCCACGAAATTTGCGGCTAACTTGTTAAATTTCAAGAGTTTAAGCGCTTTATCACATTCTTGTAATCCATCGCAGCTTATTGGCTTAAATTCTACAGCTAAGTTTTTTGTTTCAATAATATTTTTAACTGCTTCAGTTAGTCCACCGGAGCGGGCGAATATTCTTCCAAAGAAGGAAGCATTGTTTAATGGGGTATCTTCACATTCTTTAATATTAATATTGTAGGCATCCAGCATTGCATCCAGCTCTTCAAAGGTAATTACATAATCTGTTATGCCCTTAATGTCTTTCTCATTAATTTCAGCTTTCTTTGCAGTACAGGGACCTATAAAAACTACTTTTGCTTTACTATCAATATTTTTTATGAGTTTTGATATAGCTATCATAGGTGAAACAGTGGTAGAAACCATTGGCATAAGCTCGGGATAATTCTTATTAATAAAACTTACAAAAGCAGGACAACAGGAGCTTGTCATAGTTTTTTTATTCTCAGCTTTATGAGCAAATTCTTCAGTTTCCTGAAGTGCAACTATATCTGCGCCTAATGCTACTTCTACAACATCATGAAAGCCCAGCTTTTTAATGCCAGTAACTACTTGTCCTATACTTGCATAAGTAAACTGACTTGAAATTGCCGGTGCAATAACAGCATATACAAGGAGGTCCTCCTCACTCTTAGCTTTTTCTAATAGATTTACCACGGGATATACGAAAGACTTATCCATTATAGCTCCAAAAGGGCATTGATAAACACAAGATCCGCATTGTATACATTTCTCATTATCAATAATAGCCTTTTTGTTTTCATCAAAGCTTAAGGCTTTTGCATTGCAAGCTCGCCTGCAAGGTCTCATTACATCAGAAATTGCATTATACGGGCATACACTTTTACATCTGCCGCATTCTATACATTTATCAGTATTAATATAGGATCTTTGATTTACATTATAAATTGCACCTACTGGGCAAGCTTCAGAACATTTGTGAGCTAGACAGCCCCTGCAGGCTTCAGTTATTGTAAAACGGTTAATGGGACATTCATCGCAGGCTATATTTATTACTTCAATAATATTTTTGTTTTTCTTATTGCCACCCATTGCAAGCTTAACTCTTTCAACAATAATTTCTCTTTCTTTATAAATGCAGCAGCGGGTTCGAGGCTTTGGGCCAGGTATGATAGTTTTAGCAACTGCTCTATATTTCTTTTTAATATCACCTTGTAAGGTATGCTTAATAACTTCCTTTAAAACTTCATGCTTTATAAGTTGGACGTCACTTTCAAAATTTCGCATGGTTTCACTTCTCTCTAAATTGATTTTATAGGGTAAATACAAAATCTCATTAATTAGCTTTAAGGCTTTTAAAGAAGTCAAACTTAAAACAAAGGCTGCTAAATGCTTTTAACAATGTAATCATTAAAGAAATCATTAACATTTTCTTTTTTTACAGATATTATAGGGCCTTCGTCGACTTTTACGCAAACACCATTTTTACAGTCTCCAAGACAAAAGGAAGCTTTAATTTCAACCTTGTCTTCTAAATTATGTTCACTAATAAGCTTTTGCAGCATATGAACTATGTCATAAGAGCCCTTTAAATGACAGCTGCTGCCTATACATACAGTTATGGTCATATATCTCACCTCTAACAGTAATTAATATACAAAAAGTATAACACCTTGTTATTTATTTATCAAATTAAAATTTTATAGTAAAAACCTAGTAAGTTTGTTTTACTGTATTATAGTTATAAATCCACTTGCTATAAGGAATAATAGAAAAATATTCTAAAAAAACCGTATCTAATAATATATTATTAAAAATTAAAAAAAGGAAAAATTATAGAGTTGTTTGAAAGAAATTTTAACAATTGTTATTATCCAATTAGGGTAAATACAAATTCACTTAATAAAGAAAATTAAAATAAGGAGCGATAATTATGTTATATTGTGATCAATGTAATTATTATAAAACAGCTCGTATTAAGAGTCAGAATATCAGTAAATGCATGTGTGAACTTACAGGTTTTGTTTTTCATAAAAAGCCTGAAGAGTATAATCTAGAAAAGTATCCATGCTATTATTATGAACTCAAAACAAGAAAAGTTGAGAAGGAATATTTAGTGGCAGCCATATAATGGAGTCCACATGAGTTATTACTTATTGATAAAAATTTGACTAAAAAACTTCAATGATTTATTATTGTTTTGTAAGTAAATCTACATGCATTATGGAGGATTTATGAATACAATACAATTTAAAGAAGTTAATTGCAAAAATTGTTATAAATGTATTAGAAGTTGCCCTGTTAAAGCAATTTCCTTGAAGAACGATCATGCACAAGTAATTGAAGAAGGTTGTATTTTTTGTGGAAAGTGTCTGCAGGTATGCCCTCAGAATGCTAAGAGCGTTAGAAATGATGTGGACAAGGTAAAGAGCTTTGTGAATAAGAAGCTGAAAGTATATGCGAGTATAGCTCCTTCCTTTACAGCAGCATTTAATTTATCTGATTTAAAGCAGGCTTATTCTGTATTTCAGAAGCTTGGCTTTGCATATATTGAAGAAACAGCTGTTGGAGCTGCCGTAGTATCAAATGAATATAAAAAGCTATTAGAAAAAAAGCATATGAGAAATATTATAACTACAGCATGTCCTACTGTAGTTAATTTAATTGAAAAACATTATCCAGAACTAATTGATCAAATGGCACCTGTGATATCTCCGATGATAGCTCATGCAAAAATGCTTAAAGAACTATATGGCTCAAGGATAAAAGTGGTGTTTGTTGGTCCATGCCTTTCTAAAAAGGAAGAAGGCAGGGAACTTCATGAGGAAGCTGTGGTAGACGCAGTAATAACCTTTGAGGAATTAGAGCAGTGGATAAAGGATGAAAATTTAAGCTTTGATACTCAAGAAGAAGCAGAGCTTAAAGATGTACATTTTAATTTTAATGCAAGATACTATCCTGCCCCTGGAGGCATAATTAAGTCACTTGGAAATACAAGAGAATATAAATACAAAATGCTAAAATTTGATGGAATAGATCGCTGCATAGATGTTTTAGAACAAATAAAACAAGGAAAAGTTAAGGACTATTTCATAGAAATGAATAGCTGCAGTGGGGCATGTTTAGGCGGGGCCTGCATGAATTCAGATAATCCCGGTTTTTTAGGACTTAGAGAAAGGCTGCTTGAATATATTAATAAATCAAGTTCTAAGCCTAGCAGATTAAATACCTATGAAACAAAGGTTGATTTAGTAAAAAATTTTAAGGATAGATCAGAAACTTATCTTATACCAGATGAAAGTATAATTAGAGATATTTTAAGAAAAGTAGGCAAATTCACTAAAGAGCAGGAATTAAATTGCGGCGCCTGTGGATATAGCAGCTGCAGAGATAAGGCTATTGCAGTTTATAACAAAAAAGCTGAGCTTCATATGTGTGTTCCATATATGAGGGAAAGAGCAGAATCTATATCAAATGTTATAATAGGTTCAACTCCAAACGCTATTTTTGCTTTGTCTGAGGATCTTACAATTCAGGAAGTCAATGTGGCTGCAAGAAAGCTTTTTAAATTGGAATATGCGGAACTTCAAAATAGAAATATTTTTGAGGTTTTAGATTGTATAGATATTATTACCGTAAATGACACTAAAGCTAATATTTTAAATAGTAAATATGTATATTTAAAATATGATGTTGTAGTGGAACAGTCTATTTTATATTTAAAAGAAAATAATATGATAATTATAATAATGAAGGACATAACTAAAGAAGAAAAACAGCTAGAAAAGATAAAGAAAGTCAGAAATGAAACTGTAGATATAGCACAAAAGGTTATAGATAAACAAATGAGGGTAGCACAAGAAATAGCAAGTCTTTTAGGTGAAACTACTGCAGAAACTAAGGTAGCTCTCACAAAATTAAAGAAATCAATACAAACGGACATGGGTGAAGATAAATGAGTATCTTTGTTGATGTTGATTATGCTAGCTTAAAAAAATATAAAGAAGAACTTTGCGGAGATAAGGTTGAGGTAATTAGAAATGAAGATTCTGTAATAATTGTACTGGCTGATGGACTTGGCAGCGGAGTTAAAGCTAATATACTTGCAACCTTAACTAGTAAAATAATCGGAACAATGCTTTCAATGGGGTCAAGCCTTGAGGAAGCAGTTGAAACTATTGCTTTTACACTACCTGTTTGCAAAGTAAGGGATTTAGCTTATTCAACCTTCTCAATACTTCAAATATATGAAAATGGAGAAGCCTATTTAGTGGAGTTTGATAACCCCTCCATTATAAGACTCAAAAGTGGAAAGTTTGAGGCTATAGAAAAGATTAATAGAGATGTAAATGGAAAGTTAATTAAAGAAAGCAGATTTATAGTTTCACCTGAAGATATCCTTGTTTTAGTAACTGATGGTGCAATTCATGCTGGTATAGGAGAGTGCCTTAATTTAGGCTGGCAGTGGGATAACCTTAAAGAATATACACAGCAAATTTATAAGAAGGATATTTCAGTGAAAAATATTTCTAATATTATTTTATCTGCCTGCGACAGCCTGTATTCCGGAAAGCCAGGAGATGATACCACTGTTGTAGCTGTTAAAGCTCGTAGCGCTTCCCCGGTAAATATTTTAGTCGGCCCTCCTTTAGATAGAAGTCTTGATGAGTATGTTGTAAGAAAATTTATGAAGGAGGAGGGAAAAAAGGTAATCTGCGGAGGAACCACTGCACAAATTGTCAGCAGAGTAATTGAAAAAGAAATTATTACAAGTTTTAATTATATAGATCCCTCTATACCACCAACTGCAAAAATAGAAGGGGTGGAGTTAACTACTGAAGGTGTACTTACCTTATATAAGGCACTTGAATATGCTGAAAAATATATTTCCTCTGATAATATAATGGAAGATCTAGTTAATATTAATAAGGAAGACGGAGCTTCTAAACTTGCCAAGCTTTTATTAGAGGAAAGTACATCCATACATTTTTTTGTGGGAAGAGCAATTAATCCGGCACATCAAAATCCTGAATTTCCTTTAAATTTAGGGATGAAGCTTAAACTTGTTAATGATATGGAAAACTGCCTAAAAAGTTTAGGGAAAAGTGTAATCGTAGAATACTTTTAATCACAAGGGACGGTTCCTTATGATTTGATTCTTATGATTTCACAGGTGATCACACCTTAAGATTTAAGATTTGCATAGAATCATTAGGAACCGTCCCCTATAATTTGTCGAAGTGGTGAATATTATGAATGTAGCTATGCAAACTATTGAGCTTAAGTTATTTAAGCCTGGTTTACTTAAGCGAGAAATAATTGATGAGGCTTTAGAGAATTACACTAGGGCTTATGAATATTTAATGGGTAAAGCTTCAAAAGAAATTGATGTTATTGAGGAAAGTTTTAAAGACTATAATAGAAATTATAGAGCTAATATAATATCTAAATGGATAGATAAAGATACCTTAAAGGGTTTAAATGTATTTAATATAGAACCCTTTAAGGATTCACTTAAATTAGATTTTTCTAGCACCATGGCTGGCTTTCTTAGCTTAAGATCAAAAAATAAAAGTGTAAGCTTTCCTGCTAATAATGGTTCAAATCTTAGGCCTATATTCTTTTGCAGATATTCTAAAGTAAGAAATTACAGTTTATTATATGATGCGGAAAAAGATAGGTATTATGCAAAAATATATTTAATGAATGTGAGAAATAAAAAAAGGAAAAGGACTACCAAAACTTATAATAATGAACTTAAGTACTTGGATAAAAATAAGGAAGTATACAAAGAAGGTACCGGTAAAAAAACTTATGTGATTTTCACATTGGCCTTTGGAAAATGGCAGGAGAAGTATCTAAAGGATGCAATTTATAATCCGGAAATTTTAAAAACCGCAAGACTTATAAAGCGTAAGAAGGAATACTATTTATCTATTAATATAGTTAAAAAAGTAGATATTGTAGAAACGGTAAATTATATGGGAATAAGCAGGGGTAATGAAAGCGCTATTAATTATGCGGTAGTTGATTATAAAAGCAGTTTAATTTGTGAAGGTCATGAAGAAATACAAGATAACATTACTGAGGACATGTTAAATAAAATTGCTAATAAATTAGTAAAAGTTGCACTAAAAAATAGATGCCAGGTAATTATGGAAAAGCTTATTGATAGGGGAGATAACTTAACCTTTCAAAATAAACAGGGAAAAAGCTTTATACCCAAAATTAATTGCAGTGATTATAATAAACTGTGTAATATAATGACCTGCAAACTAATGGGCAGCGGACTAAAAAATGTAATAAGGGTTAGTGGGGTCAGCATTTTTTATACTTGCCCATATTGCTATAATAAATCAAAGTCAAATAGATTTTCAAAGGAGATAATGTTATGTACCTCTTGCGGCAGGTCAATTAATATAGATAAAGCAGGAAGTCTAAATTTATCAAGAAGACTATTACAATATAAAAATGAGAAGATTAAGGTTTTAGTGGAAAGTACTAAAAATGGAATTAGATTTATTAATAAAGATTTAAGGCTTGAATATTATCCAACTAATCCCTTTGACTGTTACGATGAATTTATGAAGGTATTAGATGCTCTTATTGAAAACTTTTATATTAATATAAATTTAGAAAAAGAAAGCAAAAACTATAAAAGGAAATTAAGCTTAATTAAAAAAATAGAAGCAAATAAAAACAATTTTCAGCTAATAGATGTAACAAACAGTTAACTAACTTTGTGGTGTCATAGCTGCCGCACCATGTCTAATATAAATAATAATTTATATAAGACTAAAACCTGCAGAGCAGGAATGCACGGCATTAAAGAGCAGCTATCTAAATATTAAAATAATGACAGCCACATGAGTTATTACTTAATTTGCATCAGTCTATAAAACCGTAAATTCCTTGTCAATTGTAATCTTTGCATTATATTGAGGGTAATATTTTTTAACCTCTGTATCTATAGCTTTTTTTAACTTATCTTCAGACTCATTATTTAAACCTCTACTTTGTTCTACCACCAAATCAAATATTAAATTTTTATACTCGCCTTCACCAACCACTCTGAAATCATGCATGGATTTAACCTTTGGAAAGTTTTTAAGAATTTCCTCTAAAAGTTCTTTTGCCTTACTTACTTCCTTGCTTTCAGTATTAATAGGATCCATATGAATTACTAAATAAATATTTAATTCCTTTGAAAGCTCTTTTTCAGCTTTATCTATTATTTCATGAATAGTTACAACTGAAATATCATAAGGTATTTCCGCATGAATTGAAGCCATGCAGCGGCCGGGGCCATAATTATGAATTACTAAATCATGAACACCGCTTATATGATCGTATTTCAAAACCCCACTTTTAATACCTTCTACTAACTCTGGATCAGGAGCTTCTCCAAGTAATGGATTTAAGGTATCCTTTGTAAGTGAAAAACCCGAGTATAGAATAAATAGAGCTACAAGCACTCCAAGATAACTATCTATAGGAAAAGAAATCCACCTTGAAAGTAAAAGGGATATGGCAGTTATACTTGAAACTATAACATCAGCTAAGGCATCAAAGGAAGAAGCTTTTAATGCCTTAGAACTAATGGAATTTGCAATAAACTTATTAAAACTGCTGAGCCAGATTTTAACTATTACAGAAGCTAAGATTAATATAAAAGGTATAAATAAAAAATGAATTTTTACAGGATGTAATATTCTATTAAAGGATTCTTTTATAAATTGAAATCCTACAAGCATTATTAAAAAGGAAACTGCTAGTGCAGATAAGTATTCTATTCTGCCGTGACCAAAGGGATGTTCTTCATCAGCTGGCTTATTAGATAGCTTAAAGCCAACTATGGTTATAATTGATGAGGCTGTATCTGTTAAATTATTAAAGGAATCAGCCGTAATTGCTATACTGTGAGTTGCTAGTCCTACGAAAAACTTTACTAAAAACAAAAGAGCATTTAAAGTTATACCAACTATCCCACCTAAGTATCCATAGGCACTTCTTACCTTTTCATTTTTTATATTATTACTATCCTTAATGAATTTTGAAACTAGAAATTTTGAAAACATAGTATGCACTCCTGTTCAAGCATATTAAACAAACTTCACTATTTACATTGTTACTTTTAACGTTTTAATATAGTATATTATACCAAAGATGAAAACAAATTTATTAAATGGGTAGAAAAAATATATATTTATTTGTTATACTTTTAATATAATTTGCGATAAAAGCTAACATTATGTAATAACAAGTCTAGAAAATACATAGGGGGAATAAAAATGGAGCAGGAACTAAAACTTGCAGAAGAGTTAATTGATTTTATTTATGAAAGTCCATCTGCCTTTCATGCTGCCTTAAGTGTAAAGAATAACTTATTAGAAAAAGGTTTTACAGAATTGAAAGAAGAAGAGGCTTGGAAGCTTAATAAAGGCGGAAAATATTTTACAACTAAAAATGACTCCGCAATTATTGCCTTTGTTGTTGGAAAAGGAAACATTGAAGTAAATGGCTTTAAATTGATCGGAGCCCATACAGATTCACCTAGCTTTAGAATTAAGCCAAGGCCGGAAATAGTATCTGAAAATAATTATGTTAAGCTTAATACTGAAATATATGGTGGGCCCATATTAAGTACTTGGTTTGATAGGCCACTTTCAGCTGCTGGAAGAGTTATTTTAAAAGGTAAAAACATACTTAATCCTGAAACAAGGCTTATTAATATAAACAGACCTATATTAATAATACCTAATTTAGCTATACACATGAACAGAAATATAAATAAGGGTTATGAGATAAATGGCCAAAAGGATACTCTTCCACTTCTATCAATGATAAGTGAAGGCTTTGAGAAGAACAATTATCTATTAAGTGTAATAGCAAATGAGTTAAAGGTAGATATTAAGGACATATTAGACTTTGATTTATACCTTTATGAATTTGAAAAAGGTAAAGTTATAGGTTTAAACAATGAATTTATATCCTGCTCCAGATTGGATGATTTAGCTATGGTCCATGCAGGCATAAAAGCAATCACAAATGTAGAAGCTTCGGAAGCTACCAATGTTATGATAGCCTTTGACAACGAAGAAGTAGGAAGTCACACTAAACAGGGAGCTGATTCTGAGGTGCTTTCCAATATTCTAGAAAGAATAGTTCTTTCATTAGGTGGGAACAGAGAGAGTTTTTTCAGAGCTATTTCAAAAAGCTTTATGATATCTGCAGACTTAGCACATGCACTTCATCCAAACAGCGAAGAAAAGGCGGATCCTGTTAATAGACCGATAATAAACAAGGGACCAGTAATAAAACTAGCAGCAAACCAAAGCTATACTACTGACAGCAACACTGCAGCAGTTTATGAGCAAATCTGCTTGAAAGTTGGTGTTCCGGTACAGAGATTTGTTAATCGATCTGATTCACCAGGAGGCTCTACCATAGGCCCAATTACTTCCACACATCTTGCGATTCGCTCAGTAGATATGGGTACTCCAATTCTTGCAATGCACTCTGTAAGGGAGCTTGGTGGAGTAATGGACCACAGCTATGCTATAAAATCTTTTGAAGAATTCTATAGAATTTAAAAATGCAACATGTGGCACGAGGAAGTTTCTCGTGCCACATTTGCTAAAATAATGCTAATCATTAAGTATTTTCTATTTGCATTTTACAAGTTAATATGTTAAAGTACAATTTAAGATTATTAATTTAAATTACAATTAAATATCTACCTAGGGTAGAGGTGCCGTAACTATTAGTAACCATTCGGAGCGGGTACGCCAAAATGCATGGTAAAAGGAGTTATGGCCGAAGGAAGTATATTGACAGGTATGTTTCCTGGCAATGCATAAAATATATGTATTGCTGTCACTATGAAAATAGTGGAGAGCTACAAGGTACACAGAGTTGTAAAATACTATTGTATTTAATGCAGCAAGGGTGTTCCTTTGCTGCATTTATTTTTTTATCCAGCAAAAAACTATTGCATAAAGATTCAAAGGAGGACAAAATATGAGGGTTGTGGTTCAAAAATATGGCGGAAGTTCAGTAGGAACAATTGAAAAAATAAAGCAGGTTGCAAGCAGCATTATAAAGCGCAAGGAAAAAGGAGACAGCCTTGTTGTTGTAGTATCTGCAATGGGAGATACTACTGATGAGCTTATAGCATTAGCAAAGAAAATAACAGATAATCCTGACAAAAGGGAGTTAGATGCACTGCTATCAACTGGAGAGATGATTTCTTCATCCCTTCTTGCAATGACACTTAAGGATTTAGGTTATGATGCTGTAAGTTACACTGCCTATCAAATTGGCTTAAAAACGATTGGAAATTATGGTAAGTCCTTAATAGATGATATTGATGGAAGTAAAATTCGAAACAGTTTAAAGGAAGATAAAATAATAATTGTAGCTGGTTTTCAGGGTGTAAATGAAGAAGGAGATATTACTACCTTAGGAAGAGGGGGCTCTGATACCACAGCTGTTGCTATAGCAGTTAAGTTAAATGGAATCTGCGAAATATATACTGATGTTGATGGAATATACAGCGTTGATCCTAGAAAATATAGCAAAGCAAATAAAATAAAAGAAATCGATTATGAGGAAATGCTTGAACTTGCGAGCCTTGGTGCTCAGGTAATGCATTCAAGATCAGTGGAACTTGGCCAAAAATATGGTGTGCCAATTTATGTAGGGCTAAGTAACAGTGATATTAAAGGAACAGTAATTAAGGAGGTATATAATAAAATGAATATGGAAGGAAAAGCAGTAACTGGCCTAGCTACGAGTGATGATGATGTAGCAATAACTATTGAAAATATTAGCTATGATATAAATGTATTATCAAACCTCTTTGAAGGATTAGCAAGCAGAAAAATAAACATCGACATGATAAGTCAGACTTCCCCAATAAATGAAAGAGTGAATATTTCCTTTACAGTTCCAAAAGAGGATTTGAAGGAAAGCATGGAAGTGGTGGGGATTTATGCCAAAAAAGATTGTATTAGTATAGATGAAGATATTACAAAGTTTTCTATGGTGGGAATTGGTATGAAAACTACTTCAGGAGTTGCTGCGAAGATGTTCAAGCTTTTTAGCAAGAATAACATTAAGGTAAAGATGATAACTACCTCAGAAATTAGAATTACCTGTGCTATTAAACAAGAAGACAAGCTTAAAGCAATAAATATTGTTGCAGAAGAATTCAATTTATAAATATTTTAAGGAGGTACCCAATGCAGTTTTTTGGAAATGTTAAAATAGAAAATAATGAGTTAGTTATAGGAGGGGTAAGTACAGTAAAACTAGCTAAAGAATATGGTACCCCACTTTATGTTATTGATGAAGCCTTCGTTAGAACTAAATGTAAAAGATACCTCAGTGCTTTTAAGGCATTAGAAGCTGGAAATAGAGTTGCCTATGCTGGAAAAGCTTTTTTAACCTTAGCTATGTGCAAGTTAATAAAGGAAGAAGGTCTTTGTCTTGACGTGGTTTCAGGCGGTGAACTATATACAGCAATTAAAAGTGGTTTTCCCATTGAAAAAGTATATTTCCATGGAAATAATAAAACCCTAGAAGAAATAGAATTTGGCATAAAAAATGGAGTTGGAAAGTTTGTAGTAGATAACTATTTTGAAATTGAAAAGATAAATGAAATTGCTAAGTCAGATAATAAAATACAAAAGATATTATTGAGGATAACTCCAGGTATAGAAGCCCACACCCATGACTATATAAAAACAGGGCAGATAGACTCAAAATTTGGATTCTCCATTTTAAATAATGATACTTTAGATGCTGTAAAAAGGGCCATTGAGCTGCCTAATATAGAACTTATTGGACTTCACTCGCATATTGGGTCGCAGATTTTTGATATTGAGCCCTATGAGGACGAAGTAGTGATTATGTTAAAGCTTATTTCTGATATAAAAGAAAAGCTTCATTATGAGATACAAGAATTAGATTTGGGGGGCGGCTTTGGTATTCATTATAGAGAAGGGGATAAACCTAAGAGTATAGAAGATTTTTGCTCCTCCATTATCAATAAAGCAGAGATAACTGCAAAAACTTTAAATATTAACCTGCCCAGTCTCACTATTGAGCCTGGTAGATCAATAATTGGAAAAGCTGGAACTACCCTTTACACCATAGGTTCCATAAAAGAAATAGAAGACATAAGAAAATATGTTGCAGTAGATGGTGGAATGACAGATAACATTAGGCCTGCACTATATAAGGCTGAGTACGAGTGTTTGCTTGCAAATAGAGCTGAAGATAGCACTAAAGAAAGGGTTACTATTTCAGGAAAATGCTGTGAATCAGGAGATATACTATTAAGTGATGTTAGTTTACCTAAAGTAGAAAGTGGAGATATTTTAGCAGTTTTGTCAACTGGTGCTTATGGGTATTCCATGTCCAGCAATTATAATAAAATACCAAAGGCTGCTGTAGTATTTGTTAATGAAAAGGAAACTCGGCTTGTTTGCAGAAGACAAACCTATGAAGACTTGATAAGTAATGAGATATAATAAACGTAAAAATTAAGAAATAATTACAATTCAGCTCCAGTCATTATTATACATTGACTGGAGCTTTTAATCGATAAAAATTTATTGATAAACGATAACAATTATGTTATTCTATACTCATACAACACTTATATCCCATAGCGGATTAAGATGCCCCAACATTCCGAAAAAAGACAAGTCAAATGCTGAATAATGTTTATTGGAGGAGATAATCTATGAAGATAAAATTAATTCAACCGGAAATGGTGCCAAGGCCTATGGATACAAAGCTAAAAACAAGAATGGCGCCTTCTTTAGCATTACTCACAATAGCAAACCTTACGCCAAAAGAGCATGAAGTAATTATTCAAAATGAAAATGTTGAAAAGATAGATTTTGATGAACCTGTAGATTTGATAGCAATTACCGTCACTGTGGATGTAATGAATAGAGCAGAGGAAATATCCAAGGAGTTCCAAAAACGTGGAGTAACAGTAATTGCTGGAGGTATACATATTACAGCAGATCCAGAGGGGGTTCTGAATAGCTTTGACGCAATATGTGTAGGAATGGCTGAGAGAGTATGGACAAAAATCCTTAAGGATAAAGAAAATAATGATCTTAAGAAGATATATTATGATATGGAGAATATTATTGGGAAAGAAATGATAGCGCCAGCTTACGACATTATTGATAATAAAAAGTATTTATATACTAACATAATTAGTACAAGTAGGGGATGTCCTTTTAAATGTGATTTCTGTTATAATAGCTGCAAAAATGTACTTGAAACTTGTATTAACAGGCCTATAGATGATGTAATAAAAGACATTAATGCACTAAAAACAAGGCACATAATGTTTATTGATGATAATTTTATTGGAAATCCCAAATGGACAAAAAAATTATTAGAGGAAATAAAACCTCTTAAACTTAAGTGGAATGCAGCGGTTACTTCTAATATATTGGAAATGCATGAATTATTAGATGATATGAAGGAGGCAGGTTGTCAAAGCTTATTTATAGGTTTTGAAAGTATAAATAGTAAGTCATTAGATAGTGTCCATAAAGTGCAAAATAGTGTGAATAGATATGAGAAACTTGTTGATGAAATCCACAAAAGAGGAATAATGATAAATGCAAGTTTTGTTTTCGGATTAGATGAAGATGATGTCTCTGTTTTTAAGAGTACATTAGATTGGATAGTCAAAAATAAGATAGAAACAGTAACCTCACATATCCTTACCCCCTACCCTGGTACAAAGCTATACTCATCATTAATAGAGGAAAATAGAATTGTAGATTACAACTTATCTAATTATAATACTGCCCATGTGGTGTATAAACCCAAGAATATAACAGCAGAAGAATTATATAATGGCTATTTATGGATATATAAAGAAGTGTACACTTTGAAAAATATAATGAAAAGGCTACCAGAATCTAAAAAACAATGGATTCCATTTTTAGCATTTAATTTATTTTATAGAAAGTTTGGAAAGCTTACTGAATTAATATGCAATATAGTTTCTTTTAGAAATATAGGGAGTTTTTTTAGATGGTTTGCTTATAGTATAAAGTAGGTAGCTGTATTATTATTTCTATTTATAAATTAGGTCTCTTTATAATCGGAACTTAAGTAACGGGCTTCACTAAGAATATTATTTCTGATTTTACAAAAATCTATTATGCTCCTTCATATTTTTTATTTTTATCGGGTATACTAAGTTTTGCATTAAAAAAGTTAGGAGCTGATGGAATGTTCTATGTTTATACAACAGCAGTAATATTCATAGGGTTGTTTATACTATATATATTAATTAGAAACAGAGATATAGATGAACACAACTTGATGGAAGACGTTCCAACCATTAGTATTAATAAAGAAGAATTAGAAAAACACGCTTTAGAGATATCTCAGTATTATTCTGATGTGTCTAAGAAATCTAATTGCAAAAGAAAGCTTATTAAAAGTTTAGATAGAAGCTATGAACAGATAATTAAGGCATATGAAAATATAGATAAACAGGTAAAAAGTAATAATGAGATAGTTCCTGCTGCTGAGTGGATGCTTGATAATCTTTACTTAATAGAAAAAGAATATAAGGATATTAAGCATAGTATGCCCGTGTCTTATTATAAAGGGCTTCCTATTATTAAGAGAGGTATTATGAAGGGGTATCCCAGGGCCTATCATATTGCTGTGGAACTAATTTCTCATTCTGACGGTAGGCTGGACGAAGATACTATTGAAGGTTTTATTAATGCCTATCAGAAAAATACTATTTTACTTATGGGTGAGCTATGGGCTCTTCCCATTATGATTAGAATTGCTCTAATTCAAAATATAAGTAAAATATCAGAAAATATTATTTATACCGAAGAAGAAAAATTAAAGGGCGAAATACTAGCTGACAGACTTATTACTGCAATTAACTCCGGAAAATTAGAAGATGAACTAAAAAAACTGGAGGAAAGAGAAATAAGCTTTAATTCCCATTTAACTGAAAGCTTTATTAAGGTTTTAAGGAATAATGGAGTGGATAATTCAGATATATACAGCTGGCTGGATAAAAGGCTTGAAGTTAAGGAAACTACTGCAGAAAAAATCATAAATATTGAGCATCAAAAGCAGGCACATTTTCAAATCTCTATGGGAAATTCAATAACAAGCATCAGAGAAGTTGGAGCTCTCAATTGGTGGGAAATTTTTGAAAGACTTTCCTTTGTTGAAAAGGAACTCAGAAAGGATCCTTTAGGAATATATGAAAATATGGATTTTGAATCTAGGGATAACTACAGACATAGAGTGGAGAAAATAGCTAAACACTCAAACAATTCAGAGGCTTATGTAGCAAAAAAGGCTATGGAATGTTCAGAAGAGCCTGAGATTAAAGAGGATTATGCAAGGCATGTTGGCTATTATATTATAGATGAGGGCATAGAGGATTTAAAAAAATTAATTAATTATAAGGACTGGTGCTTTGGAAGCTTAGGCAGGACTATTAAGAAAAAGAAAATTAATTTTTACATTGGAAATATAGTTATTAGCACAGTATTATTATGTTTTCTTGTTATTTTAATAGGAGATTATGAATTTAAGTTACCTATTGAAAACTGGCGCTTTGCTGCAGCATTTTTTGCTGTATTAATACCCTGCAGCGAAATAGTAATATCAATATTTAATTGGAGCATAAATCATCTAACAACTCCAAAATTTGTACCAAAGCTTGATTTCAAGGATGGCATTCCTGACAGCAGCAGAACAGTAGTAGTTATTCCTACTCTGCTCAGCAGCGTAAAAAGGGTAAATGAGCTTATAGAAGATATGGAAGTCTATTACCTTGCAAATCATGAGAAAAATCTATACTTTGCATTACTAGGAGATTTTAAAGATAGTTCTCGTCAACATGAGGAAAATGATAATGAAATAAATGAAGCAGCATTAAAGTCAATAAATGAATTAAACAAAAAATACTCTGGAGAAAATGGTGATATCTTTTATTTCTTTAATAGGTTTAGACAATTTAATGAAAAAGAGGGGATTTGGCTTGGTTATGAAAGAAAACGCGGTAAGCTTATGGAGTTTAATGCGCTTTTAAGAGGTGATAATACAACAAGCTATAATGTTATAAGCGGAGATATAAATGAACTTTTAAAGGTTAAGTATGTTATTACCTTAGATGCTGATACTCAGTTATCTATAGATACTGCCAAAAGACTTATTGGAGCTATGAGCCATGTATTAAACAGGCCTTACATTGATTATGATAAGAAACGCATACTTCGAGGAAACGGGCTAATGCAGCCAAGAATAAGTGTAGGCACTTTAGCTGCTAATAAGACTATGTTTTCAAAGGTTTTTTCCGGAGAAACCGGTATTGATATTTATACAACTGCTGTTTCAGATGTTTATCAAGACTTATTTGGAGAAGGAATCTTCACTGGAAAAGGTATATATGATGTAGATATATTTAATTTTATGTTAAAGGATGAGGTTCCTGACAATACAGTTTTAAGTCATGATTTACTGGAAGGATCTTATGTGAGAGCGGCACTTGTAACAGACATAGAACTTATGGATGGTTATCCTGCTTTCTACAATTCAAGCTCTATGAGGCTTCACAGATGGGTTAGGGGAGACTGGCAAATCTTAAGCTGGATAACGAAGAAATCTCCACTCGATTTGCTTTCAAGGTGGAAGATTGTTGATAATTTAAGGCGAAGCTTGCTTGCACCTTCAATTATCATTTTAATTATTTTATCCTTTACAATCTTGCCAAAAGGAGAGACTTGGAATATTGTTGCTTTTTTAGCTGTGCTATGCCCCATACTATTTGATGTTTCAGAATCAGTAGTTTCTCCAATAAAGGGAATAAGTCTCTCTGGAAGAGTAAATACAGGAAAGCTTGCCATTGAACAAGTGTTTTTGATTTTTTGTTTTTTGCCTTATCAGGCTTATTTAATGCTTGATGCTATTATTAGAACCCTTTATAGGTTGTTAATCAGCAAGAAGAAGTTATTAGAATGGCAAACTGCAGCTGATGTGGAGGCTAAACTTGGGAAAAAAGTGGATAATTTTATTAAGGCAATGTGGCCAGGAAGCTTTATTGCAATTATTATAGAAATTTTGGCTTTTAGAGTTTCACTAGAATCTGGGCTTTTAACTATACCTTCAACCTTCTTATGGTTTCTAAGTCCTATAATAGCTTACTACATTAGTAAAGAATTAAAAGTAAGAGAATATTATTTAAAGGAAGAAGAGATAAAGCTTTTAAGAAAGTTAAGCAGAAAAACCTGGGCCTATTTTGAGGACTTTGTAAATGCTGAAAATAATTATTTGGCACCAGATAATTATCAGGAAGAACCACCTAATGGGGTGGCACATAGAACCTCACCAACTAATATGGGAATGGGGCTAACCAGCAATTTAGCAGCTTATGATTTAGGTTATTTAGGAATAATAGAATTTACTGAAAGATTAGATAACATAATTACAAGTATGGAAAGCCTTAAAAGTTATAAGGGACATTTTTATAATTGGTACGACACCAAGACTAAGGAACCCCTTTATCCTAGATATGTATCAACAGTTGACAGCGGTAATTTAGTTGGCTATTTATGGGTAACCTCAGAAAGCCTAGGGGAATATGTACATGAACCTGTTATTACTGTGGAAAAAATACAAGGCCTAGTGGATAATCTTTATCTTTGTGAAGAGGAGCTTCAGTATAAAAATTTTACTGATATTATTGAGTCTTCAAAGAATATAAACATAGATTTAATTTCCTGGAAAAGGTTTCTCTTAAGTATTTTAGATAAGATAAATGAGACTGAAAGCTTAAAAGATTATGATGGATTATATTGGACTCCAAAGCTTAAAGCTTCAATTAATAATTATCTAAATGAAATTGAAAGATTCTTTCCATGGGTTGTAGTGGTTAATAATGTAGTAGAGAATAATGACGAACATGTACTTACTCAAGAGAATACTACTGCAGGCGGCAATAAAAGTAATGAAGAAAAGACAGATGGTTTAAAGCTTATGGAAAGATTAATAAGCCTTCCAGCCGTTGTGCCTTTTAATGAAATCCCGTATGAAATTGATAAGCTGCTTAATGACATTGAGAATATACAGGATGGAAATAGTAAAGTTAAGCTAAGGTTATTATTAAATACTGGCAAGGAAGAGGCTGCTAAAATAATTGAAAAAATTATTGCATTGAAGAGTAGGTTAAATTTAATGGCAGATGGAACTGATTTTAAAATGCTGTATAGTAAAAAAAGACAGCTTTTTTCAATCGGTTATGATGTAGAAAAGGATACCTTGGGAAACTCTTACTATGATTTACTTGCCTCCGAGGCTAGGCAGGCAAGTTTTATAGCTATTGCAAAAGGTGATGTAGAGCAAAAGCATTGGTTTAGATTAAGCAGGGCAATGACAATTATGGGAAAGAGTAAGGGACTGGTTTCTTGGAGCGGGACAATGTTTGAATATTTTATGCCCCTTTTAATTATGAAAAACTATCCTGATGCCTTACTAAATGAAACTTATTTAGCTGTAATTGAAGGGCAAAAGAACTACTGCAGCAGTAGAAAAATACCATGGGGTATATCTGAATCAGCCTTCTATGCCTTTGATTCAGCTCAAAATTACCAGTATAAAGCCTTTGGTGTTCCAGGAATAGGATTAAAGAGAGGCTTATCAAATGAGCTTGTGGTTTCACCTTATTCTACAATATTAGCCCTGCAAATTGATCTTTTAGGTTCTGTAGATAATATTAAAAGGCTCATAGCAGAAGGTTTGGAGGGAAGATATGGCTTTTATGAAGCCTTAGATTACACTAAGGAAAGAATGCCAAATGGAAAAGATAAAGCCTTAATTAAAAATTTTATGGTACATCATGAAGGTATGAGCCTAATGTCATTTGATAATGTACTTAATAATAACATTCTTAGAGAAAGGTTTCATAGAATTCCAAATGTTAAAGCTACTGAGTTATTGCTGCAGGAAAGAATATCTAACAAGGTTGTTTATGATAGGGAGCAGCAATTTGATAGCTTAAGTACAAATCATAATAATCATAACATCGCTTTCCGAAGCTTTAAAACTGCTAAAACGGATATGCCTGAAGCACATCTTTTATCAAATGGAAGCTACTCAATAATGATAACTAACAGCGGCAGTGGCTACGGAAAGCTTGAAGACATGACAGTTTATAGGTGGAGAGAGGATGTTACCTTAGATAATACAGGGCTATTTTTCTATATAAAAAATCTAAATTCCAATGAATATTGGAGCTCCTCCTATGAACCTGCAAGGCGGGAGGGAGATAGCTATGAAGCTATTTTTTCCTTAGACAAGGCAGAATTTATAAGAAAAGATGGCAGTATAGACACTCATACAGAAATAGCTGTTTCTCAGGAAGATAATGCTGAGGTTAGAAGAATTACGCTTACTAATCATAGTCAGCATTCCAGAACTTTGGAAATAACCAGCTACTGTGAAGTAACTTTGGCTCCTTTAAACGCAGATATTGTACACCCTACCTTTAGTAATCTTTTTATAAGGACTGAGTACCTTGATTATCCCTGCTGCTTAATTGCAAATAGAAGACCAAGGGCAAAGGGACAAAAGAAGCCTCACTTAGTTCAAACTTGTGCAGTGTTTGGTGAAAGTATTGGAACTGTACAATATGAAACCAATAGAGAGAACTTTTTAGGAAGGGGTAGAAATATAGAAGCTCCAGAGGCTATGGACAATGAAACTGTGCTAAAGAATACAGTAGGTGCCGTTTTAGATCCAATACTTAGTATAAGGAAAAGGGTTAAAATAAAACCTGGGGAAACTATAAAAATAGCTTACACTACTGCCGTTTCCGAAACTAGGGAAGAAGCAATAGAGCTTGCAAAAAAATATAATGAATTTAATAATATTAATCGAGTTTTTGAACTTGCATGGACGCAATCACAAGTTGAAATAAATTATCTTGGAATAAAGTCTACTCAAGCTAACTTATACCAATTCATGGCCTCTAATATTTTATTCCTAAATCCAAATCTTAGAGAAAGGGAAGCTTTTATTAAAAATATTAAAAAAGCTCAGCCAGCCTTATGGCCTTACGGTATTTCAGGTGATTTGCCTATAGTATTAGTGCTTATCAGAAATGAGGTCGACCTTGATATTATAAAGCAGGTACTGCATGCTCATGAATATTGGTGTATTAAGGGACTTAAAATAGATGTTGTGATTGTTAATATTCAAAATACCGTTTATCTGCAGCCGCTGCAGGATTCTATTAGAGATATTTTAGCATCGGGACACCTTAGGGATAAACAAAATAAACCAGGAGGGGTATTCCTGCATAGTAAGACTACAATGGCAGCTGAGGACATCGATTTACTTAGGGCTATAGCTAGACTTGTTATAGATTCTGAAAAAAGAAGTTTACTTGAGCAAATAAATGGAGCTTCTGAAAGTGAAGATGAAACGCAGAAGCTAATAACAAAGAAGGGAAGTTATAATATTCTGCCCCACAATTATAAACTGCCGGATTTAATGTATTTCAACGGCCTTGGTGGCTTTAATACTGAAACTGATGAATACACAATAATATTAAAGGATTATAAAAATACCCCTGCTCCTTGGATTAACGTTATTTCAAATAAGGACTTTGGTTTTCATATAAGTGAAAGTGGAGTAAGCTATACCTGGAATAAAAACAGCAGGGAAAATAAGCTTACAGTCTGGTCTAATGATCCAATTACTGATCCAATTACTGAGGCAGTATACATAAGGGATGAAGAAACAGGTGATATTTGGGGCATAACCCCAAAGCCCAAAAGAGATGATGGTGAATATATCATTAGCCACGGCTTCGGATACTCCAGTTTTGCCCATGAATATAATGGGGTTATTGGGGAAATGACAGCTTTTGTACCTCTTGATGAAAGTGTTAAGCTGTGCTTAATTAAATTAAAAAATAATACTAAGGAGGAAAGAAGGCTTTCATTAACCTATTATGCTCAGCTTGCTTTAGGAGTATATCCCCAGCAGACAGCACAATATATATCTACCTACTTAGAGGAGGATAAGGAATTTATCTATGGTCAAAACCCCTATAGTGAGCATTTTGGAAAGGGCCTTGCCTATTTAAAAATTGCAGGAGGAGAAGAAGCAAGCTTTACTGGCAGCAGAACTGAATTTATAGGAAGGTGTGGAAATATAGAAGATCCACAGGCTTTGAGGTATAATGCATTATCAAATAAAGCAGGTTCCGGTTATGACCCATGCCTTGCTGCAAATTCTAAGGTAAAGTTAAGTTCAGGTGAGGAAGTTAACTTAGTAATAATGCTAGGTGAACATGAGGATTTAGACCATATAAAAGCTATAACTAAGACTTATGAAAACTTTGAAACTGTTATTGGAGAGCTTATAAAGGTAAAGGAATTTTGGAAGGAGCTCCTGGGCAGGATACAGGTTAAGACCCCAGATAAAACTATGGATTTAATGTTAAACGGCTGGCTTATATATCAAACCTTATCTTGTAGGTTTTGGTCTCGAACGGGCTTTTATCAATCTGGCGGAGCCATAGGTTTTAGAGATCAGCTGCAGGATTCCATGGCCCTTGGTTTCTTGAAACCTGATATTACTAAAGAACAGATTCTTCAGAGTTCTACAAGGCAATTTTTAGAGGGAGATGTTCAGCACTGGTGGCACCCAGTAGTTAATAGTGGAATTAGAACTAGGTTTTCAGATGACTTGCTGTGGATGCCTTATGTAACTATAGATTACATTAAAAATACAGGCGATTACAGTATTCTGGATGAAGAAACTACCTATTTAGAGGAAGAACCCTTAAAAGAGGGAGAGGACGAAAGATACAAGGTAACCCCTCCCTCAGATAAAAAAGGCAGTATTTACGAGCACTGCACAAAAGCTATAGATATATCTCTAAAGTTCGGCATTCACAATATTCCACTTATGGGAAGCGGAGATTGGAATGATGGAATGAGTACTGTTGGCAATAAGGGAAAGGGAGAAAGTGTTTGGCTTGGCTGGTTCCTCTATAGCATTCTCGATGGTTTCAAGGACTTATGCAAATATAAAAAGGATGATGAAAGAGCAGAAAAGTACAATGAAATACAAAACTTTTTAGCTGTAAATCTAGAAAAAAATGCATGGGACGGCGGCTGGTATAGAAGAGCTTATTTTGACGATGCAACTCCTTTAGGGTCTATTGAAAATGATGAATGTCAAATTGATTCTCTATCCCAATCCTGGTCAGTAATTTCAGGTGCAGCAAGGCAAGGACGAAGGGAAGCTGCAATGGAGGCACTTGAAAGAAATTTAATTAAAGAAGATAAAGGCATAGTTTTACTTTTAACTCCAGCCTTTAATAATTCAAAATTAGAACCTGGCTATATAAAGGGCTATGTGCCTGGTGTCAGAGAAAACGGTGGCCAATATACACATGCTGCAACTTGGGTGGCACTTGCAATGGCTAAGCTGAATTATGGAGATAAGGCTTGGAAAATTTATCACATGATAAATCCAATAAATCATACAAAATCCTATCTAGATTGTATAAGGTATAAGGTAGAACCTTATGTTATAACAGCAGATGTATATAACACTGAGGGTCATGAGGGTAGAGGCGGCTGGAGCTGGTATACTGGCTCTTCTAGCTGGATGTACAGAGTTGGAATAGAGGGAATCCTTGGGCTTAAGCTTAAAGGCGATAAGGGTTTTACAATTGAGCCATCTGTACCAAAGGAATGGAAGGAATATGAGATTGTCTATAAAAAAGGCAAATGCAGCTATAATATCCTAGTTAAGAGAGGAGAAAAGAATGAAGTATATGTGGATGGAAAGCTTATGGATCAGGATTTAATTCCATATTCTGAAGAAGGGGAACATAAAGTTGAAGTGATCATTAATTGACCCTATAATTTTATATATAGTATAGTTTACTTACTTTTCCCATTAAATATAGAAAATTAATAATTTATCTATTGAATAGTATATATATTATGTATAAAATAGTTATAAACTAAAAAATTAAAATTTTCAAAAAATAAAAATTGGAGGGATTTTAATGACAGAGTTAAATCAAATTTACAAATGTGAAGTATGTGGAAACATAGTTGAAGTGGTTCATCCTTCAGGCGGAACATTATCCTGCTGCAATCAGCCTATGAAGCTATTGGTAGAGAACACTACTGAAGCTGCCCTAGAGAAACATATTCCAGTTATTGAAAAGGCCGATGGCGGAGTAGTTGTTAAAATCGGTGCTGTAGAGCATCCAATGATAGAGACTCATTATATTGAATGGATTGAAGTTGTTACAGCTAATAAGGTTTATAGAAAATATTTAAAACCAGGTGAAAAGCCTGAGGCATATTTTAAGCTTGAAGAAGAGGTTCTATTTGCCAGAGAATACTGTAATCTTCATGGACTTTGGAAAAAGTAATAGGTTATAAATTTTTATAAGATTGTCAAAAATATAATTGACAATCTTTTTATTTGAGAATATGATAAAATAAATAATATATTTTGCCGCTTTAAAAAGAAGCAAGTAGGTTTAAAAACAAATTTAAAGAGAGCTGTATTGGGTGAAATTACAGTAATGATGCTTAAACTGAATGGGTCTTTTAGGCTGAAGATGAATCTTTAGTAGTCTTTCACGTTAGTCTTACGTTATAAAGACAGGATATTTTTGTATCTGTAACGAGGAAAGCATTGCTTTTAAATTAGGTGGTACCGCGTATATTACGCCCTATGGTTGAGAAACTATAGGGCTTTTTTTAAATTAATGACTTCATTCATAATTTAAATAGAGGAGGAAAATATTTTGGAAGAAAAGAGAAAAGTAATTTTTAGTGGAATTCAGCCTTCAGGTGAACTCACCTTAGGAAACTATTTAGGGGCTGTAAAGAACTGGGTAAAGCTTCAAGATGCTTATGACTGCTATTTTTGTATTGTTGATTTACATGCTATAACCGTTAAACAGGTACCAAAGGATTTAAGAGCAAGGACCTTAGAAGTAATGGCAATATATATTGCTTCTGGAATAAATCCTGAGAAAAATACTATATTTATTCAATCACATGTACCGGCACATAGTGAAGCAGCATGGTTATTAAATTGTAACACCTACATTGGTGAGCTTAACAGAATGACACAGTTTAAGGATAAATCTCAAAGATATGGTGAATCTATTTCAGCAGGCTTACTAAATTACCCTGTATTAATGGCAGCAGACATATTATTATATCAAACTGACCTAGTACCAGTTGGAAGCGATCAAAAACAGCATCTTGAAATTGCAAGAGATATAGCACAAAGGTTTAATAATTCCTATAGTGAAACCTTTGTTATTCCAGATGGTTATATAGCTAAAAATGGGGCTAAAATAATGAGCCTTCAGGATCCTTCAAAGAAAATGTCTAAATCAGATGATAATCCTAATGGTTTTATTCTAATTATGGATCCTCCTGAGGTAATTAGAAAGAAAATAAGCAGAGCTGTAACAGACAGCATTGGCGTAGTTAATTACTGTGAGGAGCAGCCTGGAGTTAAAAATTTAATAACAATTTTAAGTACAATTACGGGGGAAACAATTGAAGCAATTGAAAGGAAATATGAAGGTCAAGGGTATGCTCAGTTTAAAAAGGATGTGGCTGAAGCAATTGTAAACGAATTAGAGCCAATTCAGCTTAAGGTTAAAGAGCTGCTCTCTAACAAGGATTACCTTGAAAGCATCTATAAAGCAGGGGCAGAAAAAGCTAATTATGCTGCAAGAAAGACCTTATTCAAAATGCAAAAGAAAATAGGTTTTATACTTCCAGCAAGGTAAAATAATATCTTTCAGCTTAAATCAAAATCTTTAAAGAAACCTTGGTAGTATGGTTATCTTAATCATATTTCCAAGGTTTTTTAATAAAAATTCAAAGATAATCTTTTTCAGGTTTAGTAAATAATGTTTTTTTAAAAAATATTAAGGATTTTTTAAAAAATTTGTTAAGTGTATAGAAGAACAAAAAAAGTGACGAAAATATATATATATGATTATTGTATAAAAAATAAATTATGAAAAGATTATAAGGGGGCTGGATTATGTTTAAAAAATTCAAGAAAGGAACAAAGGAAAAAGAAGTTAATAACAGAGGGTCGGAATACATTCATAAAGAATTACTAATAAAAGCCTTCACAGAAATTATTGAAGGCAAAACAATTAAAGTGAATATTGAAGAACTTGGCTCAAAAGACGTTGCAGATAAATGTAATGAATTGATAAGTGTATTGTGTGAATCTAGAAGAAAATCTATCTTGGAAATAAATGAAATATTGAGAATGGTAACAAGGATGGATTCTGTTAGAGATATGATTAAAAGTGTGGATACACAAACTGAAGCACTGCATTCCATGTCTGCAAGCAGTGAAGAATTAACAGCCTCTATTGAAGATGTTTCCAATATGTCACAAGAGGTATCTGAAAATTCAAATGAGGCAAAACAAATTACTGAAACTGGCGTAAAAAACATTACTGATTCTATTGAATTTGTAAGAAAATCCTTTGATGATATAGAAATTATAGATAATCATATGCAGGGTGTTAAGGAGAAAACCAATACTATAAATCAAATCATTGATATTGTAAAAGAAATTGCTGATCAAACTAATTTACTTGCTTTAAATGCTGCAATTGAAGCTGCAAGGGCAGGGGAGCAAGGCAGGGGGTTTGCTGTTGTTGCAGGGGAGGTAAAAAAATTAGCTGAGAATACAAAAAATTCAGTTCTAAATATTCAAAAGAATGTTTTGGATTTACAAAATGATATAGATTTATCAGTAAATAAAATTAATCAAACATCAAGACAATTAGAATCAGGCAAACAACTTGTTGATGATGCATTTCAATCAATAAATTTAATTGATAACTCAATTGATACAGTTAATGAGACAATTATTCAAGTTGCGGCAAATACAGAAGAACAAACTGCTGTAACTCAATCTTTTACTAGTAGTATTACGAAACTTTCAGAGCAGGCGGATTATATTGATAATAGCTGTCAGGATACAGGGCGTATGATATATGATTTAAGTAAAAAAATAGACTCAATTAGATTGGAAATGGTTAAAAATAGATTATGCTTAACCGATTCAGATATGGTTGAAATTTATAAAACTGATCACTTGTTATGGAGATGGAAAGTATATAATATGCTTCTTGGTAATGAAAAGGTTGATATAAATGTTGTTGGAGATTATAAACAATGCAGACTTGGAAAATGGTACTATGGAATAGAGTGTGATAAGTTCAGAAATAATAAATTATTTAACGAATTAGAAAAACCGCATATTGAATTACATAATATTGCAAAAGAGGCCGTTATTGCATATGAGAAAAATAATATAAAGGCAGCAGAAGAAGGACTGAAAAATATGGATAAATGCTCAGAAAAGGTATTTGCTATACTAGATGAAATGAAAGTTACTTTATTTGAATAGAATGTAAATAATATTTTATTTAAATTGTCTTCCAAGAAAGTCGTTCATTCAGTACTGTTAGTAAACGTATTGTTGTATTACTACACTAATAGACTTCATCAAATAAAATATGATATACTTTTTAATGTATTATTTTTATAAAGTTGTATCTTAAGGAATCATGTTAGGGATACTAAGATAAGCATAATATTTTAAGAAAGGTAATTTCGTTCATGGAAAATATCAATGAGAAAATTTATAAAAATAGGTGGATTATTCTTTTTAATGTGGTTTTGGTAACCTTTATGGCATGTCTAGACAGCAGCATTGTAAATGTAGCCTTACCTAAAATGTCTGAAAGGCTCGATGTAAGCATGGCATCAATTGAATGGGTTGTAACAAGCTATTTAATTGTAGTATCAGCAAGTATTTTAATTTTTGGAAGACTAGGAGATATAAAAGGTAAAACAAAGGTATTTAAATTTGGAATCATAGTATTTACCTTTGGTTCCTTAATGTGTGGAATAACAAGCTCCCTGTCATTTTTAGTTGCGGCAAGGGTGCTTCAAGCTATTGGAGCTGCAGCTACTATGTCAGCTAATCAAGGAATCATAACTCAAGTTTTCCCAAGTACCGAAAGAGGCAGAGCACTAGGTATTTCAGGAACCTTTGTAGCCCTTGGAACTATGGTTGGTCCGCCCCTTGGGGGCTTTATAGTATCAGCCTTTAGCTGGGAATACATATTTTTGATTAATGTACCTATTGGTATAATAACCTTTATTATGGGACTTAAAATACTTCCAAGTAAAGGAAAGGCCTTAAATGAAAAGTTAGATTTAAAAGGAGCAATACTCTTTGTTATAAGTATAGTTTTGCTTTTTGGAGCAATCACTCAAGGCCAAACTTCTGGATATAACAATCCTTTAATTATAACTGCGTTAGTAATTTCAGTGGTATCCTTTATAATGTTTATTCTTACAGAGAAAAGGATTAACGACCCACTGCTTCAGCTTTCAATATTTGATAATAAACTTTTTTCCTTAAGCATTTTTTGTGGATTTATATCCTTTATAGCAATTAGCTGTACTAATATTATTCAACCCTTTTATTTGCAGGATGCACAAAAATTATCAGCTTCAGTTACAGGAATCTTAATGGCGGTATACCCATTAGTTCTATCTGTTGTTGCACCTGTAAGCGGATATTTATCTGATAAGATAGGGTCGGAGTTTCTGACTTTTTTAGGGCTGGTATTTACAAGTTTAGGCTTATTTTTATTGTCCAGTTTAACTGCGAATTCCAGTATATTACTCTTAATTATCTTTGTAAGCATAATGTCTTTAGGTAATGGATTATTTCAATCTCCAAACAATTCACTTATAATGTCTACTGTACCTAAAAATAAATTGGGCATTGCCGGAAGTATTAATGCCTTAGTTAGAAATTTAGGTATGGTTTTTGGAATTTCATTCTCTACTACCTTTTTATATAATAGAATGAGCTATAAGGCTGGTTATCATGTAGTTAATTATATACAAGGAAGAGATGATATATTTATCTATGGCATGAAATGGGTGTACATAGGAGCAGGCTTAATTTGTGTCAGCGGTGCTTTACTTACTGCTTTTAGATTATATACTATAAAAAATAATAAAAAGGCTGTTACTTAAAATAAATTTAATTAAAAATAGTGTTGATGAAGCTTATGCTTTATCAACACTATTTTAGTAATAGCATTAACTTGCCTTTACATTATTTAGAACAAATTTATATATAACATGGGCTACACCATTTTCTTCATTGCTTAAAGTAATATAATCGGCTGCTTTTTTAACTTCAGGGAAGGCATTACCCATTGCAACTCCTAGGCCTGCAAATTGAAGCATATGAATATCGTTACCTGCGTCTCCTATGCATATAACTTCATCACTTTTTATTCCTAATTTATTAGCTAGCAGTGCTACACCATAACCCTTATTTATCTTTTTATCTAAGAACTCAAGAAAATAAGGAGAACTTCTAAGTACAGAATACTTCTCATAAACTTCTTTAGGTAGCTTTTCTATTGCTTTTGTTAGAATTTTTGGATCATCAACCATCATTATTTTAACAATTGAAGTATCATAAGGTAAGTTATTAAAATCAACTTCTTTAAGTGGAATATCGTTAATGTCTTTTTCTATTTGACTATAGGGGTTCCACTTTGGTGTTAGGCAAGAATTTATAGTCAGAATATGAATATTAACCTTTAATCTTTTACTAAGCTCATATAAATAAGAAACATCTTGTAGAGTCATAAGTGTTTTTGCTAAAATTTTATTTGTTTTAGTAGCTTGTATTAAGGCACCATTATAAGCAATGGCATAATCACCGTCACCCATTAAATCAAGCTCATTTAAGTACTTTTTAATTCCGTCTATTGGTCTTCCTGAAGAAAGGACAATTTTAACTCCTTTAGTTTTAGCCTTTTGTATCGCTCTTAAGGTTTCATTAGAAATAGTTTTATCTTCTCTTAGTAATGTGCCATCCATATCTATTGCAATTAATTTATACAACAATATCACTCCTAATATTCATTCAAACTAAATAATCTATGATAAATTATTTAGACCTCTGCATAAAGTTGCAATCTATTTATCACATAATTATTATAGCATTGGAACTAGAAAAATGAATGGAATAAACTGTAATGTAAATGTTCACAACTGGATTTGGTAAAAATTATTTGAAAAGAATTTTAAAAACTGATATAATTTAAGGCGTTTGTATATAATAAATATTAAATCTAAGGTCTGCCTTCATACAGACTTTTTGCATATTTAATTTATTAAACAAGAAAGGATGGATAAAATGGCGGACTTTATAAAAGAAATAGAAAGAAGAAGAACCTTTGCGATAATTTCTCACCCAGATGCAGGTAAGACTACACTTACAGAAAAGCTCCTTTTATACGGGGGTGCCATAAGGATGGCAGGTTCTGTTAAGGCTAGAAAGGCAGCAAAGCATGCAGTTTCAGACTGGATGGAAATAGAAAAGCAGAGAGGTATTTCAGTAACTTCTTCTGTAATGCAGTTTAATTATGATGGTTATTGTATTAATATACTTGATACTCCAGGACATCAAGACTTTAGTGAAGATACCTATAGAACCCTTATGGCTGCTGATAGTGCTGTAATGGTAATTGATGGTGCAAAGGGAGTAGAAGAGCAGACAAAAAAGCTTTTCCATGTATGCAGCCTTAGGGGTATACCAATTTTCACTTTCATTAATAAGATGGATAGAGAAACTAAAGATCCCTTCGAACTTCTAGAGGATATAGAAAATGAACTAGGAATTAAATCCTATCCAGTAAATTGGCCAATTGGTACTGGAGCCGAATTTAAGGGAGTTTATGATAGAGAACATAAGATGGTACAGGCTTTTAATGGTGGAAATCATGGGCAGACACAGGTAGAATCATTAGAAGGCAATATAGAAGATGGTGTTTTCAAGGATTTACTTGGAGAGGCCCTCCATAATAAGCTTATAGAAGATATAGAACTGTTAGATATAGCTGGTGATGAGTTTGATGTTACAAAGGTAAGAAATGGAGAGCTTACTCCAGTATTCTTTGGAAGTGCTTTAACCAATTTTGGAGTAGAGCCATTTTTGAAGGTGTTCCTTGATTTAACTTCTGAGCCACTTCCAAGGCAGTCAGATCAAGGCGAAATTGATGTATTCAGCCCTGAGTTTTCAGCCTTTATATTTAAAATACAAGCTAACATGAATCCAGCCCATAGAGATAGAATAGCTTTTATGAGGATTTGCGCAGGTGAATTTAGAAAGGGCATGGAGGTCTACCACGTTCAGGCTGGAAATAAGATAAAGCTGGCACAGCCACAGCAATTTTTAGCACAGGATAGGGAAATTGTGGAGGAAGCTTATGCGGGAGATATAATTGGTGTCTTTGACCCGGGAATATTCAGCATTGGAGATACCCTTTGTGAAAGTTCTAAAAAGTTTAAATTTGAGGGGATTCCAACCTTTGCACCTGAATATTTTGCCAGAGTAAGAACTATTGATACAATGAAGAGAAAGCAATTTATTAAGGGGATTACACAAATTGCACAAGAGGGAGCAATACAGGTATTTAAGGAACTTCATATTGGTATTGAAGAAATTATTGTAGGCGTAGTTGGAGTACTGCAATTTGAAGTACTTGAATATAGATTAAAGCATGAATACGGTGTAGATATAAAAATGGATAGGCTTTCTTATAAATATATAAGATGGATTGAAAATACTGAATTAACGCTTGATAACCTGAATTTAACCAGTGATACTAAGAAGGTTAAGGATCTTAAAGACAGGAATCTTTTAATATTCCAAAGTGACTGGGCTATAAGCTGGGCTTTAGAGCATAATAAAGGTTTAATACTTTCTGATATAGCTAAGAATAATGAATAAAAAATGAAAGACTTTATGTCTTTCATTTTTTATATATCACACAGATTTTCTTCTGCCAAATATGGCGTCAATAATAAATACTACCGCCGCTACAATTAATAACAGATTTATCATGCTTCCGCCAATTCTGAATATTAGTCCTATAAGCCAGAATAATACTACAAAGCCACCTATCCAGCGCAAAACAGCCATTTAAATTCCTCCTTTTGTCGGAACACTGAGCAATAAAGCTCTCTCGTTCCCACTCGATAATTGCTCGTAAATGTCCATTTAGGACATTTACCTCCCTTCGGTCGGAACACGGGGTAATTTAACCCATTCGCTCCGCTCACAAATTACCCGTTAAAGCCCATTTAGGGCTTTAACCTCCTTTGTATATAACTAGTATTTACAACAATTCGACTAATTATAACAATATATTTGTTATTTGTGTATCCATACACTTTGAAACTGATTTATTCTGTGTATAATAAATTATAGATAAATAAATTTTAATAATAAAGGACGGGTGGGATTTTGACATGGAAAAGCGCCGAATAAAGTCGAGAAATAAAACAGTTGATATTGTACAAGTTGCACTTATGGCAGCAATGGCTTTTATTGTAACATATGTTATTGAAATACCAGTAGGTACAAAGGCAGTACTGCATTTAGGAGACACTATTGTATTTGCTGCAGCAATTTTACTAGGAAAAAAGAAGGCAGCATTAGCTGCAGCTCTTGGAATGGGATTATTTGATTTATTATCGCCATATGCAATTTGGGCTCCTTTTACTTTTGTTATAAAAGGCGTTATGGCCTATATTGCTGCTTCTATAGCCCTTAGAAATGCCTATAATGGAGAGAACCTCATTAATAACATAATAGGTTTCGCAATTGCAGGAATTTGGATGATTTTAGGTTACTTTATTGCCGGAGGAATTATATATGGAAGCTTTATAGTTGCCTTAGGAGATATACCAGGCAATGTAATTCAAGTGGCAGCAGGAATTATACTTTCAATTCCATTAATTAAGGCTTTGAAAAGAGCTAATATTTTCAAGAACAATCTTTAAATTTATTACTTAAAAGGGCTGTATCAAAATATGCACTATTTTGATACAGCCCTTTTATTATACAAAAAATTAAAAGAGAGGTATATCTACCTCTCTAAATTAGAATCTTCTTTCTCTTTGGCTGTTCTTTTCGTTCTTTCTAGCTCTTCTACAATCTGGGCATCTTACTGGATCATTTTCGAATCCTTTTTCCTTATAGAAAGCTTGCTCGCCTTCTGTAAATACAAATTCTTTTCCACAATCTTTGCAAACGATGTTTCTATCTGCCATGTTAAAAATCCTCCTTTAATCATAGGGACTAATTGTTCATAGATCACATTCCCTTAAAATGATTAAAGGGGTAGAAGTGCCTTGAAAAATTAACCCGAAAATATATGAGCTTTGCTCAATAATAATTATATCACATCAATAATAAAATTCAATATACCTTAAAAGTTATATTATAAAAAATATAGGTAATTATTTGAAAAAGTTAGAAGATTTCGGATGATTTTTTAAAATAAATAGATTTTATTAATTTTAGTTGCTAAACTATGAAAATTTGATTAATATATTTATAGTAACATATGGAAAAAGGAAAGGAAGGTAATTTTTTATGCCAAGTACATATTCATTTGATGTAGTTTCAGAAGTTGATATGCAGGAAGTTGACAATGCTGTTAATCAAGCAAGGAAAGAAATAGAGCAGAGATATGATTTTAAAGGAAGCAAAACAGAAATTGAAGTTAATAATGATGAAATAAAAGTCAGCTCTGATGATGAATTTAGACTAAAAGCTGTTATTGAAATTTTAAAAGCTAAATTTGTAAAAAGAGGAATATCTCCAAAAGCATTAGATTTGGGCAAAATAGAAAAAGCCACTATGGGTACTGTTAAACAAAATGGAAAGCTTGTAAAAGGAATTTCAAAGGAAAAGGCTAAAGAAATAGTAGCAGAAATTAAAAATAGTAAGCTTAAGGTGCAGGCTCAAATCATGGAAAATCAAGTAAGAGTTTCTGCAAAGGACAAGGATGATTTGCAGGCTATTATAGGTTTACTTAAGGGTAAAGACTTTGGAATTGACCTGCAGTTTACAAACTATAGATAAGAAGCAAGGGTCGTGATGGGGTGTTGGGAACTATTGTAAATGCATTAGCTATTATTGGAGGAAGCCTTGTTGGTTTTATTCTTAAAGGCGGGATTCCAAAGAAAATTAATGAAACTATTATTAAGGGCTTAGCCCTTTGCATTTTGGTAATAGGAATATCAGGAGCCATAAAATCTCAAAATATGCTGGTGGTAATCTGTTCTATAGTTATAGGGGCACTTATTGGTGAAGCCATTGATATAGATGCAAGATTATTTAAATTAGGAGATTCAATAGAACACAAGCTTCAAGGAAAAGGCGGGAAAATTTCTGAAGGCTTTGTAACAGCAAGTTTAGTTTATTGCGTTGGAGCTATGGCCATTGTAGGTTCCTTAAACAGCGGTTTAAAGGGGGATAATAGTATACTCTTTACAAAGTCTGTGCTAGACGGTATTTCAGCAATAATGTTTACTTCAACTTTAGGAATAGGAGTAGCTTTATCTGCAATTCCAGTCTTTTTATACCAAGGAATTATTACAATTGGAGCTTCCTATTTACAAGGTATTTTGACACAGACAGCTATAATAACTGAAATTTCTGCAGTGGGAAGTGTGCTCATAATGGGACTTGGCTTTAACATGCTTGGACTTACAAAAATAAAGGTTGCAAACTTTCTTCCTGCAGTATTTATTCCTATAATTTATTTTTTAATTTTTTAGATATTACTATAAATATATAAAGAACCTCATGTTTTAATAAAAAACATGGGGTTTTTCAATATCTAAGTAATAAAAATTAAAGAAGGAAGAATCCTTCTTTAATTTTTTACTTACTATTATTTTTGAACTTTTCCTTAGTATTTTCTTCTTGAGCCTTATTATTTTGTTTATAGGCTGCACTTCTTGAATGATATTTACAACTGTTAGGACCAGATGAAGGCTCCTGATGCTCATTTTCTTTTCTTCCCATAGCTTAATCACCATCCTTATAATGCCTGCAGTTATAGTATGTGATTATTTTTCATATTTAAACTATGAGAAAGATTAATTTATTAAACAGGAAGCCTCAATTTTAGTTTTCATGCATTATATAAGTTGTTCCCAATCTAGATATAACTGTTCTAAAATACTGTTTGCAGCGGCAATTTCTTTATTTACCTCTTCACTTTTCTCAGGATTTGAATAAGTTTCCTTAAGACATAGCAGGTTTTGTAATTCTGCTAGCTTTTTTTCATTACTGCTGATTTCCGCTTCGATATTTTTAACTTTTAAAAGTTTTTCTTTTTCCTGCTTTTCTATTTCTCTTTTTTTCTTTCTTTCTTCTTGAATTTGAGTTTTAGTTTTTCCCTGGGCTGCTATTTCTTCTTCAAATCTTAAAGGATTTTTCTTTTTTTCTATATAGTAGCTATAATTACCTAGATATTCTTTAACTCCATCTTCTTTAAGTTCATAAATTTTATTAATTACCTTATTTAAAAAATATCTGTCATGTGAAATAACCAGCACTGTACCATCATAATTTAGAATGGATTCCTCTAAAGCTTCTCTAGATGGTATATCCAAATGATTTGTAGGTTCGTCTAAAAGTAAGAAATTAGATTTAGAAAGCATTAGTTTTAATAGATTTATTCTACATTTTTCCCCACCGCTAAGTGTATCAATGTTCTTAAATACATCATCACCTGTGAATAAAAATGCTGCCAAAGCATTTCTAAGCTCTGTAGTAGTCATATTAGGGAAATCATCCCAAACTTCATCTATAACACTTTTCTCTGAATGCAAATTAGACTGCTCCTGATCATAGTAGCCAATAAAAACATTTTTGCCGAGAACCTTAACACCTGCATCTTTTTCAAGGTTATCCATAATAATTCTAAATAAGGTGGTTTTTCCTCTCCCATTTTCTCCGATTAATGCTGTTCTTTCTCCTCTTTTAATATCCAAATCCAAGTTTTTAAACAAAAGCTTTTCACCAAAGGCTTTACTTAAATTTTCAATATGCAGAACATCATTACCAGATTTTATTTGGGTTTCAAAGGAAATTTTAGCAGCTTTTTTATCCTTATCAGGTGCCTCGATTCTTACAATCTTATCAAGTGCCTTTTCTCTGCTTTCAGCAGCCTTAATACTTTTCTCTCTATTAAAGGAACGGTAGCGTTCAATTATTTCTTCCTGTCTTTTAATTTCAGCTTGCTGAATATTATAGGCCTTAAGCTGAACTTCATAATTTTTCTTTTTAAGTTCTACAAAAGCAGTATAATTTCCATTATAGCTGTTTACACGTCCGTTAATTAGTTCAATAGTCTTATTAGTAATAGAATCTAAGAAAAACCTATCATGGGAAATTAAAATAACTGTACCTTTATAATTCTTTAAATATTCTTCAAGCCATTCAATGGCATCTAAATCAAGATGATTTGTAGGTTCATCTAGCAAAAGAATATCTGGGTTAGTTAATAACAGTTTAGAAAGTGCAACCATTGTTTTTTGACCGCCGCTTAAGATATTGATATTTTTATTAAAATCCTCTTCATTAAAACCGAGGCCTTTTAAAACCCTATTAATATCTGCCTGATAGGTAAAACCGCCTCTGTTATTATAAAGATCTGTTAAGGAGGAGTATTCATGAATAATTTTTTCATGATAATCCTTCCTTGAGCTGTCATAGGGTTCATTTAATTTTTCAGTTAATTCCTTTATTCTATTTTCCATTTCAATAAGTTCATTAAATACTGTTAAAAGCTCATCATAAATAGAATTAGTACTTTCTAAGGCTAAGTGCTGAGATAAGTAGCCAATCCTCTTATTTTTTTCAATAAATAAATCACCTTTATCTTGTTCCAGCTGACCTGTTAGAATTTTGAAAAGTGTTGATTTTCCAGCACCATTAGCACCTATTAAACCAACTTTCTCACCTTCGTTTATATTAAAAGTAATTGAATTTAATATAACTTCAATACCATAGCTCTTATTTATTTCCTTACAACTTAAAACTATCACTTTTATCACTCCAAATTTTTTCATCCATTAGTGTATATTGTACTATGTTATAGAGATATTTAAAAGAGGCATAAGCTTTACTATTCTTTTATTACTTATTAACAAAAATATTGACAGTAAAAAAAAATTAGGTAATACTATAAGGTATATATTAAAAATAACTTAATGGATGTGAGGAAAGCAATGGATAAAAAGAAAAATAATATATCAATGGCTGTTATAAAAAGGCTTCCTAAATATCATAGATATTTACAAGAATTATTAGAAAATGATATTGATAGAATTTCATCAAAAGAGCTTAGTGAAAAAATAGGCTTTACTGCTTCTCAAATTAGGCAAGACTTAAATTGCTTTGGTGATTTTGGTCAGCAGGGTTATGGTTATAATGTAAAAGATTTAAGCAATGAAATACGTTCAATTTTAGGGCTTACAAAAGATTACAACACAATAATTATCGGTGCTGGTAATATAGGTCAGGCCATTGCAAATTATACTAGATTTGATAGGTTAGGTTTTTCTCTACTTGGTATATTTGATGCAAACCCTAAGATGGTTGGACTAAGTATAAGAGATGTTGAAATTAAAGATGTTGATAATCTGCCAGAATTCTTGCACAAAAATAAAGTTGATATTGGAATAATATGTGTTCCCAAAAATAGTGCACAAAAGGTTTGTGATGCCTTAGTTAAAAATGGAGTTAAAGCTATTTGGAATTTTGCACCTACTGATTTAGAAATTCCTGAGGATGTTGTAGTTGAAAATGTACATTTAAGTGAAAGCTTGCTTACTCTTTCTTATTTATTAAAGGATAGAAACGAAGAGTAAACTTATCAGAAAAATTGAACTCTTACAAATATTAAAAATAATATACACATTTAATTGAAAGATAAAAATAAAAAGTGTATAATAATAATTGGAGCTGATGCTTCAATTATTTTTATACACTTTTGTTAATATTTTAACATAGTGAAGTTTATATTTAAAATACGGGGGGATATGGGTGAATAATATTATTTTTGAAAAGGAAAATCATATTGCTATTGTGACTATTAATAGACCTAAGGCATTAAATGCATTAAATTCAGAAACGCTTTTTGAGCTAGATCAAACTATAGACGAGATACTTAAGGATGAGGACATTTATGTAGTATTAATAACAGGAGCTGGAGAAAAAGCTTTTGTTGCTGGAGCAGATATTATGGAGATGAAGGACTTAAATGTAATACAAGGAAGAAAGTTCAGTATGCTCGGCAATAAGATTTTTAGGAAGATAGAGAACATGGAAAAGCCTGTTATAGCAGCGTTAAACGGTTTCACCTTAGGAGGTGGCTGTGAACTTGCTATGGCTTGTGATATAAGAATTGCTTCTACAAAGGCAAAATTTGGTCAGCCGGAAGTGGGACTAGGTATAACACCAGGCTTTGGCGGAACCCAGAGATTATCTAGACTGGTTGGGATGGGAACAGCCAAGGAATTATTGTACACAGGAAGGGTCATAGATTCAAATGAGGCTTATAGAATAGGTCTTGTTAACAAGCTCATAGAGCCAGAAAGGCTTATGGAAGAGGCAAAAAATCTTGCAATTTCAATAGCTGCAAATGCGCCAATAGCTGTAAAACTATGCAAGTCAGCAATCAACAGGGGCATGCAGGTGGACATAGATACAGCAATAATGTATGAGGCAGAGGTTTTTAGTGAGTGTTTTTCAACAAATGACCAAAAAGAAGGAATGGAAGCATTTTTAGAAAATAGAAGCAAGAAGTTTTCTAATAGCTAATAATCTACAGGAAAAATGAAGTTGAGTATTAATTTTTTAAAGGAAATTTTTATAACTCGTCTTAAAGCATAGAATTGTATAAAGTGGGGGGAAATTTATGGATTTTACATTTACAAGAGAGCAGGAATTTGTCAGACAAATGGTTAAGGAATTTGCAGAAAATGAAGTTAAACCAATTGCTGCCGAAATAGATGAAACCGAAAGGTTCCCAATTGAAAATGTAAAAAAGATGGCAAGGTTTAATATGATGGGAATACCTTTTCCAGTAGAATACGGCGGAGCTGGCGGAGACAATCTTTCTTATATAATTGCTGTAGAAGAATTATCCAAGGTTTGCGGATCAACAGGGGTTATACTTTCAGCTCATACTTCCCTTTGTGCAGGCTTAATTCATCAGTTTGGAAATGCTATGCAAAAGGAGAAATATTTAATACCTCTTGCTAAAGGGGAGAAGCTAGGTGCCTTTGGGCTTACTGAGCCAAATGCTGGTACAGACGCTGCAGGTCAGCAAACTACAGCTATCCTGGAAGGAGATCATTATGTAATAAATGGTTCTAAGATTTTCATAACAAATGGAGGAGCTGCAGATACTTTTGTGATTTTTGCAATGACAGATAAAAGCAAAGGGGTAAAGGGAATATCAGCCTTTATAATTGAAAAAGGCTATAAAGGTTTTTCAATAGGGAAAAGAGAAAATAAACTTGGAATAAGAGCTTCTTCAACTACTGAACTTATTTTTGAAGATTGTATCGTACCAAAAGAAAATCTAGTTGGGCAAGAAGGTAAGGGCTTTGGCATTGCCATGAAAACTTTAGATGGCGGAAGAATTGGTATAGCTGCACAAGCACTTGGAATTGCAGAAGGAGCTTATGAGGAAGCTTTAAAATATATGAAGGAAAGAAAACAATTTGGGAAAAGCATAAGTGCTTTTCAAGGACTTCAGTGGATGATTGCTGAGTTAGATGTAAAAATAGAAGCGGCCAGACTTCTTGTTTATAAGGCTGCTTTAAATAAGGATAATGGTATTCCATATTCTGTGGAGGCTGCAAGAGCAAAGCTGTTTGCTTCAGAAACGGCCATGGATGTTACTACAAAGGTTGTTCAAATTTTTGGAGGTTATGGCTATACAAAGGATTATCCAGTGGAAAGAATGCTGAGAGATGCCAAAATAACTGAGATATACGAAGGAACATCACAGGTTCAGAAGATGGTTATTGCAGGAAGTGCGCTTCGTTAACTGTAGAAATGGGGGTTTATTATGAATATTATTGTATGCATTAAACAAGTACCGGATACAAATGAAGTTAAGATAGATCCGATTACTGGAACACTTATAAGAGAAGGTGTGCCTTCTATTATAAATCCAGATGATAAAAATGCACTAGAAGAGGCCTTAGTATTAAAAGAAAGATATAATGCTAATATTACTGTTATTTCCATGGGACCTCCTCAAGCTGAAAATGCTTTAAGAGAAGCCCTTGCTATGGGGGCAGATGAGGCAATATTAATCACTGACAGGGCCTTTGCAGGTGCTGATACCTTAGCTACTTCCAGAGCATTAGCTGAAGCAATTAAAAAACTTCCCTACGATATTGTATTTGCTGGAAGGCAGGCCATTGACGGGGATACAGCTCAAGTAGGTCCTGAAATAGCTGAGCATTTAAAGCTGCCTCAAGTTACTTATGTTGAAAAGGTGGAATTTGAAGGTGCTAAGCTAAAAGTTAGAAGAGCTTTAGAAGATGGCTATGAAATTATTAAGGTAAAGACACCAGTTCTGCTAACAGCAATTAAAGAATTAAATGTTCCTAGATATATGAATATTAAGTACATTTATGAGGCCTTTAAAAAAGAAATTAAGTTATGGAACGCAAATGATATTGATTTAGATAAATCAATGCTTGGACTTTTAGGTTCGCCTACAAAAGTTAGAAAGTCAATGACAAAAGAGGCTAAGGGTAAAGGAGAGGTAATAAATATGCCTCCTAAGGAAGCTGCAAGTGTAGCAATAGCAAAGCTTAAGGAAAAACACTTTATATAAGGGGGGGAAAAAGGTGGATAAGACTAATTATAAAGGTGTATGGGTATTTGCAGAGCAGAGAGGCGGCATCCTTCAAAAGGTTTCATTAGAGCTTTTAGGAAAGGGCCATGAAATTGCTGAAAAGTTAGATACTGAATTAACTGCTGTTCTTATTGGTAATGAAGTGAAGGCTTTAGGAAAAGAGCTAACAGCTTATGGGGCACATAAAGTTTTGATTATAGAGCATCCACTACTTGAAAATTATACAACGGACGGTTATACAAAGGTTTTGTGCGATTTAGTTCAGCTTAAAAAGCCTGAGATATTATTAATAGGGGCTTCTTATATTGGAAGAGATTTGGGACCCAGGGCTGCAGCTAGACTTAGCACAGGGCTTACAGCAGACTGTACAGGACTTGATATAGATAGAGACACTAAAAACCTTATGATGACGAGGCCAGCCTTTGGGGGCAATTTAATGGCTACCATTGAATGTGTTGACCATAGGCCACAGATGGCAACAGTGAGACCTGGAGTGTTTGAAAAGTTACAAAAGTCAGAAAATAATAGTGGCGATATTGAAGTTGTTAATGTAGAATTAGAACAAGAGGATATTAAGACTGTTGTTGAGAAAATTGTTAAAACAGCAAAGGATGCAGTAGACATAAGTGAAGCAAACTTTATTGTTTCAGGGGGAAGGGGAATAGGCTGCAAGGAAAATTTCGTAATTTTAAAGGAACTGGCAGATGCCCTAGGCGGTACAGTAGGAGCTTCCCGTGCGGCAGTAGAAAATGGCTGGATGGATAAGAACTATCAAGTAGGGCAGACAGGCAAGACTGTTAGGCCCAATGTATATATTGCCTGTGGTATATCGGGTGCAATCCAACATTTGGCTGGAATGCAGGAAAGTGATTATATTATAGCTATCAATAAGGATGCTGAAGCACCACTTATGAAGGTAGCAGATTTAGCCATTGTAGGAGACTATGCTAAGATAATTCCAGAACTTACAGAACAAATAAAGCAGCTTCGCTAAAGACAATTATAATTAACAATGTATTGAGACTGATATCAACTTAATAAAATAGTTAATATAAATTTTTTTAGGGGGTTACTATGGAAAAAATATTTGTATTAGGAGCAGGCACTATGGGGGCAGGCATTGCTCAGGCTTTTGCTGCTAAAGGTTATGAGGTGACTATTAGAGATATAAAAGATGAGTTTGTTGACAGAGGGCTTCTTGGAATCAAGAAAAACCTTTCAAAGCTGGTAGACAAGGGTAAACTTACTGTTGAGGCTATGGAGGATATTCTTTGCAAAGTATCTGGCACAACAGCTTTAGAGGCTGCTGAAGATTGCGACCTAATAATTGAGGCAGCTATAGAAAATATGGAAATAAAGAAAAATATATTTAAAGAACTAGATATGCTCTGCAGGGCTGAAACTATTTTTGCTACAAATACATCTTCACTTTCTATTACAGAAATAGCATCAGCAACTAACAGACCAGACAGATTCATAGGCATGCACTTTTTTAATCCAGCTCCAGTTATGAAGCTTGTAGAGGTGATAAAGGGCATTGCAACCTCTGATGAGACCTTTAATACAGTCAAAGAGCTTTCGATAGCAATTGGAAAAGACCCTGTGGAGGTAAAAGAAGCTCCTGGTTTTGTAGTAAATAGAATTTTAGTACCTATGCTAAATGAGGCAATAGGAGTTCTGGCAGAAGGAACCGCTTCTGCAGAGGATATTGATAAGGCAATGACGCTTGGTGCAAATCATCCAATGGGACCACTAACACTTTCAGACTTTATTGGAAATGATATTGTACTTGCAATCATGGATGTATTATATAATGAAACAGGAGATCCTAAATATAGACCACATACCTTGCTTAAAAAATATGTAAGAGCTGGATATCTAGGAAGAAAAACAGGCAAGGGCTTCTTTAATTATAAATAAATTTGTAATAAGAAAAAGCTAAATATATTATGTTATATGAGCTGATGGTTGCAAGAAGTTACAAGCTCGAAATAGCCACAAAACCAAGTGTTTTCCTATCAAAGGAACAATACTTGGTTTTGTGGCTATTCTTTTACTAAGAAATATTAAACTGTGCAGCATAAACCTACTGGCTGCAGCTCGTAAGCAGCTTCTGTTTATTTATAAATTATTAATACATTAATAAAATAGTATGCTATAATGATAATATAACAAAAACTGACTGATTAATCAATAAAACAACTATAACCGGTATTTTCCAACATTAATTTTATGTTTTAAAATTAAAAATTTTATTATATAATATAACTGCTGCTTATACTAATCTGACAAAAAACGTTTTCAATAGACACAATAAGACAAATAAATCATTAAGGACTTAATAAATATAAAGGAATATAAGGAGGATCTTATGTACAAGATAGCAGGAAAAAGACTTTTAGTACCCAATATATATTTAATGGATGTTGAAGCACCTCGAGTAGCAAAGGCAGCAAAACCCGGACAATTTGTAATAGTTAAGATGGATGAAAAGGGCGAGAGAGTTCCACTTACCATTTGTGATTATGACTCGGAAAAAGGAACAGTTACTATAGTATTTCAAAGCATGGGAACCTCAACAAAAGAAATGGCTGAATACGAAATCGGAGAGAGCTTTAGTGACTTTGTTGGGCCCCTTGGCCAGCCTTCCGAAATGGTTCATGAAGATATTGAAACCTTAAAACAAAAGAAAATTATGTTTATAGCCGGCGGAGTTGGTGCAGCTCCTGTATACCCTCAAGTTAAATGGCTTAAGGAAAGAGGAATTAAAGCAGATGTTATAATGGGAAGTAAAACAAAGGATTTGCTTATTTTAGAAGAGGATATGAAACAGGTTGCAGATAGAGTTTATGTTGCAACAGATGATGGCTCCTATGGCTTTAAGGGAATGGTTACAGATTTACTTAAAGACTTAGTCTTAAATCAAAGTAAACATTATGATATGGTTGTTGCTATTGGACCTATGATAATGATGAAATTTGTCTCAAAGCTTACTAAAGAGTTAGGTATTCATACCATAGTCAGCCTAAATCCAATTATGGTTGATGGAACAGGAATGTGCGGTGCTTGCAGAGTCACAGTAGGCGGTGAGACGAAATTTGCATGTGTTGATGGCCCGGAATTTGATGCTCATTTAGTTGACTTTGATGAAGCTATGAGAAGACAAACTATGTATAAAACAGAAGAGGCAAAGTCTGAATTTAGAAAAAGTCACAGCGGCGGTGGCTGCTGCGGCTGCGACAATAAATAGATGGAGGGAAATGCGATGGATAGAATGAAAAGAACTCCAATAAAAGTTCAAGATCCAGAGATAAGAAAAGCAAATTTTGAAGAAGTTTGTTTGGGATATACAAAGGAAGAAGCAATGCAGGAGGCATCAAGATGTCTAAATTGTAAGAATCCGCTATGTGTTACTGAATGCCCTGTTACTATAGGAATTCCAGAATTTATACAATATGTTAAGGCAGGCGAATTTGAAAAGGCAGCAAAGGTAATTGCAAAACAAAGTTCACTTCCTGCAGTATGTGGAAGAGTATGTCCGCAAGAAACCCAATGCGAAGGCAAGTGTATATTAGGAATTAAAGGGGAGCCTGTGGCCATAGGAAAACTTGAAAGATTTGTAGCAGATTGGTCTAGAGAAAATAACATAGATTTATCAGAAACAAGCAGTCAAAAAGGAAAAAAGGTTGCCGTAATAGGAAGTGGTCCTTCAGGACTAAGCTGTGCAGGGGACTTAGCTAAGCTAGGCTATGAAGTTACTATTTTTGAAGCTCTCCACGAACCAGGCGGAGTATTAGTATATGGTATTCCAGAATTTAGGCTACCAAAGGAAGATGTAGTTAAGAAGGAAATTGAAAATGTTAAAAAGCTTGGAGTTAAAATAGAAACTAATGTTATTGTAGGAAGAACGGTAACAATAAATGGACTGTTAGAAGATGAAGGCTTTGATGCTGTTTTCATTGGTTCAGGTGCAGGGCTTCCTAAGTTTATGGGAATTCCAGGTGAAAATTCTAACGGCGTATTTTCAGCCAATGAATTTCTAACAAGAACCAACTTAATGAAGGCCTTTAAGGAAGATTATGCTACTCCTATAAAAGTAGGAAATAAAGTAGCAGTTGTTGGCGGCGGCAATGTGGCTATGGATGCTGCAAGAACTGCATTAAGACTCGGTGCAGAGGTTCATATAGTTTATAGACGTTCTGAAGCGGAACTTCCAGCAAGAGTGGAAGAGGTTCATCATGCTAAGGAAGAAGGAATTATCTTTGACATGCTTACAAACCCAACTGAGGTACTAGCAGATGAAAAAGGCTGGGTTAAGGGAATGAAGTGTGTTAAAATGGAGCTTGGAGATCCAGATGCTTCAGGAAGAAGAAAGCCGGTTGAGGTACCTGATTCAGAATTTATCATGGATTTAGATACGGTAATAATGTCCCTTGGAACTTCACCAAATCCATTAATATCTTCAACCACTGAAGGCTTGGATATTAATAAGAAAAAATGCATTATTGCTGAAGAGGAAACAGGACTAACTACAAAGGAAAGAGTATATGCAGGCGGCGACGCAGTTACAGGAGCGGCCACTGTAATATTAGCAATGGGTGCAGGTAAAAAAGCAGCTAAAGCAATTGATGAATTTTTATCAAAATAATAGAATAAAGTAAATGGGCAGTGCTATATGTACTGTCCTTTTTTGTTGATAATAATCATTATTAATTATATACTTAAATTATTAAAAGTAAATTTTGCAGAATGTAGGACAAAATTTGCAGATTGAGGTGGAATATGGATTATTCAAGAATAGAGAACTTTGAAAATGGAGTTATTCTTAAAGATATAAAAAACTTTGAGCTTTCACACATATTTGATTGTGGACAATGTTTTAGATGGAATAGACAAGAAAATGGGAATTATATAGGCATAGCCTATGGCAAAGTAATTGAAGTTGAGAAAAGGGATAAGGATGTTTTGATTTATAATACTAATGAAGAGGAATTTTATGAAATCTGGCAGAATTATTTCGATTTAGAAAGAGATTATTCTAATATAAAGGAGATATTAAGTAAAGATAGCCTCCTTAAGGTTTCAGTGGAATTTGGTCATGGAATTAGACTGCTGCAGCAGGAGCCTTTTGAGCTTGTAATTTCCTTTATAATTTCTTCTAATAATAGAATTCCTATGATTAAAAAAGCCATTGATAATATAAGCAGGAAATTTGGAAATGCTATTTTATATAAGGAACAAACCTATTATAGTTTTCCTACCTTAAAGCAGCTTTCAAAAGCAACTGTTACTGATTTAGCTGCTTGCAGCACTGGATTTAGAGCTAAATACATTGCTGATACAGTGGAAAAAATTAATGAGGCAAATGGTAATGAAAGTGGTTTTGAATATGACTTAAACTGGATTAAAGCACAAAATGATGATGGTTGTCATGAGGCACTGCAGGAATTTAGCGGTGTTGGCCCTAAGGTTGCTGATTGTATCATGTTATTTTCAATGGGAAAGTATTCTGCTTTTCCTGTAGATGTATGGGTAAAAAGAGCAATGCAGCACTTTTATTTAGCACCAGATGTTTCACTTAAAAAAATAAGAGAATTTGCTAGAAATAAGTTCGGGGAGCTTTCAGGATTCTCTCAACAATATTTATTTTATTATGCAAGAGAAAATAATATTAAACTATAAACAAAGGGTGAATTATGTTAAATAATATTAAGAAAGCAATCAAAAATGGCTTGGATTTCTTATATCAAAAAAAGGCCTATATAATTTTATCAATTGTTGCTATATTTGTAATTTATATTGGCTATGAATATTACTCGAGATATTTTGATATTCTTAAGAGTCCAAAGAAAATTAAGAATATTATCCTATCTTATGGCAGGTATAGCCTTTTTGCCTTTTTAGGACTTCAAATACTGCAGGTTGTTGCTTTCTTTATTCCTGGAGAAGTAATTCAAATTGCTGGTGGATACATATACGGCACCTTTCTTGGAGGGTTACTATCTTTGATAGGTATAACCTTAGGAAGCTCACTTGTTTATGGTATTGCTAGATTATATGGCAGGCCTTTAATAAAAAAAATAATTTCAGAAAAACAATTAACCTTCTTTAGCAAAGTATTAAAGCTAGGAAGTATGAATTATGTAGTTTTTTTATTATATCTAATACCTGGAATACCGAAGGATGTACTAGGTTACATATGTGGTATTTCAGAAATTAGCTTTCGGAATTTTCTGCTATACTCTACTTTAGGAAGAATACCAGGAATTTTTATTTCAGCATATTTTGGAGCAAAAATTTATGTAGGAAATAAAATTATACTCATTGTTATTTCAGTTATTATGACAATATTATTTATTTTTGGGGTTTTTAAAGGTGAACAGATAATAAGGAGATTAACTAAAAAGGTTACCTAAAAAAGATTTGTTTTAATATAAGGCATCATTGTTTTTAATTACTAAATGTGCTACAATTTAGATAAAATTGTAAAATGTATGGGGGTCGCAAGATGGATTTTACTGAAATAGAAAGTCTTATTAGTAAGATTGATGGAGTCTTAAACACTAAGCTTGTAGTTGATGAAGAAAACTTACAAGAAGTTCATATATTAGGAAATACTTTAAGAGCACCAAAGCAGATAGTTAGAGATATAGAATCTTCACTTCTAGCTGTCTTTGATTATAGAATTGATAGAAAGATAATAAGTATTGCGCAAATACATACCGATGATGCTCCGCATCTAAGAAGGATAAAGTATAGTGGAATAGACTTTAAAATAGATGGTAATGCCTTAGAATGCACAGTTTACCTTATTCATGACGGAGAAGAGTACTCAGAAAAGATTAGTGGTATAAAAACTGCAGCAAATCGAAAAAAAATAGTTGCAGCAGCTACAGTGCGTTCTATTGAAGCTGTTCTAGGACAAGCCTATTTATTTAGTGTTGAAGACGTTTATATACATACAAGTAAAGATATAAGTTATGTTACAGTTATTATTAATATGGTTTTAAATGAAACTGAGGAAATACTAGTAGGTTCAGCAATAGTGAACCAAGACACCAATGAGTCAATTGCCAGAGCAGCCTTAGATGCAGTAAACAGAAGAATTTTACGAGGCACTATTTAACACAGTCTATAAAGACCGGTTAATATTTTTTTCTTTACCCTAGCGGAGTGAAATATGACAGTTCTTAGCGGAATACTGTTAATTTTACGATAGGGGGAATGTGAAATGAAGAAGTTATTGCCATTATTCTTAGCTTTACTTGCACTTTTAGCTGCAGGTGGTTCAGTTTGGACATGGAGCTAAAATTTTAATATAACCGGTCTTTATATATTTTAGGGGGATAATATGAAAGGTTTATCTTTAAAACTTAAGATTTATCTGATTTCTTTATATTTGTTAACTTTTATTTCAGTAATCATAATTATTAGGAATAATATATTTTCATTTTATCGACCCAATTATACCGAAGTGGCATTTTTTATCTGTTTTATAGCTATAGCAGAAAGTTTTAGGATTGTATATAAAGGTATGGCAATAAGTACAAGCTTTGCAGTGCAAATTGCAGCAATTATTTTTTATGGACCACTACTTGCATGTCTTATAGTTATTATTGGAACTTCATTAAGATTTAAAAAAGTAGATGGTAAGTATCAGCATATTTTCAACGATCCTTTATATAAAACTTTGTTTAACTATTGTGTTCAAGTAGTACCAATGTTGTTTGCAGGTCTAGTATATACCCAATTAGGAGGAACATATAATACAAATAATATATTAGCGAAATTTTATATGATTTCCATTTTTTCAATTATATACCTTTTGCTTAATACTTTATTGATTTCTATATTATTTTCTATATTAAACAATAAAAATATTTTTTTCTTTTTTGTAAGCAATGTAAAATTAAGTCTCCTTAATAGCTTTATAATGACACCTTTTGGAATTGTTCTAGCGTACATGTTTAATAGATATGGGTACATAGGTGTTTTATTAATTATATTCCCAATAGTTTTAGTGAGATATACCTTTTCATTATATATTGAATCAAAAAATCAATACGTACAAACTGTAGACACTTTAATGCATGCCATGGAAGCTAGAGATAAATATACTGAAGGTCATTCTAAAAGGGTTTGCGAAATTTCAAGTAAAATTGCTAAAGAATTAAAATACAGCGATACGAAAATTGAAAGAATACGTATAGCTTCGCTTTTACATGATGTTGGTAAGATAGGTATAGATGATAAAATTTTAAATAAACCAGGAAGACTGACAAATGAAGAATATGAAATAATTAAGAGCCATCCGGAAATAGGTTACAATATTCTTAAAGACATCAAAAATTTACAAGATTTATTACCTATAGTTCGTAATCATCACGAAAGGTATGACGGAAAGGGCTATCCTGATGGAAAAAGTGGCAATGACCTTAATTTAGACGTATTTATAGTTCAATTGGCAGATTCCATTGATGCCATGTCTACTGACAGACCTTATAGAAAAGCGTTAAGTGAGGAAGAAATTATGGCTGAAATCAATAGATTTAGAGGCAGTCAGTTTCATCCAAAGGTTGTAGATGCCTATACAAAGATTTTAGAGAAGCATAAAGAACAAAAGGCGGTGTAGAATGTTTCTTTTAGCATTTATAATAGCCATAATTATTGGATACGCTTTAAATGGCAGACTTAAGAATATAGATGCGGCAAAGGTTAAACTAATAAGCTTTGTATTTATATCTTTTTTTATGGAATTTATTCAGCTTACACTGATAAAGAAGGGATATTTGCACATAGGAATATTAACCTACATTAGTGACGTTATTATGTATGCACTATTGCTAATATTTACTTATGCTAATAGAAGAAACAAATGGCTTCTATTATTAGGAATTGGTGCTATGCTTAATGCAGTTGTTATATTTGCTAATGGCGGAGTAATGCCTGTAAGGCTGGAGACAGTTAAGTCTTTAGGCTATTCTGGGGATGTAGCACTGCAGGGATTATATAAATTAACTAGTGAAAACACCAAGCTTTATTTTTTAGCTGATATAATTCCAATTAGGTATCCAAAGGCTGGTATTGCAAGCATTGGAGATATAATAGAAATACTTGGAATGGCAATTTTTATTATAACCGAAATGAAGAATAAGAAGAGTTCTAATAATATTGTAGAAAATGAAAGATAGCTTCAAAATATAAAATACACCAGTAGCATATATTTTATATTTTGAAGCTATTTTTTTAACTTGTTTAACTATAAAATAAATCTCTCTTCTTAGATTTATTATTTTTTTTATAAATTACATAACATATTAAACTAAAAATTGCCAGTAGTAACAAAATCATAACTGCACAATGTAAGAAAAATTCTTGAGGAAGTACATTGATTATTGGATCCTTAACAGGGTCAAATTCCCAATAGTTATTTCTAAAAAATATTTCGTGAAATATAGTAAAGCTTTTATCAAAATTAATTGCAAAAGGTATTGCTAAAGCAATAGGAAGTGCCAAAAGTAAAATAGAGCTATATTTCAGATATTTATAACCTTTCTCTTTAATCATTAAAATTATCCCTATTATGCTTATGATACCAGTTATATACATAAGATAGTTAAATTTCATAAATAGAGCTTTTACTTCTGAAAAATGAATTTCACCTTGTGCTGACATTGGAAAAGATGGCATTTGAAGTTTAGCAATATTCTTGTTTTGGGTGTAGTCTATTAGTATATTGTAGTTTTTCATGATTTCATCTTTGGACATTCCATAGTCCTTGGCAATGTTTAAATGATCAATATCATAAAAATAAAGCTGTCTAAAGGCCAAGGTTGCTTTAACTGCAATTGAAATTAGAAATAAAGTTAAGCAGATGGATAAAATAATTGTAATAATTTTACTGAAGCCCTTGCTCATTTGTTTCCCTCCCGTATTTCTTACTAGCACACAACAATTATCAATTGTTGTGCCTCATGAATTTCTCAAATCGTACATTATTAATATACATTTTATTTTAAAGAATATAAATATTATAGTCAACGGCTTAAGTAGGCTGAAAGCCATAATTTAAAATAAATTCAATAATAAAAAGAATATTTTCTTTTTAACTTGATTATAATAGTAATTGTTTGGATAATATTACTATGTAAAATAATCTTTATTTAAGATTAATAATGAAATTTGAAGAAATAATGTAAAAAAATAATCTTAAAGTAGATAATGCATTATTTTTCTTTCTAATTGGGTATAGATAAGTTTAAGTGAGACTTGATTTTATATTTCTGATTAACTATATTATAATTATATTAGCACTCAATGATATTGAGTGCTAACAATATGATGCTAATAATAAATAAAAATACATTAAGGAGGGGTTTAAATGAAAGTTAGACCACTTGGTGACAGAGTTGTTATTAAAAAATTAGAAGCTGAGGAAAAAACAAAGAGCGGTATCGTTCTTACTGGTGCAGCTAAGGAAAAACCACAAGAAGCATTAGTTGTTGCTGTTGGACCTGGAGGAATGGTTGATGGCAAGGAAATAAGAATGGAAGTAAAAGTAGGAGATAAAGTTTTATGCTCCAAATACTCCGGTACAGAAGTTAAAGTTGATGGTGAAGAATACACTATCGTTAAACAAGATGACATACTAGCTATAGTTGAATAATAAATTGGAGGGATAGGAATGGCTAAGAAAATTATTTATGGTGAAGAAGCAAGAAGATCCATGCAAAAAGGCGTAGATATCCTTGCGAATACTGTTAAAATCACACTTGGACCAAAGGGAAGAAACGTTGTTTTAGATAAGAAATTTGGAGCACCACTTATTACTAATGATGGTGTTACAATAGCTAGAGAAATTGAACTTGAAGATCCATTTGAAAATATGGGAGCACAGCTTGTAAAAGAAGTTGCTACAAAGACTAATGATGTTGCTGGTGACGGAACTACAACAGCTACCTTACTTGCACAGGCAATTATTAGAGAAGGCTTAAAAAATGTTACAGCTGGTGCAAATCCAATGCTTATTAGAAATGGTATTAAAATGGCAGTTGATAAGGCTGTAGAAGAAATTAAGAAGATTTCAAGACCAGTTGAAGGCAAGGAAGATATAGCTAGAGTTGCTTCTATTTCTGCTGGTGATGATGAAATTGGTCAGTTAATTTCCGATGCTATGGAAAAGGTAGGAAATGAGGGCGTTATTACTGTTGAAGAGTCTAAAACAATGGGTACAGAATTAGATGTTGTTGAAGGAATGCAATTCGACAGAGGTTATGTAAGCTCCTATATGGTTACAGATACTGAAAAAATGGAAGCTGTACTAGATGATCCATATATTCTTTTAACAGATAAGAAGATCACTAACATACAAGATATTCTTCCAATACTTGAGCAAATTGTTCAACAAGGAAAGAAGCTTTTAATAATTGCTGAAGACATCGAAGGAGAAGCCCTTGGTACATTAATTGTTAATAAGCTAAGAGGAACCTTTACTTGTGTTGCAGTTAAAGCACCTGGTTTTGGTGACAGAAGAAAGGAAATGCTTCAAGATATAGCTATATTAACTGGCGGTGAAGTAATTTCTGAAGAATTAGGCAGAGAATTAAAAGAAGTTACCTTAGATATGCTTGGTAGAGCTGAAAGTGTTAAGATTACTAAAGAAAACACTACAATAGTTAATGGAAAAGGCAGCAAGGATGAAATCCACGCTAGAGTAGCACAAATAAAAGCTCAAATAGAAGAAACTACTTCAGATTTTGATAGAGAAAAACTGCAAGAAAGACTTGCTAAGCTTGCTGGAGGAGTTGCAGTAATCAAAGTTGGTGCTGCTTCCGAAACTGAACTTAAGGAAAGAAAGCTTAGAATCGAAGATGCCTTAGCAGCTACTAAGGCAGCAGTAGAGGAAGGTATTGTTGCTGGTGGTGGTACTGCATTTATTAATGTAATACCAGAAGTAGCTAAGCTTGATTCAGAGGAAGCTGATATTAAGGTTGGTTTAAACATTATAACTAAGGCACTTGAAGAACCAGTTAGACAAATAGCTGCAAATGCTGGCCTTGAAGGTTCAGTTATTATTGAGAAAGTTAGAAACAGTGAACCTGGTGTAGGTTTCGATGCCTTACATGAAAAATATGTTAACATGATTAAAGTTGGTATAGTTGATCCTACTAAGGTAACAAGAAGTGCGCTTCAAAATGCAGCTTCTGTAGCAGCTACTTTCTTAACTACAGAAAGTGTTGTTGCTGATATACCAGAAAAGAACCCAGCTCCAGCAATGCCTGCTGGCGGAATGGGAATGGATGGAATGTACTAAGATAATTTAAAGGGCCCTTTAGGGCTCTTTTTTTTATGTTAAAAAAAACAATATATTTATGGTAATAATTGATAATACTTAAATAGTTTCAAATTTTAATAAGACAGCAACGAAAACAATGTCAGAAAATGTTTAATGATTTTTACTAAATGCGTTATGCATGTTATTGTAATAATTGTAAAAATAATATAGTATATATATTGTGATCAAAAATTTGAAAATATTGTATAATGTTTAAATTAAATACAAAATTATATTTGTCCAGAGGTAAAAGCATGGAATTTAATATAAAAAAAAGATTAGGAGACTTACTTGTTGAAGCAAGGATGATAACTCCAATGCAGCTTGAGGATGTACTTGAGAAACAAAAAAGAACAGGGAAAAGGTTAGGTAAACTCCTTGTTGATGAGGGAATAATATCAGAAGATGGCTTGATGAAGGCACTTGAAATACAATTAGGGGTTAAGAGAGTAAATTTCGATGAAGTCGAAGTGGATAAAGAGGCAGTTAAGGTTATATCAGCTAAGCTGGCTAGTAAGCATAATATAATACCAATATCCATTAGAAACAATAAAATACAAGTAGTAATGAGTGATCCACTTAATATAATAGCTATAGATGATGTGAGGATTACTTCAGGATATATGGTGGAAGTTCTTATTGCTCCTGAAGTGGATATTAAGGAGGCAATTGGGCAGTACTACTCTTCGCAATATGTTATGAAGGCTGCAGATGATTTATCAAAGGAGCAGCATTCTAACAAAATTGAAACAAAGGAAGAAGAAGATGCAGCTGAAGAGGTAAAGAATGCACCGGTAGTAAGGCTTGTAGATAGTATTATAGAAAATGCTGTAAGAGGCAGAGCCTCAGATATTCATATTGAACCTTTTGATAAATATGTAAGGGTAAGGTACAGAGTTGATGGAGACCTATTTGAAGTTCTTAAGACTCCCATAGATACCTTAGGTGCATTAATAACTAGAATCAAGATTCTAGCTGACCTTAATATAGCAGAAAAAAGGCTTCCTCAAGATGGAAGAATTATGACTTCCATTGATGGAAAGCTAGTTGACCTTAGAGTTTCCATTTTGCCTAAGGTTAATGGAGAAAAAGTAGTTGTTAGAATACTAAGCAGAGATAACTTTCTTGTTAAAAAAGAAAATTTAGGAATAGATCCTGAGGAAATGAGTAAGCTTGATAAATTTATTAGAACTCCAAACGGGATAATTCTAGTAACAGGACCTACAGGAAGTGGAAAATCAACAACACTTTATACTATGCTAAGTGAACTGAATAGAGAAAATAAGAATATTATTACTGTTGAAGACCCTGTAGAATATCTTGTGGATGGTATTAATCAAGTTAGTGTAAATACAAAAATTGGACTTACCTTTGCAGCAGGACTTAGATCTATACTAAGACAAGACCCTGATATAATAATGATAGGTGAAATAAGAGATAATGAAACTGCAGAAATAGCTATAAGATCAGCTATTACAGGGCACTTAGTTTTAAGTACAATACATACAAATGATGCCCCATCATCAGTTTTAAGACTTATAGATATGGGTATAGAGCCTTATCTTATTTCTTCTTCGGTAAGTGGTGTTATTGCACAAAGACTAGTAAGAAAGTTATGTACCAACTGCGCTCAGCAATATGAGGCCGCATCATATGAGAAAAATATTCTTGGTATTAATCAGAATATGAATATAAAGCTAAAAAGAGCTAAAGGCTGCAGTTTCTGTGGTAATACTGGCTATAAAGGCCGTGTGGGAATATATGAGATAATGGAAATTACAAGAGAACACAGGGAAATGATAATAAAGGGCTGCAGTACTGATGAAATTCGAGATTTATCAATTAAAAATGGAATGAGAACCCTAAGAAATGCATGTTCAGGCCACGTCCTTAAAGGTATAACTTCAATGGATGAGCTGATGAGAGTGGCATATTTAAAAGAATAATTTTTATAATTAAAAGCCAGTTAGGGTTAGAAACCTTGAAAGGAGGAAGTTATGCCAAGTTATCAATATGAAGCAAGAACGATAGATGGAAACATAATCAAAGGAAAAATTGAAGCTGATAATGAAAACTTGGTAAGGGCGAACCTTCGAGAAAGAGATTATTATCCTCAAAGTATAAAGTTATTAAATAAATCCTTAGACATAAATATTTCAGAATATAGAAGAGTGCCCTTACAGAGTATTTCTATATTTTGCAGGCAATTTTCATTTACTGTTTCTGCAGGAATGAATATTTTAAGAGCAATAGACGTAGTAGGAGAGCAGACAGAAAATAAAAAGTTAAGAAATATACTTAAAGAAGTCCGTAATGATATTGAAAAGGGCAGCAGCTTATCAGATGCTCTTAGAAAATATAAGGATATCCCAGAAATGCTTGTCAATATGATTAGTGTTGGAGAAGTAAGTGGTACCTTAGAAAAAGTAATGCTTAGAATGGCTGATTATTATGAGAAAAGCTATAAGCTGCAAAAAAAGATAAGGGGATCCTTAACCTATCCGCTAATAATATGTATTGTTGCCATAATTGTAGTAAACTTATTACTTATATTTGTACTTCCTACCTTTGTTGGAATGATAACAAGCGCAGGAGGAAAATTACCTCTTCCTACAGTTATTGTAATGGGTTTAGCAGATTTTATGAAAAAATATGGTCTAATATTAATGGTAGCAGTAATTCTCTTAATTATAATAGCAAGAGTAATTATAAAAAGTAATGAAGATTTTGGGGAAAGAGTGGACATGCTTAAGCTTAAGCTGCCTGTCTTTGGAAGCATTTTAACTAAAATAGTAACTGCAAGATTTACAAGAACCTTTGGAACTCTACTTTCAAGTGGTGTACCAGTACTTGAAATAATAAATATCTGTACAAAGGTTGTAGGCAATAAAATGGCTAGCAAATTACTGCTGAGCACAACTGAAGCTATAAAAAAAGGATATACTATTGGAGCAAGTCTGGAAGGACGAGGAGTTTTTCCTAGAATGCTTACTCAAATGATGAAAATAGGCGAGGAAACAGGTACCTTAGACGAGATAATGGAAAAAACCTCCGACTTTTACGACAATGAAGTAGATAATGCAACTTCACAGCTTTCAACATTAATTGAGCCGCTAATAATAGCTGTTCTAGGAGTTGTTGTTGGTTTTATAGTAATAGCTATGATTTTACCTATGTTTGATATGTATAGTGCAGTTGCTAATTAGTAGAATGAATAACCGTTAAGGTTTTCAAATATATATAAGGAGGAAATAAAATATGCTTATTAAAAGGGAGGAAAAGATGATGAGTAAAAGAAAAAAGAAAGGTTTTACATTGATTGAGCTTATTGTTGTTATTGCGATACTTGGTATTTTAGCAGCAGTAGCTGTACCAAAATTATCAGGATTTCAAGGTAATGCTAATAAGAAAGCTATTCTAAGCAATTTAAAGACCGTTGATACGGCTGTTAAAGCGTATGCTGCTGATCAAAATGTTGATGTAACAACTGTGACAATAGGAAATCTTACATCTGCAGATCTTATTTCAGCAATGCCATCCGGACCTAAGGGTGTTACTTATTCTATAGCATCTGGTGTGGCAACAGCAACAGTTCCTGATGGTGTTGCTGGTGTATCTGCTGGTGATTATACAGAAGTTTCAGAAGGTCTGAATTAAATTTAAACTATAAATATATTCTTTAATATATTTGCAAAGTTATTAATAAGTTTTCTAAGGTAGCAGAGAAATACAATCCGTACGTGGACACTTGGGTTGTAGGGAGCTAATAGTGTAACCGACCTTATCATCAAGGTATAAAGGCTGGAGAACTATGGCTTATATTTCTTACTATCTTTTTTATTTAAATGGAATTATTATAAGCCATAATACATAAAGATAATTTGTCTATGTAATGGACTTTTAATGGTGGCACTTAAGAAGACATTCGATGGTGCCGCCATTTGAACCATCTTAATTAGAATACAATACATTTTATGTTTTAAATATATTTATAAAATTGTTGATATAAGAAGTTTATTCCTTATAAATTGGCAATGAAAGTGGTGATTTAATGTTTGAGAAAGAATTAGTGGCTGTGGAGCTTGGGCATGAATTTATTAAAGTATTAGTAGGCTCAAAAAACAAGGTAAAGCTCTGCGGCATAATTGAAACTCCTGAAGAGGCCTTTGATCAAGATAACATTATAAATATTCAGAAGCTTTCTAGGGTTATTTCCGAGTTTATGAAAAATAATAACGTCAGAACAAAGAGAATTTCCTTTACTGTACAAGGTCAGGACATTGTAGTTAGACATATAGAGGTTCCTATTATGGACAATAGGGGTATACTTAAAACACTTCAATGGGAAACTGCACAGTACTTACCTAAAGAGGGCAAGGACTATTATATGGATTATGAAATATTAGACAAAATTAACACAAAAGAAAAAAAGGTATATAAGGTTATGGCAGTTTCTATACCTAAGGAAAAAGCTGATAAATATGTAGCACTTGCAAGTAAATTACAAATGAACCTAGCTGCTATAGATATAGCACCTAATAATGTCAGCAGAGTTTTTAGAAATGTACATAAGCAAAAAAAAGAAATGGAAAGTATAGGGATTATACAAATTGGTACCTACAACAGCAACTTTACAATCCTTGAGAAGGGCAGACTTTTTATAGAAAGAGAAGTTCTATTTGGAATAAAAGATGCAGCTGAAATATTATTTCCCTTTGGAAAATCAAGAACAGAGGAGTCTGTGAAAAATTTTATTAGAGTATTTAATTTTTATTCAGAAGAAGAGAGCTCAGTGGATTTTTCTGTAAAGGCTATTTTCAGTGAGACCTTTTATTCATTTAATAAAATTATTCAGTTTTATACTACAGGAAAAACTAATAAATCCTTAGATATGATATATATAATCGGCGAGGGAGCAGAAATAAAAGGGATAGACAATTACGTACAAGCATATTTTAAAACTAATGTAGAAATAGTTGATAATTCCAATGAAATTGGCATAAAAACAAAGCTTCCCAAGAACTTTAGACTTAAATATTATGTTAATAATACTGGCTTGCTATTAAGAAAGGAGTAGGCTATGCGGGAACTTAATCTTATTCCTAATACCATAAAAGAAAAGAGAATACAAAGGAAAACCTTTATAAAAATAAGTTTTATGGCAATTATAATAGTTTTGCTTTTAGCTGCAGGGGTGGTTCTATTAAATATAAACCTTAATAGTCTTAATGCTAAGGAGGCCGATTTGAATGCTCAAGTTAATGCAGCTAAATCTGTAGTTACAGAAAACACTAAATTGAGAAATGAAACTTCCTCTTATAAGGAATATATTGATCTATTAAGCAAAATACAAAAGGAAAAAACACCTGTTTATCCTGTTTTAATGAGTCTTATAAAATATATGCCAAAGGATATTGTTATTTCAAGCTTGGTATATAATGCTGGTACTATTAATATTAGCGCAACTGCTAAAAATTATAATTCAATTAATGAATTTGAAGCAAATCTTCAGGAATCAAAGGAATTTAGTAACAGCAGTGTTACAAATATAACTAGAGATGATAAGAATCGATTAAATACTTTCACCTTAACTATCTCAAATGTAGAGGAGGAAGTAAAATGAATGGGCTAAATAAAAGTGAGAAAATTCTATTGTCAATACTAGCAATAGCACTTGTAGGCTATGGGTATTATAATTTCATTATTGCACCCTTAACAAGTAAGATAGGAAGAATGCAAAATAGTATAGAAAATTATCAGCAGCAGCTCGATGCCTCAAAAATAATGGCTGCAAGTAATAAGAAAATGACAACGGATTTAGAAAAGCTTAAGGCAAATTATAATAGTAATTTAAAGCTGATGCCTAAAAGTAATATGACAGCACAAATTGAAAGAGATATTTATAAATTTGCAGTTGGTAATGATGTAAGCCTTAATAGCCTTACTATTGGAAAGGAAATTGAATACAAAAAACAGTCAAATATAGCTAATGGAAGCGCTGCAGCAAATGGAAATCAAAATACAAATGCTGCTCAGGCAAATAATCAGCAAAATACATCAACCCAAAAGATAATGGCAATTCCAGTGGTTATAAATATCACTGGAGACTTTAGCAGCACTACTGCCTTTATCAATAACTTAGAGACTATTGGGAGAATGGCTGATATAACTAGCGTGAATTTTTCTATCAAGGAAAGACAAGGTCTTACAGTTGTAATAAATGCAAACATGCTTTATGCTCAGGATGGCACAGCTGTTAAGAATAATTATGATTTTAATAATGGAAATTACAGCAAAGATAACCCTTTTAATAAAGAATGAAAAAAATTGGAATTTTATGGGGTGCATTTATTAGAAATAAAAAAGGTCATGCTTTAATTGAATTGATAATTGCAGATGGCTATACTTGCTATTTCCTCCATTTTAACTTATTCGGTAAATAGTGAAAGCAGGAGCAGTGTAAAGCTTGATACAAAATAAAGATAATATAAGTTAAAATGAAATAGTGAATATATTTTAGATTTGTAAAAATGGAGGGGGTTTTATGCAGAAATTTCGTAAAAAAGGAGTGGCATTGGTCACTGTTATAATTATCATGGGAATACTGGTAATACTGGGAACAGCCCTTCTTAGGGTTGGAGTGTCAGAAACTAAAAATGCATCTTGGCAGAAGAGCAGGGTTCAGGCCCATTATTTAGGCCGTTCAGGTGTGTATGTAGGCCTAGAGCTGATTAAGAATAAGCTGAATACTAATATCTATTCCGATCTTGGGGTGCTAGCATCTGAACTTAATACCCAGGTAGCATCATTAAATACAAGCGCTACAGCATTTAAAATTGGGGAGAGCGGCAAGTTTTCCCTAAATTTTGAAAGCACGGATCCCGGAGAGGTTAAGATAAAATCCACGGGGATAACAGCCGGAAGCCCCAATTCCACCGAATTAGTCACCTATATTGTTAAGATCAACTCCGGTGTTTCAATGACACTTAACCCTACAGAATGGGTTAACGGTGTTAATCTTATAAAGGGAATAACCGCAGGCACAAATTATCTTGGAAAGGGAGTAATGTTTGAGGGTAAACCTGTTCAATCACCTCAGGGCTCCAGCAGCTCCTCCATCTTTCAGGCATCCATCCTTCATTTTAGAAACTACACACAGGCTGGAAAAAGCCTCAGCTTTAAGCAGGTTACTAATTCCATTCCCATTACCTTTGATGCAGAGGTGATCTATTTTGAAAGTGGTGTAATGCTAAATAAAACCAAAGATCCTGTTATTTTTTCAATTACAGCCCCCGTTATGTCAAATAGGATAGGCAATCTTGCATATTCCGGCAATGTGGGTTTTGAAGATTTTGACCGTTATTCTTCCTTCATCAGGACTAATACTTCAAACCTCCACAATACCTACTCGTCGCAGTTCAATCCAGGAGCAAAATATGGAATTGTTTATTTTGGTGGACCTGTATTAAGGGATGATGATATAGTACCAGTTTTAAATCAGGGATATTACTTTTTTAAGAGTGGGGTTGACCTTCATAATCCAACTGCCGGCGAAACGGGAAGCTATAAGAACTTTATTAAATTACCAGATGATGATGCGGCAATTAAGGCCCTGAATGGAATGTTCAGGCAGTCACCAAGCAGTTCAGGCTATATCTGGAACAAAAAGTAGGACAGGTGAAAATAATGAAATTTAATGGAGTGAGAAAGGGTTTAACTCTTATTGAGGTTATAATTTCCATTGCTATTCTGGGTATAATAGCGGTCTCTTTTTTGAGCATGTTCTCTCAAGGATATATAAATATTTTTACAATGGGAAATAAAAGCAAGGCCTTAGTAAAGGCACAAGCCACCATTGATGTGGCGTGCAGGGCAGGAAGAATAAATTACGCAACAGATCCCGATTTGAATGGAATGAGCAAAAGCGAAGCTTCGGTAGCTGATCTTCATACATTCAGTTCAGGCATTGAAAGCAAATATTTTGTTGAGGACGTTACGATAAACTCAGTTTTATATAAAAGGATAACAGCTGCAGTTTTCTATCAGGGTGGGCAGAGATACGTAGAACTTACCTCCCTGATCCCCTAGGGAGGTGTAAATATAGTGAAACTGATAACAGAGAGTAAAAAGGGCCTTACACTTTTGGAACTCATAATAACTATAGCGATATTATCAATAGTACTAACAGGTATATATTCTCTATTTGGCGTCGGGAACACTACCTTCATCAGGGGAACAAGGCAGTCAGATATACAAAGCAGCATAAGACTTGCTTCTGACTACATCACTCAACAAATAAGGTATTCAACGGAAATAAAAATTTTGGATGATGCAGCCATACCACCACTTTCCGATATACAGCCCTATGAGAACTACATCTATTTTGACAGTACCAATAATACAATAACTCATATAAATAAGTACTTTACTAAAACAATTTCCATAGTACATCCGGGAAGTATAGAATTTACATCTCTCTCCCCATTTAAGCTTTTGAAATTCAATATAAGGGCTGAGAACCGAGGGCAATCCTATAATATAAACTCTGAGGTCATTAGCATGAACCTTCATCTAAACGCAGGAGGGACAATTACTGGAACAACAGGGACCACGTCATTAAAGACTGAAAGGGATGCAATATACTTTAAAACAGCAACTGATTATATGGCCATACTACTTAAGCCTGTTGCTGAAGAGTTAACAATAAACACTGAAAATAATTTGGGGATAAGTTTTGGAAGAGAAATAACGAATGTAGAAATTGTAAGTTCAGTTGGTGTTACAAACCCTAAATCAGTAATAACAGGTACAAAGACAGTTGCTATATCTTCTAATAGTACACTCGATGGGGCTCAGGTAATATTTAGAGTAACTTTTGGGGGTACTGAGAGCTATGGAAATACCTATGACTATACAGTGAAATATAATTCCTCAACAAAATGGAATATGCAATAGTTTATACTATTCATGTTTTTGATTCATGGATGGTATATTACACTAACAAGACTAAATAATAATACATTTAGAACAGTTCTGTGGAACTGTTCTTTTATTGATAAAATAAAATTTATAAAGTATAATCAGACAAAGATGGGGTGTTAATAAAATGTTTAATTTTATACTTATACTATATGTGTTTATACTTGGGTCAATATTTGGCAGCTTTTTTAATGTATGTATTTATAGAATACCGGCAGGTAAGTCTGTTATTTTTCCGCCTTCCAGCTGTGGAAATTGCAATACAAGACTTAAAGCAATTGATATGATACCTGTATTAAGTTATTTATTTTTAGGAGGCAGGTGCAGATACTGCAAGCAGCACTTTTCAGCAAGATATGCAGTAGTTGAGCTAATGACAGGAATTTTATATGCAGCTTTGTTTATTATTTATGGATTTAGCTTTGTTTTTATAAAATACATAGTACTTAGTAGTTTTTTAATTATCATAGGCCTTATTGATTATGATACCACTGATGTATATTTTAAAACCACCATTAGCGGAATAATTACAGGAGTTATTTTTGCTGCTGCTGGCTATTTCCTGGGCTACACTTTTATGCAGTATTTCTTGGGAGCGCTGCTTGGTGGAGGTTTAATAACGGTTATTATACTTCTTACAAATGGTATGGGCTGGGGAGATGTAGAAATCTGCCTGCTTTGTGGTGTGTTCCTTGGCTTGAAATTAACTGCAGTAACTCTATTCTTCTCATTTATATTTGGAGGTATTATTGGAGCGTTACTTATTATAACAAAGAAGAAATCTAGAAAAGATTACATACCCTTCGGACCATATATTGCATTAGGAGCTTTTGTAGCAATGTTATATGGTGAAAAAATAGTAGCTTGGTATTTAGGTGCTTTTCTGTAAATTATAAGGGATGGTTCCTAATGATTCCATGTAATTCATAAGTGGCGATTCCCTGTGAAATCATAAGGAACCATCCCTAGTGATTGCAAATAAACCAGAAAAGGATTACATTATAAAGTATATTATTTTCCATTGACAAAACATAAATCTTTCATTAAAATAAGAGAAATAAATCAAATATTGCAATTTTAACTCGTATATCCCCTGAATATGGCAGGAAGTATCTACCGGAAGCCGTAAATTTCCGACTATGAGTGTTAGATAGTTATGCTTAAAAGCATGCTTTCTTCACTTATACGTTTTTTGTGGGGAGCATGTTTTTTGTTATTTTTAATTACTTTTTATAGTACCAATTATTGACTAAGGTTTAGTTAATCTTAATTTATGAAAGGAAGTTGAAATTATGGCAAGGATATTAAAACAAGCTTATACCTTTGATGATGTACTTTTAGTTCCACAAGAATCTAAAATATTACCTAGAGATACAGCTTTAAATACTTATTTAACAAAGAAAATTAAACTTAATATTCCACTTATGAGTGCTGGTATGGATACTGTTACTGAGGCTAAAATGGCTATAGCTATGGCTAGAGAAGGCGGTATTGGAATAATTCATAAAAATATGAGTATTGAAAAACAGGCTATAGAAGTAGACAAGGTTAAAAGACAAGAAAATGGTGTAATTACAGATCCATTTTCACTTTCACCTGATAACACAATTGAAGATGCTCAGGCTTTAATGAGTAAGTACAGAATATCAGGAGTTCCAATAACTATTGATGGAAAGCTTGTTGGTATTATTACTAATAGGGATATTGTTTTTGAAACTAATTTTACTAGAGCTATTAAAGAAGTAATGACGAAAGAAAATTTAATAACTGCTCATGAAAATACAACAGTGGATGAAGCAAAAGCTATACTTAAGAAACATAAAATTGAAAAGCTTCCCCTTGTAGATAATGAAAATAACTTAAGAGGATTAATTACAATAAAAGACATCGAAAAAGCTATTAAATTCCCAAATGCTGCAAAAGATAATAAGGGAAGACTATTATGCGGTGCTGCTGTTGGAGTTACTGCGGATATGCTTGATCGTGTTGAAGCTTTAGTTAAGGCAAATGTAGATGTAATCACTATTGATACTGCTCATGGTCATTCAAAAGGAGTTCTTGAAGCTGTAAGAAAAATAAAGGAAGTATATCCAGAACTTCAAATCATTGCAGGAAATGTTGCAACAGCTGAAGCAACTAAAGCTTTAATATTAGCTGGGGCCGATTGTGTAAAGGTTGGTATAGGACCAGGTTCTATATGTACAACAAGAGTAGTTGCTGGAGTCGGTGTTCCACAGCTTACAGCAGTTATGGACTGCGTAGAAGAAGCTGAAAAATATGGGGTTCCAGTTATAGCAGACGGTGGAATAAAATATTCTGGAGATATAGTAAAGGCACTTGCCGCTGGTGCAAAGGTAGTTATGATGGGCTCAATGTTTGCTGGCTGTGAAGAATCTCCTGGAGATACAGAAGTTTATCAAGGAAGAAGCTATAAGGTATATAGAGGTATGGGTTCACTAAGTGCCATGGCTAGTGGAAGTAAGGATAGATATTTCCAAGAGGGAAATAAGAAGCTTGTACCAGAAGGTATTGAAGGAAGAGTTCCATATAAGGGCTTTGTAACTGAAACTATATTTCAAATTCTTGGAGGGCTTCACTCAGGAATGGGGTATGTGGGAGCTAAAAATCTTAATGAACTCTATGAAAAAGCCGTATTTGTAGTACAAACAGCATCAGGCCTTCGAGAAAGTCATCCTCATGACATAGTAATAACAAAAGAAGCACCAAATTACAGTGTAAATTAGAAAAGGAGGGTTTCCATGAGAGAATTAATATTAATAGTAGATTTCGGCGGACAATATAATCAGCTCATAGCAAGAAGAGTAAGAGAATGTGGAGTATACTGTGAAATAATCCCTAATAACTACACTATTGATAAAATCAAAGCTAAGGAACCTAAGGGCATTATTTTTACTGGGGGGCCAAACAGTGTATATGATGACAAGGCACCTGGTATTGATAAGGAGATATTTTACCTAGGAGTACCTGTGCTTGGAATATGCTACGGACATCAATTAATGGCTAACAGCTTAGGTGGCCAGGTTAAAAGTGCAAGAACTAGAGAATATGGAAAGGCAAACATAGTTTTAGACAACGAGAAAAGCCTTTTTAAGAATATCGACTTAAATGAAAAATGCTGGATGAGTCATACAGATTATGTTTCAGAGGTTCCAGAAGGCTTTAAAATTATAGCTAATTCTGAGGGCTGTGAAATAGCTGCTATGGAAAATGAAGAAAAAAGACTTTATGGGGTTCAATTTCACCCAGAAGTGGAACACACACCTTTTGGACAGCTAATGATTAAGAACTTTTTATTCGAAATCTGTAAGGTAAAAGGTGACTGGTCCATGACTTCCTTTGCAGAGGAAAAAATAAAAGCTATAAAAGATATAGTTGGAGACAAAAAAGTACTTTGCGCTCTTTCTGGCGGAGTTGATTCTTCTGTAGCTGCAGTGCTAGTGCACAAAGCAATTGGGAAACAGCTTACCTGTGTATTTGTAGATCATGGTCTTCTTAGAAAAGATGAAGGAGATCAGGTAGAAGCTATATTTAAGAAGCAATTTGACATGAATTTAATAAGAGTTAATGCTCAAGATAGATTTTTGGGAAAATTAAAGGGTGTAAGTGAACCTGAAAAAAAGAGAAAGATAATAGGAGAAGAATTTATTAGGGTCTTTGAAGAAGAAGCTAATAAACTTGGCCAAATTGATTTCCTTGTTCAAGGTACTATATATCCAGATGTTGTTGAAAGCGGAACTGGGACCTCAGCAGTTATTAAAAGTCATCACAACGTAGGAGGACTTCCTGAAGATCTTGACTTTAAGCTCATTGAGCCACTTAGAGAGCTCTTTAAAGACGAAGTAAGAAAAGTTGGGGAAGAACTAGGCATTCCACATCATCTAGTATGGAGGCAGCCATTCCCTGGTCCAGGTCTTGCTATTAGAGTACTTGGAGAAGTTACAGAAGAAAAGCTAGAAATTGTAAGAGAAGCCGATGCTATCTTTAGAGAAGAAGTTTCAATAAATGGACTTGAAAATGAAATATGGCAGTACTTTGCATGCCTTCCTAACATTCAGTCTGTAGGAGTAATGGGTGATGGAAGAACCTATTGCCATACAGTTGCTTTAAGGGCTGTAACCAGCTCAGACGGTATGACCTCAGACTGGGCAAGAATTCCATATGAAGTATTAGACAAGGTTTCAAGAAGAATAGTAAATGAAGTTAAGGGAGTAAACAGAATTGTTTATGATATAACTTCAAAGCCACCTTCTACAATTGAGTGGGAATAAGAATTGATGTCTTAGTTTTTCATATATTAATAAAGGTTTAAAACCAAGGCCTATAAGTAAGGATGCGTGAGAATGTCTTAAGTCATGTATCCTTATTTATGGCATGTCTAGAGGAGGCATCAGATATTTATTTAGATATATTGTATATTTTACTATAAGTAATGCAGATAAGTATTTAGGGAATGAAACAGAGAAGGCCTATGCAATATTAAACGCTTTAAGAAGAGAAGAACCATGGCTATTATCTAGTTTACAATCAAGTTATATTCCTGAAGATATAATAACCTATATCATAACAACAATAATTATGTTTACCTTGGAAAATATAAGTACACCAGTAGCACCCTAATTACAAAGACAATAATTCAAATTATGGTAATAAAAACATATCCTTTGTAAGTTTAAATCCTATTAGTATGCAGTGAAGATGCCGTATTATTCAGAAAAAAATGAGTAATGCGGTATTTTTACTTTGAAAATTAAGAGGCTAAAATAGTGACACCATATAAAAAAATAAATATAGTATACTAGTAGCTCTAATATAGGGCAATTTAGAAATTAAAACAATAGGAATAAAGTAAGCTGAAGCTAAGAAAATTATTCAGTTTCTCTAAATAAAAAATATAGGAGTAATATATCTTAAAGGATATAAGTCAGTGGAAATAGCTAAGAAATTTACATACTAAAACTTAAGTAGTAAGGAGATGTAATGTAACAAAAAAAATTAATTAGTATAAGATATATGGACAAGCAATATATATAAGAGGTGAGATATATGGGAAGAAGAAGAGTTTGTTGTTGCAGATGCTGTTGCTGTAGAAGAGATAATTTATCATCTTTAGCTCTATTTGCATTGCCTTTCTTCCTATTCTAAAGATAAAAAAGCACTCAGAAATGGGTGCTTTTTTATTTTGTCTAAAAGAGTAGCGATGGAATGGTAATATTTTACAAATATTTTACATTTTATTAATTGTAGAATAGAAAAAAGGGTCCTTTTTTATGGTGTTTTTATTATAAAGAAGGTGAGCAAGTGAGATTAGATAAAACAAAAATAAGAATAATATGGGCAATAATTATATTGGCAATGTTAGGTCCATTCGTTATGACATTCATAGTTAATGGAATAAGAATGATAAATAAATAGTATAGATGAACTCATTTGAAATAGTTGGAGCTTTTTATATTACTATAAACAAAATAAATTAGCACTATCAAATTTAAAACTTGATAGTGCCTTTATATAGGAGATTTCAATGAGTTACCAACCGCTACTTCCGACAGAGTTATGAACGAATGCTGCAATTCTATTTATAGGTATATCAACAACTGCTCCAAGATTTCTTCCATTGCAATTAAATCTGTTTCTCAATGTATTTCTATTTTCTTCGTTATTTATTTCGCCTTGCTCATTAGAGAATTCATTTGATGTAGAATTCCGACGAATTATATTATTCCTTTCTACATCGCAACAATTTCCAAGTGCACATCCAGGTGCTGAACCAATTGCGCTTATTAATCTAACAAAACATTTATCAACTGATATAAGAACTCCTGTGAATCCTTCTCCTGAATCTCCACCACTAGTTGTAAATATAGTGACAGTTTGTCCAATGTGACGTGCTAAATGAGCTGCAAGACTAAATCCATCTGGCATATTAATGTCCTCCTTTTTATATAAAAATAGTTGCATAACTTGTCCCGATATATACTATGCTGCTTTTTAAAGATTGCTACTCCTAACTTATGAAAAGTTAAAATAAATTCAGTTAGATTTAAACCCTTACAGAAGATGTACATTTTTAATTTTTCTATAACTGTGCTATAATAGCTTAACAGAAGGAGTGATTTTTACGAAACTTATATGTAAATGCGGAAATGTAGAAGATATTGTAACAGACAAAGTATTAGAAGGCTTTCAATTTAGAAACTGCGGTGATGGAACCGTAGCATTAGTTTGTAAGAAGTGCAGTGAAATTGAGTATATTGATAATAATCATTAAAAACTCTGGTGATCCAGAGTTTTTTTAAAAATCAATTCGTACTAAACACATATTGAAATTATGCCAGTTAAGAATAATAAAGTGCCAATGGTATAAAATACGTAATGAAATTTATATTCTTAGAAATGAATTTATATATACTAGTTTATAATGTAGTCCAATGGGTTTATAAGAATGCAGAAAGCATTAATGGTGATGCAGAACATATAGCTAGAAGATAGAAAAAGTCCATATGCATCTCCCTTGTTAGCAAAGGATTACAAGGATTTACCTCATACACTTATAATAATAGCTGAAATTGATCCATTGCGTGATGAGGGAAAAGACTATGGTCAAAAGCTTAAGGAAGCGGGTAATCAGGTTATTGTCTGTAAGTATAAAGGCTGCCCACATGGGCTCCTAACTATGGATAGAATTTCAAGTGAAGGGGATAAAGCTTTAAATTAAATATCTTTATATCTTCAAAAATAGTTTCAGAAGGATAAATAATTAATTCCCGGGGAATAATCCTCGGGAAATTTATTTTTAGTTGAAATTATAAGGATAATTGTAAGTTTATATAGGAAATTTCTACAAGTTACCATCCACTGCTTCCAACAGAATTATGAACGAATGCTGCAATTCTATTTATTGGTATATCAACTATATCTCCAAGTGTTCTTCCAGTACAATCAATTCTGTTTCTATTAGTATTTCTATTATCTTCGTTATTCATTTCTCCAAGCTCATTAGAAAATTCATTAAATTCAGAGTCCCTTCCCATTGCACCATTTCTTCTTTCTACATCACAACAATTACCAAGTGCACATCCTGGTGCAGCACCAATTGTAGTTATTAATCTTACAAAGCCATTATTAACTGATATAAGAACTCCAGTAAATCCTCTTCCAGATTCTCCACCACTAGTTGTAAAAATAGTAACGGTTTGTCCAATATGACGTGCTAAATCGCCAAGAACACCACTTCCATTAGGCATTATAATCCCCTCCGTTTTAAATATGAATTTGTTGGACAACTTATCCTGCTACATAATATGCAATTAATTTAATATTGCTACATTAGTGAAGTAGAATATATAAATAATATTAACAACTAAAAGCTTAATAAGGATAAAAGTAATGTAGTGAAATGGTGTATATTAATGATAGCAATAGTTAAGGTTCTGAGGAGGCAGGTTTTTTTATAAAATTGTACTAAAAGTTAATTATCGTTAAAGTAAATTAAAAGTTTCAAATTTTTAAATTTTATGCAATATTTAGAAGGATAATTAAGAGTTTTGTAGAATTATGAATAATGCGTAAATAAATATTATAATGGGGGTGAATTTAATGAGAGCTAAATTAGTACATGAAAACGGAGCTATAAAGGATATTAAAGTGGGGTATTCATGGACAACTTTTTTATTTGGATTTTGGGTTCCGGCCATAAGAGGCCAGTGGCCAGATTTTGCAATCATACTTATTTCAGCGGTTCCTACAATAGGAATATTGCCTTTTATATGGACTTTCAAGATCAATAAAAGGTATTGTCAGCATTTATTAGAAAAAGGGTATAAGCCAGCAAGTCAAGAAGATTTGAGAATCTTAAATACTATGGATTATTGTGTTCGCACTCAATCTAATGCAATAACTGAGTAAATAGTCTTTTAAAAGCCTTTGATTATTCATTGGCTTTTTTTTATTACGAAAATAATTTTGTAAGGTTATTGGTTATAAATTTTCCTATAATGTAAAGTTAAATAGTCTATTAAAAGATATTGACCTTACATAATAAAATGACACTTCAAACCTCGGAGATTATGGTAAAAATGATGAAAATTACTTGCTCATTTGCTATAATAAAAAAGTATTTATAGATATATGCTAATCGGGGTTAGTCACATATCTGATATAAATGGGTATAACCTATTAAAATGGAGGACTTACCATGCTTATAGTCTATCTAGCAGAAAGAATGAGCATAATTATAATTATAATTTTTATTTTATCTACCACAAGAGTCTTTAAAAAAATCTTTATTGGTAATTTTACAACCAAAGATAAAATAATAATGATAATATTTTTTTCTATATTAGGCATAACAGGTTCTTATACAGGTATAAGATTGAATGATACAATTTTAAATTCAAGGGCTGTAGGTGCTTTAACTGCAGGAATCTTGGGAGGTCCTGTTGTGGGTATCGCAACTGGAATAATTGTAGGGGTGCATAGATATTTCATAGGCGGCTTTACAAGCTTAGCCTGCGGAATAGCAGCAGTACTTCAAGGTGTCATTGGAGGAATGGTATATAAGCACAAGGGAAATAATGTATCCTGGAGATATGCAGGTATTGTAACTATTATAGTGGAATGCTTAGAAATGGCATTGGTTTTACTACTGTCTAAACCATTCACACATGCGCTGCAGGCGGTCAAATTTATATCCATGCCAATGATAATTGTTAATACTGGAGCGGTATGTGCCTTTATGCTGATTATTGACTATATTCACAGAGAATTTGAGTTTGCAGCTGCAGTTCAAGCTCAAAAGGCCTTAAGTATTGCTGATGAAACTTTACCATATCTAAGACATGGATTAAATGAATATACTGCGAAAGAAACTGCAGAAATTATTTATAAAATAACAAAGGCTGCAGCAGTCAGCATTACTGATAAAGATAGAATATTAGCTTTTATTGGCCTTGGAAGTGACCACCATAAGGTAGGGGAACCATTTGGTACAGAGCTAAGTTTCAAAGCTATACAAACAGGAAAATTAGTTGCAGCAAATACAAAGAAAGAAATTGCTTGTAAGAATCATGAGTGCAGCCTATCTTCTGTGGTACTTGTACCATTAAAAAAGATGAATAAAGTTGTAGGGCTATTAAAAATATATAAAGATAAGGAACATTCCATAACCCCCTATGATATTCAACTTACTAAGAGTCTAGGCAGCTTATTTTCCACACAGCTGGAGTTATATGAAATAGAACATCAGGAAAGTCTTGCAAAGGAAGCTGAAATAAAGGCCTTGCAGGCACAAATAAATCCACATTTCTTATTTAATACAATAAGCACTATAAGTTCATTAATAAGGACAGACCCAGATTTAGCTAGAAATTTACTTTTAAAGTTTTCAAACTTTTTTAGATATAATATTCAAAAAACTGATAAATTTATAAGTCTAAAAGAAGAATTGAATCAAATAAGCGATTATATAGAAATTGAAAAAGCAAGATATGGTGATAAGCTAAAAATTAATACTGATATAGATGAAAGCTGCTTAAACTATCTAGTGCCGCCAATTACACTTCAGCCCCTCATTGAAAATGCAATAAAGCACGGTATAAAGCCCAAAGCTGGTGGTGGTACATTGTTTATTGAAATAAAAAAAATAGACGATTATTGTCAAATTAAAGTATCAGATGATGGAATTGGTGTTACTCCTCTTGAGCTTCAAAAGATAACGGAAGGTAATACTACAGGAATAGGACTTAAAAATGTTATTCAAAGAATAGTTTCTATTTTTGGAGAGGAATATGCTCCATTAATTGAAAGTGAAGAAGGCAGGGGCACAACCATAACAATTAAAGTGCCGCCTAAGGCAGAAGGGGAAGTTTATTATGAAGGTAATGTTACTTGATGACGAAAAAGTAATAGCTGACGAATTGAAGTATATTTTAGATAAGAATAGTATTTGTGAAGTATTAGGCTCCTATGATGATGCAGATGCATTTATGAAGGATATTACTAGGCTTAAACCAGATGCTGTATTTATTGATATAAATCTAGGCATGATAACGGGATTTGATGTTGCTGAAAAATTATTAAATACTGATTATACTAACAAAAGACCACTTATAGTTTTTGCTACAGCCTATGACGAATATGCTATAAAAGCATTTGAATGTGGCGCTGTTGACTATATATTAAAACCTTTTGATGAGGAAAGAGTAAAGGTTTCTTTAGAGAGAATAAAAAGATTATTAGAGGACAAAAAACAGTCTGACAATGAATTAACTAAAACTGTTAATATGCTGTCTAAAAGGAAAATAAATAAACTTACAGTAATATATGAAGGACGATTTAAGGTAATAAGCTTTGACAAAATATATTATATTAAGGCAAAACAAGGAATTTCCGAAGCTTATACAAGTGAAGGCACTTTTATGTGCGAATTGAACCTGTCACAGCTTGAAGAAAGGCTTGGAGAAAAGTTTATGAGAATCCACAAAAGCTACATTGTAAATCTTGACAAAATTACTGAAATAATTCCTTGGTTTAAAGGTACCTACTGGGTAGTAATTAATGATGCAAATAAGGCTGAGATACCTGTGAGCAAAGAAAAAATTAAAGAGATAAAAGAAATAATTTTTTAAATTTTAACCTAGTTCTTTTGAATTAGGTGTTTTTTTATTATAATTTTTTATATGTTCAATATCTGCAGGTTTCTATACAACCATTAATTTCTTCCATTCAGTTGAAAACAATATCATTAAAACTGAAAACGTTATATTATTTAAAGCAGCAGTAGGACAAGCAATTATAATTTAAAATGATAATATAAGGGGGAAGAAAAATGAATTCAATCGTACTTGTTATAATAGGTGCATTAGTACTTATGATAGCTTACAGGTTGTATGGTGCATTCCTTGCAGCAAAGGTTTTAACCTTAGATGAAAAAAGAACTGTACCTTCAGTTGAACATAATGATGGACAAGATTATGTTCCAACAAACAAATTAATACTTTTTGGACATCACTTTGCAGCTATAGCTGGAGGAGGACCACTAATAGGACCTGTGCTTGCAGCTCAATTTGGATGGCTTCCAGGAACACTTTGGATTTTAATAGGTGCAGTACTTGCTGGTGGAGTACACGATATGGTGGTACTTCTAGCATCAGTTAGACATGATGGACAATCCTTGGCTGAAATAGCTAAGAAGCATATTAGCCCTAAAATGGGTATTATAACTTCTATAGCAGTAATCTTTATTTTAATAATAACTATGGCAGGGCTTGGTATTCCAGTTGTTAATTCGCTATATAAGAGCCCTTGGGGTACCTTTACAGTAGGCTCTACAATTCCAATAGCAATGCTTGTGGGATTATATCTTAAATTTTTAAGACCAGGTAAAGTTGGAGAGGCTACACTTATTGGTGTAATTTTAGTAATAGCAGCAGTTGTTGCTGGACCACATATACAAAATACAGTTTTAGGGAATATTCTAACACTTGACCAAAAGCAAATTTCAATCATACTTGTTATTTATGGTTTCTTTGCTGCAGTATTACCAGTTTGGCTGCTTCTGCTTCCAAGAGATTACCTAAGCACTTATATGAAATTAGGTGTAATTGGTGCTCTTGCATTAGGTATAATTATAGTTAGACCTGTATTACAAATGCCAGCTGTAACTCAATTTGTTAATGGCGGCGGACCAATAATTCCAGGTAAGGTATTTCCATTCCTATTTATAACCATTGCTTGTGGAGCACTATCTGGTTTTCATGCAATTATTAGTTCAGGTACAACTCCTAAGCTGGTAAGTAATGAAAAAGATATTTTGGCAATAGGCTATGGTGCTATGTTAACAGAGGCTTTTGTAGCTTTAATGGCATTAATTGCAGCTACAGCTCTTCCAACAGCTGATTATTTTGCAATAAATTCAGCACCAGCATTATTTGCAAAGCTCCATATGATACCAAAGGAATTACCAATGCTTTCAAAAATGGTAGGAGAAACCTTAGCAGGTAGACCAGGTGGGTCTGTTTCCCTAGCAGTTGGTATGGCTTATGTATTTTATAAAATACCAGGGCTTGAATCCTTACTATCTTACTGGTACCATTTCTGCATAATGTTTGAGGCACTATTTATATTAACTACAATTGATGCAGGAAATAGAATAGGAAGATATTTATTACAAGACCTATTTGCAAACATTAACCCTAAATTTAAGGAAAGAAGTTCCTGGACAAATATTATAATCTTCAGTTTGTTAATGTCCTGCACTTGGGGATATCTATTATATACAGGTAATATATCAACTATATGGCCTCTGTTTGGTATAGCCAATCAGATGATGGCTGCTATAGCCTTGGCAGTAGGAACCTCATTCCTTATAGATCTAGGAAAGAGAAAGTATATATGGGTAACAGTTGCACCGTTAACCTTTATAACATTTACTGCACTTTATGCAGCCTTCGTAAATATATTTACAAACTACATTCCTCAAGGAAATACAATTCTTGCAGTGTTAACTTCAATACTAGTGATTATGCTTGTAATAATTATATTTGAAAGTGTAAGAAGCTGGTTTGAGAAGTTTAATAAAATGAAATTAAGTAACGAAAATAATAAGAAGGTAACTGCTTAAAAAAATGATAAAAGGTTTAGAATTTCTCTAAACCTTTTATCATTTTTTGAATAAATTCATTTCATAAAGTAAATATAATATGTAGTAATTAAATATTTGCTGCAAAGTTTAGTAAAATATTAAAAAATATTGATTAATAATTGTGAAAGTCTAATAACTTTTTATATCATATTGATTTATTTATTTTATTAGTCTAAAATTTCTTTTAGTGGAATTAATTAATAACTTTTATAGGGAGGAAAATAGAATGGGTAATAATTTAAGCTTAGATTTAAGTAAGTTAAAACCAGCTTTAAGTGATTATGAAATTTCTAATCAGAAGGCTATGGTGAGAGAAGCACACAACATGGTTCATAATGGAACTGGTGCAGGAAAGGATTTTTTAGGTTGGGTTAATTTACCTGTTAATTATGATAAAGAAGAATTTTCAAGAATAAAAAAGGCAGCTGAGAAGATTAAGGATAATTCGGATGTACTTATAGTAATAGGCATAGGCGGTTCTTATTTAGGCGCAAGAGCAGCAATAGATAGCTTATCACATACTTTTTATAATACCTTACCAAAGGGAAAGAGAACTACACCGCAAATATACTTTGTAGGAAATAATATTAGTTCAACCTACATTACCGATCTTCTTGAAGCTATTGAAGGACTTGATATTTCTGTAAATGTCATTTCAAAATCTGGTACAACTACTGAGCCAGCTGTAGCTTTTAGAATCTTTAAATCATATCTTGAAAAGAAATATGGAAAAGAAGGTGCAAAGGAAAGAATATTTGCTACTACTGATAAGGCTAGAGGTGCCTTAAAATCCTTAGCTGATGCCGAGGGCTATGAAACCTTTGTTATTCCAGACGATGTAGGGGGAAGGTATTCTGTACTTACAGCTGTTGGACTTTTACCTATAGCTGCAGCAGGTATTAATATAGATGAAATAATGAAAGGTGCAGCAGATTCCAGAGAAGCCTACAGCAATCCAGATATAAATGAGAATGATGCTTATAAATATGCTGCTGCTAGAAATTCACTATATAGAAAGGGAAAAGTCACTGAAATACTAGTAAATTATGAGCCAGCACTTCATTATTTTAATGAATGGTGGAAGCAGCTTTATGGTGAAAGTGAAGGTAAAGATAACAAGGGTATATTCCCTGCAGCTGTGGATTTTTCTACTGACCTTCATTCTATGGGACAATATATTCAAGAAGGACTAAGAAATATATTTGAAACTGTAATAAATGTTGAAAAACCAAGAAAAGAAGTTGTAATTGAAGCAAGTACAGAAAACATAGATGGTCTAAACTTTTTAGCAGGAAAAACTATGGATTTTGTAAATAAAAAGGCTTTCCAGGGAACAGTGCTTGCACATAATGATGGTGGAGTTCCTAATATTATTGTAAACATTCCTGAGTTAACACCTTACTACTTTGGATATTTAGTTTACTTCTTTGAGAAAGCATGTGCTATAAGCGGTTATTTAAATGGAGTAAATCCATTTGACCAGCCGGGAGTTGAAGCCTATAAAAAGAATATGTTTGCTTTACTAGGAAAACCGGGCTACGAGGACATGAAAGCAGAACTTGAAAAAAGATTATAGGACTGGTGCTTTATGAGAATCATAGTTGATGCTGATGCATGCCCTGGGAAGGATATTATTGAGAGCTTAGGTAAAGAGCATGGGTTAGAAATAATAATGTATTGCGATATAAATCATGTGCTTAACAGTAGCTATAGTACTATAAAATACATGGACAGCGGCTTTCAAAGTGTGGATATGGCTGTGGCTAACGAGGCTAAGGAAAGGGACATTGTTGTAACACAGGATTTTGGGGTTGCAGCAATGGTACTTGGTAAAAAGTGCTTTGCCATAAGCCCTAAAGGCTATGTTTATGATAATAATAATATTGATAAGCTGCTTTTTGAAAGGCATATTTCTTCTAAGGTAAGAAGGTCAGGCGGAAAAACCTTTAATGCGAAGAAAAGAAATAAAGAAGATGATGAAAGATTATATAGAAATCTTCTTAAATTGATTAATTCTTAAAAAGAAAGCATCCTGCTGGTAAAATGAAACCATTTTACCAGCGGCTGCTTTTTTTCAATCAAGGGGGACGGTTCCTAGTGATTCTCAGAAACCGTCCCCCTTGATTTTTTTAGCGATACAGCACAAACATGCTTGTTTTTTCAACTTCTACATCGCTGCCCTTAATTGTTCTAATAATGTCGGTTCCTGCATTTATGTTATCAACTACTAAATTCCAACTGCCTTCAGGAATTGAAATAGTTACATTGGACTTGTTTCCATTATAAATTATAACAATATCCTTCCAATCGTCATTATTTGCATAATTCTTCAATATAAATCCAACTGTATTTTTAGGCGTATTAGGGATAAATTCTAGGAATTTTCTTATTTGCTCTGCATTATTCATTCTAAAGGCACTATGACTTTTTCTTAATTTTATTAAACCTTTATAATAATTAAAAACATCTAGATATTTAGATTTTCTATCCCAGTCTAGTGAGTTTATTTTGTCACCTGAACGTACACTATCTTCTATTCCATATTTTGTTCTGCAAAACTCTGCTCCGGAATGAATAAATGGAATACCCTGTGAGGTAATTACTATAGCATTGGCAAGTTTTTGCATAGCTTTTAAAGCTTCCTCATCGGCATCAGGATTAGAGAATTTAAGCTTATCCCAAAGGGTATTATTATCATGTGCTGAAACATAGTTTATAGCTTGGTCTGGTGTATTGAAACGAGACTTTCCTATATTAGCATAATCAATACAGCCAGCGGTGCATTCTTTTATTTTCTCTTCTAAACCACCTTTACCGCTAATAAAGCCTTGTTCCTCTTTAATAAATACACTTCCACGAACTGTATTTCTAATAGTGTCATTAAAATGACCTATATGAGGCATTTTACATACATTTTCTTGATTTGCCTTAAATTCATCCTTTAAAAGAGTATTTAAGACCCAACCTTCACCATATAGCATTATTGGTCTATTTAAGGTATTTAATTTTTCTCTAACTGCGTTCATTGTAGTTACATCATGGAGCCCCATTAAATCAAAACGAAATCCGTCTAAATGATATTCCTTTGCCCAATAATACACTGAATCAATAATGAATTTTCGCATCATTAAACGCTCTGAGGCAGTGTCATTACCGCAGCTGCTGCCATCAGATGGCTCCCCAGCTTCATTCATTCTGAAATAATAGTTAGGAAATATTTTTTCTAGATTCTCTGCTTTTAGATTGAATACATGATTAAATACAACATCCATAATTACGCCCAAACCATTTTTATGAAGGGTCTGTATCAAGGTTTTAAGCTCATAAATTCGAGTATAGGGATTATTAGGATCACTTGAATAACTTCCTTCAGGAGCATTAAAGTTTTGCGGATCATAACCCCAATTATATCTAATAGGATTTCTTTCATCTGTACTTATAGAGCTAAAATCATATATTGGCATTAGCTGAACATGGGTAACACCAAGCTCAATTATATGGCTTAAGGCTGTTGTTAAGTTACTGCTAGACCTTGTATGTTCCTCTGCAAGCCCTAAGAATTTTCCTTTATTAATAACGAAGCTGTCAGGATGCATAGAAATATCCCTTATAGATGTTTCATAAATTATAGCATCAGTAAAGTTTTCAAGGCTGGGGGATTTATCCTTTTCAAAGCCTAATGGATTAGTGTCTTCCAAGTCAATAATGGCTCCTCTATTGCCGTTAACTCCAAGGGCTTTTGCATAAGGATCTACAGCTTCCTTAAGTTTTCCATAAGCCCTAACTTCAAAAGTATAAAAATTCCCCTTTAAATCTTCTGAAATTATTAAACTCCAAAGTCCATCTTTCTCTTCCATAGAGAAGCTTCTGGGTATCTCCGGAATTTCAATGTCTCCATTTTTGTATAATAATAGGTTTATTTTCTCAGCTGCAGGAGACCAAAGTTTAAAAATGGTTTTATCTTTAGAGTATAAGTACCCCAAAGCTTCATTAGTAGAATACTTATTATTGAAGTTAGCATTACAAAAGATTTCGCTGTAAATTGCTTTAACTTCAATATTATTAATAATGACTGTACATTCTGATTTAATATTTAAGGCTTCCTTTAAAGTTAAAATTATGCCTTCTTTCTTTTCCTTTATTTCAACTATATCTATTAATTTCTCATTATTTCTAATAGAAGTATAATTTTTATCAGGTCTCTTAAAGCCATTTAAAATTATTTTGATAGAATAAAAATCAGTTACTACTGCATTAAACATTGTATTACCTCACTTATTGTGCAATCGTTATACTTAAAATTATAACTTAATCTATATACTTATAAAAGTAAAAATATTTCTAAAATTTTATAGTAAATTATGGAATATTGTTATAATATATAATTAAATGAGGTATTATTTTAACAGGGGATGAGATTTGATGAATGAAATAGTATTAAGTTTTGAAGCACAAAACTCTGGAGAAGAAATTGATGACATTAATATAAATGTAATAGAAAAACCAGAGGAAAAGCTCTTATATAAATTTTTGTTAGGAGTAGATGGAACCTGGGAAACCTTAAAGGATTATAGTGAAGAGAGCAGCATTCTTTGGAAACCTAAGAAAGAAGCTCAATACACTTTGATGGTACAAGCTAAGAGAATAAAAACCACAAAAGCCTTTGATTATATTACAAAGATGGATTACTCAGTTGGATTAAAAGCAGAAAAATTAATTAAAGATATTTTTTTAGAGAAAGAAAAGCTTACTGTTGGAGAAAAGCTTAATTTAACAGTAGAAGCAAATAAAATGCCGGTAGTCTTTAGATATTGGATTAATAAAAACGGAAATTTTGAGATTATAAAAGATTATAGTGCAGATAATAATTTAATTTGGAGTGTTAAGGACTCAGGAGAACAGGAAATTCTAGTTGAATGTAAGGCACTTGAATCCAAAGATAAATGTGACGATAGCAAAATGGTAAAATTTAAAGTGGAACCATTAAAAAGATTAGAAATTATAGATTTTAAATGTTTGATTTCTGATTTGTATGTTGGAAATGAATTGGTTTTTCAAGTTGAAGCAGTTCAGGATGACGAAAGAATGATACTATATAAGTTCATTAAAATAAATGAGGAAGGCGAGGCTTCCTGCATACAAGATTATTCAACAAAAAGAATGGTTAACTTTGTTGAAGATATAAGCGGAGAGTATAAACTTTTATGCCTTGCAAAAGATATGTATTCCCAAAAGGAATATGATGATAGAGCAATCTTAAATTATACAATAAAGGAATACAAAGACATAGTAATTAATAGCTTTACCACAGACTTAAATTCTCCTCAAATCTGCAATACCAAAGTTACCTTAAAAGCAATTGTAAGCGGGGGGAAGGAACTGCTATATAAATTTAAAATTGATGGTAATCTATGTGAAGATTCAGGCTATACAAGAAACAATACTTATACATGGAACTGTGAAAAAGCAGGTGAATACAAATTAGAGTTATATGTAAAAGATTCAGTTTACAGTGGTGCTTTTGAAGCGGTGTCTTCTATAAATTTTAAAATAGAAGAGCTTTGCTTTGATCCAGTTGTTATTAATAATGTTCTTTTAGATAAGGGCAACAAAATTCTAAAAGGAGAAGTTTTGAATATATTAGCAGTTGCTTCAGGAGGCACTGACTTAAGATACAGATTTATAGAAAAGAAGGATGGGAAGGAAATTTATAGCATAAATTATGGTACTTGTAATTGGGTAGATTTTTCTCAAAATGAAAAAGGGACTTATGAAGTTGAAGTTAGAGTAAAAGATAAATACTCAAATAGATTGTATGACAGTCATACAATAATATATATAGAAGTTTTTGACTATATACCTGCAACAATAGATCAGATACTTATACCTATAAAGGAGCATTATCTAGTTGATGATTTAATTTCCTGCAGAGTTATAGCTCAAAACACCAAAAAAACCTTGTTTAAATATGTGCTTAGTATTAATGGCCATAAAGTTGAGGAAACAAAGTTCGATAAATATAGTAAATATGAATTAAGGCCGAAATGCAGCGGAGCTTATACTTTGGAAGTATTTGCAAAGAACGAAGACAGCGACGCAGAATTTGATAGCAAAAAAGATGTAAGATTTCATATCTCTGAAGCCTTACCGATTACGAATACTCAAATAAAATTTGATATAACAAATATTAGTGTCAATAAGGCTATTACTTTTACCGCTAATTCTGAAGGCGGCAGAGAAGTATTATACCAATTCTACCTTATGGAAAAGGGAGATTGGATTTTAGCCCAGGATTTTAGCCGCAATAACAATTATACATTTATTCCTTTTGCTGCAGGCAAATATAAGATACTTACACTATGTAAAAGCAGTTATAAAAAATGTGTATATGAGGATTATTCAATACTGGAATTTAATGTGGGATAAAGAAACTTATGAAGAAATAAGAGGTGAAAGTTTTGAAGGTTGAAAATAATGCAGAAGCATACTTGCAGCTGCAATTAATGTCAATGCTGCTTAAAAACACTTTAGGAGAAGACTCCAATTCGTTTCAGATGGTTTTAGAAAGCTTAACTGGTGCTATGAAAGATAATAATAGCAGTGCAGATTTACTAGGACTATCAGATATTGATTTAAGTAAATTGGGGTATGGAAATGGCATGCCCCTAAATGATTTAATAGGAAATTTACAAAGCTATGTTAATGATGATATAAAAACTAATAATAGTTCCATTGATGCTGCAGCAGCTAAAGCAGCTCAAAAATATGGTGTTGATAAAGATTTTATTTTGGCAGTAATTAAGCAGGAATCAAATTTCAATCCAAATGCCAAATCAAGTGCAGGGGCACAGGGGCTTATGCAGCTAATGCCTTCCACAGCAGCTTCATTGGGAGTTTCTGACCCTTATAATGTTGAGCAAAATGTTGATGGCGGTACTAAATATTTAAGAAATCTTTTGGATATGTACGGTAATTCCAAAGAACTTGCTCTTGCTGCTTATAATGCAGGCCCTGGAGCAGTAGCAAAATACAATGGTATTCCAGATTACAAGGAAACTAAGGATTATGTAAAAAAAGTTATGCAGTATTACGGCAAATAAAAATAACAGCCACTTTTGGCTGTTTTGTTTTTTTAATTAGGATATAATATATATTGAATGCAACAAAGTCTATTATATTACGGATTAATACAGTCTTTCCTTCGGGAAAACATAGATAAATTTAAATAGTAAAATCAATGTGAGGTATTTTAATGGAAAGATTAGATAAGGTTTTGGCAAATTTAGGTTATGGCAGCAGAAAGGAAGTAAAGGCGCTTGTAAAGAATAAAGAGGTAGAAATTAATAATGAAATTATAAAGGATAGTGCATATCAATTTGAACCAGAAAAATGCACTATTAGGGTTTCCGGGGAAGTAGTTAAATACAGAAAATACATTTATTTGTTAATGAATAAGCCTGCTGGGGTAGTATCCGCTACCTTTGACAAATACGATGAAACAGTAATTGATTTATTAGAAGAGGAATATAAAATATTTGAGCCTTTCCCAGTAGGAAGATTAGATAAGGACACTGTAGGACTATTGCTATTAACTAATGATGGCGAACTTAATCACAGACTTATTTCACCTAAATGGCATGTAGATAAGGTTTACTATGCTGAAATAGATAAAGAAGTAGTTGAAAGTGATATTTTGGCATTTAACAAGGGTGTTATTCTTGATGACGGCTATAAATGCCTGCCTGCCAAGCTTGAAATATTGAAAGCAGATAAAGATGGTTCTGAAGTTAAGGTTACCTTACAAGAAGGAAAATTTCATCAAGTTAAAAGAATGTTTAATAGCTTAGGGAAAAATGTGGTGTTTTTAAAAAGAATAAGTTTTGGTCCTATAGTTCTTCCTAAGGACTTATTTGAAGGAGATTGTCGAGAACTCACTGAAGAAGAAGTATCTATTTTAAAAAATATTTAAATAAATTATAATATATCTAGAAACAAAAATATTAACAATAAAATGAAGGATTAACATTCATTTAACAAATAGTTTACAAATAAAATTGCAAAAAGTCTTGCATTTTTATTTCATATTTTATATAATAACAATGCAAGGATAAATAAAAGGAATTAAATAGCCCCCTTTTTATTTATTAAAAACAGCTCTGCCCCAAGGGCTGTTTTTGTTTTTTGTCTAAAAATAATTATTTCAGCAAACAATTTCATTAATATAATAATAAATTAATATTTCACTGGAATATAATTTATTGACATGATAAAATAATAATAAGTAAACGTTTAATATTTTTTAGTTCTTTATAATATAATTGGAATTAAATATGGATAGAGATTAACTTAAGAAACTGGAGGCTGTTCGGATGGGAGAATATAAATCTAAACTTGAGAGTAAGGATATGGATTTTCTTTGTGATGCAATACTTAGTCTAAAAAATAGAGAAGAAGTTTATAAGTTCATAGATGATATTTGCACTATCAACGAAATAAAAGATCTTGAACAAAGATTACAGGTTGCTAAAATGTTAAAGCAGAAGAGAACTTATCTGGATATTGCTAGTTCTACGGGAGCAAGTACTGCTACCATTAGCAGAGTTAATAGATCCTTAAATTATGGAAGCGATGGATATAATATTATATTTGAAAGATTAAATTGGAAAGATAAATAGTAAATAATATTTCATTTTAGAAGTATCAGTAGAAGAAAGTATTCTGCTGATACTTTTTGTATTAATGCGGCTAAAATATGATATAATTAATAATGCATAATAAGAACTAGTGTTTATATTTTTAAGGAGATTAAAAAGTATGGATTTACAAAAGCTTTTAAATAAAGAACAATATGAAGCAGCAACTACGGTTAATGGTCCACTGCTTATATTAGCTGGTGCGGGCTCAGGTAAAACCAGGGTTTTAACTTATAGAATTGCACATATGATTAAGGATTTAGGGGTTTATCCTTCGCAGATACTTGCTATAACCTTTACTAACAAAGCTGCACAGGAAATGAAGGAAAGAGTAAGGACATTAATTGGAGAGGAAGCTTTAAATATGTGGGTTTCTACCTTCCATTCCAGCTGCGTAAAAATATTAAGAAGAGAAATTGATAAATTAGGCTATAATAAAAATTTTGTAATATATGATACCTATGATCAGAAAACCTTAGTAAAACAATGTATGTCTGAATTAAATATCAATGATAAAGATATAGATGAAAAAGAAGTAATTAATAAAATTGGTTCAGCAAAGGATAAATTAATTACTGGAGATAGATTTAAAAGAGACAATCAAGGTAATTTTAGGTTAAATAAAATAGCTGATGTTTATTTGCTTTATCAGAAGAAGCTTAAGCAAAATAATGCCTTGGATTTTGATGATATAATCTTTAAAACTGTTCAGCTTTTTAAGGAACATGGGGATGTACTTGAGTTTTATCAGAGAAAGTTTAAATATATTATGGTAGATGAGTATCAGGATACAAATTTCGCTCAATACGAGTTTGTAAGGCTTTTATCTGCAGCTCATAGGAATATTTGCGTGGTGGGGGATGACGACCAGGCGATTTACATGTGGAGAGGAGCAGACATAAGGAATATCCTGGACTTCGAAAAGGACTATCCAGAGGCAAAGGTAATAAAGCTTGAGCAAAATTACAGATCAAAGGGAAATATTTTATATGCTGCCAATTTTGTAATTAAAAATAATGCAGAAAGAAAAGATAAGGAACTTAAAACCACCCAAGAGGTAGGAGATAAGATTAAAATTTACAGGGCCTTTTCAGATAATGATGAAGGAAGCTTTATTGGTTCTGAAATAAAGAGAATTGTAAGGGAAGAAGGAAGAAAATATACTGATTTTGCTGTGCTTTACAGAATGAATTCACAATCTCGTATATTTGAAGATAGCTTTATAAAGTCGGATATACCCTATAGATTAATTGGGGGACTTAAGTTCTATGACAGAAAAGAGATAAAGGATATTTTAGCCTATTTAAGGCTTATTAATAATCCACTTGATGATATCAGTCTTCAAAGAATTATTAATGTACCTAAGAGAAGTATAGGAGAGGCTACTGTTTCTAAAATTCAAGAAGTGGCAAATAATAATGAAGAACCTTTATACAGTACTCTTTTAGATGCAGATTATGTGCCAGGTTTAACGGCAAGAAATATATCTACAATTAATAAATTTACAAGTCTAATAAATCATTTTATGGTAAAAAAAGATGAACTTGAGGTTTCTGAGCTTATTGAACTAATTTTAGAGGATACAGGCTACTTAAATGAACTTAAAAATTCTAAGGATATAGAAGATCAAAGCAGAATTGAAAACTTAAAGGAACTAGTATCAGCTGCTGTTGATTTTGAACAGAGCAATGAGGATAAGTCCTTATCGTCCTTCTTAGAAAAAGTTACTCTGGTTTCTGATATAGATAATTTTGATGAAGAGGCTGACAGTGTTACTTTAATGACGCTTCATAGTGCAAAAGGGTTAGAGTTTCCAGTGGTTTTCATGGTGGGTATGGAAAATGGCATATTCCCAAGTATGATGTCTCTTAATAATGACAGTGAAATGCAGGAATCAAGAAGACTTTGCTATGTTGGAATTACTAGGGCAAAGGAAAAGCTCTATATGACTTCAGCAGAAGTTAGGAGAGTATTTGGAAGGACTGTGGCTTATTCCCCTTCTGATTTCTTAAACGAAGTACCAATGCAGTTTAAGGAATATGTAGGAAGTAAAAACTTCAGCAGTAATGGAGGGATTAACACAGGCAGATTCAATTCTAATGGATTTGGGAATACTACTGTTAGATCTGTAGGCCAAGGAGCCATGAATTATAATTTAACCAGTGCAGCAGTGACTAGTACTAATAAGCCTGTATCACAAGGTGCAATCAGCATGTCTGAGGCAACTCTTGGCAGAAAGGTTAGACATTCAAAATTCGGAGTGGGTACTATCGTAAGTGCAGCTAAGGATGGAAGCGATGTAAGGCTTACAATTGCCTTTGATACACAAGGGATAAAGACCTTTATGCTAAGTGTGGCTCCAATAGAATTGTTATAATGGCAGATGGTAGAGATACGTTTCTTTTGCCGCATTAATTAAACGGAGGTTTTTATGTCGGATAGAGATGATAAAATAAATAGGATTCACAAACTTACGGAAGAACTTAATAAACAAGCTTATAATTATTATGTAATGGATAACCCAACTATGTCAGATAAAGAATATGATAAAAAATATTATGAACTTATTGATTTAGAAAAAGAAACGGGTTTCGTACTGACCTATTCACCTACTCAAAGAGTTGGAGATATAACTTTATCTGAGTTTCAAAAGTATACACACAAGGCAAGACTTTGGAGCCTTGATAAAGCTCAAAGTATTGAAGAACTAAGAGAATGGGACAATAGAAATAGAAAATTTATATCTGAATATAACGCTTCAAATGAAGAAAAACTTCCAGAGTTAAAATATGTGCTTACAAAAAAATTTGACGGACTTACTATAAACTGTACCTATGATAAAGAAGGAATTCTGATAAAAGCTGCTACAAGAGGTACTGGAAGTGTGGGAGAAGATGTTACCGCACAGGCAAAGACCATAAAGAGTCTTCCTCTCAAAATAGAAAATGATTATAGTTTTGAAATTCATGGTGAAGCAATAATGACTAAAAAGGCCTTTGATAATTACAATACTCAAGCTGATGTACCGTTAAAAAACTTAAGAAATGGTGCGGCAGGAGCTTTAAGAAACTTGAATTTAAAGGAAACTGCCAGAAGAAACTTGTCTGCCTTTTTTTATGACATAGGCTACACAGAAGGGAAAACTTTTGAAAATTACATGTCGATGATGAACTTTATTAAGGATAAAGGCTTTCCGTTAGATGAGTATTTAAAAGAATGTTACAGCTTAGAGGAAATTGAAAAGGAAATTAATTATATTGAGGGAATAAGACTGGACCTTGGTTATGATATAGATGGCGTGGTTATAGTTATAGATGATACTAGAACCAGAGAGCTTCTAGGCTATACAGTAAAGTTTCCTAAATGGGCAATAGCCTTTAAGTTTGAGGCTCAGGAAGCAACTACAAGGCTATTAGAGGTTGAATGGAATGTAGGAAGAAGCGGCAGGGTTACTCCAACTGCACTTCTAGAGCCAGTTGAACTTGCAGGGGCTACAGTAAAAAGGGCCACTTTGAATAATATAGATGATATAAGAAGAAAGGGAGTTAAAATAGGCAGCGAGGTCTTTGTTAGAAGATCCAATGATGTTATCCCTGAAATAATGGGCACAGTAGAAGACACTACTCAAGAAAGCCGCGAAATTGAAGTACCTAAGTGTTGCCCAGCCTGCGGAAGTGAATTAATTCAGGAGGGTGTTCACTATTTTTGTGAAAATACCTTATCCTGTAAGCCTCAAATGGTTAAGAGCATAGTTCATTTTGGAAGCAGAGAGGCAATTAATATAGAAGGTTTTAGTGAGAAAACAGCAGAGCAGCTCTTTGAAAAGCTTGATTTGAAATCAATTGCTGATTTATATAGGCTAAAGAAAGAAGATTTACTTACCTTAGAGAAATTTGGTGACAAGAAAGCTGATAATTTATTAAAGGCTATTGATAATAGTAAAAATTGCGACTTATCTTCATTTATTTATGCACTGGGCATACCTAATGTAGGAAAAAAAACTGCTACTGATTTAGCAAAGAAATTTAAGTCTCTAGAGGCACTGCAAAAGGCTTCCTTTGAAGAGCTTGTTTCAGTGCAGGATATAGGAGATATAGTTGCCGAAAGTGTTCTGGATTTCTTTAAAGTGGAAAAAATAATAAAGAATTTAAATGAGCTCTTCAAACTAGGAATAAAACCTGTATTTGAAGAAACTACCTCCATTAATAATGTATTTAATGGTAAGACTATAGTTGTTACTGGCAGTTTAGAGGGCTTTAGCAGAACTGAAATAAAAGAAAAGCTGGAAGAACTCGGTGCTAAGGTTGCTGGAAGTGTCAGCAAGAAAACTGATTATGTATTGGTTGGTAAGGAACCAGGCTCAAAATATGATAAGGCTATAGAACTTGGTGTAAATGTACTTACTGAAGAAGACTTTAACTCAATGTTGTAAATTATCTGTAAATAAATTGAAATAACCTTTACTTTTATAAATTTTAGCCTTATTATATAGCTTGTACAGCACGATAAATTATATGACCTAGTAACCCTTTGGAGGCGGCGAAAATGAAAAAAGCTATTAATTTGCTGGGATGGATAAGTGTAACAGCTACGATGCTTGCCTTAATATTCACTATGGTATCTACTTATCATTTTGCATACATTAAATATTTTTATGGATATTATACACTGCAGTGGTGTCTGTCAGCAACAATGATTTTATGGGGAATAAAAATACTATACATAAAGTCCAGCATTAAGGATGTAATTTATACAATAATTTGCTTTTCTATGGCATTTGTGGCAGTTTTTTTTAGATTTATGAAGGTTAATTAAAAGATAAATGGCGTCCGCATGAGTTGTTACTTATTGTACCAATAGATAATAACTTATGTGGATGCCATTTTTATTTATATAAGAAAATTATATTATGAATAGCCTAAAATTATTTTTTTGTGGTAAAATAGTAAATATTAACTTGTATCTAGGAAGAGGTGGAAATATGTCAGTTACAAAGAAAGATGTAGAATATGTTGCAGACCTTGCAAGACTAAGCTTTTCAGAGGAAGAAAAAGAAGGACTTATTAAGGATTTAAATAGTGTACTTCAATATATTGAAAAATTAAATGAACTTGATACTGAAGATGTAGAAATAATAGTAAATCCCTACTATATTGAAAATCGTCTTAGAGAGGATGAAGTTAAACCATCAATGGAACTTAGTGAAGTATTAAATAATGCACCAAGTAAGCTTGAAGAGTATTTCTTAGTGCCTAAAGTTTTAGAGTAAAGGAGAGAATTTTATGGAATTACATAAGCTTAAGGCTCATGAAATAAAAGAGCTAATAAATAATAAAGAAGTTAAGGTAGAAGAAGTAACTGAGAGTTATCTAGATAGAATAGAAGCAGTTGATGCTCGTCTAGGAACTTATCTATACGTAGCAAAAGAAGAGGCACGCTCAGCGGCAAAGGATTTAGATAAAAAGATAAGTGAAGGTAAGAGCATAGGTGCACTTGGTGGAGTTCCTATTGCAATAAAAGATAATATAAGTGTTAAAGGTATGCAAAATACATGTGCTTCTAAGATTTTAGAGGGTTACATAGCTCCTTATGATGCTCACATCGTTGAAAATTTAAAAAAGGAAGATGCAGTTATTCTTGGAAAGCTTAATATGGATGAGTTTGCTATGGGATCTTCCAATGAAAATAGTGCATATAAGCTTGTTAAAAACCCTTGGGATTTAGAACGGGTACCTGGAGGTTCATCTGGCGGGGCAGCTGCTTCAGTTGCAGCCAATGAAACACCACTTTCACTTGGTTCTGAAACAGGGGGATCTGTTAGGCAGCCAGCGGCGCTATGCGGAGTTGTTGGACTTAAACCAACCTATGGAAGAATATCAAGATACGGTCTAGTAGCCTTCGGTTCTACCTTGGACCAAATAGGACCTATGGCTAGGGATGTTGAAGACTGTGCACTAATTACTCAGCATTTAGCAGGCTATGACTATAGGGATTCAACAACTGCAGAGGTACCTGTGCAGGACTATAAGAAAAGTTTAACTAAAGACCTTAAGGGCAAGAAAATAGGTATTCCAAAGGAATTCTTTGGTGAGGGCCTAAATGAAGAGGTTAGAAAGTCTGTATTAGAGGCAATTGATGTACTTAAAGAAAATGGAGCAGAAGTTTTAGAATGTTCACTTCCACTTTCAGAGTATGCCCTTGCCGCATATTACATTATAGGCAGTGCAGAAGCATCTTCAAATTTAGCAAGATTTGATGGAATAAGATACGGGCACAGAGCTAAAGAGTTCGAGGATTCAATTGATATTTATTATAAATCTAAGAATGAGGGTTATGGCAAGGAAGTAAAGAGAAGAATTATGCTTGGTACCTACGCTTTATCAGCAGGCTACTATGATGCCTATTATAAAAAGGCTTTAAAGATAAGAAATTTAATAAAACAGGATTTTCAAAGGGTATTTAGAGAATTTGACGCAGTAGTTTCACCTACTACTCCAACTACAGCTTTTAAAATTGGAGAAAAAACTGATGATGTACTTTCTATGTATTTATCGGACATATATACAGTGCCAGTAAATATAGCAGGAATACCAGCAATTTCAGTACCATGTGGTATGGTTTCTGGTTTACCTGTAGGACTACAGTTTATAGGAGATTATTTTAGAGAGGATACTTTATTTAATCTTGCTTACAGCTATGAACAGTCAACTAATTGGCACAAGCTTATACCAAATATTTAAAGGTAAAAGTCCTAAATGGACTTTTACGGGTAGTTTGCGAACGAAAGTGAGTAATTTTAAACTACCCCGTTGGCGAAGCCAAAGTCCTAAATGGACTTTTACGGGTAGTTTGCGAACGGGAGTGAGTAATCTTAAACTGCCCCGTGTTTTCGAAAGAAAGGAGAAAAAAATACATATGAAATATGAAACAGTCATTGGCTTAGAAGTTCATGCGGAACTTTCTACAAATACAAAAATTTACTGCAGCTGTTCTACTGAATTTGGAGGACAGCCCAATACACATGTTTGTCCTATATGTCTAGGGCTTCCTGGTTCTCTGCCTCAGCTTAATAAAAAGGTGGTGGAGTATGGTGTAAAGGCAGGACTTGCATTAAATTGTAAGATACATAACATAAGCAGAATGGATAGAAAGAATTATTTTTATCCAGATAACCCCAAGAATTATCAAATTACACAGGATGAGCTTCCACTATGTTATGAGGGATATATTGAAATTGAACTTCAAAATGGAGAGAAGAAAAAAATAGGTGTTGAAAGAATTCATATTGAAGAAGATGCTGGAAAGCTATTACACACAGCAGCTGGAACTTTAATAGATTATAACAGGGCGGGGGTTCCGCTAATAGAAATTGTATCAAAGCCAGATTTAAGATCCCCAGAAGAGGCAACACTTTATCTTCAAAAGCTTAAAAGCATATTAAGCTCAATTGGAGTATCTGACGTTAAAATGGAAGAGGGCTCCTTAAGATGTGACGGAAATATTTCTATAAGACCAGAGGGAAGTCTGGAGTTTGGAGTTAAGTCTGAAATTAAAAACATGAACTCCTTTAAGGCACTTGAAAAGGCTTTAAACTATGAATATGAAAGACAGTGTAAGGCAGTAGAAAGTGGAGAAAAACTTTTTGTAGAAACAAGAAGATGGGACGATGCTAAAGGTGAAACTATAGTTATGAGAAACAAGGAACAGGCAAATGACTATAGATACTTCCCTGAAGGAGACCTAGTTACACTTAATGTTAGCGATAAGTGGATTGAGGAAATAAAGAGTACCATACCAGAGCTTCCACACGAAAAGGCTGAAAGATTTGTAAAGGAATTTGAAATACCAAAATATGATGCCTCTGTTTTAACTTTATCTATGGCCTTAGCTGATTTCTTTGAAGCTACAGCTAAATTAAGCAAAGATGCAAAATCAGCATCAAACTGGCTAATGGGTGATATTTCAAGACTCATGAATGAAAAAAATGTTGATCCTGAAAACTTAAAATTTACTCCAGAAGCCCTATCACAGCTAATTAAGCTCATAAACTCAGGAACTATTTCTAATAATATAGGCAAAAAAGTAATAGAAGAAATGTTTGACACTGGAAAAAATCCTAATACAATTGTTGAAGAAAAAGGATTAGTTCAAAACAATGATGAAGGAGCTATTCGTGAAGCTGTTGTTAAGGTGCTTCAGAATAATCCTAAGACAGTTGAGGATTTTAAAAGCGGAAAAACAAGAATTGTTGGTTTTGTTGTTGGCTTAGTTATGAAAGAAACAAGAGGCAAAGCAAATCCACAAATAGCAAATAAATTAGTAGAAGAAGAGTTAAGTAAGTTATAGACCATATAAATATATTAAGCCGCTGAGACTACTTAAGGAATCATCATAGATTCCTTTTAAGTAGTCTCAGCGGCTTTAGTTATTTCCATGTCTAGTACTTTATATTAGAATTTCTTTAAGAGTTTAAATTTTACCATTAAAAGTTTTTAAATTTAAGTTTCAGTTATATTATCCGCAGCTTCATTTTGCTCTTTTTTAGTAACAACTTTATTTTGCAGACCAATGGTTTGAATAAGTTTTTCCATAAGATAGTTTTTATATCTTAATTGACCGAAAATCTGATTTAAAATAATAAAACCCCATATCAGGACAAATACTATTGTAAACATTGTAAGTATTCCAAAGAGCTCAATAACAAGCAGCATAACAATACCCCTCCTAATTATAAATACAGAAACATTATAACACAAATAAGAAATTTGAGGAAAATAATATAATTAGTATAAGAAATTTTGTTAAGAAATTAAATAAAATACATATAATATAGTGTATGTGATAAACCAATTTTATAGGAGGCAGAATGGTTAATATACTTGATTCTCTTTATTATCAGCTGAAAAAGGATGAAATAGAGAAAGCAAGTACTATTTTAAAGATGATAGATATAGAAACAATATTTCAAAATTTGAGTAAACTATGCTGGAATTATAATATTCAATGGGAAACAATAATTAAAACTAACTACCTTCTAAAATTAAAGCTGAGCGGTGATAATCAGGTTGTAATGTTCAAGTATCATAAAACAGATATGGTTACTTTAGGGCAAATAGATTTGTTTTTAAATGAACTTGATAAAACTAAGTCAAATAAGGGTTTTTATATAACCACAGGTAAATTTGAAAGAATAAATAGAAAAAACCTAAAAGTAAATTTAAAGAAAAAGGACTTAATACTTGAAGACAACTTTATTTTTATTAAAAACAATCCTGGACTAATAGGCAGAGCTAAGGATGATTCTATGATCAAAAAAATAAATTTCTATAAATATCTTCCCAATTAACTTAAGTTTGATTAAGTTTTGCAATAATGACTATAATTATTAATAGAAATATCTAAGTTGGGTTTATGGGAGATCTACATATGAAAAGCAAGTTTTGTTTTATATTGAGTTTAATAATAATAATGTTTATATTCACAAGTGGATGTGTTGAAAAAAAGACAACTTCCTCAATATTAGATAATAAGACAAAAACTAATATAGTTTATAGTATCAATGAGTTTCCAGAGGATCTTTTGCAATTAAATTCAAGCAGCAGCTGTGACAAAGATATTCTTCTTACATTATTCGAAGGTCTTGTAAAGCAAAATGAAAATGGAGATTTAGTACCTGGAATAGCAGAAAGTATTACTGAAGGCAAGGATAATATTACTTATACCTTTAAATTAAGGGATAATGCAAAATGGTATGATGGAAAGAAAATAACTGCCGAAGATTTTGTGACTTTTTTTAAAGATATATTAAATCCCACACTTAAGAATAATTATGCAAGTGAGTTATATTGTATATTTGGTGCTCAAGATTATAATAATGGCAAAAAAAGCTTTAACGGAGTTGCAATTAGGGCTGTTGATGAAAAGACTCTTGAATTAAGGTTAAATTCACCTACAAACTCTTTGCTGCAAGTATTAAGTGAACCTGTGTTTGCACTTAGAATTATTGATGCTAATTTAAAGGACTGGAGAAATGCATATAAAAATATTAATTATACTGGCCCCTTTAGTCTTTATAGCATAGATAATAGTACAGGACTAACACTATTAAAGAACGAAAACTACTATGACAAAGCTGAAGTAAAATCAGACAAATTATATATCACTACAAATTCAAGTACTGAAAATGCTATGGCAAGTTTTAAGAATAATAAAATTAATTTATTCTTAAATCCTCCTGTTAGTGAAATTAAAAATCTTATTATTAATGGAGAGGAAGAAGCTATTCCAGTTAACATTGGGTGGAGTTTAAATTTCAATTTTAAAAAATCAGGAATTGCTAATAATGTCAGCTTTCGAAGGGCATTGAGTTTAGCTATTAATAGAGAAAAAATAGCTGAAAATAATCTAAGTAGTACAGTAAGAGCAGCTTTCACTTATGTACCTAAGGAGGATTCTGCAAGCTCACAAGTTTTTAATGCAAACAAATATATAAAAGAAGAAAATGATGTTACACTTAGTAAAGAGCTTCTTTCAAATAGCAGATATGATAAAAAAGAAAAAGTAAGTTTTATATATTTAGATAATGATGCAAATAAACGAATTGCGGATGCTTTAGCAAAGAATATTAAAGAGGTATTAGATATAAATATAGATTGCAAAGGCTTAAATGAAGGAGATTTTAATGACTTCTTAAAAAATGGTAATTTCAGCATGGCTTTAAATGAATATACCTCCACTAATAATGACGCATTATCTTTTCTAGAACCATGGATTTCAACATCTAAGTCAAATATTTTTGGATATAATAATAGCCAGTATGATGATTTAGTTTTTAAGGCAAAATTAGAAGGAGATAAGCAAAAAAGATCAGATTATATAAAAAATGGAGAGGCAATACTGCTTAATGAAATGCCCAATATTCCACTGTTTTTTCAGAATATAATTTTGTGCAAAAAATCAGAAATTAAAGGAGTTTATATTTTAAAAGAAGGTAATGTTAAACTTGATAAGGCTTATATAGATGATGAAGACAGCACAAATAACTAAAAGCTCCCTATTAACTGGGAGCTTTTAGTTATTTATAAAGATTATTACCTAAGGGTTATCGGCATCGAATTTGCTTAAATATATTATTAGTAAATAAATAAACATATTCTTGCTGCTGTCAAAAGTAAGCTTGCTTTGAGTGAAGCTTTCTTTCTTTTTATTATAGGATATATTTTTTATGAATATGGGAGCTAAATCAACGCTATCAGGAGTAGGTATATTTGGCATTCTAAATTCCTGCTCGTCAATGATATCTTCAGATTTTGAAGTGAAGTTTCTATATCTTTCTACGTCGTCTAAATCAGGGCTTACCGGCCAGCTTAATATAATGCCTGAATCTATAAGCTGTCTTTTATATACATCTACGGCAATCATATTACCATCTTTACTTTCACCAAAGAACTTCATATAACTTAAAATGGATAATAAATAAAGCACAATCTCAAGGCTTGAATAAAGAGATTCTTTTTTATCTTCAGCCTTTATAAAAAGTCCTTTTTCCGGCATATATAATTCCAGAAGTTTATTATGAATACTGTCACAAGTATCCTTAAACTTTATAATTTCAGTATCTTTATAGATAACTAAGCAATTTATGAAGAATAAACAGTCAGTTTCAAGCTCATTTTCAAGTTTATCAGAAAGGACGTCTTTCCGGCCCTCTAAAATGAATTCCATTATATCAAGAAATAATAATTTTGCCTCAGGTAGCTTACTATAATTGTAAAATAAATTTATCGCAAAAGAAAGTTTGGTTAGCTCCTCATAGGAGCTAAGATAGAGTTCATCTTTTAACTCATTAAACATATTAAAAATATCTAAGGCAAAGGATTTGTATTCATTACCCAATGCACTGTCATCAAATAAGGAATATTTATAATAAGCTGCCATAAGGAAAGCTTGATCAGAAAACTTAAACTTTTTATTTTTTTCTTCAAATTTATATTCCTCCAAGGAGTTTCCATCTATGTGCTTTTTATCAACAAATAAGCCTTCTATGTTCCTGAAGTTTGCAGCATAGAATTCAAGCTGCTTTTTTGCCAGCAATAAATAGACGTTTCCTAAGGAATTCTTTTTATTATCAATGCCTTCAAACTTCTTATAGTAATCTATTAATTCTAAAATACCTAAGGTCATTAGTGAATTTCCTTCTATGTTTATTTCTTTTTTTAGGCTGTCTTCATCAAAGCATAGGCCGCCTCCGATATTTATTAATTTTGGACTACCTTTTTTATATATACATAAAAGTGGAGAAAAAGGACCAATTGTGCTAATATCAAAATTAGGTATATTTTTTATCTTTAGATCTTTAGCTGAAATTGTTATTCCGCATTTGGAATTTAAAACTAAATATTTTAATGATTCTTTTGCTAGGAAAAAAAGTTGCTTTTCAATGATATTACTTTTAAGGGTATTCATCCTTAAAAAAGGACCTATATACTTCAAACTATACACCACCATAAATTAATCCTTATATAAATAATATGATTTAATTTGGAAAATAGTGCTTGACCACCTAAAAAGAAAGGAGATTTTTATGAAAGTCGGAAAATTAAATTGGGATGATCTTAAAGAAATAATAAATAGTAATAAGAGTGTGGATAGAAAAGATGTCAGAATTAAAAGCGGGGTAGGTGAAGATTGCAGCGTTATAGAATATGGAGACTTTGAATGCATTGTTTCAACTGATCCTATAACCGGAGCTGAAAGCGACATTGGAAAACTTGCTGTACATATTAATTGCAACGATATAGCCTCCTGCGGTGTTGAGCCTATAGGAATTCTTATAACCATTCTTGCACCTGAGAAGACAACATTAAAGGAATTAAAAGATTTAATGAAAGAAATTGATGAAGAATGCAAAAAATTAAATGTTGAAATCCTAGGTGGTCATACAGAAATAACTAGAGCCGTTAATAAGCTTATAGTATCCTGCACTGCCATTGGTAAGGGAAAAAAAGGTGTTGCAGTTGCAACAAGTGGTGCTGAAATAGATGATGACATAATCGTAACTAAAAATTTAGCTATGGAGGGCACCTCAATAATTATTAATGATTATATTCAATTTATTAGGGATATAATCACTGCTGAAGAAGCAGAAGAAGTAAAAACCTATATAGAAAATATTAGCGTGGTTGATGAAGGGATAATAGCAGGAAATTTTGGAGTAAATTCCATGCATGATATTACTGAAGGTGGTGTACTAGGAGCACTGTGGGAAATGGCTGACGCTAGTAATGTTGGTTTTAGAGTATATGAAGAAAAGATGCCTTTAAGTAATGTTACAAAAAAGATATGCAGCAAGCTAAACATTGACCCTTTAAGGCTTATATCATCAGGAAGTATGCTTATTACAACTAAGAATGGACCAGAACTTATAAATAAGCTGAGTAAAAAAGGAATTAAGGCAGCAATTATAGGCAATATTACTAAGGACAAAGGTATTTTAGTCGATAATAAAGGTTTTGAAATAGAAGTGCAACCGCCAGAAAGAGATGAACTTTTTAGCTTGGATGATTTATTAATGAATAGTTAACAATTAAAACAAAATGAAGAATTATAAATTATTTAGTCTATAATAAAATAGATTAAGTTTTTCTTTGTGGAAGCATCCATAATTAATGATTTTTATTGGAGGTTAATAAAATTGAGAAATGATAATAGAAGAAATGATTCAGTAAGGCCCGTTAAAATAGCCCGAAATTATATAAAACATGCAGAGGGTTCAGTGCTCATTGAAGTCGGAGATACAAAAGTAATATGTACTGCCTCCTTGGAGGATAAAGTACCTCCATTTTTAAAGGGAACAGGAGAAGGATGGATTACAGCAGAATATAATATGCTCCCTAGGGCAACTCAAGTTAGAAAACCAAGGGATATTTCTAGATTAAAGATAGATGGCAGAACTATGGAAATTCAAAGACTTATAGGAAGAGCCTTGAGATCTGTTGTTGATTTAAAAGCTATTGGTGAAAAAACTATATGGATAGATTGCGATGTGATACAAGCAGATGGAGGAACAAGAACTTCTTCTATTACAGGAGCCTTTGTTGCCATGGTCGATGCAGTAAATAAGCTTCACAAACATACTCCATTTCAGGTTTATCCAATAAGAAATTTTGTAACTGCGGTAAGTGTAGGGATTGTAAATGATGTGAAAATGTTAGATTTATGTTATATTGAAGATTCAAATGCTAAAGTAGATATGAATATTGTTATGACAGATGAAGGCCAATTTATAGAAGTGCAGGGGACTGGAGAAGAGAGCCCTTTTTCTAGAAAGGATTTAGATGAACTATTGGCACTTGGAGAAAAGGGAATAAAACAAATGCTGCAGGCTCAAAAGGACGCGCTTAAAACAGATTGTTTATGGATAGGGACAGGTGAAAACAATTGAAAAAATTAATTATTGCAAGCAATAATGCTCACAAGGTTAAGGAGATTAAGGCCATATTAGAGGAATTTCCAATTGAAGTAATATCATTAAGAGAAGCTGAAATAGATATTGATGTTGTTGAAGATGGTAGTACTTTTATGGAAAATGCACTTAAAAAGGCTAGAGAAATTTTTGCTATAGGAAAGGATGCAATGGTTTTATCAGACGATTCCGGGCTTATGGTGGATGCCTTAAATGGAGCTCCGGGAGTTTTTTCTGCAAGGTTTGCTGGAGAACATGGTAATGACAAAAAAAATAATGAAAAATTATTAAAGCTTTTAGATGGAAAGCCTATAGAAGAAAGGAAGGCACATTTCGTAAGTGCAATAGTACTTATAATAAGTGAAGATAAAATAATAAAGGTTCAAGGAGAAGTAGAAGGCTATATAAAGGAGGCACCATCTGGAAATAGCGGCTTTGGCTATGACCCGCTTTTCTATTATCCAAAGTTTAATAAAACCTTTGGTGAATTAACTGAAGATGAGAAGAATAGCATCAGCCATAGAGCAAGAGCACTAGAAAAACTTAAGGAAGAATTAAAAAGGAGTAAACTTTAATGCAAATAGCTGTACTTAGTGATTCTCATAGGCACATTTATGAGTTAAATCAAGTTTTAAAGCAAATTGTATCCTCGGACATGATAATACATTTAGGCGATAACGTGGATGATGTAGAGGTGCTGAGTAAGGGATATAAAGGTAACATTATTAACGTGAGAGGAAATTGCGATTTTAATGCCTTTGTGCCAAGTGAGAGACTGGAGGAGCTTAACGGTAAGAAAGTATTTATTACCCATGGACATAAATATGGTGTGAAAAGTGACTTATTAAGGCTTAAATATAAGGCAAAGGAAGTAGGAGCAGATATAGTTTTATTTGGACATACCCATGAAGCTATTGAATTGTATGAAGAGAGAATATGGTTTGTTAATCCTGGAAGCCTAGCACTTCCACGGAACAGATATAAAAGCTATGCTATTCTAAATATTGATAAGAATGATATAAAAGTCAGTATCAGAGAACTAACTTAAAAAAAATGAAATTAGGTATTGACGAATTAAATTATATCGTGTAGAATAGTCTATGTCGTCGGGAGTTGAACAAGTTACTTCCGAGATACCGGGGTGTAGCGCAGATGGGAGCGCGCGTGGTTTGGGACCATGAGGTCGCAGGTTCAATCCCTGTCACCCCGACCAAATATATGCGGGTGTAGCTCAATGGTAGAGTTCTAGCCTTCCAAGCTAGCTACGAGGGTTCGATTCCCTTCACCCGCTCCAAATGCGGCTTTAGCTCAGTTGGATAGAGCAACTGCCTTCTAAGCAGTAGGCCAGGGGTTCGAATCCCTTAAGCCGCACCAAATATGCACCATTAGCTCAGTTGGTAGAGCAACTGACTCTTAATCAGTGGGCCCTGGGTTCGAGTCCCTGATGGTGCACCATATGGTGGACGTAGTTCAATTGGCAGAGCACCGGATTGTGGTTCCGGCTGTTGTGGGTTCGAGTCCCATCGTCCACCCCATGTAATGGGATGTCGCCAAGCGGTAAGGCACAGGACTTTGACTCCTGTATCCGTAGGTTCGAATCCTGCCATCCCAACCAAGATGGTTCACTAGCTCAGTCGGTAGAGCACATGACTTTTAATCATGGTGTCCGGGGTTCGATTCCCCGGTGAGCCACCAAAATAAAATAATGCAGATGTGGCGGAACTGGCAGACGCACTAGACTTAGGATCTAGCGCCTACGGCATGCAGGTTCGATTCCTGTCATCTGCACCAATATGCGGAAGTGACTCAATGGTAGAGTGTCACCTTGCCAAGGTGAAGGTCGCGGGTTCGAGTCCCGTCTTCCGCTCCAATATACGCGGGTGTAGCTCAATGGTAGAGTTCTAGCCTTCCAAGCTAGCTACGAGGGTTCGATTCCCTTCACCCGCTCCAAAATGCGGCTTTAGCTCAGTTGGATAGAGCAACTGCCTTCTAAGCAGTAGGCCAGGGGTTCGAATCCCTTAAGCCGCACCAAATATGCACCATTAGCTCAGTTGGTAGAGCAACTGACTCTTAATCAGTGGGCCCTGGGTTCGAGTCCCTGATGGTGCACCATATACCGGGGTGTAGCGCAGATGGGAGCGCGCGTGGTTTGGGACCATGAGGTCGCAGGTTCAATCCCTGTCACCCCGACCACTTTAAAAGTTATCTATTTATTTAAGTAACTTTTTTTATTTCTATGCGGGTGTAGCTCAATGGTAGAGTTCTAGCCTTCCAAGCTAGCTACGAGGGTTCGATTCCCTTCACCCGCTCCAGAATATGCGGCTTTAGCTCAGTTGGATAGAGCAACTGCCTTCTAAGCAGTAGGCCAGGGGTTCGAATCCCTTAAGCCGCACCATATGGTGGACGTAGTTCAATTGGCAGAGCACCGGATTGTGGTTCCGGCTGTTGTGGGTTCGAGTCCCATCGTCCACCCCACGTAATGGGATGTCGCCAAGCGGTAAGGCACAGGACTTTGACTCCTGTATCCGTAGGTTCGAATCCTGCCATCCCAACCAAGATGGTTCACTAGCTCAGTCGGTAGAGCACATGACTTTTAATCATGGTGTCCGGGGTTCGATTCCCCGGTGAGCCACCAAAATAAAATAATGCAGATGTGGCGGAACTGGCAGACGCACTAGACTTAGGATCTAGCGCCTACGGCATGCAGGTTCGATTCCTGTCATCTGCACCAATATGCGGAAGTGACTCAATGGTAGAGTGTCACCTTGCCAAGGTGAAGGTCGCGGGTTCGAGTCCCGTCTTCCGCTCCAAATTTAAGCACCCATAGCTCAGCTGGATAGAGTAGTGGACTTCGAATCCAATGGTCGCAGGTTCGACTCCTGTTGGGTGCACCAAGAATGTTGAAACACCTAGGTTTGTAGAAATTCAAACTTAGGTGTTTTTCTGTTTTTCCACATTATTCCCATATTAAAAGTTTTTTTATACCTAAAGCTCCACTTCAGTAATCCAGCAACTGAATCTAAAAAGTATTAAAGATTTTTCAGAAACAGGGTAGCATATTTCGGAACAATGAATGGTTATCTTACTAATGTATATAATAGTATATATTACTTATTTTTAGTTAAAAGCTGGAGGTAATAAATATCTATGGGTATATCAATAACAACACTTTATAAATCTTTAATTATTTTTATAGTACTTTTTATACTTATCCGCATAACCGGTAAAAAACATTTGTCTGAAATAACATACTTTGATTATATATCAGGAATTACAATTGGAGAGATAGCAGGATCAACAAGTGTTCATGATAATGTAAGCGTCTATGATGGTATTATTAGCCTTGTAGTTTGGAGTATTATTCCAATAGTTATTTCATATATAAACATGAAAAGTTTATCAAATCGGAGACTTACAGTTGGTGAGCCTTTGATTTTAATAAAAAATGGAACTGTAAATGATATAAATTTAAAAAAAGCAAGATATAACATTGAAAATTTATTAATGCAACTCCGTAAAAAAGATATATTTGATTTATCTGAGGTGGAATTTGCTTTACTAGAAGTTGATGGAGAATTAAGTGTATTAAAAAAATCGCCCTATAACGCAGCAACACTTAAAGACTTAAATATTTCTACTCCATATAAAGGTTTAATTTTAAATTTAATTGTTAATGGAAGGGCTATAGAAACAAATTTAAAATTAGCTGAAAAGAATCTTGCATGGTTAAAGCATCAACTACATTTAAAAAAAGTAGAAGACATAGCAGATGTAATTTTCGCAGGATTCACAACAGATGAACAGTTACAAATAATCACTAAGGATAATTTATCTAATTCTCAAGATAAGCATGCATAAGAAATGTAGTGAAGTGGAATATAATAATATTTTATATGTAAAAAAGCAAAACCTCTGAGTAATTTCAGAGGTTTAATTGATGTAATATAATTTTTAAATCTTTATCATTCTAAAATCCACGGTGAAAATGTTGGAAATGAGGATGGAAAAAATGATGATGAAAATGGTGATGAAAATGGTGAAAATGTGTGAAACGTGGATCTGGGTCGCCAGGATCCATTTGAGGCATCATTTTCGATTCTCCCATCATTGGACAAGTTTCCCTCATAGGGCATGTTTGCATCCATGGGCATTGAGACATTGGAAACATATTATAAGGCATTCCCATATAATTTTTATCTGTTTGTTTATGACGGTCCTGTTGATTATTTTCAGCATTAATTTCTTTTGGCTCAAAATTGTTAGGCTCTAGTGCATCATTTCTGTAATACATTGATTAACCTCCATTAAATTTACCTACATTAATATATTATTCTGTTAGCTTTAAATTTGAGACATAAGATTACCTAAATTTAAAAAGCTTAGAGAGCACACCTATTATGCAAGGTGCATAATATAATATGGTAATACTTTGAAAGGAATAAACATTTATGTATAGTTATTATAACAATTGTCCATGTTCTTATTGTAGGAATGGAACATATCAATGTCCATATCTATGTGACGAACTAATATATAATCAAGACTTTTCGAGACAGTATAACAATCAATATTTTCCTTATGAAGATAAAGTAAATTATGATTCAATATTTGATTATTCACGTACAGCAGAGGGAAATGACCCTGTTCGATTGAAGGACTATGGACCTGAGCCATTTGTAGTAAATATTGATGAGGCTACTAAGAGAAACAATAATTATAGAACAACTTTATGGACAGGAAAGCATTTGCAGCTTACATTAATGAGTATCAAGCCAGGGGAGGACATAGGTTTAGAAATTCATCCTACAGTTGACCAATTTTTACGAGTTGAAGATGGTGAAGGGCTTGCACAAATGGGGTCTAATAAAAATAACCTAAATTATCAAAGAAAAGTCTACGATGGATTTGCGATTTTTATACCTGCTGGCACATGGCACAACGTAATAAACACAGGCAATAAACCGCTTAAGATGTATTCCATATATGCTCCACCACAGCACCCACACGGTACAGTTCATGTTACTAAAGCAATGGCTCATTAAGTTTCAAAGGGTCAAGGACGTTAATTATTAAGGGTTATACTCATTTAAAACTTAACTAAGGCAATACTGAGAATATTTTATCAGTATTACCTTTTTTTGCTTTGGATTAGGTTTTTATTTTAAGGTTAAATAGAGCACCCAGAAATGGGTGTTTTAAAACTTATTCTTATAAGCTTTAAAACACTTGGTAACATAATTTACACTTCAAAATAAACTATTATAGGAAAAATATTCTTTAAGTTAAAATTGATAAAATAAACACTTAAGGTATTGACTTAAAGTTTTATACAGCATGCACTGCATAAGATTCTCTTTTGATAGGGGTGGATAGCTTATGCTTATAAAAACAGAAACTCAGGAAAAATCTAAAAATATAGTACAGCCTTATAATAAGAATTATAAAAATTATTTTATAATTAATAACAATTTAAAAGAAGAAATACTTATAAAAACAAAAGATCAATTACTAAATACAATTAACTTTAATAAATATGAAGCTTACATGGTAATTAACAAGTCTGAGGAACTTTCAAAGTATATTCCTCCTGTTAAAAAAATTAATAATTACCGAGAAATCATAAATTTCACAAAAGAATATGGCAGGGTTATTTTAAGACCAATAGAATTCAGTATAAATACTCCAATTTACTTTTTAGAAGCCATTGAGGATTACATTAAAGTTACTGGAAATAAGAAACAACAGCCTATTAAAAAAATATTAGATTGTCGAAGTGATCTTAAAGAATTATTTCAATTACAAGAAGTATCCTTAAATGATTATTTTCTTCAAAAAGGTATCAGATGTGTTAACACAGGTGAGTTACTTGATGATATACAAGTAACTATGAAAAAGGCTGATGCAGTAAATTGGAAGTGTTCTTCACTTCAGTTTTTAATAAGTAATAATAGAATCCTTTTAAATAAAATATTAGATTCCTCAGAGGAAAAATATTTAAATATACTAAAAAAAGCTTTACCTATTGGGTGTAAACTGGAGCTGCTCTTAAAACAAATAAATAAAATTTGCCAAAGATCATGTCATATTTTAGATAAAGGAAATCCTGGTTTTTATGAATATAAATTTGAATTTACTTTAGATAAAGAAAAAAAACTATGGGTTACGGATATGAATATTTTGAATAGCTACAAGGACTTTAAACAAATTGATTTTATAACCTATTCAAGAAAAAATACCACAATATTATATGAAGTGCCAATTATTAATTTGAAGTAAAAAGTAAGAAGCCTGCGTTTGCTGATAGGTGCCCTTGAAGTAGATAGTTTATTAGCAGTACACTAAAAGGAGAATATCATGGTTATGCAGGCTTTGCATCCTTAACTTTAGTAGATTTTGTTCTTATATAAAAAATGCTAAAAACAAAAGTGGGAATTATAATAAAGTTAATAAGGCAAATGTAGGTATAATAATCTAAGAGGATAAATAAATAAAATAAGTTCTTTGAACAATAATAACTCATTATGAATACCACTAATGTTAGGATATAATCAACAAATTTATTCTTAATCTTCAGTTGTTTTAAAATAAGCAATATAGCAAAAAAGGATAAAATATATTTTACAAACCATCCCCCTACTATTTGAAGCATAACATAAAGTTCACCATTTTCTAAAAAACCAAAATGACTTACTAGTTGGGTTTGAATAAGCTTTGGATAGGATATATTATTAGCTCTATTAATACTAAAGGTCATTATAATTCCTGCAGAAGCTATAATTTCCATTTGAACTAATATTATTAGGCCGATTAAGGCATCACGTCTCAATTTTACCTTGTCTTCAATTTCATTAAGATAGGGTAAAACAATTCCTAAACCACCATACATACCTAGAGATTTAATTAAGGAAAAAATAAAGCCTAAGTTAACTCCATTAGTAAATATGGGGAATAAATATTTGAACTTTTTATATTTTGCAGTAAGAATACTAAGATTTATTCCAGCAAACATTATTAGAGTTATGCCTATTAAAGTTACTATTATAACTGCAACCTTACCTTTTTTTATGGTGTATAGTGCAGGAAAAATGAAAAATACTAGCAGAGTCCAAGGTGGATTAAGATATAGCATATTGGTGTGCATTGAACTTGCCTCAACAGAGGAACTTTCAACTAAGGTCAAAATTAATGTGACTACAAAGAAAAACAGAAAAATGGTGCCCAAAATATTACCAAGTGCCTTCTTATAAATGTTACAAATATTATAGCTGTTTGTTTTTTTGCAAATATATAATATATATAGAAAGTAGAAAATTATTAGCGTAGATGAAATAATAACTGCCACCCATGAGTCTTTACCACCACTTCTCATATAGATAGCAGGATAAGTTTTAAGGGATATTACTGCGGTACCTAATATTAAAAAGGCAAGATGCTTAGAAGTAAATTTGTCCATAGTTATAACCTCACAAACTAATATATAAAGAAATTTCAATTATAAGCTTTTAACTTTAGTAATTATTTCCCTTCATAAGAATACTATTCATTTTTATTACGAATAATAGAATAAATCACATTTATTCTTAAAAGGTTGTGGTAGTATGAATGGAATTGAAATGCTAGCTAGTATAAGAAAGAAACTAGTACACAATTTTGATATAAAATATAGGGAAATACAATGTATCAAAGGAAACATAACCTTGGTTTTTGCAGACAGTCTTTGTGATGCTAAATTTATTAGCGAATATATTGTTACACCTTTGCTGGAAGCTAAGTTAATGAAAAATAATACTGAAGAAGTGAAAAAAGAAATTCTAATGGCAGGTATAGTTGGAGATATAAACACAGAAGAAGAAGCTCTAATTAATATTTTATCAGGTAATGTGGTCATTATTTTTAGCTTTTATAGCAATGTTTTATATTGTGAAGCCAAGGGATTTAGTAAGAGAAGTATAACAACACCTATAACAGAAACTAATATTAAGGGCCCAAGAGAGGGGTTTAATGAACCTTTTATTGATAATGTATCACTGCTCAGAAGAAGAATAAGGGATGTTAATTTAAAATTTGAAAATTTACTTATTGGAGGATCAACTAAGACTACTATAGTATTAGTGTATCTTCAAAATAAGGTACATAAAGAGCTTTTAAATTATGTGAAAGAGCAAGTTAATAATATAAAATCAAGCGAGACTATATTAACTAATCATGTTGAAGAACAATTTCAATGCAAGTATACACTTTTCGACACTGTGGGCTATAGTGAAAAGCCGGAAAAGGTTGCATCTAAAATATGTGAAGGAAGGATAGCTATAATTGTAGATGGGAGCCCTTTTGTTATTACAGTTCCTTATTTCTTTATTGAAAACTTTGAAGTCACAGATGACTATACTTCCAATAAATATTTTGCAAGTGGAATTAGAATTTTTAGATGGTTTGCTTTCATAATGGCAAGTTTACTTACAGGATTTTATGTGGCTATTGTTACACATCATTTTTCTTTAATTCCCTATAGTTTTATTTTCAGACTTGCCATAGCTAGGGCAGGAGTTCCATTTCCAACGGTAATTGAAGTACTGGTTATGATGATTTTTTTTCAGCTTAGCAGAGAGGCAGGCATTAGACTTCCTCAGCCTATAGGTCTTTCAATGAGTATAGTAGGGTCGCTTATCTTAGGTGATGCTACAGTAGGAGCTAACATTGCTTCCCAAACTACTCTAATTATAGTGGCAATTGCATCAATCAGTTCTTTTTTAATTCCTAATTTATATGGAGTGGCATTCTTTTGGTCAATAATAATTATATTTTTTTCAACTATTTTAGGGCTTCCTGGTTTTTACATAGGTTTTTGCATTTTAGTTTCTCATATGGCAGGCTTAAATAGCTGTGGTTACCCATTTTTATTTCCTTTAGGCACCCTTAAGCAGTATAAATATAAAGACCTTTTATTAAGAGGAGATTTAAATAGAATATCAAATAATATTTTAGATGAGGATAAAACGAAGTGAAAAAGATAATTTTATCAATTTTTTTAGGTTTTACTTTATTTTTTAACGGGTGCAGAGGTTATAATGACGTTAATAGGCTGCTATTTGTAACTACCGTAATTATAGATGTTGATAAAAATAACATGCCAATAATATATTTAGAAGCATTTAAGCCTACAAGAACTACTCAAGGTGGATCAGAGAAAGGAGAGAGATTATTATTTAAGGGAACAGGAAAAACAGTTTTTGAAGCCTTAACCGATATAAACTTATCTTCAAGTTTAAAATTAAATTATACACAAAATAAAGTAATTATGTTCACTCAATTTGCGGCTAAGTATGGCATAGACAATTTTATAGATATAGTTGATAGAGAGCAACAGTTTTTAGTAAGGCCATACATCGCCGTATTGATGACTTCTCCTGATAGAATATTAGGAGCTAAGATTAAATCAGAAGAATACATAGGCATTTATATACATGACTTAATAGAAAATGTTGGAGCATCCCCAAGAGCTATAAAGCTTCCAATTAATGATTACTTAAATAAAAGATTAATTGGCAGTAGAACTGGCATTGTAACGGCCGTGGATCTTAAAAAAAATCAATTGGAGGATATTATTGAAATAGAAGGTGGAGCTATTATTAAAAACGATAAGATGGTTGACTTTATGACAAAAAGGTTAGGTTTAGGATATAATTTTCTAGAGTATGATTTAAGTTCTGGAAGTCTTGAAATTACAAATCCTGATAATAATAATAGCTTTGTAACCTTAAGAATCTTAAATAGCAAAACAAAAACAAATTTAACATATGATGGAGAATTAATTCACCTGAATAAAAGGATAAAACTAAAAACTAGTATTGCAGATGTTCAAAAAAATATAAGTTTTAACGATGATGAATTAGAGAAAATTAAAAATAAATCTAAGTTAAATATAGAAGAAGCTTGTAAAAGTTTATTTAATAAATACAAAGAAGAAAATTTGGATATCTTCGAAATTCAAGAAGAATTTGAAAGAAAGTATCCTAATGTAAAATTGGAAAATGTATTAAAGATAACTGAACTTAACTTGGAAATAGATGAAACTATTGAAGGATCACCTGATATTCAGGGCAATACATAAAGGGATTTTTTAAATCTCTTTAAATTGAATGTTGTAAGTTATGTTTTTTGAAGCTTAAGCTAGTTGTTAATTATATTTATTATGATTATAATATAGTTAATATAATAAGAACTTCTATATATTGGAAAGGATTTATTGATATATGAAGGGGCATAAAGAAATTATAAAATTAACAATACTAGAAACAAGTGATATTCATGGCAGTATATTTCCTATAAATTATGGTACTAATGAAAAGTATGATACAGGACTTGCTAAAATCTCTACTCTAATAAATCAGGAGAGATTAATTAATCCACATACCATTCTTATAGACAATGGGGATTTGCTCCAGGGAACACCCATTACGTACCACTATGCTAGAATAGACAGCAAAGATATAAATCCAGTTATAAAGGTATTAAATTATTTAAATTATGATGCCGCAGTTATAGGTAATCATGAATTTAATTATGGCAGGGAAATTTTAGAGAGAGCTATGAAAGATTCAAACTTTCCATGGCTCTCAGCAAATACTATTTTTAAGGGAAATAAGCAGCCATATTCAGGAATCAGCTATATAATTAAGGAATTCTCTAATGGATTAAAGGTTGGAATAATTGGACTAACCACTAAGTATATCCCTAATTGGGAAAATCCAATACATATAGAAGGATTGCAGTTTGAAGACCCCATAGTACATGCAGAAAGACTTGTAAAATATTTAAAAGAAGGAGAAAAGGTGAACGTTGTTGTAGTTTCATACCACGGGGGTATAGAAAGAGATATTGATACTGGAGAAGCTGCAGAAAACTTAACCGGGGAAAATCAAGGCTATGAATTATGTATGCAAGTTCCTGGTATAGATGTGCTCTTAACAGGCCATCAGCATAGGCTAATTTCAAGCAAGCTTATAAATGGTGTACTTGTTATTCAACCAGGTGCTAATGGAACCCACCTTGGTAAAATAGATCTTCTATTTGAAAAGAGAGAAGATAAGTGGAGCATAGTAAGTAAATCTTCTAAGCTTTTAAGTACCAAAGATATTGAAACAGATAATAAGTTGCTTGAGATTGTAACCATAGATGAAGAAAAAACTCAAAAATGGCTTGATATGCCTATCGGTAAAATTAAAGGTGATATGCTTGTAGGGGATCCTATGAAGATAAGAGTAAAAGATAGTGCACTTATAGAGTTTATAAATAAAGTCCAAATGTACTATTCGGGAGCTTCCATTTCAAATACAGCACTCTTTGACAACTATTCTCCAGGGCTGCCTCCAGAAGTTACCATGAGAGATATAGTTTCTAATTATATATATCCTAATACCTTAAGAGTAGTTAGAATAAAGGGAAAGGATATTAAGGCAGCCTTAGAAAGAAGTGCTTCTTATTTTGAGACCTTTAATGGCAAAGAAATAAAAGTAAATCCTGAGTTTTTTAACAATAAGATTCAGCATTATAATTATGATATGTGGGAAGGCATTGATTATATTTTAAATATTTCAAAACCAATTGGTGAAAGAGTTGTTAAACTGAATTACAAAGGACATCCCATGGAAATGGAAGATGAATATGATGTAGTCATGAATAATTACAGGGCCGGTGGCGGCGGTGAGTATGAAATGTTCCAAAATAAGCCAGTGATTAAAGATATGACAACTGATGTTTCAGAATTAATTGCAAATTACATTATGGATAGAGGTTTAATAGAGGCAGAGGTTAATAATAATTGGATGGTAATACATGATTAGAAATAAGCAAAAGACGGTGGATTTTCACCGTCTTTTAATACAATTAATATAATATAATAATATAAGAAAATAATGTATATATTCACCACAATATGATAAGAATAGTAAATAGAAGTAAATATAACTTTTTTAATAAAACTAAGGAATATAGATTACAAACAAAGTTAACAATTTGTTAAGAAACATTATGACTCAGAATGTTGAATAAATATTCTGAATATTATATAATGTAGAAAATAGCACCTAAAAAAAACTTGAAGGGGTGGTAATCATGATTCATGTATTCTGCAATAAAAGAGGTTCAGGAAAAACTAAAGCACTGATCAATTCGGCAAATGACAGAATTTTAGAGGCAAATGGACATGTAGTTTATATTGATTGTGACAGAAGAAGACTTTTTGATTTAGACAAAAGAATTAGATTTATTTCAACTGATGAATATGGCTTAAAAGATTTTAACTGTTTTTACGGATTCTTGTGCGGCATTATTTCGGAGGATTATGATGTTGATACCATTTATGTTGATGGATTATTCAATATTGTATCTGGCGTTGTAAGTGATGCGGCACATTTATTTTTGCAATTAGAAAAACTTTCCCTTGAAAATAATGTTGATTTCTATATAAATGTTAATGAAGAAGAACGGGAAATGCCGGAATTTATTAAAAAATATGTTGCATAAAAAAGAATAAAAAAATAATGGCAGCTAAATGAGCTATTACTTATTAATATAAGTAAGTTATAATTCATTTAGCTGCCTTTATATTATTACTTATTAACGTAATCTAAAAATAAACTCTAGAATTCCTATAATTAGCTCAAAAAGAATGAGTATAATTACCATAATTTCAAGCTTTGTTCCTCTTTTTTCATGAGATAATGTTGCAAATACATCAGTTATATCTCGAAGAATTTCACTTTTACCAGTAATCTTTGCATATCTTTCCTTAAATTCAAAGAGCTCAGTAGCTTGAACAAAGAAATTTTCTATGTCTTCATTGTCCCAGGCGGATTTTGGCTTATCTAGAAGCATAAGATTTGAAATAGTATGATACTTAAATCTTAAAACCTGTGCTGAAGTTTTTGCAATTTGTTCATCAGACATATTGAACTTTCCAGTATCAAGATAATTAATTACATCCTCAATACTATCAAGAAGCTTTTCTGTATCATTTTCTATTTTTCTAAGTGCTGTAGATTTTGCCAGTACCACTGACAATATATCAAGATAATAGGGAGCAAATTCATTTGATGTCATAAGGTCATTATATAACATATATTCATATTCTGGTGATATCTCCAGCCTATATTCATCAATATAATTATCCGGTGCGTTATTTTTTAAAGTAGGATCAATCTTTTTTATATAATTTGTTACATCCATAATTTCATGATGTTCCATGTTTACAAAAACCATAGAACCAAAATAATATATGTAGACCCATTTATTTTCTACACCTTTTAAAATACCCTTTAATGCACTGTCACTCAGTACTAGGGGGTCTTCCCATTTATATTTATGATTTATTCCAAAATGAGCTGCTAACTTGTTTAAATTTATCTCATTACTTAATACTAAGGATTTAAAAACCCAGCTCTGCATAGTAACACTCCTTTAAATATAACTTTAAGCTTCATTGCTTATATTTATTAATGCAGCAAACATGATTTAGAAGAAAATAATCTAAGAAGCTTTTTATCTATAACTATGATTTTATCATAAACTTCAATTAGTATACAGCAAATATTGATTAAATAATGTTTTAAATATATACTATTATAAGATAAAGTGAAGAAACGAAGGAGAGATTATAATGTCTAGTGTATATGACGTATTAGTAGAACGTGGTTTTCTTAAGCAATTAACTCATGAAGAGGAAATTAAGGAATTGTTAGAAAAAGAAAAGATAACTTTTTATATAGGTTTCGATCCAACGGCAGATAGTTTACATGTAGGTCACTTTATAGCAATGATGATGATGGCACATATGCAAAGAGCAGGCCATAGACCTATTGCACTTGTTGGTGGTGGAACTGCCATGGTGGGAGATCCATCTGGTAAAACTGATATGAGAAAGATGCTTACAAAAGAAGAAATATCTCATAATGCTAACTCAATTAAAAATCAGCTTGAAAGGCTAATTGATTTCAGTAATGGGAAAGCAATTCTTGAAAACAATGCTAATTGGCTTTTAGATCTGAATTACGTAGATTTTCTTAGAGAGGTAGGAGTACATTTTTCAGTTAACAGGATGCTGACAGCTGAATGCTTTAAGCAGAGGCTTGAAAAGGGACTTTCCTTCCTAGAATTTAATTACATGCTTATGCAGGGCTATGACTTTTTAGAGTTAAATAGACGATATGGCTGCATCATGCAGCTGGGTGGAGATGATCAATGGTCTAATATGTTAGCTGGAGCTGATCTTATTAGAAGGAAGGAAAATAAGCCTGCTTTTGCAATGACCTGTGCCTTATTAACTAATAGTGAAGGCAAGAAAATGGGCAAAACAGAAAAAGGAGCACTGTGGCTTGATAAGGAAAAAACTTCACCTTATGATTTCTATCAATATTGGAGAAATATAGACGATGCGGACGTAGAAAAGTGTCTTGGACTTTTAACATTTCTACCTATGGAGGAAGTCAGAAGATTAGGATCACTTAAAGATTCTGAAATAAATGAAGCTAAGAAGGTACTTGCATTTGAAGTTACTAAGTTAATTCATGGAGAGGATGAGGCCTTAAAGGCTAAATCTGGGGCTGAGGCACTATTTTCAGGCGGAAGTGATATGACGAATGTACCAACATCATCTATTTCAAAGGAGTTTTTAGGCGCTAGTATATTAGATATACTTGTAGAAGCTAAAATACTACCATCAAAGGGAGAGGGTAGAAGATTAATTCAGCAAGGTGGTCTTACTGTAAATAATGAAAAAGTTAAAGATGTAAACTTTATTGTTACAGAAGAACATTTTTCAGAAGATGGTATGTTGGTGAAGAGAGGAAAGAAAAATTACAACAAAATTGTTATTATATAGATGCTGTATTTTTGTTGAAGGTTTTCAATATAATTAGAATAAGTATTTACATTAAAGAAGTAGAATTATAAATAAGAACTTATGAAGAAAATCCCTTAGGGGATTTTCTTATTAAAATTTGTTTTTTTGTAAAACAATATCATTATAATTCCATTTTAGTTTTATCCAAAATAATCGATAATTAATATTATATGTATAAAATTGAGGTGGTGAAGCAATGGCAGGAATAAGCAATATAATTGGTGCCTACAATATAAATCCTAAGAGAATATCAAGTAAGCTTTCATTTGAAGTTGGGCAAGTTTTTTCTGCTAAGATTGTTTCGACAGGTGAACTTAATAAAGAGCTTATATTAAGATTATTAGATGGATGGCAATTTCCGGCAAAGCTCCAAAAGCAGTTAGATTTTGTACCTGATGGTTTAGTAAAATTTCAGGTAGAAGGATTTTCTGAAGGTAAGCTTCAAATTAAGCTGCTAAATTCAAGTAAGGATCAGGATGAATTAGATAAAAATACTCTTGAAGATTTATTACTGCAAAGTAAAATTGATGTAAATAAAGAAGATTATGATATTTTAAAGAATATGATAAAACATAATATGCCTTTAACAAAAGAAAATATATCTAAAGTTAAAACCATTTTTGATTTTAGAGATAAGCTTCTTGAGGACACTGAGGAGGCTGATAATTTTATACTTAAATTTATAAATAGTAAAAATATAAAGCCTGATTCTGCTGAGGGCATTGAAATTAAAGATACATTAATTAAATTCTTTAATGCACTGAAAAATATTTCAGAAGATGAAATATTAACCATGATTGAAAATAATATAGATTTAAATGAAGAAAATATTAATAGCTTCATAAAAGTAAACAATGAGTCTTCAACAATATATAAAGACCTAAAAGACATAAGTAAACAGATGGAATTAAATTTTAATCAAGAAGAAGATATATCTAAACTTTTGATAAAAATTAAAGAAGCTCCAAATGCAAAGGAAGAAATAAATAAGCTTTTCGAGGAATTGAAATTAAAGGGTGAAAGCAGCAGCTTAAATTCTAAAGAATCAAACCTCTTTGAGGGGCTAAAAAAACTGCTTCAGGAAAATATACCTAATAAGGAAATGAATAAATTTATAAATCCTAAGGGGAAGGATAGCGACAGCTTTGATATCCTTAACGCCAAAACTATAGAAACTGCTGATAATGGAAATAAAGATAGTAACAGTATAGTATCTGATAAAAATAATGAAACGTTGGAAAGTGAATTTGAGAAAATTGAAAAGGGTTTTAAAGCATTAAGTGAAAATAATTCAGATAAAGATAAAGACAAGTCAATTAACCTAGAAAAAAACAGCGAAAATAAAGATTTAGAAGAGAAGGTATTAGCTTTTAAAAGTTCATCAAAGGATAAAATAAGCTTAGTGAAAAATCAATTAGAAGACATGGTAAAAGAAGAGTTTACTAATAAAACAGAAACCATGAAAAATATTATTAAAGAAGTCTTAGATAAGATTGATAAAACTAAGCCTGAAATAATGGACAAAGTAATTCAGGGATTAAAGGATAATATTAATGATTTTAAAGTTTTTAATTCTATTTCAAATCAGTATTATTATCTTGATATTCCTATTAATTTGAATAGAGAGGAATATAACTGTAAGCTATTAATCAAAGATGATAGGAAAACCGGAAAGAAAATTGATTCTAAAAATGTCAGTATGGTAGTAAGTGTAAAAACAGGCAATATCGGCGTTGTTGATGCCTATATGAAAGTAAAAGAGCAAAATATGAATGTAACTCTTAAATGTGATGAAACCTGGATTAAATTACTTTCATCTGGAAAAAATAAGATTATGAATGAACTTAAGGAATTAGGCTATAATACATTTTTAAATATAGAAAAAAGAGACTTAGGAGTCAATTTGATAACCTGTAGGGATTTTTTCGATGACAGCAGCCTAAGTAGTATAAATGTTAAGGTTTAAGAGGATGGTTAAAAATGAAAAACATTAAAAAGGCGGCTGCTCTTGAGTATGAGAATAATTATGACACCCCTATTGTAACTGCAGCAGGCATGGGTTTTATTGCTGAGAATATAATAAAAAAAGCAGAAGAAAGCAAGGTTCCAATTGTATATAACAAAGAAATGGCTGAACTTCTTGCAAATGTGGATGTAGGAGATAGCATACCTCCTGAATTATATGAAGCGGTGGCTAAAATTATAGTATATGTTATGGACATGGATAGAAGTAAAAGATGACCGCCGAAAGGAGTTGACTAAATGGGCCTATATGCAATTTCTGATCTGCATTTAGCACTTAGTGGTGAAAAGCCAATGCATGTATTTGGAGATCAGTGGTATAAGCATGATGAAAAAATTGAGAGCAATTGGTTTTTAAAAATAAGTGACGAAGATACAGTTTTAATAGCAGGAGATATTTCATGGTCTATAAAGATGGAAGAGGGTTTACGAGAGCTAGATTGGATTCACAGGCTTCCAGGTAGGAAGATATTAGTAAAGGGTAATCATGATTATTGGTGGCAAAGCATTTCTAAACTTAATAAATTGTATAATGACATGAACTTTATTCAGAACAACTTTTTTTCTTTTGAAGACTATGCTATATGTGGAACTAGAGGCTGGATATCTCCAGGAGAAAATTTCACAAGTCATGATAGGAAAATTTATGACAGAGAAATAATTAGATTAAAGCTGTCATTAGATTCAGCAATAAAGGCAGGATATAAAAAACTAATGGTTATGGTACATTATCCTCCTACTAGTGAAGTTTCTAAGGAGACAGAGTTTACTAAGATTTTCATGGAATATGGAGTTCAGAAAGTATTCTATGGACATATTCATGGCCCAAATTTTAGTAATATATTAGAAGGAAATCTAGATGGAGTAGAATACATACTCACATCAGCAGATTATATTAATTTTGATCCAATTAAAATATTGTAGTTAGCCTAATTTATATTTAGTGTTATTTGCAGCATGTATTGGCTTTAAAGCTAATACATGCTGTAATTTTATATTTAGACTTTCAGGCTATTTAAATAGCTTCGAGAAGAAACCAGTCTTTTTATTATCTTCTTCTTCTGGTTCTTCGGCAGCTTCTATAGGCTGTTCTAATGCTTCTTTAATTAAATCTCTTTGGTCCTTAGCTATTTCTTTTATTTTCTGGGGTACAGCTGGGGTGGTTATAAGCTTACTGAACCAAAGGTTAGCTTCATCTAAATCACTTGTCCTCCTGCATAACTCACCAATTAAATACATCATTGTAAATTTATCCATTCCACAAATAGGAAAGTCTTCGTTTAAATATGCTTCATTAAAACCCTCTAAAGCCTGTTTTAAAAAAAGTTGCTCATTCTCGTCATCTTCTTTGAGCCTATACATCCAAGCTATTCTAAGACAATTAAGTGCCTTTTTACTGGTTTTTGCTCCCATTACTACATTGTTTAATAGACTAAGCTTGTATCTTTCGATTGCAATATCATTGTCATAAACCTCTGGATAACGTCTTCCCTGCCATTTTGGAGCTATTTTATTTTGTATAAGTTCTTTCTGAGAATCTCTAATTTTGTGGAAATCTTGTTTCATGGCAGCATATCCACAAACATTGCAAAGATAAACTTCATAAAAGTATGGATTTATTAAAGAATATCGTACATGAAGGTCGCTGTCACTTTTCAGCCTCCTGTAAGAGGAGCTTTTTACAGTTCTTGCTTGAAAAACATTTTCACAAACAGGACAAGTTACTGTAACGTCATATAAATGATTTTTAGGATCATCATCTTTTTTTTCTGCTTTTTGTTCTTTTTCTTTTTCTTTTTTTGTGTTATAAAGGCTTACATCACTTATATCATCGAAGCCAAGGTCTTCTAAACCAGAAAATATTTTGTCACTCATTTGCATCATCCTTGTTAAATAAATTTTTCTATTAGTTCTATTATATCAAATAAAATATAATAATCTATTGGTTTGAATAAGCAGATAATAAAAAAATTATAAAACTATTTGTAGTTGTTAATTTATAGAAATATAATATAATATATATGAGAAGTTTTTTGTAAAGGGTGACGATGGATATGGCAATTAAAGAATGGAAGACTTTTTTAATACCTTATGAGCAAGCAGTGGAGGAACTTAAAATAAAATTTAGGAGTATTCGAAACGAGCTTAGAAGAAAAAATGAATATTCCCCAATAGAACTTGTTACGGGAAGAGTTAAAGAAATAGCAAGCATTCTTGAAAAAGCTAATAAATTTAATATACCTCTGGATCGCATTGAATATGAAATGGAAGATATAACAGGCATAAGAATTATGTGTCAGTTTGTTGATGATGTTAATAAAGTTGTTGAGCTTATTAGAAACAGAAAAGATATGCAAATAATGTATGAAAAGGATTATGTGACTAATTATAAGACCAGCGGTTACAGAAGCTATCATATGATAATAAAATATCCTGTTAATCTTGCAGAAGGGCAAAAGGATATCCTTGCTGAACTTCAGATAAGAACTCTTGCAATGAACTTTTGGGCTACAGTTGAGCATTCATTAAATTATAAATATAAGCATGAAATTCCAGATTATATAAGGCAGAAGTTAAAAAATGCTGCGGATGCAGCTTTTAACTTGGATCAGATGATGTTAGAAATTAAAGATGAAATTAAAGATGCACAAAAGTTATTTGAGGTAAAGTCTAATTTAATTTCAAATATAATGAATAACATTTTAACATTAAGCTCCATAGGTAAAATGGCTGAATCTACAAGGTTTCAAATGCATTTAAATAAGCTTATAGAAGAAGGAGAGGTTTATGACTTAAACAATCTCCTGCAAGCTACAGAAAAAGTTTTGGATAAATATAAATAAAGAATAGCCGCAAAGCCTTTGTGTTGTTAGTCTGAATGTAATGAATTCAGGTCAACACATGGTTTTGTGGCTATTCTTAGTTTGAAACTTCTTTCGAAGTTATCAGCTCATATAAAATATTTTATTTATTAGCTATTTTTTTGTTTTTAAAGTTTTAGTAATCATTTATTTAGCAACTATATTAACTAATCTTCCTTTTATAACTATGACTTTAGCAATGTCTTTTCCTGTAAGAATTTCCTTGATTTCAGGATTATCTAAGGCAGATTTTTTAATTTCTTCTTCCTCTAAATTTGAAGCAACATTTATTCTAGCCTTAACTTTACCATTTATTTGTATAGCTATTTCAATTTCATCTTTAATTAAGGCAGAAGCATGGAATTTTGGCCAACTCTCATTGAAGACTGAATAATTCATCCCAGTAAGGCTCCATTGTTCTTCGCTAAAGTGAGGCGCAAATGGTGCCAAAAGCTTAATTAAATCTATTATAGTCTCTTTTAAAAATTCTCCATTTTTCTTCTCTTCATTTAAATATTTTGACAGTGCATTAGTAAATTCCATTATTCTTGCAATTGCAGTATTAAATTGAAGTATCTCAGAATCTTCAGTTACACCTTTAATTGCTGAATGTCTCCAGAAGTTTAACTCCTTTTCAGCTTTATCTATTGTAGTTTTATTATCCTTTAAATTGATTACTTCTCTTGAAGACTCAAGCAATCTTTCAATTCTATCTACAAATCTTGCAATAGCCTTTAAGCCATCATCACTCCACGCTCCGCCTTCTGTATAGCCAAAACCAAACATAAGATACATTCTAAAAACATCTGAACCATATTCTGAAATATAATCGTCAGGATTTATAGTATTACCTTTTGATTTACTCATCTTTTGGCCATCTGGTCCTAGTATTAAACCTTGGTGAGTAAGTGAAAGGAAAGGTTCATCAAAGTTTAAGTATCCCATGTCTCTAAGAGCCTTTGTAACAAACCTAGCATATAAAAGATGCATGCAGGCGTGTTCAGGTCCACCGACATATTTATCTACAGGTAGTATTTCATTAATAAGCTCTGAATTAAAGGCTTCTTCACCGTTTTTATTATCTGCATATCTTAAGAAATACCAGGAAGAATCTACAAAGGTGTCAAGTGTATCAGCATCCCTGAGAGCCTCACCGCCGCATTTTGGGCAAATGGTATGCATAAATTCATTACTTTTAGCAAGTGGTGACTTGCCATCTGGTGCGAATTCTACATTATAAGGTAATTCTATTGGAAGCTGAGCCTTAGGAACTGGAACTATTCCACAATGTTCACAATGAACTACTGGAATTGGAGCACCCCAATATCTCTGTCTTGAAACGAGCCAGTCTCTCAGTCTATAATTTACCTTTGAAGAACCTAAGGAAGATAGTTCAAGCTTATTGACAATTGCTTTTTTAGCTTCCTCTGTAGTTAAGCCATTAAATTCCGCACTATTAACTAATTTCCCGTGTTCTGTAAATGGAAGACTATCTCCACCTTCAATAACTCTTTCAATAGGAAGCTCGAATTTTGTTGCAAATTCAAAATCTCTTTCATCATGAGCAGGAACAGCCATAACTGCGCCAGTTCCGTAAGTAGCCAGCACATAATCAGCAACCCAAATTGGAACTTTTCTTCCGTTTATAGGATTTATTGCGAAGCTGCCAGTAAATACTCCTGTCTTTTCACGAGTTAAGGATTGTCTTTCAATATCAGTTTGTTTTCTTGCGTTTTCTTTATATTCCTCTACTGCATCTTTGTTTTCAGAAATAGTAAGTCTATCTACTAGTTCATTTTCTGGAGCCAGAACCACATAGGTGACTCCGAATAGGGTATCAACTCTAGTAGTAAAAACATTAAAATTAAGGTCAGAATCACAAACCTTAAAATTAACCTCAGCACCGATAGATCTACCGATCCAATGCTTTTGCATAGCTTTAGTTTTTTCAGGCCAATCTAAGGTGTCTAATTTTTCCAAAAGCTCATCTGCATAATCAGTTATTTTTAAGAACCATTGGGTAAGATCCTTCTTAGTAACCTCAGTATCGCAGCGTTCACAATGGCCATCTACTACCTGTTCATTTGCAAGTACTGTGTTACAGCTAGGGCACCAATTAACAGGAGCCTTTTTTCTATAAGCCAAGCCTTTTTCATAAAGCTTTAAAAATACCCATTGAGTCCACTTATAATAATCAGGTAAACATGTAACAACTTCATTATCCCAATTAAACATGGCTCCCATAGCTTTAAGCTGCCTTTCCATGGTCTCGATATTTTTTAATGTTGAGTCCTTTGGATGGATTCCTGTTTTAATTGCATAATTTTCAGCAGGAAGCCCAAAAGCATCAAAGCCCATTGGCTGAAACACATTATAGCCTTGCATCCTTTTCATTCTTGCCCAGGAATCAACAGGACCATAATTAAACCAGTGTCCTGCATGAAGATTACTGCCTGATGGATAAGAGAACATTTCAAGCACATATAATTTTTTCTTCTCATTTTTATAATCAAACTTGTAAAGCTCTGTTTCTTCCCATTTTTTTTGCCATTTTTTATCTATGGCCGTACTATAATTTACCATTCTATTTCCTCCTTTAAGTCGGAACACTGTGTAGATTAAGACTACTCGCTCCCGCTCGTAAAACTACTCGTTAAAGCCCATTTAGGGCTTTAACCTCCTATACTTAGATAATAAATAAAAAAACTTTCATCTCACTAAGAGACGAAAGTTATTGTTTCGCGGTACCACTCTAATTAAACATAAACATAAATAAAAAAGGAAGGTTTATGTTTCACTTAAAAAGATAACGGATTTACCGTACTTACTTTTCTGTAAGTATGCTCCCAGGCGAGTTCATTTAAAACCAAACACTGTTTTACACCAGCCAACAGCTCTCTTAGTATGCTTTTAAATTACTATTCCTGTTCAAAGCTCATATTTTATAACATTATATTCTAAGTTTTGCTTTATGTCAATAATTAAGTAATTATAAATGTTATAAAGATGCAAGGTATATTAATAAAGACTTAAATCCACATTAAAGTCAGCTCTTTTTAACCGATCTAGGATTATATTTAAAGCATAAGTTCAAAAATTCTTCATCTGGAGTAAACCTTAATTTAACTCTTTTATTTCCACCTGTTATCATGGCAACGTATATTTCCTTGTCTGTAGTTTTGGGGTAACAGCTTACAATATCATTAGGGACACTTAAAAAATCTTTAACATAATAGCTGTTTTCAAGAGCTAACAGCTCGACTTCTTTTATTTGAAAATTCATGACTCTTTTTCTTTTTTTCATTTCTACAATTTTATCAATGTCTATTTCTCCATTAGTAAAAGCATATTCATATTCTACATAAAGCTTCTTTTTTCCCCAAAAGCAGACAGCTGCTATTAATAAACTTAAAATAAAAACAGGAATTACTGCCATTGATAGGATTGCAAGTACACAAAAAAAATAAACACAAGCATTTAAAAGCCGATACATACCCGTTTTATGGGTTACAGCAAGCTGTTCATAAAAATTATCCAATGTTACTACCCCTCTCAATTGCTATGATATTTAAAGTAATTATAACATTAATTTTAATATAAAAATATAATATTCAATTTATTTTAATAATTATAGGTAGAAGCTATGATATAATTGATATTACAAGGTAACTAAGCTGATATTGAAACTTAAAATAAATATTAAACAAAGAGGAGGAAAGCTATGAGCCTGGATAAATATCTAACTACAGTAAGAAAATTGAATAATATGGGACGATGGGCAAATGAATTTATGCATAGAAGAGCAACTGTAAGTGAACACTCCTTTTTAGTAGCACAAATAGGCCAAATGTTGGCTTTAATTGAAGAGGAGCATGGAAATACTGTAAACTGGGAAAGACTATTTAAAAAACTTATTAACCATGATGTTGTTGAGGCCTTAACTGGAGATATATTGAGCTTTGTAAAACATAAAAATATAGAGATGAAGCAAATGGTGGATATAATAGAAGAAGAAGTAGCAGAGGAACACCTTTTGTCTTCAATGGAAGAACCCTATAGAAGTATTTATAAAAACCTTATTTTTGAAGGCAAGGATTTAAGCTTAGAAGGTCAAATCCTTCGATGTGCAGATCATATAGATGCCTTAATTGAATGCATTAATGAAATAAGTTTAGAAAATTGTAATCCCTTTGTTGATAAATACAATACTATTTTAAATCAGATAAAGGAAATTGACATAATAAGTTCAAAATATTTTTTAGATAATATACTACCTAACCTTCTAAAGGATTGTGAAAGGCTTAGATAAAAAAACCTTTTATAATTTATTAAAATTTTAAAAACTATTAGGATGTGATAAAAATGCAGGAAATGGAGACTAGAATATTAGACATAGATGTTGAAGATATAAGAGCTAAACTTAGAGCCATGCATACTGAAAAAGTAAAAATGGAAAATCAAATTAATAAAATTTTTGATTTTCAGGATAAAAAACTGCTTAGCAAAAAAGGCTATGCAAGAATACGTATTGTTGAAGATTTGTTAAACAATAAAACTATTAATTATATGACAACAAAAGAGATGATAAGTCAAGACAAATATAAAGTTATGAATGAACATGAAACTGTAATTGAAAGCTCTGATGAAGGAGAAGAAATATTTAAGGCACTAGGGCTTAGTATCGTTCAAACTATTTACAAGTATAGGGAAAGCTATAAATATAAAAATACTCTTATTGAAATAGATATAAATGATAAAAGCTTTTGTCCTTTTCCTTATCTAGAAATAGAAACTCCCCACGAAGAAGAGCTTAAAGAGGTTGTAAAGCTATTAGGCTACACTTTTGAGGATACAACTTCTAAAACAATTTATGAGATATTAAAGCAAAGAGGAGAAAAGGGCATATAATGTTTGGCTACGTTACCCCATGTAAAATGGAACTTAAAATTAAAGATTTTGAAAAATTTAAAGCTTATTATTGCGGTTTATGCAGAAGTATAAAACGATGCTATGGGAATCTGCCTAGATTGGCACTTAATTATGATATGACTTTTTTAGCCCTGCTTTTAGATTCCTTAAGTGATGAAAAAAACATTGTAGAAAAGCAATTCTGCAGTCTTCACCCACTTAAAAAAAGGGTTGTTTTTATGGGAAATTCAGCTATCGACTATGCTGCTTTTTTTAATGTCCTTTTAGCTTATTATAAATTATTGGATAATTTTGAGGATGATAAAAGTTTAAAAAGCAAGATATATGCAGCAATGTTAAAAATATATTTAAAAAAATCTCCAAGCTATAACAAAGAGAAATCAAAAAAAATATCAGAAATACTAAAGACATTTAGCATAGAAGAAAAAGCTTTTAACGGCAAAAACCTTGATGAATTAAGTCATCATTTTGCAGATTTAACAGGATACATTCTTGCCTCCTATGAAGAGGATAAAGATTATGAAGATAGGCTATACAAGCTTGGCTATAACCTTGGGAAATGGATATATATAATTGATGCCTACGATGATTTGGAAAAGGATATGAAGAATAGTAAGTTTAATGCTATAAATAGTGCTTTTAATTCTGAAAATCTTCCTTATAAGGAATTTGCAGCGTCGGTTAAAGAAAGAATTTACTTTTTGCTTACCATGTGTGGTGCTGGATGCATAGAAAATTTAAATAAATTACCTATTAAAAGAAATTATGATTTGTTATATAATATATTACAATATGGTTTAATGGAAAAGATGGACAAAATTTTTAACGGAAAGGAAGAATCAAGCAATGAGAAATCCCTATGAGGTTTTAGAAATAAAAGAAGGAGCCACTAAGGAAGAAATTAAAAAAGCTTATAAAGAAATGGTAAAAAAATATCATCCCGATCAATATGGAAACAATCCATTAAGGGATTTAGCAGAAGAAAAGCTAAGAGAAGTAAACGAGGCATATGATTATTTAATGAAAAACGATACTCCTCATTATACAGAAAATTCTTATTCAGAGGAAAGTTATAGTAATAATGGCTCAAACAGCATAATATATAATGAAATACGCAGAGATTTGCAAAATGGTAATATAAATGCTGCAGAAGCTAAGTTGAATAGCATTGCTACAAGAGATGCACAGTGGAATTATCTTATGGGAATTACATATTTAAGAAAAGGCTGGTATGACAATGCATATAATTATATATTAAATGCTTGTAACATGGAACCTAATAACTTTGAATACAGGCAAACCTTAAATAAACTTCAAAGAAGCAATAATAGCTATAGACAGCCTTATTATGGAAGAAATACTTCTAGTTCTGATATCTGTGATATATGCGCAACGCTTTGGTGTGCTGATTCGCTTTGTGAATGTTTTGGCGGTGACTTATTTAGCTGCTGCTAAATAAATTATTATAAAGAGAGGGCGAAAAATGGGAACTTCAAGGTTTATTGCAAGGGGAGGTATATTAACTGCAATAGGAGTATTACTACTTTATCTAAGTACAATTTCTCCAACTAGTAAGGTTTATATTTTAGGGGCTGCTTCCTGTATTATTCCTATATCTGTTTTACTTACAAATTTGAAAAACAGTTTTATAGTTTACACTGCTACCAGTATTATAAGCTTTCTTATGCTTGGATTTAAAGGTAGCGTAATTGCCTATATAATATTCTTTGGGTTGTATGGTTTCATAAAATATTATGTAGAAAGATTAAGAAATATCCCTTTAGAAATTATATTAAAACTAGTATATTTTAATACTTCTATTGGTATTTTATTTTATCTCTATAAATTTTTCTTTGCAGGCTTATTAAAAATTAACCTTCCTGTTTATGAAGTAGTTATTATGCTTCAATTTGTGTTTATTATTTTTGATTATGCACTTACTTTATTTATAGATTATATATCAAAGCATCTTATAAAATTAAAGCTATGACATAATATGTAAAAAATTTTTCACAAAGAAATTCACCACTTGACAAGAGGTATAATCATGTTATAATAATTATTGTTACTAATGCCCAATAGCCAAATTGGTAAGGCACCAGACTCTGACTCTGGCACTGTGTAGGTTCGAGTCCTGCTTGGGCAGCCAATGAAGCACATATTCTTTTGAGTATGTGCCTTTTTTATAACTTTATTACTATTTTTGTTTAATTGCAGGTGATATAATGGAATATATTAACGAAATTGCTATTAATGAAGCAGTTATTCATATACTAGACAATAACTCTGAGGAACCTATATTAAATGAATACTATTTGGAATTAAATGAGGATATTTATAAGTTTCTTTTAAGACATGTAGACAGATGTTTAAGAGATGAAGAAATAAAATATGCTAATTTTAATTCAGGAAGAAATATTGTTAAAGAACTTTCACAGGAATATTTAAATGGAGAGAATAATCTTCTGGAAATTTCAAAGGAACTTGCAAGACAGATGTTTGTTTTAATGAAATCTAATGGAAATATATCTTCTTGTGATATATTAACTGTTTCTGTTACCACTGAACATGGACCATTAATTGGTATTATTAAAATGGATTATGTAAAGAACTATACCCATTCTGTAGATTTTGTAGATAACAAAATAGGAATAAATATAATTCCACAATTTACAGGTCTCCCCGCCAGCAGCCAAAGAATCCAAAAATGCGCCTTCATAAAGCCTTTAAGGGATGATCAGGAATTTAATCTTATGGTTATGGATAAGGGAGGTAATAAAGAAAAGGAGGAATATGGCTCTAATTACTTTATTACAAACTATCTAGGCTGTAGTTTAAAAAGTAACGAGCGAGATATGACTAAGGCTTTTATAAATGCAGCTGAAAACTGGACAAGAAATAAACTTAAAGAAGATGCTGCCTCACAAGAAACAGTTAGAAGCAGTGTTAAAAAGGTTTTAAAAGAGCAGGAAAATATAGATGTTAAAGCTTTTTCAGATATGCTTTTTAAGGATGAAGCGGTAAATAAGCAGGACTTTATGGAATATGTGTCTGCTGCTGGAATTGATGATAATATTTCAGTTGATAAGGAATGGGTATCTAAAAAACTAAAGAGGGTAAGGCTTAAGATAGATAGTGATATTGATCTTTATATAAACGAAGAAACCTATGATGATGATAAACGTTTTGAAATTCAAAGAAACGGGGACGGTTCTATTAATATACTTATTAAGCATGTAATGAACTATATTGAAAAATAATAAAAATGCATCCATATGACTTATTTGAATAATAAGCCATATGGATGCCATTAATTTTAATTATTATAGAGCGTTTTCTGAACCAAGAACTTCTTTTATTTTCTTTTCAACTAGTTCTTGAAGAGTTGCTCTTGCAGCTCCCATGTATTTTCTTGGGTCAAATTCCTTTGGATTTTCAGCAAGGAACTTTCTGATTGCAGCTGTCATTGCAAGTCTTAAATCTGTATCCATGTTTATCTTGCAAACTGCCATTGAGGAAGCTTTTCTAAGCATATCTGCTGGAACACCCTTTGCACCTGCAATTTGTCCGCCAAATTCATTACACATTTCAACGTATTTCTGATCTACAGCTGAAGCACCATGAAGTACTATTGGGAAACCAGGTAACCTCTTTTGAACTTCTTCTAAAATGTCAAATCTTAGTTTTGGTTCTCCAGTAAATTTAAAAGCACCATGACTAGTACCAATAGCTATTGCTAATGAATCTATACCTGTCTTTTTAACAAAATCTTCAGCTTGAGCCGGATCAGTATATGTGCTCTTGGCAACGCTAACTTCATCCTCAACACCTGCTAATTGGCCAAGTTCCGCTTCTACTACAACACCTCTAGCATGAGCATAGTCAACAACTTCTTTAGTTAGTCTTACATTTTCATCATATTCATAATGAGAACCATCAAACATAACTGAAGTAAAGCCTGCCTCTATTACTTCTTTAACTATTTCAATGTTAGCACCGTGATCTAAGTGAAGAGCAATATCTATTCCAGTTTCTGCTATAGCAGCATCAACCATATTCTTTAAATATTTAGCTCCTGCAAATTTTATGGCACTTGAAGAAACTTGAAGAATTACTGGTGAATTTAGTGCTTTACAACCATTAACAACACCTTGGATTATTTCCATATCATTGATATTAAAGGCACCGATTGAGTAACCGCCTTCATAAGCCTTTTTAAACATTTCTTTAGTAGTAACTAAAGCCATAATTATACCACCTTTCATATATAAATAGGGTCAATATAAGTCCCGGTGGGACTTGATTTATCTAAGTTTATTATAAACTAATAAACTTAGATTTTCCATACTTTCATTATAAAATATTTTATAGATTTTTTTAACTCCTATATTTAAAAATTACTAAATATAACTCATATTTAATCAAGCAGCATATTCTGATTATATATTAAAATATATTTTGGAGGTTTATTTTTTCTAAGTTAGTTATATGATTTAATAAAAAGTCTAAGGTATGGACATTAGCAAGGGACTCATCTGGAGTTTTCTCCCTTACAAATTGAGTTAATTTACTTAGCTCTATTTCAATATTATCTAATTCTTGATGATTTACAAAAAGCTTAATAATGTTAGTGTACTTATCCCACTTTTCACTAAAGTCAGTTGCAGCCTTATTTGCCTCATCCCAATTTCTATCATTAATGTATGTTTCTATTTGCATATTAAGATTTTCTAGATTATTGGTTATTTTGTTAAGGTAGCTAAGAGATATAGTCATTGCTAGAATCATAATTATAAAAATTACAACAGAAATCGCAACATTTCTCACTTATTTATGGCGCCTCCCTCCTTAAGCTGAAAGGTAAAATTACCCTTTGAATCTAAAAGAGCAATAAAAACTTTATCTGGAGATAAAATATTGTTTTTCTTAAGCTGTGACAAAAGCCAAGATTTATCTTTATTAATTACTTTTAAATTATTTAAGTTAATTTTCCCATCAAGAATTAAAGTGATAGGAAGAGTGTCTTGTGAACTTTTTATATTTAAATCTTGCTTTGTTACAGGCTCTAACTCAGTCTTAGGGATTATAGAAAGTTGTCCGCTGGTTTCAAGTATTGCAAATTCTATATCCTCCATGTTGTAATAACCTTGAAGACGAAGTTCTTCTAATAGATCATTAATATTATATCTATTAATCTTAAGCTGTTTTATATCAATTTTACCTTGGCTTATAATAATACTTGGTTTTCCGCTAAATGCAATGCGTGCAAATTCACTCTTCAGTTCAGCAACAGAAATTAATGCCTGTAGAAGGAGTAAAGTAAAAATAGGTATTATACCGTGAGAAAGAGGAATGCGGGTGTCCTGCATTGGCATAGAGGCAAGTTCAGAAACCATTATGGCAATAACTAGTTCAAAAGGCTGCAATTGACCTATTTGTCTTTTACCCATTATTCTCATTGTAAATACAACTATAAAATATAAAATCATAGTTCTCAGCATAACAATAAACAACAAAATCACATCCTTATATTTTGTAACAGGTTAAGCATATATATTTTAAGTAAAATTTAAGAAAATTATGAGTTATAAAAGAACATTTTTATTTATTTAAGTGTATAATAATATTACTTTGCAAATTAATGAAGCCAAAGTCATAAATGGGCTTTAACGAGTAGTCTTATACTACTCAGTGTGACACTAAAAGGAGGTTAAAGCCCTAAATGGGCTTTAACGGGTAATTTGTGAGCGGAGCGAATGAGGTTAAATTACCCCGTGTTCCGACAATAAGGAGGAATTATAGTGGATAAATACAGATTGAATTTAAGTAATGGGAAAAGTATCGAAGCTCTTAAGGGGACTATTATATATAATATATTTCAAGATAATTATGATAAAGAAAAGCTGCCAGTTGTTTTGGCTAAGATTAATGATAAATATTATGAATTCACAAGAACCTTGGAGGAAGGTGGGAATTTCGATATTGTAGATATAAGCACAAATATTGGTATGAAAACTTATGTGAGGACCTTACAATTTGTTCTTATTAAAGCAGTTTTAGAACTTTTTCCGGAGGCTCAAATTACCATTGAGCATGCCCTTAGTAAAGGACTTTTTGGAGAGATCCATAAAAGTACTCCTCTTAGTTCAAAGGACGTATATGCAATTAAATTAAAGATGCAGGAATTGATAGATAAGGACATTCCCATTAAGAAGCTTTCTGTTACTAAGGAAGAAGCAATTAAAATTTTTTCAGGCTACAAAATGGAAGATAAGCTTAGACTGCTAAAAAATGTTAGTGTAGAAAAGGTAAAGCTATATGAATTGAATGGTAGATATGATTATTTTTATGGAGCAATGGCGTATTCTACAGGAGCATTAAAATATTTTGATCTTATGTATTATGAACCAGGGTTTATTTTAAGATATCCAACCGAAAGTAATCCAACTGAAATTCCAGAATTTATTAAATACGAGAAGCTTGATAAGATATTCTATGAAACTGAACAATGGGGTAATATATTAGGAGTTGGAGATGTTGGTTCACTTAATGAAAAAGTCCATTCTGGCGATATAAGAAATATTATTCAAGTTGCAGAGGCCCTACAGGAAAAGAAAATAGCTTATATTGCAGATATGATTAACGATAGACATCAAACAAAAATTATTCTTATAGCAGGACCTTCTTCATCTGGGAAAACTACCTTTGCCAGAAGGCTGGCTATACAATTAAGGGTAAATGGTTTAATGCCGATTCCTATCTCATTAGACGATTATTTTGTTGATAGGGAGCATACTCCTAAGGATGAGAAGGGGGAGTATGATTTTGAATCAATTTATGCCTTGGATTTGAAGTTATTTAATGAAGATCTGCAGGAGCTATTAAAAGATAATGAAGTTAAGCTGCCAACTTTTAATTTTAAAACAGGTAAAAGGGAATGGAAGGAAGAAAAATTTAAACTTCCTTCTAATGGAATACTTATTATAGAAGGTATTCATGGATTAAATGAGATGCTTACAGCTTCAATACCAAAAGAAAATAAATTTAAAATTTATATTAGTGCACTTACTCAGTTAAATCTTGATGATCATAATAGAATAGCCACTACAGATAATCGAATAATAAGAAGGATGGTTAGAGATTACTTATCTAGGGGCTATGGTGCAGAACAAACACTTAAAATGTGGCCTTCAGTAAGAAGAGGAGAAGAAAAAAACATATTTGTTTTTCAAGAGGAAGCAGATGTCATGTTTAACTCTGCTCTTGTATATGAGTTATGCGTTTTAAAAAAATATGCACTTGAAGAATTAAAGAAGATAGCATATACTAGTCCTGTCTATTATGAGGCTTTAAGACTTAAAAGTTTTCTAAACTTTTTTGAAGAGGTTGAAATGAAGCATGTGCCTGAAAATTCTATTTTAAGAGAATTTATCGGCGGCAGTGTATTTTACGAATATTAATCTAGTAAAACCTATGATGAGGTGGAATAATGAGAAATTATAGTGCATTTGATATAATAGGACCTGCTATGATAGGGCCATCAAGCTCTCATACTGCTGGGGCAGCTAGACTTGCTAAGGTAGCTAGTATAATTTCAGGTGGGAATATTAAGTCAGTAAAGTTTTTTCTGCACGGTTCCTTTGCAAAAACTTATAAGGGACATGGAACAGATAAAGCTCTAGTTGCAGGTATACTTGGAATGGATCCATGGGATGAAAGATTAAAAAACTCAATGGAAATTGCCAAGGACCTGGGAATAAGTGTTGAGTTTATAGAAACAGATCTTGGCGATAGGCATCCAAATACAGTTAAATTTAAAATGACCAGGGAGGATGGAACTATAGTTGAGGTAATAGGCTCATCGGTTGGAGGGGGAAATATAATAATAACAGAAATTGACGGCGATCCCCTTGAATTCAATGGTGAATATCCTACTTTAATCATAAGACATGAAGATGTACCTGGCATGGTATCAAAGGTTACGGCTCAGTTATATAGTGAAGGAATTAATATTGCCTTTATGAAGGTGTATAGAAGTGATAAAGGTTCAAAAGCTACCATGATTTTTGAAACTGATAATACAGTTACTGAAGAAACAGTAGAAAAGATATCTAAATTAGCCCATATAAGTAATATAAGAATCATAAATCCTATTACAGAAGTATAATAAAGAAGGAGAATATTATGTTCGTAAATCATGGTACAGAATTAGTAGAGATATGCATTAAAGAGAAACTTTCAATATGGGAATATACACTTTCTATAGAAGAAAAAGAAAGTGGACTTAATAGAGTAATATTATTTAATAAGATGAAAAAAAATCTTAGCATTATGAAAGAGGCTGCTGAATATGGTTTAAGAAATAAGATAACTTCAGTCAGTGGTCTTATTGGCGGAGATGCTTATAAACTTCAAAAATATATTGAAAGAGGAAATACATTAACTGGAGAATTCATGGTAAAGGCTATGGCCAGAGCAATTTCCTGTTCCGAAGTAAACGCTGCAATGGGGAGAATAGTTGCCACTCCTACAGCAGGTTCCTGCGGCATACTACCAGCTGCTTTAATAACTGCAGGAGAGAAACTTAATAAAACTGAAGATGATTTAGTAAAGGCACTTTTTACAGCTGCAGGTGTTGGTATCCTTATAGCTAAAAATGCAACTATATCAGGTGCTGAAGGTGGCTGTCAAGCTGAATGCGGTTCTGCCGCTGCAATGGCATCTGCTGCTGTTGTTGAAATGATGGGAGGGACTCCGGAAATGGCCCTTAATGCAGGAGCAATTGTGATTAAAAACATTCTAGGGTTAGTCTGTGATCCGATAGCTGGGCTTGTAGAAGCACCTTGTGCTAAGAGAAATGCCTCTGGAGCTGCAAGTGCATTAACTGTAGCAGATATGGTAATGAGTGGAGTAAAAAGTATTATTCCCTTTGATGATGTAGTACTGGCTATGTATAAAACAGGAAAGCAGCTACCATGTGAACTAAGAGAAACTGCAATGGGTGGCCTTGCTGATACTCCTACGGGAATTGCACTCAGAAAGAAAATACTAGGTGAATAACCTGTAATAAAAACTCCTGATTCAAAATATAAATATATGAGCACTAATTAATAAAGGTGATTTATTGGGAAGAAGAAAGCTTATTGAAACCTATTATACCGATTTAAATAATATGGCCGATTTCCTTGGTAAGCTTGTTAGTTCCTATAGACTTCTAATAGGCGGTGCAGAGGAGTTTAATAAAATTGCCCTTGCAAAAAAAAGTGAAGTTAAAGAAGCACTTAGGCGTGCTGACGATTTAGGAGAAATTATTGATAATGTAATTGAATCATTAGAAAAGCTTTCTTTCGGTTATTTGGACTACTGCAGCTTAAAATCAGAAATAATTAAATGTAAAATGACCTCGGAAAATATAGAAACGGAAATAGATGACGATTTAAAATTTGAAAACTTTCCTAAAAAAGATTAAAAAAATTAAGGTGTGATATTTAAATCACACCTTTTTGATTTTGAATTTACTAATCATTAAATATGAAAGTATAATTACTAATATTATAGACAACGAAGGATTACTATTGGCATTTATAGTTATAAGAGCGAATAGTGCAAGGAAGGTACCAGCAACAGTTATAGGTACACCCATAAATACATTATTAAAGGTGGAAGAATTATACCTAGCTAGTCTATAAGCACCTGAAATAGGAAATAATAAAACCAAGATATATCCTAAAACCCCTAAATTATGAAATTTATAAAGATCAAAAATTAATATTGAAGGAGCTACTCCAAAGGAAACTAAGTCTGCAAGTGAATCTAACTCCTTACCAATATCACTTGAGACATTTAAGAATCTAGCAATCCTTCCGTCATAACGATCTATGATTCCTGCTATAATTATAAATAAACATGCCCATCTATAGTCTTTATTAAAGGTCATTAGCAAAGATAAAACGCCACAACCTAAGTTTGAGAAAGTAAAAATATTAGGAACAGCATTTCTTTTAGCCATAAAAATCACTCCTTAAGTATCATAAATAAAAAATAGCAAGTACACAATATAAAATTCATAAAGATTATAAATGCTTTAGTAAAGAATTTTACAAAAAACCAATACAGTACATTATAACATATAATTAATAATTTTTTAATAGTATATTAACTTTTATATTTTAATTTATAAAGATTATTTTTGTAGAACAAAATTCATATAGATGTTATTATATTATATATATCATAGTGGGGGCAAATAAATGAAGGATTCGACTAAGAGCATTATGAAGATTACCATGACAAATACAATTAAGATATTAATTATTTTATGTATTTCTATTATTTTTATTTATCTATTATTTAAATATCAAAAAAGGGTTACACATATTAGATTAAAGGACTTAAGAAGTTATATTGTTAGCTTTGGACCATATGCTGCAATTGTTTTTATATTTCTATTTACAATTAAAGCTATTTTAATATTTTTCCCAACAATGATTTTTACTGCCATTGCAGGTAATATATTTGGACCATTTTTAGGGTTTTTTATAACAATTGTTGGATTGTTTACATCTGCTACAGTTGCATTTTTTCTTTCTAAGTTTCTTGGCAAATCTTTCGCTAACAAAGTAACAAGAGGGAAATTACTGAAACTAGACGATAATATTGAGCAGCATGGTTTTAAAATAATGCTTTTAATGAGATTATCTACTCTTTTTCCATTTGATCCACTAAGCTATGCAGCTGGCTTAACTAAATTAAGCTATTTCGATTTTATTACTGCCACAATTATAGGAAGTGCACCTGAAATGCTTGCCTATTCCTTTGTTGGACATAATATGCTTCGCCCTTCAATACATAAAATTATTATTCCAATACTATTAATCATAGTATTTGCTATTTTAGGTTCATACCTATATAAAACAAATGTTAAAGTAAATAAATAAAAAATTCTTATAAAGTATAATATAAACTTTAAGTGAAAAATATTCATATAATAAAATCTCTTTGCAGTGCTAAAAATAATATAGAAAAAAGTTTAGCTTTAAGGAGGGAAACTATATGAAACTTAAGGATATTATGACTAAGGATGTTGCTACTTTAAATTCTGAAGACACAGTTGAGCGAGCTGCTCATCTAATGAAGCAATATAATATAGGTTCAGTTCCTGTATGCAGTGGAGAAGAGATAATTGGTATTATAACAGATAGAGATATTGCTGTAAGGTCTGTAGCTGAAGGTGAGAATTTCAAAAATCAGAAGGTAAGAGACATTATGACTTCAAATCCGGTAATTGCAAATCAGGATATGGATATTCATGATGCAGCTAGAATTATGAGTGAAAGACAAATAAGAAGATTACCGGTTGTAGAAAACAAAAACATAGTAGGCATTATTTCCCTAGGTGATTTAGCTGTAGAAAATAATTTAAAGGATAATGCTGGAGAAGCACTAAGTAATATTTCTGAACCAAGTTCTCCTTTAATGTAAACTAATTGAAAGTCCACAAGATATCTTAATTGCTTCTTGTGGATTTTATTTATTGATAATATAATATAAAATGTTAAGATACTATCTACAGAAGGTGAAAATGTTATGAAGAAAGTTAAATTTATTTATAATCCCTTATCAGGTGAAAACACTATTATTTCTGACCTAGATAAGGTAATTGATATTCATCAAAAATATAATTATACAGTTATTCCATATAGAATAAGCGACCACTGTGAATTATCAAAGGCTTTTGAAGATATTGAAGAAGATTATAAATACATATTGATAGCAGGTGGAGACGGAACAGTTGACAGTGTTGTTAATGAAATGAAGCGTTTAAATATTAATTTGCCAATAGGAATTCTTCCTGTAGGAACAGCAAATGATTTTGCCAAGTTTTTGTGTATTCCACAAGAAGTAGATAAAGCTTGTGAACAGATTTTAAACAGTACTCCGAGGAAATTAGATATTGGTAGAGTTAATGATAAATATTTTGTAAATGTTGCAAGCACAGGGCTTTTTACAGATATTTCACAAAAAACCAGTGTAAATCTTAAAAATACATTGGGTAAACTTGCTTATTATGTAAAAAGTTTAGAGCAGCTTCCTAATTTTAAAAAGCTGAAAATAAGAGTCAAGTCAAAAGAAGTCAAATATGATGGAGACATGTATTTAATGCTTATTTTTAATGGTCAAACTGCAGGAAATCTTAAGTTCGCCTATAAGGCTGAAGTTGATGATGGATACTTAGATATTATAATTATTAAACCAAACATGATTAAAGATATGATAGCACTATTTATTAAAATGCTTAGAGGAGAACACCTTGAAGACCCTAATAATTTAATTTATTTTAAAACTAAGAAACTTCAAGTTGAATGCTATGAAGATATAGTTACAGATATTGATGGTGAAAGAGGACCAGATTTTCCACTTACTATTGAGTGCATCAAAGGAGGAATAAAAGTATTAGGTTTTAAGAATACCAATTGCGATTAAAAATAGAATAAAAATCATTGTAAGTTAATAAATATAAGTAATAACTGTATAAAAAGGTGGAGTTTTATGAGTATGTATTACTTTTATCTCATTTTGTTATTACTTATTTTTGTGCTTTTATTTGCGGGAATTAACTTAAGCATAAATTTTGCTCCAGCAAAAATAAAATTAATAAGCATATTTGCATTATTATTATTAACTCTAAGGTACATAACTATTTTTATTTTTTTAATTTCAAGTAATATTAAATATTTATATCTATTAAAACCTGCTGTTTTTTTAAATTCACTATGCATACCCATCTTAGCCATGATCTCAATATATATTTTAGCAAGAAAAGATAGGCTTAAATTGACATATATCATTATTGTAAGTGTTGTATTATTAGTAGTATATATATTTGCAGTTTTTACGATGAAAACAAATATAGAAATCTACAAGAATCTAGGCTATAGAATGTATTTCCAGAGTAATGATATTTTGGATGCTATTTATTTAATATTAAATACTGTGTTCTTTTTTACTTCAATAATTTTATTAAGCTCTAGTGTAATAAATAAATTAGGAATGAGGCTGGCGTTAGCTTCAAGCCTAATATTAATGCTGGAAGTTATAGTTAAAAGCGCTGGGTTTAGCATATTTCCTTTCATTTTAATAGGAGACATTATTTGGCTGATTACTGTGAATTTTTCCTTAAATAGATTAAGGAAATCATAAATTACTGATGAAAAGACGGATTAATTGTGAAGATATTACTGCTAAATATAAGAATACAAGAGTAATCAATGCCTATGAATAAAATATAGTAGAAATATAGAAAATACCGCAGCTAATTACGCTGCGGTTTATTTTTATTAACCTTGGGTGGAACGGGTGGAATTAAGCATTTCTTATCATATCCAATTAAGTCTTCTCGGCGAGCTTTTATTAAAGCCTCCTTAACTATTTTATAGTTATGCGGGAGCCTATATTGAAGCAGTGCTCTTTGCATATTTTTTTCTTTCTGCTCTTTCGGTACATAAACTTTTTCATTTGTAAATGGATTTATACCTGTATAATAAATTGTGGTGGAAAGGCTGCCTGGTGTTGGGTAAAAGTCCTGTACCTGCTCAGGGGTATAGCCCATTTCCTTAATATATAATGCAAGTTCAACAGCATCCTTTAATTCACTTCCAGGGTGACTTGACATTAAATATGGAACTAAAAATTGTTTTTTGCCTAATTTTTTATTAATAACATCATACTTGTTTACAAAACGATCATAAACTTCTCTAGTGGGTTTTCCCATTTGGGCTAGAACTTTTTCACTTATATGTTCTGGAGCTACTTTTAATTGACCGCTTATATGATGCTCACACAGCTCTTTAAAGAATTCATCTTTTTTATCATAAATTAAATAGTCATATCGGATTCCAGATCTAATAAATACTTTTTTAACCCCAGGAAGTTTTCTTAACTTCCTAAGTAAACTTAAGTATTCATCGTGGCTAACTATTAAATTTTTACAAGGACCTGGATGAAGGCATTGTTTATTTTTACAAACACCATGAGTTTCCTGAAGTTTGCAGGATTTATGTCTAAAGTTTGCTGTAGGACCGCCTACATCATGAATATAGCCTTTAAAGTCCTTATCTTTAATTATTTCTTCAGCTTCCTTTATAATAGAGCTCTGGCTTCTATTTTGAATAGTTCTCCCTTGATGTAAGGTAAGAGCGCAGAAGGAACAACTTCCAAAACAGCCTCTGTGGCTGACAATGGAAAATTTAACTTCATTTATGGCTGGTATTCCTCCTTGAGCTTCATAAACAGGATGATAGGTTCTTGTATAAGGAAGATTATAAACTCTATCCATTTCCTCTGAGGTTAGGGGCAGGGATGGAGGATTTTGAATTATATATCTGTCACCATGTTTTTGAACAAGGGTTTTTCCTCTAATACCATCTTGTTCAAAGGATTCTAATTTGAAGCTTTCAGCATAAGCTTTTTTATCAGAGGCTGTATCTTCAAATGAAGGTAATTTTATATACTCATCTAATCCTTCAGTAGTTTTAGAGATATAAACTGTTCCCTTCACGTTTGAAAGCTTTTCAATAGGCATCCCGTATTTTAACATATTTGCAATTTCTATTATTGGCTTTTCTCCCATACCAAAAACTAAAATATCTGCCTTAGAATCAATGAGTATGCTTCTTCTTACTTTATCTTCCCAATAATCATAATGAGCAAATCTTCTTAAACTTGCTTCAATTCCACCAAGAATTATAGGTACATCTTTGTAAGCTTCTCTTGCTCTATTTGCATAGACAATAACTGCCCTATCAGGTCTATGGCCGCTTTTACCGCCTGGGGAGTATAAATCATCGCTTCTTCTTTTTTTTGCAGCGGTATAATGGTTAACCATGGAATCAATATTTCCGGAATTGATTAAGAAACCCAGTTTTGGCTTACCAAGACGCTTAAAGTCCTCAGAATTATTCCAATTTGGTTGGGCAATTATTCCCACTGTAAAACCTTGGTCTTCTAGAATTCTTGCTATAACTGCAGTACCAAAGGAGGGATGGTCTACATACGCATCACCAGAAATAAAGACAAAATCAAGTTCCGCAATATTATTATCTATTAAATCCTGCCTGCTAATAGGAAGGAATTTATTTTTCAAAGTTTTAGACTCTTTATTCATTTAGAAATCACCCTTTCATTTCAGTTAAAGCTAGTGAAATAAACATTATATAAATTCTCTTAATATATTAGCATAATACTTGTTATAAGAAAATCTATTTTATTTTATAATAGAGTCGAATATTAATAACCTAGTAAAGAAGTTTTATAAAAAATATATGTATATAAGAAAATAATTAGATTTAAGATAATCAAATAAAACAAGAGAAATAATGGTGAAAACATTACCAAGACAAACCTAATATAAAAAATCAGGTGAATTTAATTATTTTTTGCAAAATATAGTTGCATTTAAACTTTTTTGTACTATAATAGTTAGTGAAAAGAAAATATGATTTGTTAGGTGAGGCTCCTATATGGATATACGCTGCTACCCGGAAACATCGAGAGATGCCAATGGGTCAACAGGTACTACCGAATTAAGGTTTTACTTAGTGTAGCTGGACTTTTAGTCAAACGCTGTATAGTGCTAAAACTCAACGAGAACTCAAGAACTATTGTTGAATTTTAGAGCCTTTTTGGGCTCTTTTTTACTTCAATTTAGGATTGCATAATATTTAATGCAGTTTGAGGAATAATTAAGGAAGGTGATTTTTTTAATGGACAGTGGTCCCTATAACAATTTTATAAAAATTAAATATTCTTTGGGGAATGTACTGTTTATTAAATAATCATAAGCATTCTCCAAAGCAAAAGGAGGATGCGCTATGGTAATGAATAGTTTTTATTTAAGCAGAATTTTAGGAAATAAAATTTATTCTTCAGATCATCAAGTTATAGGAAGGATAAAGGATTTTGCAGTAAATAATGACATTAAAAATCCTAAGGTAATTGGAATTAAAGTAAAAACTGGTGATGGTATAAGATATTTAGATTGGAATAATGTAAGTGTTACTAAGGAAAAAGGACAATACGTGCTAGTTTGCAGTTCAATAAAGGATATTGATGTAAATAATATAATGCTGCTTGGGCATCATGTTTTGGACAGACAAATTATTGATGTTAATGGAAGGAAAGTAGTTAGGGTAAATGACATACGTCTTGCTAATTTATCAGCAGGCTTATTCGTAGTAGCAGTAGATATAGGAACTGAAGGATTATTAAGAAGACTCGGGCTTGCAAAGCCTCTAAAAAGAGTAGGTTTAAACGTGTCAAGCAAACTTATGCTCTGGAATGATGTACAAACAACTTTTGCAAGCAATGATATTCAATTATCTAAAAGCTATAATAAATTATCAATTCTTCACCCTTCTGATTTAGCAGATATTATTGAAGACTTTGATTCAAATACAGGTATGGCAATTTTCTCTAGCTTTGACAATGCAAAGGCTGCAGATGTTTTAGAAGAAATGGAAGAAAAAGCTCAGCTTAATGTGCTTAATAATCTTTCACCAGATAAGGCAGCTGATATATTAGAAGAAATGCCTGCAGATGAGGTAGCAGACATACTAGATGGTTTAAGCGAGCATAAGGCTGAAGAACTTTTAAGTAACATGGAAAAGGAAGCATCCGATGAAGTTAGGGAGCTTATGGAATATGAAAATGATGTAGTTGGAAGCTTAATGAGTACGGACTTTATTTCTTTTAATAATAAATATACAGTAGAAAATGCAATTAATGATTTAAGAAGAATAAAACCAGAAGAAGACCAAATGTTTTATATTTATGTAGTAAACGATAAAAATAATCTTATAGGTACTATTTCTTTAAGAGATTTAATAGTTTCTGAGCCAAGTGCTAGTTTAGAAAGCATAATGAATGAAGATTATATATTTATGCATGACGATGATGACATTGATGATTTAATTAAAAATATTTCAAAATATAACTTAGTAGCAATACCAGTTGTTGATGAAAATATGGATTTAGCAGGAAATGTTATTATTAGCGATATTATCTATGAATTGCTTAAAAACAAAAGAAGAGTTAGCTAAGGAGGTTAAACTAGATGAATACAAAGAAGAAAAATTGGGTAGCTTCCTTACTAATGTTCTTAGCTATATTAGGTCCTGGAATTATTACTGGAAGTGTAGATAATGATGCTGGTGGAATAACAGCATATTCATTAGCAGGAGCACAATATGGATATAATATGCTGTGGACTTTAGTTCCAGCCTTCATAGTACTGGTTGTGGTACAGGAAATGAATGCCAGAATGGGTATTGTAACAAAAAAAGGTTTAGCGGATTTAATAAGAGAAAACTTTGGTGTATTAATTACCTTTTTTATATTTTTAGGATTAATAGTTGCAGATATTGGAAATACAGCTACTGAATTTGCTGGTGTTGCTGGCAGTATGTCTGTGTTTGGAGTATCAAAGTATATTTCTGTTCCATTAGGTGCTATATTAGTATGGTTTATGGTAGTAAAAGGTACCTATAAATCTTCCGAAAAAATATTTCTCATATTTAGTGTATTTTTACTTTCTTATATAGTTTCAGCACTAATGGCAAATCCTGATTGGCATGCTATTGGAAATGCTATGATAAGACCAAAGATACAAACTGATGAGAATTATATTAGTACAGTTATAGGAATAGTAGGTACAACTATTGCTCCTTGGATGCAGTTTTACATGCAGTCTTCTGTTATTGAAAAAGGAATAAAAATAGAACAATATAAGTATGAGTTATGGGATGTTATTATAGGCTGTGTTATTACTGTAGTTGTTGCATTCTTTATAATTGTAGCATGTGCCGCAACGCTACATGTAAAGGGAATACCTATAAATGAAGCAAAGGATGCTGCAGTTGCTTTAAAGCCTTTAGCAGGACCATTTGCATCTGAAATATTTGCTTTTGGACTATTAGTAGCTTCAATTTTTTCAGCTACAATACTTCCACTTGCTACTGCCTTTTATATATGTGAGGCTTTTGGTTTTGAGGCAGGAATAGATAAGAGGCTTGATGAAGCACCGCAATTTTATATATTATTTACTAGCATTATGATAATTGGCGTTGGGATTATATTAATTCCTGGAGCTCCTCTTATAACAATTACCTTTTGGACTCAAGTAATAAATGGAATTTTATTACCTGTTGTTCTTCTATGCATGATGTTAATGGTTAATAATAAGGAGATAATGGGTGAACATGTAAACGGACCAATTAAGAATATAATTGGCTGGACAACTATTATTATTTTAATTATATTAACAGCAATATTAACTTTTGAACCTATAATTAAAAAATTATTAGGCTAAATAAATTATAATTGTACTAATTTACTTATGATTACTTAATTTAAATTAATATACCAAATTACAAGAAAAATAGTTTGAAGAATAGAACTGATTATAATATCACTTCTATTCTTTTTCTTTTGGGGCTAAATGTATTATTTTAGAATTAATGTACATTATATAAATGTGAATTTTATTAGCAAGGATTTTATTATTGAAATATTTTTATGAGGAGGTATTTTTTTGATTAAGAGAGTTTTTAGTTTTAAAAAAATAGCCTTATACTTAGTTGTAATCATGTGTACATACTTTATTTCTTCTAATTATTTTTACCCATTAAAGAATCCGGTTGGAGCAGTTAGTTATAAGTGGGGTTCAAGGGGAAATATAGTTGTTGAAATTCAAAGAAGATTAAAGGCTTGGGGATATTACAATGGAAGCTTAGATGGAATATATGGCTATGGTACTTATTTAGCTGTAAGAAGCTTTCAGTCTGTAAATGGACTAAATGTAGATGGAATAGCTGGAAACAATACCTTAAATGCTTTAGGAATAAATGCAGGACAGTATAGTACTGGTACAAATACTTCAAACAGTAATAGCGATAATACCAATAATAATGATTTAATGCTGCTTGCTAGGCTTATAAATGGTGAAGCCAGAGGAGAGCCCTATGAAGGACAGGTAGCTGTTGGAGCTGTTATAATGAATAGAACAAGAGATTCAAGATTTCCAAGCACCATAGCTGGCGTTATATATCAACCAGGTGCATTTACTGCTACTGTGGATGGTCAAATAGAAGCAAGATTAGAAACTTCATCAATAAATGCAGCCAGGGACGCCCTTAATGGATGGGACCCTTCAGGAGGTGCAATTTATTATTTTAACCCATCAACAGCTACTAGTGCTTGGATATGGTCAAGACCTTTAATTAAAATTATAGGAAATCATAGATTCTGCAGTTAAAAAAGTAGATTTATATTTTCATTAGGAATATCTTCATCTAAAATTTAAAATTTGCAAAACTTCAATTTACACTTAAGGTATAAAAGGGTGGATTTAAGTTTTATAATTCAGCATACATAAAAAAAATTGACTTTAATATATTAAAGGGTTGACAATTATTCATAAAAGTATATAATAAATGTATAGATATCATAGTAAAATAGTCGGAAATACAGTGAAGAAGGAAAGTAACCTAAATGGAACATACAGAGAGAAGGTCCAAAGCTGAGAGGACTTTTATGAATATATTTAAGTGAAGTGCCCTTCGGAGTTATGAATCGAACAATAAATATATTGTATTTATAAAGTAGAAGTCATCGGATTCACCCGTTATAGTGATAGAGCATGATAGTGCTTGATTTAAGGTGGGATTTTATCCAATTAGAGTGGAACCGCGGAGTATATACTTCGTCTCTTATAATTATAAGAGGCGGAGTTTTTTTATTTGTTATTTTATATAAAAGTGCACATTATATAATATTACAAATATATTTTTACTTAAATTATTTTACAATGTAAATTTAAAAGGAGGTTAAAGCCCTAAATGGGCTTTAACGAGTAATCTTAATTACTCAGTGCTTCCGACTATAAGGAGGTAAATGTCCTAAATGGACATTTACGAGCAATTATCGAGTGGAACGAGAGAGCTTAATTGCTCAGTGTTCCAACTAAAAGGAGGAATTAAAATGATATTTAACAATGCATTAGAAATGGTAGGAAATACTCCATTACTAAAATTAAACAACATAGCAAAGGAAGATATGGCTGAAATATACTTGAAATTAGAAAAACAAAATCCGGCTGGAAGTGTAAAGGATAGAGCAGCATTAGGAATGATTGAGAAAGCAGAGGAGCTAGGGCTTATAAATAAGGGAGATACTATTGTTGAACCTACAAGCGGCAATACTGGCATAGCTTTAGCCATGATAGGCAAATTAAAAGGCTACAGAGTAATAATAGTTATGCCAGAAACTATGAGTGTTGAAAGAAGAAGTTTAATAAGGGCTTATGGAGCAGAACTTGTACTTACTGAGGGAGCAAAAGGCATGAAGGGTGCAATTGCTAAAGCTGTGGAAATAGCTGAAGGACAAAAGGGCTACTTTATACCACAACAATTTACAAATGTAGCAAATCCTAATAAACATTATGCTACTACAGCTGAAGAAATTCTTAAGGATGTAAATGACTTGAATATGTTTATAGCAGGAGTAGGAACTGGTGGAACTATATCAGGAGTCGGCAAGAGACTTAAGGAATTAAAGCCAGAAGTTAAGGTATTAGCTGTTGAGCCTGAAAAGTCACCAGTTTTATCAGGAGGACAGCCAGGTTCACACAAGATTCAAGGTATAGGAGCTGGATTTATACCAGACATTTATAATATTGATGTTGTAGATAAAGTATTAACAGTAACAGAAGAAGAAGCTTTTGAAGCAGCAAGGCTTGTAGCAAGAGAGGAAGGAATATTAATAGGAATTTCTTCAGGAGCAAATGTTGCAGTTGCAATTAAGATGGCAAAAGAGCTAGGAAAAGGAAAGAAAATAGTAACCGTTGCTCCAGACGGTGGAGAGAAGTATATATCAATGGGACTTTATGATTAACAATATATATGAAGTTTATTTTTGCTAAAGCAAAAATAAACTTCATAAAATATAGTTTTTCAGTGAAATTAGGTGAAAGGGGGTATTTATATGTTTAAAAATTTAAGATATGATATAGATAACATTATGAAAAATGATCCGGCTGCTAAGAGCAAGCTTGAAGTACTTTTACTATATCCTAGTATGCAGGCTATGATTTTTCATAGAATAGCACATAAGTTATATTATAAAAGAAGATATTTTATTGCACGATTTATATCTCAGTTTAGCAGGTTCGTTACAGGAATAGAAATTCATCCAGGTGCTAAAATAGGTAAAGGACTCTTTATTGATCATGGAATGGGAGTTGTTATCGGAGAAACCTCAGAAATTGGAGATAATGTAACCTTATATCACGGGGTTACCCTTGGAGGTACAGGTAAAGAAAGTGGGAAAAGACACCCTACAGTCGGGAATAATGTAATTATTGGAGCTGGAGCTAAGATACTAGGGCCTGTTTATGTTGGTAATAATGCTAAAATAGGGGCCGGTGCTGTAGTTCTTAAAGATGTGCCAGCTAATGCTACTGCAGTTGGAGTACCAGCTAGATTAAAATTAGTAAAACCAAACTCCATTATAGAGATTAAAGATTATCTGGGAAAAAAGCAGAAGATATACAATGAAATGGTTATTTAGCAAATTTATTATTAGGTGAAATTTATGGATTATAAAGAGAGAATAATTAATTTTTGTTATAAATTAGGAATTGATACGGTTGGGTTTTGTGAATGCAGAACTTTTAATGAATTAAAGCCTTTTTTAGAAAATAGAAAGATAAAAAATATAGAAAATGAATTCGAAGAAAAGGATATTGAGAAAAGAATTAATCCAAAGCTACAGTTAAAAAATGGGAAAACTATTATCTCAGTTGCCTTTCCTTATATATTTGATGATAATGTGCAGGAAGATGCTATTTATTTTTCAAAATACACTTGGGGTAAGGATTATCATTTAGTAATATCAAAATACCTAAGCGAAATATGTAAGTTTATTGAATCCATAGGTGGAAATGCAGTTTACTTTGTAGACAGCAATCCACTTCCAGAAAGATATATTGCTTATTTAAGTGGCATTGGTTTTATTGGAAAAAATAATATGCTTATTACTGAAAAATATGGATCCTTTGTTTTTTTGGGAGAAATAATCACAGATATAAAGCTTAATCCAGATAAACCCAAGGAGCAAAAATGTGAAGCTTGTACTTTATGCTTAAATGCTTGTCCTACAAAATCAATAAATAAAGTTAAAAGCATACCTAATACTTGTCTATCCTATATTACACAAAAGAAAGATATTGATGACAGCTACTTTAATAAACTTGAGGGAAGAATCTTTGGCTGCGACAGCTGTCAAAATGCATGTCCCTTTAATAATAGAATTGATAAGTCAAAAATTGAAGCTTTAATACCTTATGAACATATGAAAAATGTAAGCATAAATGAGCTTATTAATATAGATAATAAAAGTTTTAAGGAGAAGTATGCTGTAACCTCTTGTGGTTGGAGGGGTAAAAATATACTTCAAAGAAACGCCTTAATTAACTTATTTAACTTAAAAAAAGACATATATATTGAAGAAAAGTCTATAAACTCCCCTTATGTTCTAGATTATTACCATAGACTTTTAAAGGCTTTCCACTTATAATATATATAGATTCATTTATGAAAGGTGGAGAGGTGCTTTGATATCTCCAAAGATTACAAAGCTGTTAGATTATTTACCTGAAGGCTTAGTAAACGTTGTATCTAAAACAATAGTAAATATTATTATAAAAAGATATACGACTATAGAAACAAAAGGAATTGAAAATTTAAATAATATTAAAAAACCGGTAATATTCATTAGCAATCATTTAAGTAATTCTGATGCTCTTATTTTAGATAAGGTTTTAAAAGATCAGGATGTTACTTATGTTGCTGGAATTAAGCTTACCCAAAATTCAACAACAAATATTGGAGTAAGGCTTGTTAAAACCACTGTACTTAAACCAAATAGTGCAGACAAGGATGGTCTTACAAAGATTATTAATATAGTAAAAAAGGGCGGCAGCATACTTCTTTTCCCAGAGGGAACAAGAAGCAGAAGCGGAAGTATGATAGAAGCAAAGAAGGGGCTTTTGCTTATTGCAAGAGTTACAAAGGTCCCTATAATCCCTATAGGAATTTATGGGACAGAAAAATTTTTACCTATTAATGATAGTGGTGATATGGCGGCTGAAAGTTTTCATCATGCAAAAATAGGTGTAACAATAGGTGAGCAAATGACAATTGAGGAAAAGGAAGAGGGAGAAGACAAAGCCTCATATGAAAAAAGGGCTTTAACTACCTTAATGCAGGGAATTTCTACCCTTATACCAGAAAGCTATAGAGGAGTATATAAATAAAAAATACAGCTTGTATGCTGTATTTTTTTTAAAAGTTTATTTAAAATATTATGTATAATGAAGGATTGTTTTGAATTAAAAAGAATATTACATAGTGTATGTCAAATGACACTAATCCATCATTAAAATTACCAGTTGCAAAATTTGTTTCATTTTTATATACTATAGTTGTTGGTTAAAAAATTACTATACTTTGAGGTTAAAAATAGTAAGGAGGAGTTAAACCATGGGAAGTAAAGCATTACAAAAGTATTTAACAGAAAATTTAGAGGATCTAAGAAGTAAGGGTTTGTACAATGTAATAGACACAGTAGTAGGTGGAAATGGACCAGTTATTGAGATTAGAGGAAAAAGGCTAGTTAATCTATCTTCAAATAACTATCTAGGCTTAGCTGGAAACAAGAGAATGATAGATGCTTCCATTAAAGCTACTGAGAAATATGGAGTTGGAGCAGGTGCTGTTAGAACAATTAATGGTACCTTAGATATACATGATGAACTAGAAGAAAAGCTTGCAAAATTTAAGCATACAGAAGCAGTTATAGTTTTCCAATCAGGTTTTAATTGTAATATGGGTGCTATTTCAGCAGTAATGTCTAAGAAAGATGCAATTTTATCTGACTCTCTTAATCATGCTTCAATTATAGATGGCTGCAGATTATCAGGTGCTAAAATTATAAGATTTGAACATGCTGATATGGTGGATTTAAGAAATAGGGCAAAAGAAGCTAAAGAATCTGGATTATACGAAAAGATAATGGTTATAACAGATGGTGTATTTTCAATGGATGGAGATATAGCTCCTCTTCCAGAAATAGTTGAAATAGCTGAAGAGTTTGATTTAATTACTTATGTTGATGATGCACATGCTTCAGGAGTTTTAGGCTGGCATGGAAGCGGGTCTGCTACACATCATGATTTGGTAGGTAAAATAGATTTTCAAATTGGAACGTTATCAAAGGCTTTTGGAGTAGTTGGTGGATATGTAGCCGGATCAAAGGATTTAATTGACTGGTTAAAGGTTAGAGCTAGACCTTTCTTGTTCTCAACTTCAATGACTCCTGGCTCAGCAGCTGCAATCCTTGAAGCCATAAATATATTAACTGAAAATGATGATTTAGTTAAAAAGGTATGGGAAAATGGAAACTATTTAAAGAAGGGCTTAAAGGAATTAGGCTTTAATATAGGACATAGTGAGACTCCAATAACTCCATGTATTATAGGGGAAGCCGATAAAGCTCAAGAATTCAGCAGAGAGCTCTTTAAAGAAGGGGTTTATGCAAAATCAATAGTTTTCCCAACTGTTCCACTTGGAACTGCAAGAGTAAGAAATATGCCTACAGCAGCTCATACAAAGGAAATGCTTGATGAAGCATTAGCTGCATATGAAAGAGTTGGAAAGAGACTAGGAATTATATAGAACACATCGAGGAATAGGGAGGGTCATTATGAAAAAAATACTTGTAACAGGTGCATTAGGACAAATAGGCTCAGAACTTACAATGCATATGAGAAACGTGTACGGAGCAGATAATGTTATAGCAAGTGATATTAGAAGAATAGAAGGAAACGAAGCAGTTGAATCCGGTCCTTTTGAAATATTAGATGTTTTAGATCCTAAGAAGATGGCTGAAGTTGCAAAAAAGCATAACGTAGATACTATAGTTCATCTTGCAGCACTTTTATCAGCAGTTGCTGAAGCAAAGCCAGTGCTTGCTTGGGAAATTAATATGGGTGGATTATTTAATGCGTTAGAAGTAGCTAGAGAACTAAATACAAAGTTCTTTACTCCAAGTTCAATTGGTGCTTTTGGACCATCAACTCCAAAGGAGAATACACCACAGGATACAATACAAAGACCACAAACTATGTACGGGGTAACTAAGGTTTCAGGAGAACTTCTTTGTGATTACTACTTCAAAAGATTTGGTGTTGATACAAGAGGAGTAAGATTCCCAGGACTAATTTCCTATGTAACTCCATGCGGCGGAGGAACTACTGATTACGCTGTAGATATATATTATGAGGCATTAAAGAGCGGTAAGTATACTTCCTTTATAGGCGAAGGAACTTACATGGATATGATGTATATGCCAGATGCCTTAAATGCAATAGTAACTTTACTAGAAGCTGATCCTTCAAAGTTAGTTCACAGAAATGCATTTAATATATCTGCCATGAGCTTTGAACCATCACAAATAGCAGCTGAAATAAAGAAACATATTCCTAGCTTTGAAATGAGTTATGAAGTTGACCCAGTAAGACAGGCAATTGCAGACTCTTGGCCAAATTCAATTGATAGCAGTGCTGCAAAGGCTGAATGGGGCTTCAATGCTAAATACGACTTAGCTTCTATGACAACAGATATGCTGGAAAAATTAAGAGTTAAATTAAATATAAAATAATTTAAAAAGTTTAAAATCCCTTATAAACATTTGTTTATAAGGGATTAGTTTTTATTAACACCCTATTTTATATGAAATTAATTCTTGGATAAAATATGAATTAAGATATACTGTGCTAGGGGTAAATATTTAACTCTATAAATTTAGACCTTTATTTGATATAATTAATTCGACAAAAGTTTTTTCTTGTTGTTATTCTAAAATATAAAGCAAGGTGAGAAAAATGAATAAAAAGGAAAGAATAACTAATATACTAAGGTTATTGAAGGAGAATTACCCAGAGGTAAAATGTGCATTAAATTTTAATTCTCCTTATGAATTATTAGTAGCAACTATCTTAAGTGCACAATGCACTGATGATAGAGTAAATATAGTAACCAGTGAGCTTTTTAAAGAGTACAGCACTCCTGAAAAAATGATTACCTTAGGCTTAGAAGAACTTTGTGAAAAAGTTAAAAGCTGCGGCTTTTATAAAAATAAGGCTAAAAATATTCTCGGAACGACCCAAGAAATTTTGTTAAAATATCAGGGACAGGTTCCAAGGACTATGGAGGAACTAATTGAGCTTCCTGGTGTAGGTAGAAAAACTGCAAATGTTGTACTATCAAATGCCTATGGAGTCCCTGCAATTGCTGTGGATACTCACGTGTTTAGAGTTTCAAATAGATTAGGTCTTGCAAAAGGAAAAACCCCGGAAGAAGTTGAAAAAGGACTTATGAAAAATATACCTAAAAAAATGTGGAGTGATGCACATCATTATATAATTTGGCATGGCCGAAAGGTATGCCATGCAAGAAAGCCCAACTGTGAAGAATGTGTTCTGGCTCCTTATTGTGAATATAACTTAGGAAAGGAAAAATAAATTATGAATAAAAGAATTGGATTTATAGGCTGTGGAAATATGGCTCAAGCTATGATTGGCGGTATAGTAAAATCAAATATAGTCCCAAAAGAAGATATTATAGGAAGCAACAGTGGGGATAAAAATTTAAATATCACTAAAGAAAAATTCGGAATATTAACTACACATGACAATAAGGAAGTAGCAGCGTTTTCAGATATATTAATATTAGCTGTAAAACCCCATATCTATCCTTCTGTTATTGGAGAAATAAAGAATGTGGTAAAAAAAGATGCTGTGATAGTTACTATTGCAGCAGGAATCTCAATTGCTTTTATGGAAAAGGCTTTTGGCAATGAAGTAAAGGTAGTAAGGACAATGCCTAATACTCCAGCAATGGTAGGGGAGGGTATGAGTGCACTTTGCCCAAATAATAAGGTTAGTAAAGAAGAACTTAATGAGGTTATAGAAGTTTATAACTCATTTGGTAAGGCAGAACTTATTGAAGAAAGACTGATGGATTATATTCCGGCAGTTAGCGGCTCTTCTCCAGCCTATGTTTATATGTTCATAGAAGCCTTAGCTGATGGTGCTGTTAGAGATGGAATTCCAAGAGAAAAGGCATATAAATTTGCGGCACAGGCTGTACTTGGAGCTGCTAAGATGGTATTAGAATCTGGCATGCATCCTGGAGCACTAAAAGATAATGTATGTTCACCTGGGGGAACAACAATTGAAGCGGTGTACTCTTTGGAAAAAAATAATTTTAGAGGAACAGTAATTGATGCAATGAAGGCATGTACAGATAAGACTGTTTACATGTCAAAGAATAACGGTTAAGGAAGGTTGTTAAGATAAATGAAAAAAGAACCAAAGGATACAACAGTTGTTGTTGGTATGTCAGGAGGAGTGGATTCCTCTGTTGCAGCACTTTTATTAAAGGAACAGGGCTATAATGTTATAGGCATATTCATGAAGAACTGGGATGAAAAAGATGAAAATGGAGCATGCACAGCGACAGAGGACTATGATGATGTAAGAAGGGTTTGTGATGAAATAGGCATCCCATATTATACAGTGAACTTTGTAAAGGAATATTGGGATAGGGTATTTACCTATTTTTTAGAGGAGTACAAAAAAGGTAGAACTCCAAATCCAGATGTTATGTGCAACAAGGAAATAAAATTTAAGGCATTTTTAGATTATGCTATGAAAATAGGTGCAGACTATTTAGCAACTGGTCATTATGCACAAATAGGTTATGATAATGGAGAATATAAGATGCTTAGGGCAGCAGATGGAAATAAAGATCAGACTTATTTTCTATGTATGCTAAAGCAGCATCAGCTATCAAAGGCAATGTTTCCTATAGGACACTTAACAAAGCCTGAAGTTAGAGAAATAGCACTAAAATATGGTCTTAAAACAGCAGCAAAAAAGGACAGTACAGGAATTTGCTTTATCGGAGAGAGAAATTTTCATAAATTCTTAGCTAATTACCTTCCATCTAAGTCTGGAGATATAATGACCTTTGATGGCAAAGTAATTGGAAAGCATGATGGTCTTATGTACTATACCTTAGGTCAGAGAAAAGGCCTAGGTATTGGCGGAACAGGTGAAGGAAATGGCGAACCTTGGTTTGTAGCAGAGAAGGACTTGAAGAAGAATATTTTATACGTAGTTCAAGGAGATGACCATCCTGCAATATATTCTTATGGTTTAGAAGCAGATGATTTAAGCTGGGTTAGTGACACATCACCAACTGGAACTTTTAAATGCACAGCAAAGTTTAGATACAGACAGCCAGATCAAGGGGTAACAGTAATTATGAAGGGTAATAATAAATGTACTGTAGTATTTGATAAGCCGCAAAGGGCTGTAACTCCAGGGCAGGCAGTTGTATTTTATGATGGAGAAGCTTGCTTAGGTGGAGGGATAATCCATTCAATTTATAAAGATCCTAATGATATGAATTAAGCTGAAATAAAATAACCTCCATGTTTATTGATACTGATTAAGGTGGAAAGCAGTGATTACTGAGGGAACTCCTAAATTCCCTCAGTACATTAGCATCTCACCTAATGTTCAGTATCTTTACTTTTTACTGTATTAAATAATAAATAATACCACATAAAATCCGCTAAGCATAAATAGGCCTAATGGAACACCAAGCTTAATCCAATCACTGCTTTTTATCTTTAGTTTTCCAGCAGATATTATATTAGGTATATTTCCAGGTATAAGCATACCACCGCTTAAAAGAAGACCTAGCATAATAGCTTTGATTTGTTCTACATTCATTTGTGGACTAATTTCTGCAGAAGCAAGTGTGGCATTATCTAGTATTGCAGAAATTGTATTTCCCCAATATAAAATTTTACTATCTAAACCAATTACATAAGTATCTATTATTGGTTTAAATCCTGAGCCTAAAAGTTCAAGGGCTATAACAAAAATAAATATTTTTATAGCTCTGAAAATTATGTCTAAGTTTGTATCTTTGGTTATTTTTTTGATTTCAGCTTGAGAAAAATTTTCATCTTTTATAGAAAAAGCGGCAAAAATACTCAATAATAGAATACCTATAATTACATATAAACTCAATTCTTTAAATAAATAAAAAAAGTCTGCATTTAATTTAGAGATAACTATAGTGGCAACAGGTTCTCCAATAGGTGTCAGTGCAGCTCCTAGTCCAATGGAAAAGCAGGCAATTATATTTAAATTAACTTTACTTTTTCTATCAATGGGAAGTAGTATAATAATTTCTACTAGGATAAGTGCTGCAATCATAGCTGTTATAAAACTAGATAACAAACCTAATATAAAAACTAATAAAAATACAAATAATCTTAATGGAATACGTCTTATTACTTCATTGATCATATTATCTAATTTGTAAGCTAAGGCTTTAAATAAGAAACCTATTACTAGAACTGCAGCTGTAATGGCATAAAGAAAATTATTTTCAAGTATGTGTAATATTAGCTGCCTGGAAATTATTCCTGAGCTCGTTGCTGCTGCTATACCCATTATAAAAAGAAAAAATTCAATATTATATTCTATAGTCTTAAATGTTATAGGTAAGATAAAGGTTAAAACTAGTATAATTATTAATGCAGTAGTCATAAAATATTACCTCCAATTTCTAATTTTAGATATAAACTTTTAAAAAAAGAGTACAAAAAAAGCGGGAAACTCAATTAAGAGCTTCCCACCCCAGAAACTAAATTCTCTTGAAAGCAAACTATATTTGCCCAACCGAAATACATATAAACTTATAATAATATTATAGTAAATATATTGACAAAGGTCAACTTAGAATCATTAAGCTAATTCTTCCTGAACTTCTTCTGATTCCTCCCAATTTACATGAGGTCCTCTTAAGTAAGAAATAAATGCAGCTATTATACTGAATACAAAGGATATAGTAAAAGCCATCCTTAGTCCTGAAATAAACTGATTAATAGCTATACCTTGTGAACCTACTTGTGTTCCGATAAACAGAGCCTGCATGGCATCAGGAGATATACTTGAAGATATTATAGCCATTGACAAAGCTATACTTAAAACAGTACCTGCATTGTTCATCATTGTTCTTATGCCGGCAGCAATACCTCTTTTATCTGCAGGGACCATACTCATAATAGCACTGGTATTTGGAGAAAAGAACATACCTGAACCAATTCCCATTATTAGCATCCATATCATAAGCTCAGTGGTTGATGTTTTAGAAGTAATAAGCATCATACCGGCAAGTCCTATAGCAGATATAAATAAACCTATGGAACTTAAATGTCTTGAACCATATTTATCTGAAAGATACCCGCTTATTGGTGAAACTACCATCATAGAAACAGCCATTGGGGCTAGAAGCATTCCTGCAACAATAGGATCTATTCCTTTAATACCTTGGAAAAAGAAGATTAGTAAAAAGGTTACAGCTCCTCTTGCAACTCCATTTAAAAAGGTGCTTCCATAAGCAAAGGCTAGGACTCTTGTCTTTAAAAGTCTTAAATCCAGCATTGGCTGCTCAGTACTATTTTCAATTTTAACAAATAAAGAAATGAATATTACTGAAATAATAAATAAGGCAATAACGTAAATATTAAACCAGCCGATAAATCCTCCCATGGATAAAGCAATTAATAGAGAAAGCATACCTGTTGAAAAGGCAAGAGTACCTTTAATATCAAATTTTTGTTTTTCGGATATTAATTTTGTTTCTTTTAACTGAATGAAAGCCCAGAGTGTTCCTACAATACCAATTGGAATGTTTATATAAAATATATATCTCCAGCCTACATTTATTAAAAATCCGCCTAATATAGGACCAGCAATTGAAGCAATACTGATTATCATGCTGTTAATTCCAAGAGCCTTACCTAGTTCTCTTTTAGGAAAGGCATCAGTTACTATAGCAGTGCTGTTAGCAACCATTAAGGAGCCGCCTACAGCTTGCACTAGCCTAAACAATAATAGCTGTAGTCCTGTTTGTGATAGTGAACAGAGAAATGAAGATAATGTAAAGATAGCAAAACCAGTAACATAAAGCTTTTTCCTTCCAAACATATCAGCCATTCTGCCTATAGCAGGTACAAGTATAGTCATTACAAGCATATAACCCATTATTGTCCAGGTAACAATATTCATACTTGCATTTAAATCTTTCATTATAACTGGAAGTGCAATCATCAGTGTACTTCCGCTTAAAACTGAAAATAGTGCACCTACTGTGGTGCAGGATAAGGCTATCCATTTATAATTATCTTTTTTCATCTTTTCCTCCTAGCATTTCAACTTTTGTCAAAATTTCTTTATAAGTTTCTTTTACTTTTTTTAAGGATTGTTCTTTTTCTTCAATTAGTTCTATTTGATGTTTTATAAGTTCAATTGAATTTTTTATTAAAGCATCATCTTTTATATCTTTACATAGTATTTTCTTTAAATCTAATTCAAGATTAAAGGTTTCTTTTATTTCAAGAAGTGAAAATCCAAGAATTGATTTTAATGCTTTAATTCTTGTAATATTTTTTATATCTTCTTCTGAATATAATCTATAAGATGATTCTGTTCTTGAAGGTTTAATAAGTCCAATATCCTCATAATATCTAAGTGTTCTTTTTGTAAATCCAGTTATTTTTGCTACATCTTCAATGTGATAAAACTTTTCATCCATGCTCATTACCTCCAAGTAATTATTTTATATCAATATAACCTTAACGTCAAGGTTAACGATATAAAATTTAAATAATTAGTGACCAAATCAAAAAATAATGATAGCATATTAGATAAGATAATGCTAATTTTAATTGCTTATTTTGAATATAAATAAGCTTAAGAAGGAGTATACTCCCTGCTATGGAAGAAAAACAGAAAATTAAGGTTTCAGTAAGGGACCTGGTAGAATTCGTTCTAATGAATGGGGATATAGTATCAGGCTTTACAGGAAGTTCAAGAAATTTAGATGCAATTAAGGCTCATCAGCTTATTCAAAAATCCTATGGGGAAGGCTTTACAAAAGAAGTTCCCTTAAGTTTTGTTGTGGAAAGTGAGGATATTTTATTAGAAGTTGGTGGAAGAATTGATGGACTTTATGTTAATGATAAGGAAGTAATAATAGATGAAATTAAAACCACTACACAAGATTTAAAGCTAATAGAAGAAGAACATAATGTTCTGCATTGGGCGCAAGCTAAGTGCTATGGATATATCTATTCCATGCAAAATTCAATTCAAAATATTAATATTCAACTTACTTATTATAATTTAGAGGAGAAAAACACTAAAAAATTCTTAAGGAATTTCAATATAACAGATTTACAAGTTTTTTTCAGTGAACTGGTGGAACAATATTTTTATTGGGCCAAACTTTTAAGCAATTGGAATATTAGACGTAATGAGGCAATAAAAAAACTTGATTTTCCTTTCCCTTTTTATAGAAAAGGACAAAGAGAATTTGCGGTAGCTGTTTATAAAACAGTAAAGGAAGGTAATAAACTGTTTGCCCAGGCTCCAACTGGGATAGGTAAAACCATGGCTACTATATTCCCCAGTCTAAAAGCTTTAGAAGAAGGGCATATAACTAAAATATTTTATTTAACAGCAAAAACTATTACAAGGACCATAGCTGAAAAAGCATTAAGAAGCCTTTCAGAAAATGGGCTTAGAATAAAGTCCCTAACTTTGACTGCAAAAGAAAAAATATGCTTTAAAGAAAAGGCTGAATGCAATTCAGAAACCTGTGAATATGCTAAAGGACATTATGATAGGGTTAAAACAGCACTTGAGGATATCTTCTCAGAAGATTTTTTTACAAGAGAAGTAATTGAAGAATATTCAAGAAAACATAGAATATGTCCCTTCGAATTTTCTTTAGATTTATCTAACTTCTCTGATTGTATAATTTGCGATTATAACTATGTTTTTGATCCTAGTGCAAATTTAAAAAGATTTTTTTTAGATAAAGGCGGGGATTATGTCTTTTTAATAGATGAAGCCCATAACTTAGTTGACAGGGCACGTGAGATGTTTTCTAGTGAGCTATCAAAAAAATCAATATTGGATTTAAAAAAGAAATTGAAAACAGTATCGCCAAGCTTAAGTAAAGGCTTAAATAAAATAAACTCTATATTTATAGAATATAGGAAAAAGTGTGAAGAAGAAAATGCGTATTTTACTCAAAAAGAAGCACCAAAAGAGCTATATGGAATACTTACAGAATTTTTAGGGGCTGCTGAGAAATACATATTAGAACATAAGAATTTTCATGGTAATGATGATATACTAGATTTATATTTTAAGTTTTATGCTTTTTTAAGAGCAGCAGAATATTATGATGAAAGATTTATAACTTATGTTGAAAAAAAGAATAATGATGTTATTATTAAGATGTTCTGCTTGGATCCATCTTATTTATTGAAGGAGTGTATGAAGAAGGGTAAGGCGGCGATTTTATTTTCTGCAACCTTAAGTCCAATGGATTATTTTATGTCTGTACTTGGCGGGGATGAAAAAAGTTATCGAATAAGACTTACATCTCCATTCCCTAAAGAAAATTTATGCCTTATGCTTGATAGTAGGACCTCTACAAAATATAAGGACAGAGAATTTACCTACAACAAAATTAGTGAAGCGATTAACAGTGTAATTAGTGGCAAACAGGGCAATTATTTAATTTTCTTTCCTTCTTATCAATATATGAATGAAGTATATAATAGATTTAAGTCTATTAATGAAGAGATTGAAATAATTATTCAAAATCCAGGAATGACAGAAGAAGAAAAAGAAACATTTTTAGATAGTTTTTCTGAAAACAATAATAGCACAATGGCTGCCTTTGCAGTTATGGGCGGTATGTTTGGAGAAGGAATAGATCTAACTGGAGATAAGTTATCTGGAGCTGTAATTGTTGGAGTAGGGCTGCCCCAAATATGTCTTGAGAGAAATATTATTAAAGACTATTTTAATGAAATTAAAGGGTTAGGTTTCGAATATGCCTATGTTTATCCGGGAATGAATAAGGTATTGCAGGCTGTTGGAAGGGTAATAAGAACCGAGAATGATAGAGGAGTTGTACTATTAATTGATGAAAGGTTTTCTAATAATGTATATAGAAGGCTCTTTCCTACTGAATGGAGACCTATAAAAGTTAGTAAAGAATTAAGTTCAATAACTAGAGTATTGGATGAGTTTTGGGAAAAGTAAATGAATTAAGAGTCATAACAATTGATAATTGTTATGTACAATAGAGTAAAAAAAGGAGGTTTTTTATGGTTATTGATAGTATAGTTGTTGCAAAGGCTTCAATTGAAATGGCCATATCTTCAAGAGAAGAGGAAAAAGTATTAGAAAGTAAATTTAAAGAAAAGGGTATTTTGACAGTTGCAGTTGATGTTGGTGGTAATTTGATTAATTCTATTCCTAAGATAATGGAAAGAGCTTTAGTAGCTGCTAAGAGAAGTGGAATTATTAAAGACTGTCACGTACACGACGGGGCTATTGTAGGTGCTGCTAGAGAAGCTATAATGCAAGTATCACTAAAAGCAAATGGCCTAAATGTTGGCGGGAAAATAGGTATTGCCAGGAGTGGAGAACATTTAAGCGTAGCTATTTTTATGAGTATTGGGGAGCTTCATTTAAACGATTTAGCAATAGGTCTTGCACATCGCTCCATACCAGATTTATAAAAGATTTCAAAATTAATGTAAATTTATATTGAATTTACTTATGTGCTATGGTAAAATACTAACATATATTTTGTAGGTTACTGATTTTTCAGTAAGTAGTTTGGAAGATTAAGCTTTAGACAGGAAATGTAAAATTGTAGAATAGTAGTTTTTGTAGGAGATATTTTGCTTAAGAAATTTATTTTTCTAATGGCTTTTTTGTGATGCAAGCTCTCCTTATGGGGAGCTTTTATTATTTCACTAAAACTATTGGAAAATAAAATATATTATTTTTTAATTTTTGGAGGATGGTAGTATGGTAGGTAAAAAAATTCAAGCGCTGTTAATGGTACTGTTAACAGCATCATTTCTAGGAGCTTGCTCTAGTTCACAAGCAGCTTCAAGCAATTCTAATACAAAGGTGATAAAAATTGGGATCACCCAAATAGCTGAGCATCCAGCACTGGATTCAGCCAGAAAAGGCTTCCTTGAGGCACTTAAATCTAAAGGTTATGAAGAAGGTAAAAACTTAAAGGTAGACTATGAAAATGCTCAAGGTGATATGGCTACAACTCAGACAATAGCTCAGAATTTTGTTTCAAATAAAGAGAATTTAATCTTAGCTATTGCAACTCCTTCTGCTCAGGCGGCCTTTAATGCAACTAAGGATATTCCTATTGTTATAACAGCTGTAACTGATCCTGTAAAAGCTGGTCTTGCAAAAAGCCTAGAAAAATCTGACACAAATGTAACTGGCACCTCAGATAATGTTCCTATTGAAAAACAACTAGAGCTTCTTAAGAAGCTTATCCCAAAAAGCAAAAGGGTGGGGGTAATCTATAATACAAGTGAAAGCAATTCAGAGGTTCAATTAGAAGGTTTAAAAAAGGCTGCACCTAATTTTGATCTCCAAGTGGTCACTGCAGGGGTTACTAATGTTAATGAAATACCTCAAGCTTTAAGTTCAATTCTAATGAATATAGATGTTTTATATATACCAACTGATAACATGGTAGCTTCTTCCTTGCCACTAATAACTAATCAATGCTACAGTAAGAAAATACCAATTATTGGTGCGGAAAAGGGTCATGTAACCAATGGAGCACTTGCTACAACAGGTATAGACTATAATAAACTTGGGTTTCAAACTGGCTTATTGGCTGTAGATATAATAAATGGGAAATCCCCTAAGGATCTACCAATAGTAACCTCCTCTGAAATGCAGACTGTAATAAATACTGACGCTGCCAAGAAACTAAATATTACAATTCCTGAGGATATAAACAGTAAAGCGGAAAAAATTACAGGGGGAGTTAAATAGAATGGACATTTTTATCAGCGTGCTAGAACAAGGGTTTATTTTTTCCATTGTTGCCTTAGGTGTTTATATTACTTATAGGATATTGGATTTTCCGGATCTTTCAGTAGACGGTACCTTTCCTTTAGGGGCTGCTGTTGCTGCACTTTGCCTAATGAAAAATTTAAATCCTTTTTTAAGCTGCGTATTAGCTTTTATTTCTGGTGGAGCTGGTGGAGCAATTACAGGACTTTTACATGTAAAATTTAAAATTAGTAATCTTTTATCTGGAATTCTAGTAATGATAGGGCTTTACTCTATAAATTTGAGAATTATGTCTAAATCCAATGTGCCCTTATTTGAAAAAAATACAATTTTTTCAGGTCAATTAGCACCAATAGTAATAATAATAGCAATTTCAATTTTTTTAAAAATAATTTTTGATTTATTTTTAAAAACTAAAATAGGCTATGCGCTCATAGCTACAGGGGATAATGAGCAAATGGTTACTCTTCTTGGCCTTAATAAAGATAATCTAAAAATACTTGGACTTGTTATATCTAATGGATTTGTTTCACTGTCCGGAGCCATGATGGCTCAATATCAAGGCTTTTCTGATATTAATATGGGTACAGGCACTGTGGTTATGGGCCTGGCTGCTGTAATAATGGGCGAATCAATACTTAAAAAAGCCAGCTTTATAAAGGCATCTACAATGGCTATATTTGGCTCCATTTTGTATAAGGCAGCTATAGCATTTGCATTAAAGCTAGGCTTAGCTCCTACTGATTTAAAACTCATGACTGCAGTTATAGTAGTTGCAGCACTTTCACTAAATAATTTTAGTTTTGGTTTTAAAAAGAAATCAGTGCTTGGAGGTGCTAAGGTTGCTGAAAATAGAGAATCTTTACAAAATATTTAATGAAAACACAACAAATGAAAACAAAGTATTTCAAGGGCTTAGTTTAAAGGTTAATAAAGGGGACTTTATTACATTAATAGGAAGCAATGGGGCAGGAAAATCAACTTTGCTTAATATTATAGCAGGAACACTAAAAGAGGATAGCGGCTATATTGCTATTAATGATAAAAATATTGAAAAGCTTCCTGAGTATAGAAGGTCAAAATATATAGGAAGGGTGTTTCAGGATACCTCAAAGGGAATAGCTTTAAATTTAAGTATAATTGAGAATCTATCTTTAGCATTTAATAAGGGTAAAGCATTTGACCTTTCCTTCTGTATATCTAAAAAGAATATAAATATGTATAAAGAAAAGCTAGCTCAATTAAATTTAGGACTAGAAGATAAATTAAATACAAAGGTAGGCTTATTATCTGGAGGTCAAAGGCAGGCACTTTGCCTTCTAATAGCAGTAATGCATAAGCCAGAGCTTTTATTGTTAGATGAACACACTGCAGCCCTAGACCCGAAAGCAACAGAAATCATATTAGATTTAACAGAAAAAATGGTAAAAGAAAATAATATTACAACACTAATGGTTACACATAACCTAAACAATGCTGTTAAAATTGGAAATAGAATAATTATGATGCACAGGGGAGATATTATTCTAGATTTATGCGGCAAGGAAAAGGAGAAGTTAACTGTAGATAATTTAATTGAAAATTTTGATAAGGCACAAGGGAAGAATTTTATTAGCGATAGAATGCTGCTATCATAAAATTTAAAATGGGGGTTTCGCAAAATTTAGCGATGATTATTTTGCGACAGCCCCCATTTTATTATAATATTTTTGGGCTGCTGCTCATTTTTAAGAGTAAATCATGAGTTGCTGCAGCTTTATTTTCATTTACTAGAACAAGCAAATAATCACCAGAATAAAGAACTGTTTTTCCCTTTGGTATAATTTCTTTTTCTCCTCTTTTAACCCCTACAAGAAGACATTCAGGAGGAATTTTTAGATCCTTAATCATTTTATTATCCATCTCTGAATCTAAAATGATAGGCACTTCTAATATAATTTTATTTTTACTGTCTCCCACAAATTCATATTTTCCATTGTTCTTTAAAAGTCTGTCGAGTAAAGATTCATATATAGGTTCTGAATTTAACATTCCAGCAATAGCGTATGCCACTAAAGAAATTACAGTTAAGGATAGCAAATGTGAGAAGGAACCTGTCATTTCAGTTATAAGTATACTTCCTGTAATTGGAGCTCTTACAATTGCAGTAAAGTACCCTGCCATAGCAAGTATTATAAAATTATTTATATAATTAGGATTGAAGTTAAAAAAATGAACTAATATATTTCCATAAATTGCACCAGTTAGTGCTCCTAAAACTAAGAGCGGGAAAAATATACCTCCAGGAGCTCCTGAGCCATAACTAATCATTGAAAAAGCAAATTTAGCAAATAAAATTATAAATAACATTTTTATTGTAAAACTTCCGTTTATTAGTGAATCTATAATTTGATGTCCTCCACCAAGTACTTCTGGGAGTATTAAGCCTAAAATTCCAGCAAATAAAAATGGAAGCATAGGTCTAAATTTAACAGTAAGAAAGGCTGTTTTATCATATAAATTTTGAGCTTTTAATAATGTGCTGTTATAAATTACTCCTAATATACCGACTATAACTCCAAGAATAATAATGTATCCGTAGCTATATAAGGGAAGTGGTGAAATATGCTGAAAGTTAAAAACAGGTTTTAAACCAAAAAAGTATTTAGAAACAAAATCTGCACTTAAGGAGGCAGACATTGCTGATAAAAGTACTAATGGTGAAAAGTTTTTATGTACTTCTTCTAAAGAAAACATTACACCTGCTAAAGGCGCATTAAAGGCAGCTGCTAGTCCAGCACTTGCACCGCTTGTAATAAGATATTTTTCTTCAAGCTTTATTCTTTTAAAAACTCTGCTGAAGCCTTGCCCAACAGCAGCTCCAAGCTGAATTGAGGGGCCTTCTCTTCCTAAGGATAGGCCGGCTCCAATTGATATGACACCGCCAATAAATTTTTTTATAATTACAGGAAGCCAATTCATCTTTAGTTTTTTTAAAAGTACGGCTTCAACTTGTGGAATTCCACTTCCACTAATCATGGGCTCATTAGTTATTAGTTTTCCAACTACGTAAGCTCCAATTATTAGAAATAAAAACCAAATAGGAATCAGCCAATGATTTTTAAGCTGCAAAGTAGAAAGCTCTATTCTTAATTCTTCAGCCTTTTCTAAGGTTACTCTATAAAATACAATTAATAATCCAGAAAGAACACCAACTAATATTCCTTCAAGCATAAGTTTAAGTTTGAAGCTGTGGAAATGAAATATAGTATTATAGGTATTATTTTTATTACCTTGCTCCATATAATTAAAACACCTCTTTGTAATTCCGTTGCATATTTATCACCTTACCTATTATAAGCTTATTAATTATTAGAATCAAATTTATGAGATCTAAGTAGATCTAAATATAATTTTTCACTGTACAAAATAACTTAATTCTAAACTTCTTTAAATTTTTAGAGATTACTAAGCTAATTATACATATTTTTCTATAAGTAGAAGAACCTAAAGTGTAATGATTATTTTTTTTGATATGATATTAAAAATCCAAGGAGGATACTTATGGAGAATTTAAATAAGAATTTAGATGTTTTTTCATGTGTTCATGAACCTTATTGGCTTGAATCCACCCAAAAAAAAGACTATCCAGCTTTAAAAGAGGATATAAATGTGGATGTGGCAATAGTTGGAGGTGGTATAGTAGGTATTACTTCAGCATTCTTACTAAAAGCTAAAGGGCTTAAAGTAGCAATCTTAGAGGCTAATAAAATTATGCATGGTACCACTGGCCATACTACTGCTAAAATTACATCACAGCACAATTTAATTTATAACAATTTAATAACAAAGTTTGGAGAAGAAAAGGCAAGGCAGTATGCAGAAGCAAATGAGAAAGCTATTCATTTTATAGCAAATTTAGTTAAAGAAAAGAATATTGATTGCGATTTTTGTTGGAGTCCTGCTTTTGTATATACTCAATCAGAGGAGTATATTAATAAAATTGAAAAAGAAGCAAGTGCAGCCTCTAAATTAGGTATAACAGCATCATATTTAAATAAGGTACCTTTACCCTTTGACGTAAAGGCGGCAATAAAATTTGATAATCAAGCTAGGTTTCACCCTTTAAAGTATTTAGAGGTTCTAGCGGATGAAATCCCTGGTAATGAGAGCCACATTTTTGAACATACTAAGATAGTAGATATTGAAGAGGGGGATATTTGCACACTAAAAACTAATAATGGTAAAAAAGTAAAGGCATCAAAAATAATAATAGCTTCACATTTTCCTTTTTATGATGGCTTAGGCATGTATTTTGCAAGAATGTATACTGAAAAATCCTATGTGGTAGCTGTTAGACTTAAGGAAAAATTTACAGAGGGTATGTTTATAACTGCTGAGGATCCAGGTAGATCACTACGTTCGCAAAATTATGAAGATGGAGAAATAGTGCTTGTTGGCGGTGAACATCATAAAACAGGAAGTGAGAAAAGCACTAATAGACATTATGAAACATTAGCTACCTTTGCAAAAGATAACTTTAAGGTAGACAGTATTTTATATAGATGGTCAACTCAAGACTGTATGACAGTAGATGGTGTACCCTATGTTGGAAACTTAACCTCTAAAGCTAATAATATATATGTAGCTACTGGTTTTGGTAAGTGGGGCATGACTAATGGTACAGCTGCAGCTTCCATATTGACTGATTTAATAGTAAAAGGTAATAGTCCATGGTCATCAGTATATGATCCATCAAGATTTGATATTATAGCTTCAGGGGCAAAACTTGTTAAAGAAAACCTTGATGTTGCTGAAAAGCTTATAGGAGGGAAACTTGCTGCTGTTCCAAAAGACGTTGAAGTAAAAAAGGGTGAAGCTAAGGTGGTAAGTATTAATGGTGAAAGAATAGGTGCTTTTCGAGATGAAAATGAAAAGCTGCATATGGTGGACATTACTTGTACACATCTAGGCTGTGAATTAGTTTGGAATGAAGCTGAAAAAACCTGGGATTGCCCTTGCCATGGTTCTAGATTTAATTATGACGGGGAAAATATAGAGGGTCCAGCCTTTAATCCACTTAAAAAACCAGATGAAGGACCTAATGTTAAAGATCCTAATATATTTTAATAAGAAATTAGCTTATAATATAAAGTGGAGATTTAAGTATAAATAATGCTGAAATTACTTTAATGAAATTGAAATATAGCGAAAATCTATAAAATATGTAAAATGAGATTAGTTACCTCACTCACAGTGATCAGCTCATATAACATATTTGCTATATCATAAAATATAAAAAAATAATAAAAAAACCTGTTTAAAAGTATTGACTTTTATTAACAGGTTTTATTTATTGCAGCTGTTTTTTTATATTAAGGTAATTCATTTAAAGTCTTAAAGGTATAACCTTCATTTTTCCATCCCTTTATGAGACTATCTAATATTTCAGCATTAGTTTTAGATTCTGCATGCAGTAAGCAAATCATACCTGGTTTTGTAGAGGTTAATAGAAAGTGTTTTGCTGTCACTTTGTCAGGTTGATTATTTACATCATAATCTTTATAGGCTAGTGAAAAAAATATAGTTTTATAGCCTAACTTTTGAGTATAATACAAGGACAGTTCACTAAAATCTCCCATAGGAGGTCTAAAAAATTTAGATACCGTTGCACCAGGAATTTTAGCTACTGCCTTTTCAACACCAGTTAATTCAGCATCAAAAGCATGTTCATCTGTAAAACTAGGCATAGATTTGTGATGTACAGAATGATTGCCGATAATATGTCCTTCCTTGCTCATCCTGCTAATTAAATCCGAGTCTTTAATACCATTAAGAGATCCTGTAACATATGATGAAGTTACAAAAAAGGTAGCTCGTACATTATTAGCTTTTAAGGTATCTAGTATATTTGCAGTGTAGCCATATTCATAGCCCTCATCGAAGGTAAGATAGATATTTTTTTGAGTGGTGTCACCAAAAGCATAGCCATGATACTTAGTTAATAAAGCAGCACTATTTTTAGGGGAATAAGCCCAGGACCATTCTATTTTCTTTGAACTTATACCTTTTACATCTGCTATTTTATTAGGTGCAGACGAATTTTCCTTTGGTATAGAAGCAGAATTTTCAGCAGCAGGTTTTTCTAAAGCTGGCTTTGCAGAAGCAGAATTAGGTTTTACGTCTGAAGTGTTTGCAGAAGTAGTACTTGGGCTATCAGAAGAAGCTTCAGATAATTCTTTTTTTGTATTATCAATTATTTTAGAATTATCAATAGATCTATTAATATTTTCAGATTTATTAGCTGAATACGGATTTAAGGTTGCTGCAGTTTGATTTGAACTATGATTACAGCTTATTAAGAAAAATGGAATTAGCATACTTGCTGTTATTATATATATTTTTTGACCTTTCATTTTTCCCCACCTCCAATATTTCAATTTTTAATGCACATATCAATACTATAACTTTATCATAGCACGTATTTCAGCTTCCTCAAAGCACTGCTAATTGAATTTTATTAATTTATAACTATTATAGCTTTTTATGTAGAAAAATAATATAATATAAATGTAAAATATATGCATAATTTGAAACATGGAGGATTCTTATGTTTAAATCTTTAAAACAAAAGCTTCTAGTTACTTTTATTATATTAACTTCTATATGTACTTTAACATTTATGGGCGTGTCTTATTATGATGTCCAAAAGGCTGCTATTAGTCAGATGAAAAATGATGGTAACACTCTTATTTCCACAATCAACAGAGAAATTACAAGATATAAAATAGATAATTTAGATGATATTCATAACTTGTTTAGTGAAGTAAAGAAAGAAAGTGACGGAAGTATCTCCTATATCTCTCTTGTTGATACCAATATGCAAATGCTTGCAAGTGATGAAAAAAGCGATACGAAGGATACTAAAACTGATACAGTAAGTTCAGCTACTGAAAATAATAGTATATCAACTACAGATAAGAATTCTATTAACGGTGTGACAAAAAACGGCGAAACTACAGGTTTTATATTTAAAAGCCCTTCTGGCGAACAAGTTTATAATATTGCAACTCCATTTTATGAAGGAGATAAATTAGTCGGTACTATTAATATTGGTATATCACTTCAAAGCATGAACAAGGTTATTCAAAATACCTTTCTTCAGTCATTACTAATTTCAATTTTAGTTTTAATATTAGCAATATTATTAGGACTAATAATATCTGGTTCAATTACTAAGCCTATTTCAAAAATTGTAAAAAAGCTTGATAAATTTTCAAATGGAGATTTTACTATTAACTTTGATAGTAAAGGCAGGGATGAAGTAGCAAAGCTTGGCAGTGCTTTGAACAATTCAATTAAGATATTGAAGAATACCATTAGTGGTATTAAGCAGGTTGTTACAGAATTAAATAAAATTTCCTCTCAACTTATGGCATTTGGAGAGGTTGCTTCTACATCCACAAAAGATGCATCTAATTCTGTAGAAGATGTTTTTAATTCTGTATCAGAACAAAATATACATATTACTGACATATTTCATAAACTTGAGGTGTTTGGAGCTACTTTAGATAATGTTAGCAATAAAGTAGAAAATGCTACTTCAAGCAGTGAAAGAATAAAAGAAAATGCTGATGTAGGATCAGAAAAAATAAAGGTATTAGTTCATTCAATAGAAGACGTGAGAAACTCATTTATAGAGACTAATAAAGAAATAAACACATTAAGTCTTGATGTTATTAAAATAGTTAATATCACTGATGTTATTAACAATGTAGCAAAACAGACAAACCTTCTTGCACTAAATGCCGGAATAGAAGCAGCTAGGGCTGGTGAGGCAGGAAGGGGTTTTACTGTAGTTGCTGAAGAAATAAAAAAGCTTGCAGAGCAGGTTTTGGAAGCTTCGAAAGATATAAATGATATTGTAAATGAAGTTTCAAGAAATGTAGAAGATGTTTCTGGAAGCTCAGACTTTATCTCTGAAAAAATGGATAAGCAATTAACAATTATTGATGAGACAGTAGCTTCATTTAACGTTATTATGAAAGAAGTTAATAATACCTTGCCTCAAATAGAAAATGTTTGTACTTCTATTAAAAATTCTGTTCTAGAAAAAGAAAGAATATTTTATGATGTTCAATCTGTAACAGCTATTAATGATCAAGTAAATACTTCAGCTAAATCAATTTCTTCGATTAGTGAGCAACAGCTAAAAAATGTTAAACAGCTTTTAAATTCAGCTGAAGCTATTAGTTTTACAGCTGAAAGATTAGCAGAAGACGTTGAAGAATTTAAAATTTAGAAATTTATAATAAAAATAAAAAAGATTTACTTCAGGTATTAATAAAATTAGTATAGGTGGATATAATTTATAGAAGCAAACCTGAATTTTAAAATGGGAAGGAGAGGTTTTGGGCTTTAATAAAGTCCAGACCAAGCATTTATGAAGTTTTATAGAGAATTATGCAAAGTATATGATATAGTATTTCCGCGTGATGATACAACTTTAAAATATCTTTGCAAAAATTTAAAAGGTAATAGTAAGATTTTAGATTTAGCTTGTGGAACCGGAAATTATTCAATTGCCTTAGCACAAAAAGGTCACAGGGTTGATGGCATTGATTTAGGAGAGGAAATGATATCTAAGGCAAAAGATAAAGGCGGCTTGTTTGCAGATTTTGTTGTTGGCGATATGATAAAATCTAAGGATATATTTTATGGAAAAAAATATGACTTTGTTTTTTGTATTGGGAATTCAATTGTACATTTAAAAAATAAAGAAAAAATTCATCAATTAATTAAAGATATATATGACATGCTTATTGATGATGGTTCATTAGTAATACAAATTATTAATTTTGACAGAGTTATTAAAAATAATATAAAGTCACTTCCTACAATTGACAGAGCTGAAAAGGGTGTTAAGTTTATTAGAAAATATAATTATTTAGAAAGTGAAGGTAAAGTAGAATTTAATACTGAACTTATAGTTTCTAAAGTAGACAATGAAGACAAATATGAAAACTCTGTAGATTTAATTGCTCTTAAAATGGAAGAACTAAAGTCTATGTTTGAAGATGCTGGATTTAAAAGCATCGAAATTTTTGGTAACTTTAATGAAGAAATGTACAACGAAGATTCATTTGCCTTAGTTATAAAAGGTGTAAAAAAATAAGAAGATGCATTTTACATCTTCTATTTTTTTAAATTGCATTGGATTATTTTAAAATCGTGAGTTATAATATACAATGAAGTTATTTAAGGATAAATCAGTAAATAAAATATATTAAAGGAGTAGTATTATATGAGCAATATTGATAACTTAACAGTCAATTCCATTAGGATATTGTCCGCAGAAGGTGTTCAGAAGGCAAATTCCGGTCATCCTGGACTTCCTCTTGGAGCAGCACCTATGGCATATACACTTTGGGCAAAACAAATGAAGCATAATCCTAAAAATAGTAAATGGTTAGATAGAGATAGATTTATTTTATCTGCAGGTCACGGCTCAATGCTATTATATTCCCTTCTGCATTTATTTGGTTATGGACTAACAATAGATGATTTAATGAACTTTAGACAACTTGGAAGTAAGACTCCTGGTCATCCTGAATATGGTCATACTAATGGTGTAGAAACCACAACAGGCCCTTTAGGACAAGGTTTAGCAACTGGCGTAGGTATGGCAATAGCTGAAAGTCATTTGGCTGAAAAGTTTAATAGACCAAACTTTAAGATAGTTGATCATTATACATATGTACTTTCTGGTGATGGAGATATGATGGAAGGTATTACATCTGAAGCTGCATCATTAGCAGGAACATTAGCTTTAGATAAACTTATAGTGTTATATGATTCAAATAAAATTTCTATAGAAGGAAATACGGATATTGCTTTCAGAGAAAGTGTTGAAGCAAGATATAAGGCTTATGGCTGGCAAGTTCTTGTTGTAGAAGATGGAAATGATATAACTTCTATTAATAATGCTATTAAGCTGGCAAAGGAAGATCATGAGAGACCTAGCATAATAGTTATTAAAACCCAGATAGGTTATGGCTCACCAAAGCAAGGTACTGCAGGTGTGCATGGAGAGCCACTTGGAGCAGAAAATATTAAGAAAACAAAGGAATTTTTAAAATGGCAATATGAGGGGGAATTCCATGTTCCTGAAGAAGTACGTGTACATATGGCTTCACTTATAGAAGAAGGTGAGGAAAAGGAAGAGGAATGGAATAGAATTTTTACAAACTACGGCAATAAATACCCTGAGCTTGCTAAGGAATGGGAAGTTTGGCACAGTGACAAACTTCCAGTAGAACTATTAAATGATGAAGATTTCTGGAAGTTTAGCGGTAAAATGGCTACAAGAGCCTCCTCTGGTGAAGTTATTAATAGATTAGCCAAATTAGTTCCAAATCTAATTGGCGGTTCTGCAGATTTAGCTCCATCCAATAAAACATATATGAAGGATAAAGGTGATTTTTCAGCTGAAGATAGAAGTGGGGCAAATCTTCACTTTGGAGTAAGAGAACATGCTATGGCAGCTATAGGAAATGGTATAGCAGTTCATGGTGGTCTGAGAACCTTCGTTGCAACCTTCTTTGTATTCAGTGATTATATGAAGGGCGCTATGAGATTATCCTCACTAATGAAGCTTCCTGTAACCTACGTACTAACTCATGACAGCATTGGTGTTGGAGAAGATGGACCTACTCATCAGCCTATAGAACAGTTAGCGGCCCTAAGAAGTATGCCGAATATGAATGTATTTAGACCTGCTGATTCAAATGAAACAGCATCAGCATGGTATTCAGCTATAACAAGTCAAGATGGACCAACTACCTTAGTTTTAACAAGGCAGAATTTGCCCCTTTATGAGGAATCTAAAAAAGGAGCTCTTAAGGGTGCATATATATTAAAGGATAGTGAAAAAGCAGTTCCAGATATTATACTTATGGCAACTGGTTCAGAAGTTGAACTTATTTATGAAGCAGCTAAAGTATTAAAAGATAGGGGCATTGATGCTAGAGTAGTAAGTATGCCTTCCTTTGAAGTTTTTGAGGCTCAAAGCAGTGAATATAAGGAAAGCGTACTTCCAAAGTCAGTTAGAAACAGACTTGCTGTAGAAGCTGCTAGCTCCTTTGGATGGCATAAATATGTTGGTTTTGATGGAGATATTATTTCAATAGATCATTTTGGAGAATCTGCACCAGCTGAACAATTATTCGAGAAGTTTGGATTTACTGTTGAAAATGTAGTTACAAAAGCTATGACTTTATTAAAATAAGGCAGAAAGCAATTGCCACCTATGTGCATTTTATCACATAGGTGGCATTCTTTTATTTTTTGAACTCATTATATGAATTTAAACTCTGGAGTATGGAATATAATGTATAAATATGGTAATTGGAGTGAGGGCTTTGAGAGGCGATAAGCTTGTGAGAGGAGATACTATTGGTATTGTAGCACCTGCTAGTATTGAAACAGAGGAAAATATAGAAAAGGGAATAGACATATTAAAAAATTTAGGGTTCAATATAAAAAAGGGTAAACATATTTATGATAAATGGGGTTATTTTGCCGGCAGGGATGAAGATAGAGCACAGGATATCAATGACATGTTTTCAGATAATACTGTAAAAATGCTGCTTTGTATTAGAGGCGGATATGGGGCAATGAGGCTGCTTCCGTATATTGATTTTAAAAAAATAAGAAGGAATCCTAAGATTTTTATGGGGTACAGTGATATTACCATATTATTAAATTACCTATTTGAGAAAGAAGGTTTAATCACCTTTCATGGTCCAATGCTTAATAGTAGTCTAAATATTAAGGAGACTCAAGAGGCCTTTTTTAGAAGTTTATTAGATGGAAATAGAAAATACAGCATTAAAAATCCTGAAAATGCAGCTATGTCTAGTAACATGGAGAAAAGTGTAGAGGGCAGAATAGTTGGAGGGAACCTATCTTTAATATGTAATAGCTTAGGCACTAATTATGAAATAATAACTAAAAACAGAATTCTTTTTATAGAAGAGGTAGATGAAGCTCCATATAAAGTTGATCGGATGTTGACCCAGCTTTTGTTTGCTAGAAAACTGCAAGAGTGCAAAGGGTTTATCTTAGGTCAATTTACAAATTGCGAGACAGATAAAAATCAAAATAAATTTTCATTAAAGGAAGTAATTGAAAATAGAATTTTAAGATTAAATAAGCCAACACTCATAAATTTTATGAGCGGACATGAGGACCCAAAGTTAATACTTCCTATTGGAGCTAAGGCAAAGCTTAATTGTAAGGACTTATCTATAGATGTTTTAGAAGCTGTATGCAGGTAATTAAAAAAATTAGAAAAATGAAATTGGAAGGTTTTAAAAATTCATAAAACATGATAATATATACCTATGCAATTAAATATTGAAAGAATTAAAACTGAAAATATCATTATGGAGGCAATAAATAGATGAAAAAGGATTTTTCTTTAAGTAATGACAAAGTAATGATTAATTTTACTGTTAAGTATTGTGACACAATGGAAAAATTAATAGATAGCAGTGGATTTAAAAGGGTTGTGACTTCTTATTTAGAAAAAATAATGTATAGAAGATCTAATATTTATAGATATTTAGAAAATAGTTTAGAACTTAAAGACATAGTTGAGCTAACTGATGAAATTATAAGACTCTTAAAGCTGCTTACAATAGAGAAATCAGATAATATAATAAAATTAAATGATAAATATAAGAGTATTTTCTTAAGAAAGGAAAATTTTATTGATCTAATTGAAGATTTATATAACTTTTGGAGAAGGCTTGAAAGATACACTTTAATACACAACAGCAGAGTTAATGGGTTGGAAGGATATGAGAGTGTAAGTTTTCTTGATGCTAATATTAATTTTTCAAAACTTGTACTTAATACCTATAGAAGAATAGAGGAACATATTTCAGGATATAAACCATCAGTATATAGGCAGCTTCCTGCCGGAGGGAATGCAGGTATTATTGTAAATAGCAATAAGTGGAATATACCAATGGAGTATAGTGTATTAAAAAATATACCTTTTATTAGTTCAATAATGATTGATCCACCATTTATTTCATATCCTAAAAAAAATACAAGAGACGGAATTTTTATGGAGGTATTTAATAATCCACTTATTAACATTAATTTAAATAAAGATCACTTTTTTTGTTTTCCAGCAAAGGTTGGAACCTTACTAGCTTATATTTATTTTCACAGGGATTTTATGTCACATGGAGTAACACTTTGCAATTTATTTGAAATGGCGAAGGAAGAGGAATATAAGGGTGTTAAGCCTGATATTATCTACGTCTTTGGAGCGCGGGCTAATAATAATAAAGTTGAAACAGTATTTTATGATGATAATGCAAATAATATTATGCTTGGCTTAGTGACCTATGGTAATGAAATAGATTATTTCGGGTATATGAAAAAAATGACCTTAACCCTCCATAATTTAATTATGATAAAAAGAGGGTATCTTCCAATTCATGGCGCCATGGTTAATATAGTTATGAAAAATGGAAAAGCTGCAAATGTAGTAATAATGGGAGATAGCGGGGCAGGGAAGTCTGAAAGTCTAGAAGCATTCAGGGGCTTAAGTGAAGATTATATTAGCGACATGACTGTGGTCTTTGATGATATGGGAGTACTGAAGCTTAATGATACAGGTAAAGCCCTAGGCTATGGAACTGAAACAGGAGCATTTGTAAGATTGGATGATTTAGATCAAGGCTATGCCTTTAAGGAGATAGATAGAAGTATATTTATGAATCCAGATAAAATAAATGCAAGGCTTGTTATGCCTGTATCAACCTATAAAGAAGTAGTTAAGGGATACCCTATTGATTTATTATTTTATGCCAATAATTATGAAGAGGTTATGGAGGGTAATTCTGAAATTGAATACTTTCTATCTCCTAAGGCAGCAATAGAAATTTTTAGGGAGGGTGCAAGAATGGCTAAAGGCACAACTACCGAAAAGGGTCTAGTAAAATCATATTTTGCAAATCCCTTTGGACCGGTGCAAAGAAGAGAGGATATGGAAAAACTTTTACCTATGTATTTTAATAATTTCTTTACAACAGGAGTAAAGGTTGGACAAATAAATACATGTTTAGCCATAGAAGGTAAAGAAAAAGAAGGCCCTAAAAAAGCTGCAATTAAATTATTTGAAATAATTAAGAATTTACAAAGCTAAGTAAAAACTTTTTAAATCATATAAATATTATTTACTAATTAAAAATGCAAACAACTTATTTTTAAGCAGTTGTTTGCATTTTTAATTAATTCTGTAGTTATCTAACTACTTCGTCATGTCTATCATAACCTCTATCTCTACCGAAGAATGAAATTGCATATATACCTGCAATACCTACAACGGCATATATTACTCTTGATAAAGTAGTCATTTCTCCAAAAAGAGCAGAGATTAAATTGAAGTTAAAAAAACCTATTAATCCCCAATTAACTGCACCAATTACGACAAACAATAAAACTAGAGCATCTAATGTTCTCATAATCCTATCTCCTTTACAAATATTTAGTCATTAATATTATCCGCGTATTTTTAAAAATTATGAAAAAAATTATGAAAAAAAATATTAAGTTTTTTACAGAATATAATTTAAAAAGTTAATAAAAAAAAGCCTTTATGGCTTTTAAAAATTGCAGTTCAATTTTATATTTCTATCTATGGGTTTAAGTAGTGAAATAAAAGCATTTGTACTCTGTACACCATTGATATTTTGAATTTTATTCATAAGTATATCCTGCAGATGGGAAACATTTTTACATAATAATTTAATAAAAATGGAATACTCTCCAGTTGTATAGTGAAGTTCTACTATTTCATCAATTGCTTTCATATCCTTTAATACTTCAGGATAAGAGGAAGCCTTGTCTAATTTTATACCTATAAAACAAGAGACATCATAACCAAGCTTTGTATTATCAACAATAAGCTTAGTTCCTGTTATAATTCCGATGTCTTCCATCTTTTTCATTCTAACATGAATAGTGCCTCCACTAACATGGCATTGCCTTGCAATCTCTAAAAATGGAGTCCTAGAATCATTAAAAAGTATACTTAATATTTGAAAATCTAAATCATCGAGTTGAAGATTACATGCCCCATCCATAATTGACCTCCTGAAATATTACTCAGATTTATACAAGCTCATAAAAATATTATAACAGAAAAAAAGATGCTTGACAATTTTATAACAAGTAATTTATTAAAATTTTTATTAATATTTATATATATTGATAAATTAGACCAAATGCTTCATAATAGTTATATATTAAATATCACGAATGGAGGTAAGATATTATGCCAAGTTGGTTTAAATTAATTTTGGAAATGCTTATATTTGCCTTAGCTATTTTGCTTATCTACAATGGAATAAAATACTTCATTTTAGATAAATTAAAGGTAAAGGTAAATAAGTGGGTAGTACTAGCAATTGCGTTTGTTTTTCTTGTTGTTCCGAGCTTCTTGGGTGTTGACCCAAAGAATCCACTTTGGGTTTATGGTCCTTCAGGAATATTTATTATTCTTTTCCTTTGGTTTATTGATTTAAGCGGCTGGAACAAGAGAAAAACAGCAGATAGTACTTCAACTAGCACTTACTATAAAAAAGGAAATAAAAAGGATATTAAAATAAAGCCTAAAGCAAAGCCCAATAGAGTAAAAAATAAAAAGGATTAAATTAAAGACATATGTCTTTAATTTAATCCTTTTATTAATGTGACACGAGAATGTTTCTTGTGCCACATAGTGAAAAAATTATCAGGTATTAACTTTAGCTGCATCCGGTTGTGGAACCGCAATCTAAACATACCTTACAGGTTCCATTCATGACCATCCTTGTACTTGAACAGTTAGGACATGTAGCTCCATATAATTTTACACCATCCTCACCATTTTTGTGAGGATGCTCAGGCTGAGCTGCAGCTACTTCTTCGCTTATGCTGCTGCTAGAAGTATGTTGATGATATGGAGAGTTTTCTGCAGCTTCAGGCTTAACTTGGCATCTAGTATAATCTCCAAGTTCAATGTCTATTATCTTGCTAATAAGATCAGAAATTGAGCTTACATGTTTAATATAAGGGTGTTTTTGTACAAAACCATAGGGCTCATATTTTTGTCCTCTAAGCATTCTAGCAATATCTCTTGGCGGAACATGATATTGAAGCATAACTGAAATTGATTTAGACAGTGAATTTAAGAGTCCAGTTATTATTGTGCCTTCTCTATCGGTAGTAATATATATTTCAGAAATCTCACCGTCCTCGCGTCTATTGACGGTTGTATATACTTTCACATCTTCGATTTGAGCTGGATGAGTTGTTCCGTATCTTATCCCAGTAGGTTTATCCCTTTTAGAATAATGCCTTTCAGATTGAAACTCCTTCGCCTTTTGAAGAAGCTGTGAGTAAGTAAGGCTTTCTAAATTTACTTCTTCACTTTCTGAAAGAAGGTTAGTATTAAGCGGCTGAGCGGCCTTAGAGGAGTCTCTATAAAGAGTAATTCCTTTTATCCCCAGTTCCCAGGAAGTGAGAACTACTTCTTTAAAGTCATCCACAGAAGCATTTTTTGGAAGATTTACTGTCTTTGAAACAGCTCCTGAAATAAGTGGAGTTATAGCCGCAACCATAGCTACATGTCCCATAGGCTTAATATATCTATCTCCACTACCACATTTATTCGCTGTATCAAATATAGCTAAATGCTCCTCTTTTAGATGTGGAGCTCCTTCGATTTTACCATCTAAAATTCTCTCATATTCATAGCTATTTTCAAATACTGTCTCTTTTCTCAGAACATAATCTAAAATTTCCTCAATCTCTTCGCTTGAGTAGTTTAAGTTTTCTAGGGATATTTTAAGGCATGGATTTACTACTGTCATATATCCGCCGCCTACAAGCTTTTTATATACAATGTGGCTAAAGAAAGGCTCAATAGAGGTGGCAGTACAATCCATAGCAAATGAAATTGTGCCTGTAGGAGCAATTACCGAAACCTGAGCATTCCTATAACCATATTTATTTCCATATACTAAAGCATTTTGCCATATATTTTTTAAAGAATCACTTAATGAAGTTAGCTCTAAGCTTTTCAACATTTCATGGTTAACTTTTACGGGATTATAATTTAAACCTTCATAGTCAGAAGCTTCAGCACCGGCTACCCTTGCATGATTCCTAATAACTCTTAGCATATATTCCTTATTAATATCATATTTTCTAAATGGGCCTGCCTTTTCTGCCATTAATGAAGAAACATAATAGGAATGACCAGTCATAATTCCTATTAATGATGAAGCTATTGCCCTGCTTTCTTCAGAATTATAAGGAAATCCAAGCACCATAAAAAGTGCAGCTAAGTTAGACAAACCTAAACCTGTAGTTCTAAACATGTAAGTTTTTCTAGCTATGTCTTCAGTAGGAAATTGCCCCCAATGAATGGAAGCTTCAAGTGCAAGCTGAATTAACCCTACAAAATGTATGTATCCTTGGGTATCAAAACTTTTTGTTTCATGATCATAGAACTTAAATATATTTATGGATGCCAAGTTACAGGAGGTATCATCTAAAAAAGCATATTCGCCGCAAGGATTTGTGGAATTTATTCTATTATGTTTTGCGTTATAAAGTCCATCTTCACCAGCAGGACAAGTATGCCAAGCGTTAAAAGTATCATCGAATTGTGGAGCTGGGTCTGCGCAATGCCATGCGGAATTATTAAATTTATCCCAAAGCTCTTTAACTTTAATATTCCTATTGACCTTAGTGTCCATTCTGCCTTTTAGCTCAATTTCTTCATCTGGATTTAAATTTAACTCCTTAACCTTTTTCATAAATTCATCAGAAAATCTTATTGAATTATTACTGTTTTGTCCTGAAACAGTTTCGTAAGCTTCTCCGTCAATATCCATATCATAGCCCATTTTACCTAAGGCTCTAACCTTATCTTCTTCCTTTGCCTTCCAAGTAATAAAATCCATAACCTCAGGGTGATCAACATCAAGACAAACCATTTTTGCTGCTCTTCTAGTAGTGCCGCCAGATTTAATTGCTCCAGCATTTCTATCAAGGCCTTTTAGAAAGCTCATTAGTCCTGAAGAAACTCCGCCACCAGAAAGTTTTTCACCTTTTGCTCTAAGGGTTGAAAAGTTTGTTCCGGTTCCAGAACCTCCTTTAAAAAGTTTTGTTTCTGTAACAAATTGTTCAGAAATAGAATGTGCACCTAGAAGCTTATCTTCAATAGATACAATAAAACATGCTGAAGCCTGTGTCCGAGAATATGTATCTTCACATTCAACAACCTTATTTAAGGATTCATTGTAGTAATAGTTTCCTTGTTTATTACCCTTAATACCATATGCTAGTGAAAGTCCTGTATTAAACCATTGTGGAGAATTTGGGGCATACATCTGATTTAAGAGTCCAAAGACCATTTCGTCATAAAAAATACTTTTTTCATCCTCAGTTTCAATAATGCCTTCATCTACAAGTGCCTCAGCCCAAAAACTAACAAGCCTGTCAGCTACCATTTTCATACTGTTTTCATAACCTAAACTATTAGGAACTCCAGCTCTTCTAAAATATTTTGATGCAATTATATTACATGCATTTTGTGAATAGTCTTCGGGGAATTCTAGATCCTTCATATCTATAATTACCTTCGAAGTTTTATAATCTTTTAAAAATACATCAACATTTTTCCAATTAAATAGATCATATACTGTTTTAGTGCTATCATTTTCTAATTCTTTGGTATACACTCTTTTAAGTATTGAATTTAAATGAATTGGTTTTTTATCCTTTGATGTGCTGTCCATAGCTCAACCCCCAATATATAAATTACCTATATGTAGTAGTAAAAATGTTTAAATATACCATATATAGTGTCACTCTAATATTATAATTTATTTTATTATATAATTCAATAATATTATCGATATATATATTCTTATGATTATACCCTAGATAGTATATTTAAAATGAATGTAAAACTTTCTTCCAAGCTATATGATTCTATTTATAAGTTTTTTTAACAGCTCAATATTATTAAAATTATTAATAGCTTGAATAAATGGAAGGTTTATGAAATAATATTAACTATGAATACTGAAAAATAAATTTAGGGGGAATTTATATGGGAGTACTTAATAATTTAGGCTTAAGTGCACTATTTGGAATTTTAGGAATAGTAATAATGGCTATAGGATATATTATTTTCGACAAAATGATACCGCTTGACTTTAACAAAGAACTTGAAAAAAATAATGTAGCTGTGGCTATTGTCATAGCAGGTCTTTTAATCGGCATAGCAATAATAGTATCTAGAGTCGTTGCTGCATAGCAAAAATGGCTTCTACTTAAAAGGTAGAAGCTTTTTATTTTCTATATTTTATTGATTTTCTTACAATTAAGGATTTTCTTTTTTTTAGTGGTATGATAATTAGTATTACGAAATAAAGCGAGGATGAATTAATGAAACTCTTGAGACAATCTGCAATAATACTAGTTATGTGTTTATTGGGTGAGATGATTAATAAAATTTTTAATATACCTATTCCGGGAAATGTACTTGGGATGGTATTACTCTTAATTTTCCTTTTAACAGGAATAATTAAATTGACGCATATTGATAAAGTAAGTGATTTTTTACTGGATCATTTAGCTTTCTTCTTTGTACCTGCAGGTGTACAAATCCTAACAAGCCTTGATATACTAAGAGGAAACTTGATTTCAATTTTATTAATAATTTTTATTTCTACAGTAATAGTTTTGGTAGTAACAGGATTTACTGTACAAATTTTAATGGGAGGCTGCAGTAATGAAGGAAATAATTAGTACTCCCCTATTTGGCATTACCATTTCACTTATAGCTTATGAAATTGGAATTTATTTAAACAAGAAAACAAAATTAGCTGTCCTTAATCCTTTATTTGTAAGCCAAGCTCTAATAATATTGCTATTATTAACCGCTAATATAAAATTTGAAGATTACAATAAAGGAGGCCAGTTTATTTCCTTCTTCTTAGCACCAGCAACAGTAGTACTTGCAGTGCCGCTTTATAAAAAGATTAACGTGCTTAAATCAAACGCCCTGCCTATAATAGCAGGTATAACAATTGGCTCAACCTGTGGAATGCTATGTGTTATTTTTCTAGCAAAACTTTTTAATGTAAGCATTGCATTAAAGAGTTCTCTAGTGCCTAAATCAGTTACTACCCCAATAGGAGTTGCAATCTCCAGTCAGCTTAATGGCATACCATCTGTTACCGTTGCAGCAATTATAATTACAGGTATTTTTGGCGCAATAGCCGGGCCATTTATCTGTAAGATTTTCAAAATAAAAGATAAGGTTTCAATAGGAGTAGCAATTGGAACTGCCTCACACGCCCTAGGAACTACAAAGGCTGTAGAAATAGGTGAAACGGAAGGCGCTATGAGCAGTCTAGCTGTAGGAATTGCCGGACTTTTTACAGTTATAATAGCTCCCTTGTTAGTTAAGGTATTTGTTATGTTAAAATTATTTTAAACACTAAGCTCTCTTAATAATTGATACAGTTAATAGTTTATAAAAATTAAGAAAAGTATTTTTAAGCTAATTTAAATTTTATTGAATTCAGTTAAAATAAAGTGGTAAAATGAACTAAAATAAAATTATTTTGTATTGGAGGCAATTATGTTTAAATTAGATGTTTTAGATAAAATGAATACTGAACAAAAATATAAATATATGCTTATACTATTAGAAGGGCAATTAAGTTCAGAAAAGGACAACCTAGCTAACTTATGCAACGCTGGGGCAATTATTAAGGCTGTTATAGATAGATTGAATTGGGCTGGTTTTTATATTATGAGAAGTGATGAATTAATTCTTGGACCATTTCAAGGCCTTCCTGCTTGCAATAGGATTAAGCTAGGTAATGGAGTTTGCGGAACTGCCGCTTTAGAAAAAAAGGTACAAAGAATAAAAAATGTTCATGATTTTCCAGGGCATATAGCCTGTGACTCAGCCTCTAATTCTGAATTAGTAATTCCAATAATTAAAGATGAAGTTGTTTATGGCGTTTTAGACTTGGATAGTCCGGAACAAAATAGATTTAGCGAATTAGAAGAAAAATATTTAGTTTTATTTGTTGAAAAATTAAACCAGTATATAGACTGGAAAAGTGTATAAGAAGCTTAAAAGCTTCTTTTTTAATAAATAAATATATGATAAAAAAGTGAATTAATAACCCATTATGTGATTAAATGCTAAAGTTGGTGTCAATAATTAAGTATATGGTGGACATGTTCTACATATATTATAAAGAAACTTTATCCGTATTTTAAAATATAATGGGGGTATAAACATGAGAGGAGAATATGACATTGTTGAAGATCTAGAGCTTAGAGAAAGTAAACTCAAGCTTAACAATAAATTTTCTAAGGTGTTAATAATAATATTAATATTTGCTATTTTATATGGGTTATGCTTTAATTTAGCTTATATTTTTTGCTATAATAAGATTGAGAATAGCAATGATATGAAATTAAGTACTTCAAATAAAATTTATATAATAGAACAAAAGTTGAGAAAAGACTTAGACAATATCAATTTAAAAAACAAAAATTAAACTTTTCTTTAAGTTTTTTAATGTTATAATTTAATAAATGTATTTTGAATTTGGAGATTTATTATGGATAAAATATTAGTAACAGGAGCTTCTGGATTTTTAGCATCCAGGTTCTGTGAATATTATAAAGGCAAGTATAATATTATAGCCTTGAAAAAAAATGATTTGGATATTAGAGACGGAAATAAGGTATTAGAGATATTTAAGTCTTTAAAACCTCAATATGTTCTTCATACAGCTGCAATTGCAGACACAGGTAAATGTGAAGAAGATAAGGCAGCTTCTTATGATATTAATGTTACAGGATGTATAAATATTGCTAAAGCCTGTAGTTTAGTTAAAACCAAAATGATAAATTTAAGTACAGAACAAATTTTTAACGGCAATATAGAAGCAGGTCCTTACAGTGAAGAAACAGAACCTATACCTAATACAACCTATGGGAAACATAAGCTAAATGCTGAAAAAGAAATTGCAAAGATATTAGAGGAAAAATGGATATTAAGACTTACCTGGCTTTTTGGAGTACCAGAACGTTTTCGCAAGGTTAATCCAAATATTTTATGGAATGTAATTAATGCTTCGATAAATGGTAATAAGATACTTGTACCCTCCTATGAATATAGAGGTATGACTTATGTTTATGATTTATTAAAAAATATTGAAGAAATTATGGAAATCCCTTTTGGAACTTATCATACAGGCAGTGAAAACAATCTTACAACCTTTGACATTGCTGAAGTTATAGTGAAGAAGCTTGGCATTAGTCATAGATTAAATGAAATAATCATAAAAGACGATGTAAGATATAGCAAGCAGCCAAGAGATATTAGAATAACTAATAAAAAATTAAAAAAACTAGGAATAAATTTTTTAAATACTGAAGAAGCTGTAAGTCTTTGCATTAAAGAGTTTAATCTAGCAAGATGAATTTCAAGAGACTTTAAGATTTCTTATGTAAATATATAATAACCGTACAAAAGCTAATATTGGAGTTGAGCTTTATGGAGATATCTAGAATAAATAGAAATACACCAATTACCTCTGAAGATAAAAAAGGCATAGGGATTAAAAAGGATTTTTCCCAAAGCTTTAATTTTGCTCGTGACAGAAAAAATGAAGAGCAGTTAAAACATATACTTGAAGATATAAAGAAAAAGGGGAATAGACTAGCAGTAACAAAATGTTATTCTGATGTACATGCCTATAAGAAAATGATAAAGGAGTATCTTAAATCTGTACTTTCTTATATGTATGAGGTTAATAAGGACATTAGTTTTTGGCAGACGCAATATTTTATGACTGTAGACATAATTGATAATAAACTAAAGGAATTAACAGAAATGTTGCTTTCAGATGAAAAAGACAACTTAATGATAGCTTCAACCATAGATGAAATAAGCGGCTTAGTTGTAGATATTTATAAATAGATATGAAAATTTAGACACTGAAATATGGGAAGTAGTGGGTATACTGAGGAGGTTCAAAAAATAACCTTCTTAGTATCTTCGTTTTTCCAGTATTTTCAGTGCCTTATTTTTTAAGAATTATTTAATAATATTCCTTTTATAAGATGATTATTACACTATAAAAATGAATTAAAGCTTGCATCTGAAGGCATTCGCAAGTCTCCTCTAGGAGAAAGACTTACAGTTCCCACCTTCGGCCCATCAGGAAGGGCAGAGCGTTTAAACTGCTGAGTGAAAAATCTTTTAATGAATTTATCCAGCCATTTTTCTATAACCTCTTCGCTGTAGCAATCTTTAAAGGCAATTTTAGCTAAAAATAAAATTTTATCTTTGGAGGCACCTTGCCTTATAAAATAGTATAGGAAAAAGTCGTGAAGTTCATAAGGACCTACTAAATCTTCAGTCTTTTGAGATATTTCACCATTTTTATCCTTTGGAAGCAGTTCTGGGCTTACCGGAGTATCTAATATATCCAGTAGTATATTAGATGTTTCTCCATGAACTTCCTTTATTGCAGCATACTTAACTAAATATCTAACTAGGGTTTTTGGAATAGAGCAATTCACCGAATACATGGACATGTGATCGCCGTTGTAAGTAGCCCAGCCAAGTGCAAGCTCCGATAAATCACCAGTACCAACTAATATACCTCCCTCTTTATTTGAAAGATCCATTAGAATTTGTGTTCTTTCTCTGGCTTGAACATTTTCATAAGTAATATCATGTACATTAGCATCATGACCAATATCTTTAAAATGCTGAAGGCAGGCAGGCACAATATTTACTTCCCTAAAATCTGTACCTAGTTTTTTGCAAAGATTTACTGCATTACTATAGGTTCTATCTGTAGTGCCAAATCCAGGCATAGTTACTGATATAATATTCTTTAAAGGAAGCTTTAAAACTTCAAAAGCTTCAACTGCTACAAGTAATGCTAATGTAGAATCAAGTCCACCTGAAATTCCGATAACAACTTTGTTAAGACCAGTATGAGAAAGTCTTTTACAGAGAGCCGAGGCTTGAATATTAAATATCTCCCTGCAGCGATAATCTCGTAGTTTTTCATTAGATGGTACAAAAGGATGTTTTGGGATTAACCTATTAAAAATTACAATCTCTGTACTTTGAAATTCAAAAGGAATTTCTCTTATTTCATTCGTATTAATTAAGCTCCTATCACTAAAACTTATATTTCTAAGTCTTTCATTACTTAATTTATCGATATCCACAATTGAGGTAACAATTTCATTTTCTCTTTGAAAGCGATTATTTTCCTCTAAAATAAGGCCATTTTCTGAAATTAAAAGGTGTCCGCTGAAAACTAAGTCAGTGGAGGATTCAAATACTCCTGAAGAAGCATAAATATATGAGCACATACAACGTGCACTTTGGGATTCCACAAGATTTCTTCGATAATCTGCCTTGCTAACAATCTCATTTGAGGCTGAAAGATTACCAATAATATTAGCACCCTTTAATGCAAGGTAGGAGCTAGGAGGTATAGTAACCCATAAATCCTCACATATTTCAAAGGCAAACTTATACTCTCCGGCAGTAAATATTAAGTCTGTGCCAAATGGAACATTTGCTTGAAAGGAGATGTTTACGAATTTATTTAAAACATTTAATCCTGAAGAAAACCATCTTTTCTCGTAAAAGTATGGTAAAAACATAATGTGTTCAACTATGCTGAAAGCTCTTATATCAAGCCATATTAATATTATTTAACTTCTTTATGAAGTTGAACACCTTTTTAAAAGTAAGTATATCGAATATTCTAAATTGATTTAGTATATAATGTATGGTAAAATTAAAAATGTTCAACAAATATAGTAATCTTGAACAAATATAGTAATCTTGAACTTATTAATAATAAATACTAAAGAGGTGTAAAATTGATAATTGTTAAAGAGCAAAAAAAAAGCAACGAGAATTTTTATAATGTTGAAACTTATAATCAAAACAACACATTAATATATACAGAGAAAATTCATTTAAGGTCAGCAATTGTTGAGAAAAATAAACAAACATATTTTATTCTCTATGATGAAAATATGTTGCCAATAAAGCAAGTGTTCAGATATTTAAATTTTAGTATAAATGCTCTATCTATTAATTCAAGAGAAAAAGGATTACATGCATTAAAATTGTTATATGTATTCAGCAAGATTATTAATAAAGATATAGCTGATTTTAGCAAAACCGATATATCTAATTTAATTGATTTTTTAAGGGGATTTTCGCCAGAAGGACAAGTCATTTCCTTTGAAATAACAACATCAAGAAATTTCGAGACTATTAACGGATATTTTTCTGTATACAGAAGTTACATGAAATATCTAAACTTAAAAGATTCTCTGTTCCTGACAAAGTCAGAGAAAGAGGTTACAGTAATGACGTCTGAATATGGTGTTGAGATGAAAATAAATCCTTATGAAATAACAGAAAAAGGACCATCTGTTAATGATGAAGTTCCAATGTATATATCTGTTGAAGAGTTTAAAAGTATTATTTCACTAATTAGAAAGGAATATTCAAAAAGAGAAGAGTGTATTGTTAGGTTAATGTACCAATGTGGTCTAAGAATTGGAGAGGTTCTTGGATTAACTGCTGATGATTTAACTATTGAAAAAATAGAAGACGAATATGTAGCAGTTGCCTATCTAAGAAATAGGTTGTCGGACAAAAAAACCCAGTTAGCAAAAACCTGTATGAAAGTAATTGATAAAAAGCAATACAAACTAAAAGAATATAACACTATAAATTGGGGATTTCAGAGAGTAATAATACCTATGGACTTATATGATTTACTCAATGAATATATAGATGAAGCTCATGTTAATGCAAGAGAAAACAAGCATAATAACTATTATAAATATACAATTGCAGATAGAGTTAGAAACTCGGAAGAAGACGAAGACGATAATTATTATGTTTTCCTAAATAGTCTGGGGAAACCTTTACTATCTCCTTTATGGAATCATACGTTGAGGGAAATTTTTAAAAAAACAAATATCAGTGTTGATACTGATGTGAGAGAAAGTAATCTTAATCATAGATTCAGACATGGCTATGCGATGTATCAAGTTAAGTATCTAAATGTCAAGATATTGGATTTACAAAGAAAACTCAGACACAGAAATGTAGCTTCTGTATATTGTTACTATAGACCGACAATATCAGATGAAATTCAATTAAAGAATGAATTTACACAAGAGTTGTATACAATAATACCTGAACTTGTTTTTACTAAAGAGAAGGAGAAATAATTAATGAGTCAATATACAAATAACAAACTGATGGAGTATATGGATACCCTTAATTTTAGGGATGATGAATTAAAGAATCTCACTATAGCCTATATAAATAAATGTGAAGAATATCATTATACTCATATTACTAACCACTTTAAATTCGTTAGTGACTTCAAAGTGGTTTTAGATATACTCCAATATTTTAACAAGGATTCTTTTCAATGGGAGAGTATTAAACAAATAATTATAGAAAATATCGAAAGTAGAAATTACCTAATAAATTTTGCTGTTTATCTATCTACATGTAAATATTTAGATTCTGATTTAAGCGAAAGTTATAAAGCGGCCAGTAAAAAGTTACTGAAAGCTATTCCAGCTAAGTTATGGTGTCTAAGCTCAATAGAAAAAATGAAATATGTAAATTCTCTATTTATAACTGAATATAAAAGGAAAGACTCATTGCGAATGACAACGTTTATTGTAAATGTAAAAAATACTATCGTTTATGAATTATTATGCAATTTTAGTAGTTCAAATACAGAAGTTTTAAAACAATCTAAAGAGTTTTTTGAAATTTTTGAGGATAGTGTAAGGGATAAAACCAAGTTGGATAATATTAAAGATATTAAAGATTTTTCCTATGATATATTTGAAGAGCAATTTAAATTCTATGATAGTTTAGGTCTATCAAATATCTTATGTGCATTTTACCTATATCTTTGGGGATTTGACCCGAATCACAATTTGTTCCCAAAGTCTTCTGGAATTGATTACAAAACCCTTAAAAGAAAGGAATTTTATAAGGATTATAAGGCTGGTTATAGATTAGTTCTATATAATCCACATGACCCAGTACCATTATTTGATAAGTGGATAATTTTTGATAATGGGTTTGGAAACAACTCTTTAGCAGTTAATAATAGTAATGGTCAGTTGATAGATTTCAATAAGATTAATAACCAACTATATAGACATTATGTCAAGACATGGCTTTGGAAAGACACTTCAATATCTATATTCGCAAAAGTAAATTACTATTTTTATGTTAGTAGATTTTTCAACTTCTTATCCTCAAATAAAAAGGATAATGAGAATATTATAACATTAGAAGATGCTTTAACTTATAAAAACCATACTTTAGCCACTGTTGAGAGCGATACGAATGCAAGTAAATACATGTATAACATAAGAGGGGTTCTACGTTATCTCAAAGATGAAAAACTTATCGAAGTTGAGGATAGTGTTTTATATCACTTAAAATATCCGAGTAAAAGTAAAAACCAAGCAAAAGTAGTAGCAAATGAGGACTTGCAAAAATTAGCAGATTTAATGAAAGAAAATGCAGAGACATCTGATTTAGATAAACTCTATTATTTAATCTATTATTTATTATTGGAGACGGAATTTAGAATCACACATATATTAGCGTTGGAAACAGATTGTGTTAAACCAACAGCTAAGAAGGACCAATATATAATAAAGTCTAAAACTAAAACTTCCAATGGTTATGAAGTTAAACAAAGTATCACTATTTATGTAAAAAAACAAATAGATGACATTTTAAGAATTACAGAGAATTTAAGAAATGAGTGTAATGAAAAAGACCTAAAGAAGCGTTTATTTATAAAAAGAAATTATAGTAGGAAATTAATCATCAGTCCTGTTACTCGTGAAAACTTCACCGAATACCTTTCGGACTGTTGCGATAAATTAGGTATAAGTCATTACACAGCCTCAAATCTTAGAGATACCCATATTACAAAGGCAGAGGAGTTTGTAATTAGAAAAGGATTGAGTAAAATAGAACAGTCTGTTCTAACTGGTCATACGAATACAGATACAGACAACAGGCATTATGTCGAATCTAATATTACAGATATGTTGGAAATTATACATGGTACTATTATAGGAGATATTGATATAAATGGACAAGTCGTAATTTCTGCTGATAAGTCAATTGCTAATGAAGAAAATGAGGTTGAAAATGGATGTGGGTATTGTAAAAGCGAGGCATGTAAAAATACATCTTTTTTGAGCTGTTTCATGTGTGAACACTTTATGGCAACTGTTGATAGAATACCATACTTTGAAGAACAGCTTAAGCTTATTGAGTATAAAATACCACATGCGTCTATTCAGCATGATAAAGAAGATTTGTTAAATATAAAGCAACTATTATTAAACTATTTAAAAGCATTATATCTAAAGAGTAAGGAGTTAATAAGTAATGTCTAATGCTATAGTTTTAAACCAATTAGATTTGAAGTATGAATTAGAGGATAATTTTGCAATCAATACACAACAGACCAAGAATTATATTGAACGTTTAAAGATAATAGATAAATTACCATTTAACAAAGGGGTTGTACTTTTTTCAGAATCAGTTTGGGACTTTTCACAATATACAACTTTGAATATTCCTAAAGATTCATTAATATTTAAATTTAATTTATGTCCAGAAGATTTTCAGGATGATATAAAGTCGTATGTTCTGGTAAAGATACTGGAAAATAAAAATAAAATACAAACCATTAATAGAAAATGTGATGAAATAAGTAGTTTTTTTAGCTTTATGGTTGCAGAAAACATTTTTTCAGTGCATGAAATAACACCATCAAAAATTTCTTTGTATATTAAGAGAAAAGAATATCTTGCACCGAAATCAATGAGAATACTAAAGTCTTCTATACTTGATTTTTATAGGTTCTATTCTGCAAATTTTATTGATTTGCTTACCACTGATATTAATAAGTCACTTGAACAAGATGATTATGGGGCATATAAAGCTACTTGTGAAGAAAACAAATATAGCGATATTCCCAAAAGTTACTTTAATATGCTAATTAAGCATATTCTGTCTGTTATTGATGATAATGACCAGGAGGTGAAGTTTAGGGCTACAGCTTGTATATTGCTTATACTTAGTCAGACTGGTTTGAGAGTTAGCGAAGTTTTAGAATTAGATATTAATGCTAAAAAAGAAGTTGTGTTAATTAATGGTGAGAAAAGATATTATCTGGAATATAAAACCTGGAAACGTGAAAGTGGCAATAATACCTATAGTGTGGAAAAGACCTACATCAACGATTTATCTAAAAAAGGGTTTGAGTCGTTATTAAGTTTGCATGAGGAGAATAGAAGGAATGCTGAAACAACCTATTTGTATGTACCAGCAAGGCAAAGGGGACTACCTGTATCATCACAATCTTTTAATAAGTCAATGTTAGCTTTTTATTCATTTTTTGGCAACGAGTTGGATTCAATTGACTCCCAAAATAAATATCCAGAACTACAATCAACGCAAATACACGACAAACCTTTTATGAACCTTCATCCTAATGCGAAAATGCTAACCTACCCATTAACGCCACAATTCAGAGTTCATGTATGTACTGAACTTTATCATAAGAATGTTCCACTAAAATATATAGCAAAGTTTATGGGACACTTAACCTCTATGATGGAAGGATATTATGTAAGACCTAAAGAAAATCAGGTCCAAGAAGATATTGCATTTTCAAAGAAGGTAATAAAGGATGTTATAACAGGTAATGTTAATTTGCTTGGTCCAAATGCAAGTGAATTTTCTGAAAAACTAAAAGCATTTTTAAGGGAAGATAAATATAAGGTTGCAAAAGATATAGATGAAGTAGTCGAAGATTTATTAAAGACGATTCCTGTAAGGAACAAAACTGGTGGAGTTTGTATTAAAAGTTCACCATTAAGAGAATGTAGCAAAGACTCAATGACAAATGAATTATTTTGTGCATATGGAGTTTGCCCTAATATATTTCACTTTTTTTATATGATTGAAGTTTCATATAGACAGGGAAAAGAACTGGTTGAAACAATTACTTCAAATGCTAAAAGAGGTCATAAGAAACAGGTTCAAAAAGAGTTAAATATGCTAAAAACTATAATTAATCAGAAAATTATCCCCGAATTAGACGAGCTAAAAAAGGAGATAAACAAAAGAGGAGCACAGAGTATACTAACTGATTATCCTGACTTAGCTGAAATTATTGAAAACTTTGAAGAAATATATAAGGAGGTAGAAATGTGGACAAACTTGAAACAAGTATTATCAATAAGCTAAAAGAGGTAGATGTGGATTATAGCACACTAAAACCATTTATAAAGGATTATTTATTTAAGATAGAGCAAATTGTTACAGATAAAGAAAATATTCAGTATGAGGCTAATAACGTGCTTAAAAATAATAAATTTTCGGTAGCTTCTATATCTAAGGAATTGAACTGTTCAAGAACCACACTATACAATCATGGTTCTTTGCTAAAAAAATATATTGAATTATCGGAAAGTAAATTCAGGGAAAATAATCCATATGAAACATTAGAAGACTTAAAGACTGAAAAAGCTATAGTTGAAACGCAATTAAAGCGAATGATTGAACGTGATGTTAGTATCGAAGTTTTATCTTACGAAATTGATGTTCACCTGAATGCAATTAAGGAAAAAAATGAGGAGATTAAAAGGCTACAAGAGAGAAATGCAGAACTTTCTAAAGAAAATAAAGAGTTAAGAAAGCAACTTTTAAAATCACAATAATAAGAAATAACAGTATAAGACTAATGATTTACTTTAGAGGTGCAACTACTAAAATATCATTTGTTTTAATAACTGAGCAATTCTCATTTATTTAAGGCCCCATAGAAGCGTATGGGGCTATATTTATTTCTCAAATATTTCAGTAATCCATGCTCACAAGCTAATACTGTTCAAACAGTAACTTAGAATCTATTTTCGTTCCTTATAGAAAAAATTGAATAAAATATTTTTATAGCATTAAGCCTCGAACTAAAAGTGCTACTTTTAATACAACTTACAACTTCTCAAAGTTCTTTTTCCATAATCATTAAAAATCCTGTAAAAAATAATTTACAAAATATATAATAGTATATAGATACTTATATGGAAAAAAGGGGTGCAGAAGATGGACTTAAAAAAAGAGGTGCAGAAGATAGTAGAAAGATATACACAACTATCAGCTCACTACAAGGGAAAGAATAGTGAATTTAAGGAAGAAACTTGCAGGAACGAATTGCTTAATCCTTTCTTTAGATTACTTGGATGGGACATAGAGAATAATCAAAATTTAAAACCACAGTATAGAGAAGTAGTCTATGAGCAGAACTTAGGTCCTGCTGGAAGAAGTGATTATACAATGACTCTAAGTGGTGTTCCTGTTTATTATGTTGAGGCAAAAAAACCAGGGGTGGATGTTTCTAAACTATCTGACCCAGCATTCCAGACAAGGAGATACGGATGGTCTGCAAAGCTCCAAATATCAGTCCTTACAAACTTTGAATATTTAATTATTTATGATACGACTATTCCACCTAAACAAACGGATGACTGCAATGTTGCAATACTTAAGAAATATCATTATAAAGATTACGTTGATAAATTTGAAGAAATATATGAGATACTTTCAAGGAAAACAGTATATAGTGGTAAGTTTAACGAGATTATTGAAAGTAAGTTTGGTAATATTCATAACAATGGTCTTAAGATGCCAGTTGATGAATATTTTCTTAAACAGATTAATAGATGGAGACTAAGTTTAGGAGAACACCTTTACAAAGTAAAAAAACTTCCAATAGATATAATAAATGATGTAGTCCAGGATTTTATAAATCAGATACTATTCTTAAGAATTTGCGAGGACAAAAATCTCCCCCTCTATCATACCTTACAAGATATTTCAAACAAAAGTTCAGTTATGCAGAGCGAAATGGAAAGACTATTTAAGGATGCAGATAAGAAATATAATTCAGGTCTCTTCTGTGGAAAATACATCATTTTTGATTTGAATAGTAGTATTATTAAAGAGATTATAGAGGAACTGTATTTTCCAAGAAGTCCATATGAGTTCAGGTTTATAAGTCCCAATTTACTCGGACATGTATATGAAATGTTCCTTTTAGAACGTATCACAGTTATTTCAGGTAATGTAATCCTTGAAGATAAATCAAAAGGAAATAACAGAGAAATTGATAGAGCTATCGTAACTACACCAGTAGAAATTGTAAAGAGCATGACAAAAAGAAGTTTAGATGTATTATGTACTGGTAAAAAACCGAATGAAATTCTAAATTTAAAAATAGCAGATATTTCTTGTGGTTCGGGAGTTTTCCTGATAGAGGCGTTAGATTATTTAACTAAATATTGTGTTGAATGGTATAAGGAAAATGATAAAGGGCATTTGATTATAACCCAAAATGGTGATTTTAAGCTTCCATTGGAAGATAAGAAGCAGTTATTACAATCATGTATATATGGTATAGATATTGACATACATGCTGTAGAAGTTGCAAAGTTTAATCTGCTACTAAAATTACTTGATGATGAAACTGAACCTTCTATTCATGATTCCATCCCTGTATTACCAGACATAAGTAAAAACATATTACATGGTAATTCTCTGATTGACTTTAGCAATATTGACTTTACTAAACTTACTCAGGTTGAGAAAAATTCTATATTACCTTTTGAATGGAACAATATAAACTATGGTAATAAGTTCGATTTAATTATAGGGAATCCCCCATATGTAAATACAGAGGATATGAATAATCTTATTCCTATTAAGGAAGTTTCAGTCTATAAGAAAAAGTATAAGTCTTCTTACAGACAGTTTGATAAATACTTTTTGTTTTTGGAGAGAGCATTACAAAAGGTTAATGATGATGGATATGTTTGTTACATAGTACCTAATAAGTTTGCAAAAATAAAATCTGGGTCTAAGCTTAGAAAACTAATAACGGACAGAAAATACGTAGTGCAATTCACCGATTTTGGTTGTGCTCAACTTTTTAAAGATAAAACAGTATATAGTTCAATTGTCTTATTACAAAAGAAGAGTCAGACTCATTTTAAGTATGAAGAAGTTAGAAATGTTTCAAGATGGTGGGGTAATCCAGACTATAACGAAGGCATGGTGTTGAGTAGTAACATTCTAACTGAAATGCCTTGGGCTTTAGTACCCAATAAAGAAGATATGGACATGATTAACAAACTATATTCTAATTCTTATAGGTTAGATGATGTAGCTAATCTATTCAATGGAGTGCAAACAAGTGCAGAACAACCACCTGTGTACTGGTTTGCAGATAGCGAAATTATACAGGTGCTTCCTGATTGTTTTGAAATCCAAAAGTTTGGTAAAAGATATAGGGTTGAAAAGAATATATTAAAGAGATATTTTAAGCCTGTAAACATAAAAGAAAAAAATCTATCTTCATACGATATTTTTGATACAAATAAATGGATTATATTCCCTTATGGTGAGGATGGTAAGATATACCCAATTGATATAATACGTTCACATTTCCCAAATACATGGCATTATCTACTTGATAGATATGATATTCTAAAACCAAAGCAAATTGACCCTACTGGCAGAAGAGATGTACCACATGCTACTAATGACACTTGGTATGAATATGGCAGAGACCAGGCTTTTACAGCCTTTAGTAATACCACGAAACTAATAGTAGGTGTATTAAGTAAGAAGCCAATGTATTTATATGACACTAATGATTTTGTAATCGCTTCTGGTGGGACTGCTGGTTATTGTGCAATTTCGGAAAAACCAGGAAGCCAATATTCTTTAGAATATATTCAAGCATATTTAACACATCCAAGAACAGAGTGGCTCTTATCAATTATTGGAAGTGACTTTGAAGGTGGTTATTATTCAAGAGGTACATCAGTATTAGAAGGATTACCAATAAGGAAGCTTGACTTTACTAATTCTGAACACAAAAAGATTTACAATGATGTAGTAAATGGTGTAAGAAGAATACACGATATAAATAGTTCACTTAAATCCAATATAACAAAGACACAAATTACTGCTTTACAAACAGAGAAGCAACACCTTATCAAAAATGTTGAGAATTCAATATCCTTAGTGTATAGTATATAATAGCGATATTTTAAACTATAGAACCGAGGAGAAAAAAATGTTATTAAAAGAGGATGCGTCAACACAAAAATTAAGGGGAGGTTATTATACTCCTAAATTATTAGCAGATTTCATAGTTCGACTTTTTCAAAATGATAATTCAATCAAAACAATCTTAGAGCCAAGTTGTGGTGATGGTATTTTTCTTGAAAGTATATTACAAAACATGAATTTAGATAACATAGATAATATTAAAGGTGTTGAAATTTTTGAAGAAGAAGCCATAAAAGCAAAAGCCAAGATTTGTGAAAACAGTAAGTTTGATATAGTCGTTAGCGATTTTCTATCACATTATTATGATTTAATATGGCAAAAACCATTTGACTTAATTTTGGGAAATCCTCCATATATTCGTTATCAGTATTTAACTGAAATACAAAGAGAATTACAATCAAAGATATTAGTTTCTCATGGGATGAAATCAAATAAGCTGATAAATTCTTGGGTTTGCTTTTTAGTAGCTTGTGTTCAATTATTAGATTCTAATGGCAAAATTGCTTTTGTTATCCCTGCTGAATTATTACAAGTAGCCTATGCAGAAGACTTGAGACTCTTTCTCTCCAATAACCTGTCAAAGATAACTCTCTTGACCTTTGAAGAATTACTTTTTGATGAAGCCGAGCAAGAGGTTGTAGTTTTGATTGGTGAGAAAAATCCTAATATACAAGAATCAGTTATCGGTGTAGAACAACTCAAAAACTTGGAATGTCTAACAGCATTCAATATGAATACAGTTGAATACCAACCAATTACTCATACCAAGGAGAAATGGATTAAATATTTTACGGATGATTCGGAAGTAGAGATAATAGATGAAATTAAAAGGGATGAAAGATTTGTTACATTTGCTGATGTAGCATTAGTGAATGTTGGCATTACTACAGGCAATAATAAGTATTTTTCTGTAGATAAGGATACGGTTGATAAATATGAGTTAAGGGATGTTACTCTTCCCCTTATAGGGAGAAGCTCTCACGCACATGGTATACATTTTACTAACGAAGATTGGATGCTTAATGTAAACAAAAATAAGAGAGCATTCTTAATTAACTTCCCTTCGGATATACCTTTTGAAGAATATCCTCAATTGCATAAGGACTATATCTTAAAGGGAGAGTCAGAAAAGGTTAATTCTGGTTATAAATGTAGAATTAGAGACAGGTGGTATATAGTTCCCTCAATATGGATACCTGATGCATTTATTTTGAGAAGGAATGATTCTTTTCCAAAGTTTGTTTTAAACAGAACAAACGCTGTTAGTACAGATACAATGCACCGTATTAAGTTTAATGAAGGTATAAATGAAAATAAGGTTCTTTTATCATATTACAATAGTATTACCTTTGCTTTTACTGAAATCAATGGTAGAAGTTATGGTGGAGGAGTATTAGAAATTTTACCTGGTGAAGTAGGTAAGGTTATATTACCTAATATTCAAGATTTTGATGATGAATTAACATATACCTACTTAGATATAATAGATAAAGTTATAAGAAATGGTAGCGATATTGAACCTGTATTAGATGTAATTGACAGAGAGATTATGGTTAGCTATCTTGGAATTAGTGCCGACACTTGCAATCAATTCAGACAAATATGGAAGAAGCTCATGGCAAGACGTCAAGGGCGTAGTAAATAAATTTGAGGAAAACGACAGTTATTTTCCTGACTTCTTTTTTTATTAATTAATAAGAGTTTATATTAATTTTGATTTACATTAAGTAACTGCAAAATTTATAAGCTCTTTTTTGTTGAGAATTAATAATTAAGAAACATTAGTCTATACCAAGCAAATGTTATAGGCATATAGAAAACTAAAGCATGTCTCACATTTTACCGTAGTGACAGGTATATTTTTATCCCACGCAAAAAACGGATAATAAATTTGCCACAATTCATTCCTTTTTTATCCGTTTCTTGCGTGGGCAAGTCAATGTACTTCTTAATAACCTGAAAATATTAGTAGTTGTAAATGTTATTATAAATAAAGGCTCTGTTTAAGAATAATGTTGAAATTAAAAGGCAATCTTGATGGATTGCCTTTAGTGCGTTATATAAGAAAAATGCCAATTATACTTCCTCGTATATAGACTCAATAAATCTCTAAATATTATGAAATCAATACACTTTATTTTTGACAGATTTTTTTAATACATAGCACTCCAACTAATATTCCTATTGTTAAGAAAGATATTAAACTTGCACAGTAAGGTATTAAATAATCTAAGGTAGAACCATCTGACGTAAATACTTTAGATAAACTTGGAATAATAAAAATAAATATTAAATCAATAAGAAAAATAATTATAAATGTATTTTGTTTCAATGTTTTCCCCCCTTTTTATTGGTATAAGAAAATAATTTATTTTGCCTAATTTACTCAGCCGTCATATAAGAAGATTGTGAACTAATATAATTTTTTTTACCCAACACTCATTAATTTAAATTTTGATGTGTTAAAGTAATTACTTTTAAAACGTATTTTTAAAAGTTGTTCTTTTCCAGTAAAATTGTCCAAGTAATCATATTGTGTTTTTGTACACTCCAATTTTATAGGTTTCAAATCTTGTGTATTTAAGTCTAAAATATTAACATCTTTCTCTATGTTGATGCCACGCATTGGAACTTTTAGTAACACATAATATTTATCCTTAACGTTTTGCATTGTTATATTGCTTTTATCATATGTCGTCATTATATATACTGGTCTATTCAAAGGATATCGAATAAGCCAAGACAAAAATAGAATTAGAGTAATTGAAAGTATAGAGATTAATCTTTTATTCTTTTTTATTTTTCCCATTGAAATAACTCCTCCAAATAATATACTCGCTTTGTATTTTACCATATAATAATATACTATACAATATATTCCATAATTAATTCGTAATATAAGAAAAGTGCAAACATTATTAGAAACTTTATTCATGTAGAGATAAAGCCATTAAGGTATTGGGTTCTTATATCCTTTCTTAACGATGTTTTGATAATTAGGAGGCAACTCATAACTCTTTATATGTTCAAACTTTTTAATTTTTACATCTCCTGAGCTATTTATTATCAGCGTTATATAATCAGTTCCAACACCAATATGAGGTCCTACAAAAGGAATTACTTTAAGCTTTAAATTGAAAACAAATGTCCTATAACCATTAAGTCTTTCTGCACTTAATACATAAACTGTATAAGGTGCAACCTCTGGAGTCACAGTTAAATATTTTGAATAATACTTATCAATTTCATTTTGGATATATGGTGATAATAAGGAAAGAAAAATATCCTGGTATAGCTCTTCTTTTGACTGCTCTGGTGGATGATAAGGTAAATCTGGTGGATATTCTACTTTGGCTGAAACAACAATAGTAAAAATAGACTGAAATCCCATTAACAATATAATTATCATTGAAATAATTTTATTAGCCTTTCTCATTTAATCACCCTTTCACAATTATTAATATTATTATCTTCATTAAAATTAAATCTTAACTGGAAAGTTATAATAATGTGGATAAAAATTGAAATAAAAAAACCTAATAGATTTATATAAATACTATTAGGATAACTTTTATACTAAACTAACTTTTTAGGTTTGTTGTATGCTTCGTTTTATCTTACCTTTCTTCATTAATCACTAAATAATGATTGATGAATCTTATATGAAAGTTGCGAAATAAAGTATTTTTACCTAAATAAGTCCATTTTTAATTCAATTTCGTGTTTTAATGGTATATCAAATTCACCAAGTAAAGGAATGGATGGCTTTAACTTTCTTGAAATATCTAATGCATTATGGTAAAGTTTTATCATATCAAATCCAAGTTTTTGGTAGAAACGTAGGGAAATTATATTATCATTTGTTGTAATCAATTTTATTTTCCGGCATTTATTCTCTCTTGCTGTTTCAATAACTTTGTTTACGAGGGCAGTTCCAATTCCTTGCTTTTCATTCAAACTATCTAAAGACATAATTTCACAGTCAGTGTCATTAATTTTATATGTTACTAATCCAATAATTTTTTCGCTTTCGTATATAACAAAACCATCCAAGATTGTCATATCAACCAATTCACCTCTAACAACCATGACGGTAGAAAACCAACGTAAACTAATAAAATCATTAATTTGTTTTCTGTTTTCAGACGATATTGTTTTTATATCCATACTCTTATTCTCTCTTTCATTTTCAAAGTATAATTGGGCATAATTTATCATTGTTCATTAATAACTAAATAATTATTGTTGAGACTTATAAGAAAATTATGAACTAATAATCTTTTTAATACTTGTAAATCATACCATTACTAATATCTGTAAAACCATGCTTTTCATATAATTTTCTCCCAATATCTGTCGCATTTAACATGATAACTTCATAATCTCGCTCTTTGGCTTTTTCTAATAATTTTGTTAAGATTGTACTTCCTATCATTTGTCTTCTAAACCTTTCATGCACATACATACTTGTTATATAGGCATTTTTACCTGTCATATTTGAAACAGATGGGACAGAATTGTAATAGAACATAATCCCTGTACCAACTACATTTGAATTACTTTCAGCTAATACCACTGTGCATTCTCCACTTAATATTTTTGTTTTGAAATATTTTTCAATATTTATTTTTAGATTTTGATACTCTTTATTAGATGGTACTACTTCCAAAAATTCCAATCTCAAAGAAACAAGCAAATTTAAATCCTTTATTTCAGCGAATTTATATGTAATCATAAATGCCCCCTATATTATATTTAATATACGCATTAAAATACAATTGTGTCTTAAGTTAATTATACCGAATATGGATAATTAAGTATATTAAAACATCTTGATTTTCAACACTATTCGTTAACAGAACCTAAAAAAAATAACCTTGAATAGATTCATAGCTATATCAAGGAACATTTATACGAATGATTCTATTTGTAGTTGAAATCATAAGGATTGCCTTACCAGAAGTTGGCATAACAGATGGAATATACAAGTAGATAGAATAGTAATAGAAAAGGAAATTAAAGCTATACAAATATATGCTTTTAATATATACTTTAGGTATTATAGCGAGTGGGATACTCAAAAATTAATTTCATTCCAGACAGGTTGCCGACCAGGACTTTCTCTAAATGGAGGAGGTCCTTTACATTATAGAAACATAAATAATTAATTCAGTTTAATAGATAACGCTATTGATTAAGATAAAAAAGCAGAGCTACTTCCCGATAGCTCCCTAAGTAATATTTTTTTAAACCTAAAAAAGAAATATAAAGAGATATTTATATTATACTACAAATGGACTACAATAATCATCCAGAAAATTTTCATGAATGACTGAATATATATAATTATTGAATGTAGTTCTTAAGACAAAATAGCAATATATATAACCACTAATATCTTTATCGCTTGGCTCACATTCAATGTCACCTACAGTTTGTGAAACTGCCAACATCTTTATATAATCTGGTTCTGTTTCCTGACCATTCAATTTAAATGAATCTCCTGTTTTATATTTAGGTTGCAATTAACACTCCTCCTCTCAAAATAATGTAAAAACATTTCAATACTCTATTAAGCGATTTAGTTAATTCATTAATTTTTTTTCACATTTTTAAATTCCACATATTCAATATCATATCCAAGCATATTTGAAAATTCCTTTAAGTGTTTTGCAATGAAGTCTCTTGCGTACTCATTGGCCTCAATTTCGTATCGAGACCTATTAGCAATCATCCTCCATAAGCCAAGTCTTCTAAATTGCTCATGATGCTTTATTTCATGCAACAAAATAAATATCATCATAATTTTTAGTTGTTCAGTAGATGTAATAGTTCTGTCCCTTTTATGAGCAAATTCAAAGAAATAAATTTTACAAGGTATGATGTTGGGGCACATACTACCAATATAAAATGCACTAATCTTACCTGTAAAAAAAGGAAAAATAAATATATTGGGATGTTGTATAAGATATTTCAAATAATGGAGTTTAGTTCTGAAAATAAAAATATCAATGTCTATAGAACTTAATCTTACAATTTGTTCAACTTGTTCAGTTGTTAATATCTCACCTTTATTAAATATATTCATAAATTCTCCAATCTTACATTATTCGGTCATTTCCATTCCTCATTGTCAAAGATAAAATCTTGGCCATTTAATACATATTCCTCGTATTTCTTTTAAATATATGTAGGAATTTGAGAAATATAATGCTGAATATACTGCAAAATCAAAATACTATTTACTAACCTAAATCTTCTTTATCGGGCTTATTCTCTTCTAAATATTTTTTTATTCTTGCATGTCTGGTTGTATTTATCATAACTCGTATGAAAAAGTAGGCCACTGATGATAGAATTAATATTCCTAATATACTAACAAACATAAATGTAAAAGAACTTTCCACTATCCCATATCCTCCTTTCAAAATAAATTTAGTAATAAAGTATAGGCACAGGGTATCTATACAGCTATCCTACGGTTAATAATTTCTATTACAAAAGTAAATGAATAAAAGGAATTAAACTAAGTAGTGAAGCAAATAAAAAACTCTTGACTCAAATTTTTGTAAATTATTTTTTACAAAATATTTTTTTTGAGCCAAGAGTGTATATATAGCAAGATAGTTGATTTTGCTGATTAAAATATTTAGTAGGTCTGTGATAGATAAAAAATAGTTCTTTTAAGGTTTTCACAATCTTAGTGTCCTTTCTTTAAATAACTTTTTAAACTATAATTATTATATCAGAATTTTATAGTATAAACAAAATAAATTCTCCTAAATTATAACAAAAATTTTCTGGATATATGGTAAAATTGGGGGGAAAACATGGAATATAAGAAATTCATAGAGCTTTTACAAAAAGGGGAATGTAAAACTATAGATTACAAAATAGAATGTAATGCTTTTGTAAAAGGGAAAGAGAAAGCCACTGCTGAATTGGTTAAAGATATTATTGCCTTTGCGAATAATGGTAATGTAGCGAGTTTTTTGATTATAGGTGTTGCAAATGACCGTAATGGATTTAAGTCAGTTGAGAATAGAAACCTCACTGACGATAATCTTCAAACTATATGTAGGGACTATATATTTCCTATACCAAAGGTAAAGCTGATTGAATGTTGCTGGGATAAGGTTACTGATGAAAGACATAAAGACAACAAATTCGTAGTAATTCAGATTGGCCCACATGCACGTCAATGCTTTAGATTTAATAGGGATTGTATTAACTACGATATGAAGTATTGTTTCAAAAAAAGCGAAGTATGGATAAGGCGAGAAGCGACAAGTGATTTAGCAATTCCAGAGGAAATAAAAAGACTACTTGAAGGAAAAGAAGCAATAAGTGAAGAAAAGTTAGATAATAATGTGGATTATACCAGATTACCCGACCACGAATACAGGAGGGCAATCAGGAAGGATTTAAATTGGTTAATTAAAGAGCTAAATGGTAGTATACAAGATATACCAGGCACAGGAAAGTACAAGGATATAAGATGGAGTATATTAAGTATCAATATAAGAAATCAGAAACTTAAGATTTTAATTTTAATAATTGATAAATGCAATGAAAAGGGCTTTATTGCAAAACTATGTAGGGAGATTCCTGTTCTACATCATGGAGTTATCCTTATTTCTGTTGGGAATGCTACAGCTTCTTCTGTTGAGCATAATTATCTAAAGATAAAAGAATCCTGGGGCTGGTTTTGTATTAATTCTCATACTTTTGTGGGTAAACTTATTAATAGTTTTCCAGATAGCCAGGAGAACAAAATGAAAGACAAGCAGACTTTTTGTATTGTTTTGGAAAAGGTTAAAAGCACTCAGTTACTATATGAAAGACTACTAATGGCTATAAAAAATCTAACAGAAAAAGAGGACATAATAGCACATACAAGTGAAATATATCAAACCATTAATAATTGTTTGCTTGATTGGAGAAGTTCTGGTTGTATAATGAAAACAGAGAAAACTATTTCGGATTATTATATTAAGAAAATTGCTAAAGGTGAAGAAATAAAAACATTAAAGACGAATGAGTTTATCGACATTGAAAGATATGGAAAAGTAGTAATGAAAAGAGTAACAGGTTTGTACGATACCATTGATAGATTCTTAGAATAAGAGAATTATTATTTTACATAGGAAGTTAATACAAATAACTTGGGTGATGTAATTTGCTATATATCTCCATTACTAAGAAAAAAGGTACTGATTAGTATGCAGAAAAGAGGATATAATCAATACTATTCTTGCTGAGGGAGATTTTAATATGAATATTGATGAAAAAGTACAGTTAGCTTATTGTCTTATGTTAAAATCAAATGAAGAAAGTAGAATTGATATACTTCTTCAGTTATATGATTTTATTAAAGAATTAATAGAAGACATTGAGGTGGACTTTAACAGCATTAGGAGTTTTTCTCTTGAAACGTTTGATATGTTTGATTCAATTAGATACAGATATAATCCAGAGTATCATAGAGTATGTGATTTGGCATTAAAAAATATCGGTTATTGTTAGTTTATAAGAAGATTGCAATTGGAAATTAACTAAAGTGAAAAATGTATTTTACGAAAATAGCAGGGTTTAGTTTAACCCTGCTATTTTTAAAATTATATTTTATATCCTTTAGTCGGCTGTAGATGCTATATTACTCTTCTATTTCTGAAAGCTCTTTTAACCACAAATCTGCCGAAGCGTCACTTGGCATACGCCAATCTCCTCTTGGGGATAAGGAAACTGAGCCAACTTTAACACCATCTGGCATACAAGAACGTTTGAATTGTTGTGTAAAGAAACGCTTATAAAAAGTCTTCATATCCCTTAATATATTTTTCTTATCAATATTGGTTTCGTTGCCTCCATTTTTTAACGCACTTAACATTATGGAATTTATATATAAATCATAGATTTTTTTAGGGCTAAAGCCATATCGAAGCATATAGTACAAAATGAAGTCGTGAACAACGTATGAACCAATAGCTTCTTCAGTTTTCTGAGCGATTGTTCCATCAGGGTTAGGAGGCAATAATTCAGGACTAATTGGAGTATCACATATATCAAGTAAAGTTGATTTGATTTCATTGTCTTGCTTTTTAGCATATGAATTAACAATACTCTTAACCAGTGTCTTTGGTATTGATGAATTAACCCCATACATGCTCATTTGGTCTCCATTATAGGTACACCATCCCAATGCTAATTCAGATAAGTCACCAGTTCCTACAACGATACCATTGTATCTATTTGCCATATCCATAAGAATTTGAGTTCTTTCTCGTGCTTGTACGTTCTCATAGGTAATGTCATGAATATTCATATCATGCTCAATGTCATTGTAGTGTTGAATACAAGCATCCTTTATTGAAATTTCTTTTGAGGTTATATTTAATGTCTTCATTAGACTTTTAGAGTTATCTAATGTTCTATTTGTTGTGCCAAAGCCAGGCATTGTTATACCCATTATGCCTTTCATGTCATAACCATTAATCTTAAATGCTTCTACAGCAACAATTAATGCCAATGTAGAATCTAATCCACCAGAGATACCAATTACTACTTTATCGCAATGAATTTTCTTTAGTCTTTGGGCTAATCCAGTAGCTTGTATATTTAAGATTTCTTCTGAACGACTATCAATATTTTTGGGCACGAAAGGTAAAATTGACAACTCTTTATTTGATTTAAAATTTACAAATTTTGGTTCAAAAGTTTTTGTATAAATGTGCTTATATTCTGTCTTGTATTCCTGTCTATCGTGAACTAACATATATGAGCTATTAACAGCTCTATCATTCAAGCATTTTTCAATATCAATTTCTCCATAGGTTATTTGTTTGTTTTCAAAGAACTTTGTTTCAGCTACTATATAGCCATTTTCGGCTATAATACAATGACCTGAAAAAACAGTGTCAGTAGTGGACTCAACACTTGTTGCACAAGCATATATATAACCACACATACATTTTGCAGAGTGCATTTTGACTAAATCTTCACGATAATCAGTTTTGCCAATTGTTTCGTTACTTGCAGATAGATTTACAACTATATTCGCACCCTGTAAACAATGGTATGACGAAGGGGGAATAGGAACCCATAAATCCTCGCAAATATCAGCACTGATAATTGCTCCTGTTTGTTCATCTTCGACAAGTAAATTTGGTGTAAATGGAACTACTTCTCCATACATCATAATTTCGTTATTTAGTCTATAACTTGAAGGCTTGAAGTACCTTGCTTCATAGTAAATTCCATAGTTTGGGATAAATGTTTTAGGGATAACCCCTAAGATTTTTCCTTTATGAATAGCAATAGCACAGTTAAACAATTGGTTATCTTTTCTTATCGGCATACCAACAAATGTGATTGGACTAAACTCATTATTTGATTTTTCAATAAACCTTTTTAATTCCTTCTTAGCACCATCAATTAATGTTGAGCTGTTGAATAAGTCCCCACATGAATAGCCAGTTATGCACAGCTCTGGATAAACAACAATTCTTGTATGTTTCTCTCCTGTTCTGTTTTTCTCACTTACCTCATTGATAAGTTCTAACATTCTATCTACATTGTATTTTGGATTACCTATATGAATTGAAGTAGGTGTTAACGTTGCTACTTCAATTATTCCATTATTCAATAAGTTACTCATTTTTCTTTCTCTCCTATTCCTTTTAATCTATATAGATTACCTTCTTTATCTTCTCTTTACTTATCTTACTATTGTATTGGAGTGTACAATGAATTATAAGGTATAATATAATTATTATATATATATATATTGAACATATATGATATTTACCATAAATAGAACTCAGTATAATTTGGAATATAACTTTTAGGAACTATTCCTAAGAGCTTACCGTTAAATATAACATAGGCACAGTTATACATGCTGGAATTTAATATGTAAGGTGCTCCTACTGCAATTACAATATCCTTATTTTTGGAAAACCCACATAGATCCTCAATTGCCTTTAAAGATTTAATATAAAGACTTTGATTCAGAAATAAGTCTGAGCAGGTATAGGAGGTAATACAAAGTTCCGGAAAAACTACAAGTTTTGAATTTGCCTCTAGAGATTTACTTATACATTCTTTAATATTACTTAAATTAAAATCTATATCAGCCACATTAGTTACAGGGCAGGCTGCAGCAACTTTTATAAAATTCATCTTCTCAGCTCCTATTCAAGTTTTATTTTTATATATTTTTCAAATTCAACATTATTATACCATCACAATATAAGTAATAAAATAATAAGAAGATTATTGATAAAAAAGATTATGATTTTTCCAATGTTTGTTATATAATTAAAGATAAGCAACATTAATAATTTAAAGCAATGTAAAAAAGGAGGGATAAGGTGGAACTATTGATATTATGGATAATTATATCGATATCAGCATTACTGATAGATATTGTCACAAGTGCCTTTTTATTTCTTTGGTTTACAATTGGCGGTATAGCTGCAATTATAGCCCTGATTTTTAATTATAGCTTTACCGTGCAACTTATAGTTTTCATAGCAATAAGTGCAATTTCTATGGGAATTGGGTATCCAACTGTACGAAAATATTTAGGGAAATCTGTAAAAAAGACTTCTACAATGGAAGAAGGGTATATTAATAGAGTGATTATTGCAGATGATGACTTTGTTGAGACTGCTAAGGTTAAAGTGGATGGAATATATTGGACTGTTAAAAATTATGGTGAGCCTATAAAAAAAGGGGACAGTGTGATTATTTCTGCCATTGAAGGAAATAAGTTGATTGTAAAAAAACAAAATTTAAAGAAGGAGATTGAATAATATGGGTGCTGGATCATTTTTCACATTAGTAATTTTTATTATTTTACTTTTAGTTGTAACTGCTTCAATAAAAATCGTAAACACAGGTAGTGTATATGTTGTTGAAAGAATTGGTCAATTTCATAGGGTATTAGAACCAGGTTGGCATTTTGTAATACCCTTTGTTGATTTTGTTAGAAAAAAGGTGTCTACTAAGCAGCAAATATTAGATATTGAACCTCAAAGTGTTATAACCAAAGATAACGTAAAAATATCCATTGACAATGTTATATTTTATAAAGTTATGAATGCAAGGGATGCAGTATATAACATTGAAAGCTTTAAATCTGGTATAGTTTATTCAACAATTACCAATATGAGAAACATAGTTGGAAACATGTCACTAGACGAAGTTTTATCCGGTAGAGATAAAATAAATTCAGAGCTCTTAATGGTAGTTGATGAAATAACAGACGCATACGGTATAAAGATTCTATCTGTAGAAATTAAAAATATAATTCCTCCAGCAGAAATACAACAGGCAATGGAAAAGCAAATGCGTGCAGAAAGGGATAAGAGAGCAACAATTTTACAGGCAGAAGGTCAAAAGCAAGGAGATATAGCTAGGGCAGAAGGAGAAAAACAAGCCAAAATTTTAGCTGCTGAAGCTGAGAAAGAAGCATCAATAAGACGCGCGGAAGGACTTAAGGAATCACAGCTGTTAGAAGCAGAAGGTAAAGCAAGGGCTATAGAAGAAATTGCTAAAGCACAAGCAAGTGCCATAACCCAAGTAAATGAGGCGATTATTGAGTCAGGCACAAATGAAACTGTAATTGCATTAAAACAAGTAGAAGCACTTGTAGAAATGGCTAAAAATCCAGCTAATAAGCTTATTATTCCAAATGAAGCTATTTCATCCTTTGGTAACATTGCCGCTATTGGAGAAATGTTAAAGAAGTAAATTAAAATATAACTCATTATCCTTAAAAAACTGTGTTGATTTCATAAAGAAAATCACGCAGTTTTTTGCTTATAAAATATTTTTAAATAGCAGGTAACAGAAAAATATAGCTGAGATTAAGGTATATTGCTTGCAATTCAATGCCTCCAGTAGATTACTGACTAATATTCATACATATGTAACAAATGATTTACAAAAAAATTCATAATAATAGTTGATTTTCCACATTTTTGTATTATAATGTTAATTAAGATTAATATTTATGCATAATAAATTGTTTTTATAAGAATTAATAGGGGAAGAGGTGGAAATTGTGGAATTTTTAAATCCTGGAGAAAAAGTAAAGAACATAAGAAAATTACTTGGACTAAAACAGGAAAAGCTAGAGGAAATCGGAGTTTCTAGAAATTTCATTAGTATGGTGGAACATGAAAAGCGAAAACTTAACAAAAAAACTGCTGCCAAAGTTTTGGGTGTTTTTCAAAATCAAGCTAAAGAACTAGATATTAATCTAGATATTGATGTAAAATATCTATTAACAACAGCTGCCGAAGAAGCAACTTCATATTGCAGGGAAAAACTAAACCTAGAATTATCAATGGATGAGATTGAACAACTCATTGATTTGTGCAATAAATACAAAATAGTGGCAGATATTTTACCAAACTTGTATATGAAAAAAGCAGATATTTTATTTGATAAGACAATTTATAATGAAGCTTTTGTTGAATACTATAATGCTCTTGAAATTTTTAAAGATAATAAAGATAAAGATAATAAGGCTTTAGTTTTCAATAAGCTTGGTAAATGCAAGTTAAATACTCTCGATTTTACTGAAAGTTTAGCTTATTTTATAAGATCCTATGATCTATCTTCAGAGTGTAATAATCTAATTATTAAAAAACATACTCTTTTTAATCTTGCAATTATATATGGAAGAATAGACAAATTGGAAGAAGCCCATGCCTATATTAATGATTATATTTCCCTATGTGACAGCAGTAATGATCTATATGATATCATTCAAGCTGAGGTATTAAGGGCAGTTTATTATGCTAGAGAAGGAAAATTTAATAAATCAATTGATACATACTTAGAAATCTTAGTTAAGGAAACCCAAATAAAAGATGCTACTTTGGCATTAATTTATAATAACTTAGGATCTGATTACTTGGAAATTAATGATTTGGAAAACTCTATTGAATGTTTTAATAGAGCACAGCATTTAAGAGAAACAAGAGATGCCTCCAAGCTATGCAGAACCTTAATAGATAAGTCAAAGGTGTTTATAAAAAATAAGCTTTCAATTGAGGCCATTAAGCTGTTAAACGAGGGTTTAGATATGGCAATAATATATTCAGACCTTGAATATATTATAAGCGGGTTCAACCTTTTAGAGGAAATATATACAAGCCTTCATGATGATAATGCTCTAAATTTACTTTATACCAAAGTATTATATATTCTAAAAGGTAAAGCTAGTAATCAATACTTGGCTAATGTTTATACCAAAATATGTTTAAATTCTTTGATACATGACAGTAAAAATGAAAAAAGTCCAGAATTTAAAAATAAATTGATTGATTTAAGCATATTCTTGAATAAATCTCTAAATTTTACAAAAAATGATTTTCAATAAATACTTTTTATGGTATAATAAGTAAAATAACAAAAGGGGGTTTATAAAATGAAGAAATATTATTTTAAGAAACTGACTTTGGGGATTTTACTTTTAACAGCAATAATAGCTGCAGGCTTTATTCCATGTGAATATCCAGATCCTGTTGGTAATGCTGTAACAATTATTCAAAATGTATAAAAAAGGTTAAATTGTATTAAGCTTAAAAAGTGTAACTTATAGTTACACTTTTTTATTTATAATGAAACTGCATTATAAAGTATTTCAACTTATTAAGCCTTGCATATTAATTAGTTTATAGAGAAAGCTATAATAAGTAAATTTGAATGGAGGTTTATTATGAAGGCTATTGGTAATTTTATAAAAATAGAAACTGCAAACAAGGCATTAACTAAATTATTAGCTGCAGGATTTACTGATGCTTATATAGAAATTGATGATAATAATAATAACATTAGAAGGAATCTTGCAAATAAGAATAATGGGTATGGCCTTTCAAATCTTATAATAGATCCTAGTGAAATGAAGCAGCATCCATTGACCTCGGTTAGTCCATTTGTCAATGTAAATGGAGGTTTTTCTGAATTCAATGATCATAATTATAAATTAATTGTAAATGCTGATGCTAGCATAATAATGAGAGCTAAGGATTTAATTAAAAGTTTAGGAGGAACTATTGAAGCTGAGGCTCTGGATATTGGAAAGGTTCATGAAAGTATTGGAGAATTAAATGAAAAACTTAAAAATGAAGGATTTTAACTTTCATCTGAAGTGAAAATTAACAATTAAAAATATTTAAAATTAATATCATTATTTTAATTGTTAATTTTTTAATATTTTTATAAGTTGGACAAACTATACTTTAAAAAAGCTGGGGGAATATTCTAATTCTCATAACATAAGATTTAGTAGTAGTTTAAATCTTGTGGATGAGGGGGATATTAATATGGTGTATATTTGGAAAGGAGTGCCAAGTGATAATAAGGCTATTGCCAGGCTAAATGAGTATAATAATAAAGAAGTTATTGGTATGACTAACCACGTTTTAGTTAATTATGAAGGAAAATTGATTAAAGAGGGGTTGGGTAAAAATGGATATATTTTAGCAAATCTTGAAGGTGATTTCATTAAAGAAGGAAATAGTAACTCAGGTAAGATAATAGCAGTAATAATGGGAAATGAAATTATAGAGGCAGATTCAGAACATAGATTATTATTTAAAATAGAAGGAATAGCATCTAAAATTGAAAAAGCTGCATTAACTGTAGCTGCATTGATATTAGATGGACAAATTTAAGCTTGAGGTTTTTCTCAAGCTTATTATATAATTGGCGGTTTTATTAAATACTCTTAGTATTCCGTTTTAATTTTCTCTGTAGTATAATTAAGGTATGTAATTATATTTATTATTATAAAGCCAGCTTTGGAAGGTAGGTTATACTATGTCAAAAAAAGTATTAATTGTTTATGAGAAAATGGGGATGGGACATTTTAGGATGGCCAGCATATTAGAAGATATGTTAAAAGGTGAAGATATAGAAATTATTAAACGATGCGGAAGTGAAATGATTAATGATAACAGCATAAATATTGTAGTGAAACTTTGGAATTATTGTATCAAAAAGAACTTTATTAGGACTGTGGATTTTTTACTTAATTTCTTTGTTAGAATTTTTATTCTTCCTTTTATGGAGATATCCAGTACTGAGCCTTATTATAAAAAGCTTGAGGAAATAAATCCTGATATAGTAATATGTACTGCTGATGGTTTTAATAGAGCGATAGGCACCTATGCTAAGGAAAAAAATATACCTTTCTATATTTTTATTACTGAAGTTTCTATTTTTATAGATTTAGTAAATCCATATGCCACTCACCTATGCTATTTTAATGAAACTGGCGATGCCATAAGAAGTTATGATTTTAATAATACATACTACTCCTATGAACTTACCCCTTCTGCTACAATAATGGATAAAATAAAATATGTGTTAAAGTATTATAAAGATTTTGTTGTTTTTGGATATAAAAATTCTATATTTAGAAATCCCAACAGAAATTTGCAACAATTAAATAATGCAAAATATGAAGTTGTAGGTCCATTAGCAGAAAAGAAGCATTTTAGAGTAAAAAATGAAGAAGAAATTATTAAAATAAAAAAGGAATTTGGACTTAATAATGGCAAGGAGATTGTTGTTTTAGCAAGTGGGAGTATAGGAGGAAAGTTTCTTATAGAAATACTTAAAGTTATAATGAAATCTTCAAGTAAGCCAATGAATTTGGTTGTAATATGCGGTAAAGATGAAGTTACCTATAACGAACTTGTAAACTATTCCTACAATAATGAACATATCGATTTAGTGCCATTAAAATTTATTAATAACTTTGATGAGCTGTTGTCTGCTGCAGATTGTCTAATAGGAAGACCATCAGCAGGTATTTTTATAGAAAGCCTAGTAAATAGAACTCCTGAGATAACGTTTAGAACTGCTACTTCAAATGATCTTGGTACCTTAACAATGTTAGAGAAATATGAAATAGGCAGAGTAGTTGAAAATAAAAAGGAAATAGTAGAAGCCTTAGAAGATATTTTAAATAATAAAGAAAGTTATTTAGCAAATATGGAAATGCTATTAAACAGCTATTGTAAAACTTATGATGATAAAAAAGAACTGTTAAAAGAGATTATTTTGAATCAGCGTACTTTTAATTATGAAGTAAGTGAAGACTATGATGCAGATTTAGGTTTAAATACTCCATTGTCTCACTAGAAAGATAGGAATGAGATTAAATGATTTATGTAAAAGAGGTTAGGGATAAACGAGGCTTAAAGAAATTTATTTCACTAGCTTGGGATATTTATAAAACTGATAAAGATTGGGTGCCGCCTTTAAAGAGTGATTTATTAAAGACTCTGCTAGGAAAGGATAATCCACTTTTTATGAGAGGTGAACATAGCTTCTTTATTGCATATAAAGAAAGCAAAGCTGTTGGAAGAATTCTAGTTGGAATTAATGAAGGTCTAAATGAACAAAAGAGTGCTGAGGATGGTTATTTTAGCTTATTCGAGAGTATTGAAGACAAAGAGGTAGCTTTTGCACTATTTGAAAAGGCTTCTGAATGGTTAAAAGCTAGAGGTAAAAAAGTAATGAAGGGACCGGTTTCACCAACAAATGGAGATGATTATAAAGGGCTTTTGGTGGATGGTTTTAATGGTCCTCCTATGCTGATGAATTCTTATAACCATGAATACTATATAAAATATTTTGAAGAATTTGGATTAATAAAGCATTTAGATTTATTTGCTTATTACTTTGATGTGGATTGTGCAAAAATGGACAGATATGAAAAGGTATCTGACTATGCTATGAAAAGATACAACTTCCAAATAGATAAAATTAATCTTAAAAATATAGATAATGAAATGAAGGATATTAAAAGCATACTGGATATTGCAATGCCTGAGGAATGGGAGGATTTAACTCCACCTACCATGGAGGAACTTCAAGCAGAAGGTGCAAATTTAATTCCTCTAGCTGATGATAATCTGGTTTTAATTGCAAGGAGCGAAGGAAGACCTATTGCCTTTGCAATTGCTCTTCCTAATTACAATGAAGTACTTAAGAAAATGAATGGAAGGATTTTTCCTTTTGGATTTTTAAAATTTTTATATTACAAGAAAAAAATAAAAGGCTTTAGGCTCTTTGTGCTTTTTGTTATTCCACAATTTAGGAAGAAGGGCGTAAGCGGTTCTATGTTTTATAAGTACTTTATTAATGGAGTTAAGGGTGGGTATTCTTACGCTGAAGGTTCTACTATCGGCGAGACTAATAAAGAGATGAGAGCAGATATTGAGAAAACAGGTGGTATAAAGTATAGGACCTATAGATTATTTAAAAAAGATATATAATAAAACATAAAATATTTTAAAATGGAAAATATAAATATGTTATGTTTTAATTATGGATATATTGTTTTATTTTAGAAATAAATGAGGAGGGAATTTATGGTTGGTTATGGTTTGAAAAGCAATAAATCTATGCTGGGGGATATTTCCTTAAAAGAGGTTGGCATAAGCGGCAATATATGCGGGGAATATGTTGAAGTTTCCATAAAACAAGTTTATGAAAATAAAGGCAGAGATAATATTGACGGATTATATACCTTTCCAATACCTGATACTGCAGTTATAACAGGCTTTGAGGCTGCACTTGGCGGAAGAACGTTAAAAGCTATAGTTGAAGAAAAGGAAGAGGCAAAGAGAATATATGAAGAATCAGATGAAAGCAATGTGAATACTTTAATATTGGAAGAGCCTTATCCTAATGTCTATCAATTTACCATAGGACAGATACTTCCAGGGGAGTCAGTAAAGATAAAGTTTTCATACATGGATATGCTAGTTTACGAAGATGAGAGTCTTATACTTACTATTCCTTCTATATTATACCCGACTCATGTAAATGATTCTGTAAATATACAAGATGAACTTTATGGTGACATATATAAAACAAGTTTAAATATACTTATTGAGCCACTTTCAAAGACTAAAATTGAATCACCTTCTCACAAAATCAATGTAGAATGGGAGGAGGATAATAATCTTGCAAAGGTTACCTTCTCAGAAAAAAATGTTAAACTTGATGAGGATCTAGTTTTACTTCTTACTGAAGAGAAGCTGGATGAAGCATCTGGAATGATATATAAGTATATGGACGAAGATGATAAAGGAATACTATATTTAAGAGTTTTTCCAAGGCTCCAAAGTTTAGAGGAAGAAAAACCAAATGACTACATCTTTTTGGCAGATATATCTCATTCCATGAAAGGAGCAAAGCTAGATGAAGCCAAGAATGCACTTCAGCTTTGCATTAGAAATTTATCAGAAGGAGATAGTTTCAATATAGTGGCCTTCGAAAGTAAATTACATTATTTTTCTGAACTTGGGAAAGTACCTTTTAACGAAGAAAATTTAAAAAAGGCCACTGTCTGGATAAATAATTTACAAGAAAGAAAAGGTGCTGCTATATTTGAAGCTTTAAAATATGCCTTAACTGAGGAAAGTAATGCAGGCTTTAGTACTATATTGCTTTTTACAGATGACATCATAGAAAATGAAGATCAAGTTCTACATTATGTTAAAGAAAATATTGGTGATAATAGAATTTTTACCTTCGGAATTGATACTTCAGCAAACAGCTATGTTATTAATAAGCTTGCTCAGCTTGGTTATGGTAAAGCAGAATTTATTTACGAAGGTGAAAGAATTGAAGATATGATTTTAAAACAATTCAGTAGAATTGAAAATCCTCAAGTAGATATTCAGGAAATCAATTGGGGAAGTATGAAGGTGGAAAGAACATATCCTAGATCTATAGATTATTTTTATGATAGAGAACCACTATCAATTTTTGCTAAGGTAGCAGGTGAAATAGAAGGTAAGATAACTATAAAAGGGAAAGTGGATAATAAGGATTATATTAAAACTATAGATTTAGATTCACTTGACTTAAATGAGAATGTGGATCTTATACAAAAGATATGGAGTAGAAAAAGAATTGATTCCATTGAGGAAAGAATGAAAACTGAAAGAGGAGAAACCTTGGAATTAATGAGAAACAAGGTGGTGGAAATTTCCAAGGAATTTGGAATTATAAGCCCTGAAACATCCTTTATGATGCATGAAATAATTGAAGAGCCAGTACTAGGGATGCCATTAACTCATATTGTACCTTTAAAAATATCAGAAGAAATAAGCAAAAATATTTCTAGAGCTAATTTTCTTGATGTTCCTACTTTTGTTTATAAGCAAACAGGAATGCCTTCAACTGATGAAATTAAAGAAAAAGGTGATAACGCAATATTAGATTATAAATATCCTAGACCAACAATTTTAAGAACCCTAGCTAAAAATCAATATGCCGATGGAAGCTTTTGTGATGAAGACAAAAATAATATGTATAATAGACTTAAAACTACAGCCTTGGTATTATTAGCTTTTACCTCGGGTAAGGATGACATAACTATGTATGCAAATTTACTATCAAAATCAGTTAGATTTTTATTTAATTCCATTGAAGCAAATGAAAAATTGTATGATAGTAAATTATCCTTAATTACAATCTTTGCTTTAAAATCCTCTATTGCAAAAGGATTATTAAAAGATAACCTTATTGAAAAGGGGCACGCAATATTCGAAAAGCTTAAGGAAAATATAGATTTAACTGCTGGTGAAGGTATATTAAACTTAGTAAATTATTCAGGCAGAGTAGTTTTAAAAGAAGTATCTCCTTATATATTCAATTTTTCAAAGGACGATAACTGCATTAAAGAAAGACTAATAATTGGTAAAGAAGAAAATTCCATAGAAGCTCTCGCTAAGCTTGGAATTTTAAAATCCTCTAATATTAAATAATATTAAAATGGCACCCACATAAGTTATTACTTATGTGGATGCCATTAATTTTTACGTTCTTTAAAATTTAAAATCATATTTATTTAATATATTTCTTGGCATTACAAATCTTGCAGTTTTTAAAGGATCTACAACTTGGCAAATTTCCGAACTGCCAACTGCACTCATAAGCATTGCAATTGTATTATTATTTAAATCTAATCTTTCTGACAGCAGCATTAGCATATCTATAGCTGATGTATTTACAGCATCATCTAAAGTTACAGCTGATGCAATAGTGGTGAAAAATTCTTCATTTATTACTACTGGATTATTAAGTGCCAAATCTTTAATAATTTCAAGCTTAACTGAAACAGTACCTGCAATTTCAACTCCTGTTTCACCAATTTCGCCATCACCCATTGCTGCATGCAGATCCCCAAGTGAAAAAAGTGCGCCATCTACAAATACTGGTAAGTAAAGAAAAGCTCCAGCTGTTATCATGGCATTATCCATATTTCCACCAAAGGCCCCAGGAGTTCCTGTATTAATACTATGCTCTGCAGGTGCAACACCTATAACACCTATCATTGGATTTACCCCAAAATGTAAAACCTCATCATATAAAGCTGTATTATCTATTATAGGAATTATTTTTGTGGTAATTTCATCGAGATAATCACCAAGAGGCCCTAAACTTTTACCAGCTGACATCACTCCTTGACCTGAGACATCTATACTATTAATTGTAACTTTTAATGTATCACCGCATTTAGCCTGATTAATAAATATAGGTCCTGTTGCTGGATTCATTTTTGTCCAATCCATTTCTTCTAGTGTATCATAGGAAGTTTTTAATTGACCTGAGAAGCAATCTAGTGTTTCAATTTCAATTGTATCTCCTGAATTAACTCTTAAATAAGGAGCATTATCCTTTGAAAGAGTAAAGGTATGATGATTTTTTGATAACTTATAAAACATAATATCCCCCTTTTCCTTTGCAATTCGGTTATCAAATATATAGCCTTTCGCTTTACTTATTGTGGTTATATGCTAAAAAAGCTTTTAATGTAATGATAATAGTAATAAAATGTAAAGTCAATGAAGATATATGTACTTATTTTGTTTGAGAACTTGTAGAAATTAGTGTATAAAAGTGCTACAATACAGGTAGTCGGTATTCGAAAGAAACTGAACTAAAAATATTATTAAAAATTCGACTTATATCCTTAAGGGGAGTAAGAACGGAGGGGTAAAAATGAATAATAATGTGTCAACCGTAAGTGCCGGCAGGAAGCTTGGTACTAGACAGCTTACTATGATTGGAATGCTGTCAGCTATTTCAATTGTGCTTGGGGCAACAGGTTATGGATTTATTCCACTGCCTATGGCTAAAGCCACAATACTTCATATACCAGTAATTATTGGAGCAGTACTAGAAGGTCCAATAGTTGGTGCAATGATAGGTTTACTTTTTGGTGTGTTTAGTCTTATCCAAAACTATGTGGCACCATCAAGTGCACTATTCTTTGCTTTTCAGAATCCATTGGTTTCAGTTCTGCCTAGGATTTTAATAGGAATTTTTTCTTACTATACATATAAGTATATGTTTAGTAAAAAAGAACTTATAAAAGTGGGAGCTGCTGCATTAATTGGTACATTAACAAATACAGTTGGGGTACTATCTATGATAAATCTTCTCTATGCAGATCATGCTGCTAAGGCTCTTAAGGTAACATCAGCAACAGTAACAAAAGTTATTTACGGAATAGCCTTAACTAACGGTATTCCTGAGGCAATTGTAGCAGTTATTATAACAGTCCCAGTAGTTATGACACTAAAAAAAATAAGGAAATAAAATTTAAGCTTAAGCAGTTTCTGCTTAAGCCTTTTTAATTTTTGCAAGTTCAATTAGTTTAGCTCTATTATTCATATCAGGTCTTTCCATTACTTTATTTAAAAGTTCTTCTAAAATAATGCCTATTTCCTTTCCAGGTTTAAATCCAAGCTTTATAAGATCGTCACCATTAATTTTAAGCATTCCTATATTATAAGCCTCTTCATTATTTAATATCTCTTCAATTGCTTCTTTTCGTTTAAGTATTGGGCTATAATCTGCGTTGTCCTTATGTCCTCCTCTATCTGCCATCTGAAGCTTAAAAAGACTATCTAGATTCTCAGCGCCTACCCGATTGATAAATTTTTTAAGACTTCTATTTTTCATATTGGCATAAATAGACATATGTTCTGTTATTAGAATTGAAACCTTTTTTATAGTAATATTATCGAACCTTAGTCTTTTTAAAATTTTCTCTGCCATTTCAGCACCAACTAAATTATGCCCATAGAAATGACCGATACCTTTTTTGTCAGTAGAAAAGGTTCTTGGCTTACCTATATCGTGCAGCAGCGCACTTAAGCGTACGATAAGCTCTTGAGGCGAGTTATCAACTACAGATAAAATATGATCAAAAACATTCTTATCATGATGTGGATTTTTTTGATCAAAACCTACACTTTCTTTTAATTCAGGGATTATAAAAAAAAGTAAATCAGTTTTTTCAAGCATTCTTAAACCTCTACTTGGTAAGTCACTTAATAATATTTTGCAAAATTCGTCTCGTATTCTCTCTTTACTGACAGAACTTAATAGATAGGCATTATTAATAATAGCTGTGAAAGTTGACTTGTGAATATTAAATTTAAGTTCACAGGCAAATCTCACTGCTCTAAGCATTCTAAGTGCATCCTCTTTAAAACGCTTATCTGGATCTCCAACGCAGCGTATTATCCTTCTGTATAAATCCGCTGATCCATCAAATAAATCAACTAGGCCAGAGATTTTATTATATGCCATTGCATTTATAGTAAAATCTCTTCTGCTTAAGTCTTCCTTTAAAGAGGGAGTAAAAGTTACTTTATCAGGATGCCTATTATCCGAATACTTACCATCAATTCTATAGGTTGTAACCTCATAATTATTTATATTTATGACTACAGTAACTGTACCATGTTTTATTCCTGTAGGAATTGTATGTTCAAAAAGGTTTATTATTTCTTCTGGCAAAGCACTAGTAGTAATATCCCAATCTTTAATCTCTCTTTTTAAAAGGCTGTCCCGCACACAGCCACCTACTATGAAAGCTTCTCTGTTATTTTTACTTAAGGCATCTAAAATATAACTAACTTCTTCAGTTAAAATAATCTTCATATTACACCTCTATGCTTGGGAAATTCACTTATTATTATAACATTTAATGAAATTTTTAAAACCAATATAATTTTATTGATTTATTTCTAGTATGATATATTAGTCTGTTTTTTATAAAGATAATTTCATGGAACTTATAGAAGAATTGCAATTTTATAGAGAATTGCGTAGTCATTAGCGAAATTAAGTGAAACTTGCAAATATAAATATGTTGTTAAAATTCTTAATGTGATATATTATATATTTATGAAAGTATATTAATTGTAACTATATACATATTATATTGTGAAATATATACAAATATTAGGGGGATTTTATGGTTATGGTTTATACAGACGAAAGCTTAATGGAGAGCTTTGAGACTGATATTAAATATTTGCAGTTATTATCTAAACAGTATCCAACAATTGCTGAAGCTTGTACAGAAATTATTAATTTGCAAGCAATTTTAAATTTACCTAAAGGTACAGAACACTTCTTAACTGATATACATGGTGAATATGAACCATTTATCCATGTACTTAAAAATGCTTCTGGTGTTATAAAGAGAAAAATAAATGATATATTTGGAAATTCCTTAAGACAAAGTGATATAAAAAGCTTAGCGACTCTTATTTATTATCCTGAGCAAAAGCTTGAATTAATGTTAAAGGATGAGAAAAATATAGATGATTGGTATAAAATTACATTATATAGATTAATTGAAATATGTAGACATGTATCTTCAAAGTACACTAGATCTAAAGTGAGAAAGGCACTGCCAAAGGATTTTTCTTATATTATTGAAGAACTTCTTCATGAACTGCCTGATATTATAGATAAAGAAGAATATTACAGTGAAATAATTAAAACTATAATTAGAATTGGCAGAGCAGATGAATTTATAGTGGCATTATCTAAGCTCATACAAAGACTTGTAGTTGACAGGCTTCATATAGTTGGAGATATTTTTGACAGAGGCCCAGGAGCAGATATAATAATGGATACTCTTATGGATTATCACTCAGTAGATATCCAATGGGGCAATCATGATATATTATGGATGGGCGCGGCAGCAGGAAGTGATACCTGCATTGCCACAGTTTTAAGGATTTGTGCCAGGTATGCAAATTTAGATACAATTGAAGATGGCTATGGGATTAATCTGCTGCCATTAGCTACCTTTGCTATAGAATTTTACAAAAATGATGATTGTAAAAATTTTATGCCTAAAATTGAAAGCAGTAAAGTATATAGTGAAAAGGATTTAAAACTTATTGCACAAATGCATAAGGCTATAACTATTATTCAATTTAAGCTTGAAGGAGAAATCATAAATAGAAGACCTTATTTTGGGATGAAGGATAGACTTCTATTAAATAAAATTAATTATAGTGAGGGAACTATAGATATAAATGGAAAGATATATAAATTAAATGATATGAATTTTCCGACTATAGATATCAAAGATCCTTATAAATTAGCACCTGAGGAAAGAGAACTAATATGGAAATTAAGGTCATCATTTTTAAATAGTGAAAAGCTGCAAAAGCATATTAGCTTTCTTTTTGCAAAGGGAAGTATGTATTTAAAATATAATTCTAATTTGTTATATCATGGCAGTATACCACTAAATAGAGATGGTACTTTAAAAAAGGTCAATATTGGAGCAAGCGGGAAGCAGTATAGCGGAAAGACTCTTTTAGATAGATTTGAGATACTTGCAAGGGAAGGATATTTTTATAAAAATAACCCTGAAGAAAAATTATATGGAATGGATATTATTTGGTACCTCTGGACTGGCCCAGATTCTCCTCTTTTCGGTAAGAATAAAATGACTACCTTTGAAAGATATTTTATAGACGATAAGGCTGCACATGAGGAAGTAAAGAATTCTTATTACAGGTATAGGGATGATGAGAAAGTATGTAATTTAATATTCGAAGAATTTGGCCTTAATCAGTACTATTCCCATATTATTAATGGTCATGTACCAGTAAAAAGTAAAAATGGAGAAAGTCCAATTAAAGCTAATGGAAAGCTGCTTGTTATAGATGGGGGGTTTTCAAAAGCTTATCAAGGGCAGACAGGTATTGCAGGCTATACCTTAATCTATAACTCCTATGGACTTCTATTAGTATCTCATGAACCCTTCGAATCTACAAATAAGGCTATAGAAGAAGAAAAAGATATTCTTTCTACAACTGTGGTTTTAGAGCAGGAAGTAGAAAGAAAAAGAGTTGGAGACACAGACATAGGTGAAGAATTAAGGCTTCAAATAAAAGACTTAGAGATGCTTCTAGAAGCTTACAGAAAAGGTTTAATCAAGGAACAAAGATAAAAAAATAGCTGCATAAAAAAATGTGGAAAGAGCTTTATACTCTTTCCACATATTTTATATATTTTAGCTAAACTTTCAAATTACTTAGGTTTATAAATTTTTAATATAATTTTAAGACTTTCCTAACCTTAAATTAATAAATAGAATTTAATATTACTATTGTTACAATTATAATATTAATATATTTTACTTACAACAAACTCAACAAACCTTGCTGGAAGAAGTCTTTTTAATAAATAAAGAACTTTATAGGAAAAACCACCTATAATTCTAATTGGAGGATTTTTAGAATCTATTATTTTTAAAGCTGCATCTACCAATAATTTCGGAGAAGGGCCATTTTGCTCATCATGTTCCATAGTCTTTATGGCCTTCATAAATTTTTCTGAATATGCAGAGCTATTTGAAGCTTTTGTATAGAGCCTCTTTGCTGTAAAACCAGTTTTAGTGTCTCCAGGTTCTATCATGGATACTTTTATTCCAAATGGCTTAACCTCAATTCTTAAGGCTTCAGTAAGGGCTTCTATGGCATATTTACTGGCGCTGTACATAGATTGATATGGAATTGAAATAAGTCCCGCAACAGAACTTATATTAATAATTAACCCGCTTCGCTGTTCTCTCATTTTAGGAAGTACAGCTCTACACATTCGATGAACACCAAAGAAATTTGTATTAAACTGATAATATGCTTCTTCTGTAGTTGTATCCTCCACTGACCCTGCAATACCATTACCCGCATTATTTATTAAAATATCAATGGTAATTTCTCGTTCAAGAATGTAATCAATAGCTTTTTCTATTGAATCCTCAGAACATACATCTAGAGAAATCATTTTTAAAAAACCTGTACCTTCTTTAGCTTTTATAATTGATTCATCAGATGCACTACGAGAAGTACCATAGACTTTATAACCTTTTTCCATAAGTGTTAATGCAATAGCTTGTCCTATACCTGATGATGCGCCAGTAACTAAGACAACTTTAGAATTTTGTATAGCCATTTATCTCACCCCTGCTTCTTTAGAGTATCATATTATTTTATATTATACAGTTAAGAAGAGAAGTATGCAATGTTGGATTGTAAAAAATGGAAAAAATTATAAATTATTAGAAAAATATATTTATTTATGAATTTATATGTTAATATATAGATATATAATTTATAACTGGACTTATTATATTTATTTTTTGTTTTAATGAAGGGAGAGAAATTACATAATGTTAGATATTTTCGAAAAATGCTTTAATTATACTGATGCAAAGGATGCAATGAAAGCTGGTATATATCCATATTTTCATGCCCTTGATTCAGGACAGGATACTGAGGTAATAATGAGCGGAAAAAGAGTTATTATGATAGGCTCAAACAATTATTTAGGATTAACCTCTGATCCCAGAGTAAAGAGGGCTGCAATTGAAGCCACTCAGAAATTTGGGGTAGGATGTTCTGGATCTAGGTTTTTAAATGGAACTTTAAATTTACACATAGAACTTGAAAAAAGGCTTGCAAAGTTTGTAAATAAAGAAGAAGCCTTAGTGTTTAGCACAGGTTTCCAGACAAACTTAGGTGTATTATCTGCAATTGCAAGCAGAAATGATTACATATTAAGTGATAAGCAAAATCATGCAAGTATTGTAGATGGCTGTAGACTAAGTTTTGCTAAGATGCTTAAATTTAAGCACAATGATATGGAAGATTTAGAAAGATTACTTAAAAATATCCCTGATAATAATGGAAGACTTATAGTTGTTGATGGTGTATATAGCATGGAAGGAGATATAGCAAATCTTCCTGAAATTGTTAGACTTGCAAAACTATATGGAGCAAGGGTAATGGTAGATGATGCTCATGGATTCGGTGTTCTTGGCGAACATGGCAGAGGTACAGCTGAATATTTTGGGCTGGAAGATGAAGTTGATATTATTATGAGCACTTTTAGTAAATCACTTGCAAGTTTAGGTGGTTTTATTGCTGCTAAATCAGACGTTATACAATATGTTAAACATAATTCAAGACCATTTATTTTTAGTGCTTCTATTCCTCCATCTAATGCAGCGGCGGCAATGGAATCCTTGAATATCCTTGAAAGTGAGCCAGAAAGAATCAAAAGATTATGGGATAATGCTAAATTTATGAAAGAAGGCTTTGAAGCTTTAGGGCTTTCAATAGGAGATACTCAGACCCCTATAATTCCAGTAATAATCGGAGAGGATTTAGAAACTTTCGTAACTACAATTCAGCTTCTTAATGAAGGCGTTTATGTTAATCCTGTTGTTTCACCTGGGGTTGAAAAGGGGCGTGCACTACTTAGAACAAGTTATACCCCAACACATACAAAAGAACAATTAGGAACTGCTCTAAAGGCTTTTGAAAGAGTTATGGGAAATAAAATTAAATCGGCTTAGTATATACTTAAGGAGCTGTTTCATACTTTATATAACACTAATTATGGGAGTTACCCATCAAATAAATATTTAATTAATCTATGCCAGCGTGTGATTAACGCTGGCATATTTTACGCATCATACAATTTTTAACCGATGTGCATTTAATTAAATCTGTACTACATTAATAGGATAGTATAAAATATTAGATATACAACTGATTAGAGAATGAGGTGTTTTATGAATCATCTTTTTATTATAAATCCCATTGCAGGCAAGGGAAAAACACTAAAGCTTATCCCAATAATTGAAAAAGTATTTAAAGCAAGAAAAGAAAAATTCGTCATTGAGATAACAAAATATATAGGACACGCAGCTGAAATTGCAGAAAAATATAGTAGTGAAGAAGATTATAGAATATATTCTGTGGGTGGAGATGGAACATTAAATGAAGTACTAAATGGAATAGTGAATACAAATAGCAGTTTGGCAGTTATACCTAGTGGCACAGGGAATGATTTTATAAAAAGTATTTTCAAGTATAATAATAAAATATCTATGGAAGCTATATTGATCAAAACTATTAATGGAAAAGAAGAAAGAATTGATTTAGGAAAAGTCAATGATAGATATTTTTTAAACATCGCTTCAGTGGGTTTTGATGCAGAAGTTGCTTATAATTCAATTAAGTTTAAGAAACTACCATTTATTAATGGTACTGCAGCTTATATTTTAGGTTTGCTAATTACATTATTTAAATATAAAAATTATGATTTAAACATTAAAATAGATAATACAAGCCTTAAATTAAACTCACTTTTAGTTGCAGTTGCTAATGGAAGATATTATGGCGGAGGAATTAATGTTGCTCCGAAGGCAAATTTAAAGGATGGCTTTTTTGATGTTTGCCTAATAAAAAGGGTTGGAAGATTAAAGATTTTAGGGTTATTCCCAAAAGTAATACAAGGTAACCACGAAACTATTAAAGAAGTAAATTTTAAGAATGGAAAAGCAGTAAATATAATAAGTAAAGAAGACTTAGCATTTAATATTGACGGAGAAATTATAAGAGGTAAAGAAGCTGAGTTTCAAATTATAAAACATGGAGTACAAATAGTTATACCCTAAGGCTTACAATTGTATCAAAATATTATGGATTACTAAATAATATTCTGCAATTTTTTGTCTAATTTTGTATTTTGTTAAGTTTATGTTAAGCAATATTATCTTGTGTTTTATTTGTTTTAAAATTGTGTTATAATCATTTTGGCTTTAAATTGTTAACAAATTATTAAAATAAATGTTTTTAGTGAAAAAGGGAGGACTTTTAAATGTCAAGATTAACTCCACGAGAGGACAAGTTTTACGATTTATTTATTGATTCAGCAAAGACAATTCATGAGGCTTCAGTTATGTTAGTTGATTTAATTAAGAATTATACTAACGTAGAAAATAAAGTTAAAAACATTGAAGAAATGGAACATAAAGGCGATAAACAAGTTCATGACATAATGCAACAGCTTAATAAAACCTTTATAACACCATTTGACAGAGAAGATATTTACGCTATTGCAAAGCAGATGGATGATATTATGGATGCAATTGAAGCAACTGCACATAGGTTTATAATGTTTAACGTTGGAACTATCGAACAAAGTGCTGTAGTTCTTACAGAAATGATTGAAAATCAATGTAGAGAACTTATTAGTTTAATGGAAGAACTAAAAAATATGAAAAAGAGCAAGAAGTTAACTGAAAAAATAATTGAAATCAATAGAATAGAAGACGAAGGGGACAAAATATTTAGAAAAGCTATTACTGCTTTGTTTAATGAACAAATTCCAGCTTTACATGTGATAAAATGGAGAGAAATATTTGACTACATTGAGCAAACTCTAGATGCTTGTGAAGATGTAGCAAATACAGTTGAAGGAGTTGTAATGAAGAATGCTTAGTGGTGTTTTAATTGTAACCATTATAGTAGTTATTTTAGCTTTATGCTTTGACTTCATAAATGGTTTTCATGATACTGCTAATGCTATAGCTACTTCTGTATCAACAAGGGTATTAACTCCTCGAGAAGCTATATTAATGTCTGCAGTATTAAATTTCGTTGGTGCTTTTTTAAGTTCGGAAGTTGCTAAAACAATTGGTTCTGGTATTGTACACCCTGACAAGGTTATTCCAGAGGTTGTTATAGCTGCACTAATTGGAGCTATTATTTGGAATTTAATCACTTGGTATTTTGGAATACCAAGCAGCTCTTCACATGCCTTAATTGGCGGGTTGATTGGATCTGCAGTTGTTTACAATTCTATGTCCTTTAGCGTAATAAATTGGTTTGATCTTTGGGATAAAGTAGTATTATGGTTAATTCTATCACCTATTATTGGATTTATTGCAGGTTACATAATTATGATTGCCCTGCAGTGGATTTTAAGAAAGACAAGACCAGCAACTGTAACAAAAATATTTTCTAAGGCGCAAATATTCTCAGCTGCTGCAATGGCTTTAAATCATGGCATGAATGATGCACAAAAATCAATGGGTATTATTACAATGTCACTTGTTAGTGCTGGATTCTTGACAAAGTTTGATATTCCAATCTGGGTTAAAATAGGTTGTGCTTTGGCAATGGCGTTAGGTACATCAATTGGAGGCTGGAAAATTATTAAGACAATGGGGCAGAATATGGCAAAGCTTGCTCCTGTAAATGGTTTTGCTGCTGAAACTGGTGCTGCAGCCGTTATTTTCACTGCTTCACTAATGAAAGCCCCTGTCAGCACAACACATATAATTTCAACCTCTATAATGGGTGTAGGAGCCTCTAAAAGACTTTCCTCTGTTAAATGGACCGTTGCAAAGAATATCGTATGGGCTTGGATTATTACTATACCTATTACAGCAATATTATCTGGAATAACAATATTTTTATTAAAATCAATTTTTAAAATATAGGCTTAAAAAGGGTGGAAATAAGATTCTACTCTTTTATTTTTTTCTAATTGTCATAAAAACTATTAGACAATTTATATAATTTAAAGTAAAATAATAATATTGCCAATTTAGCATTTATATAGGAGGTACATCAATGAATTTCTATATACTACTATCAATTGCACTGGCGTTATCTTTGGATGCCTTTGGTGTAGCTATATGTATAGGTTTGAATAATCAGGTTAGGCGTAATCATAAATTTGTGTTTGCTGCATCCTTTGCTTTTTTTCAATTCCTATTTTCATTAATTGGGGCATATACAGGTTTTTTATTTAATAAGTACATAGCTTCTGTACCACAACTTATCGGAGGAATTATTATTGCTATAGTTGGATGTATGATGATTAAGGAAGGAATTGAAAGTAAAGGTGAATGCCCGCTCATAAAGCCTAGCATGTATTTTGTACTTGGAATATCTGTTAGTATTGATGCAATGGTTATAGGATTCACTGCATTAAGTAATATCAATAATATATTGGCAATATTAAGCGATACAATTGTAATTGGTTTTGTAACTCTTGTTATGTCATTAGCAGCATTTTTCCTATCTAGATATTTAAAAAAAATAAATGCTGTAGGAAAGTATGCTGATTACCTTGGAGGAGTAATTCTAATTTTATTCGGTATTAAGATGATTTTATTTTAGAAATTTAAGAAACTTATATTTTAGTGTGTTATAATAGTTTTATACTCTTGAAAGCAAGGTGTTGTATATAAATGAAACTTGAAAGTACACTAAAGGATCATGGTATAAAGGTAACGAAATCAAGATTAGCAATTCTTGAAATTTTATTAAACAATGAGAACGCTGCCAGCGTGGATTATATATATGAGTTGTGCTTAAAAAACGGAATAAATATCGACTTATCAACTGTTTATAGAAATATGGAGATTTTAGAAAATAAGCATATTGTTGATAAGATAAATTTAGGCGAAGGCAAATGTAATTATAAGATAAAAAAAGATATACATAAGCACACACTAGAATGCAGTTTATGCCATAAAGAAGTTCAAATTGAATGTCCAATGGTTCAAATTGAAGAGATTATTAAAAGTAAAACAGGTTTTACTTTAATGGAACATGAATTAAAAATTAAAGGAATCTGTGATTCTTGTAAAAATCATCAAGAATAATTAATTTGAAAAATAGCTACAATATGTAAAATATGCTACATGAGCTGATCGCTGCGAAAGAAGCTCTTATCTCAGAATAGCCACAAAGCCAAGTGTTGACCTTAATTCATTTCATTTATACGGACAACACTAAAGTTTTGTGGCTATTCTTTCTCTAAAACAAACGAATAATACTAATGCTTTGGAGTTTATTTTAAACTAGAGAAATTATTTGAATCTTATTCCTTTAATAATTAACACAATAACTAGTATGATAACTGAGGTTAGGGCTATAGTACCTCCTGGAGCACTATTTATGTAATAGGAAGAAACAAGGCCAAGTATAATATCTAAGAAACCAAATAAAATTGAATATAATAGAGTAAATTTAAAGCTTTTCCGAAGCTGCAATGCTGTTGCGACTGGCAGCACAATCATTGAAGATATTACTAAAATACCCATTATACGTATAGATACTGCAATTGTAGCGCCAACTATTAAAGTAAAAAGGTAGTTTATAAGTTTTACGTTTACCCCTGAAGTATAAGCACCTTCTTCATCAAAGGTTATATATAAAAGCTTATAATATAGAAAAATAAATAATACAATTGAAAATATACTTAAAACAGTAATTGTTAACAAGTCTTCCATGGATACTGTAAGAATGCTACCAAACAAATAAGTATTTACATTTGCACCGGCCTTGCCAGTACTTATAAGTATTATGGCAATTCCTAAACTAAAAGTTAAAACTATAGACATAACGAGCTCAGCATATTTTTTATAATATGATCGTAATACCTCAATTAATATACCACATATTGAAGTAAAAATAAAAGCACTTACAAGAGGATTAAAACCAAATATAAGTCCAATAGCAATACCTGCAAAGGACGAATGGGATAAAGTATCTCCCATCATTGAATATCTTCTTAGAACTAAGAATACTCCAACTGTAGGACAAAGAATTGAGATTAAAGCCCCAGCAGACAAAGCATTTTTCATAAAGCTATATTCCAGCATTTTTTCCTCCTTTCAGCCGGAACACGGGGTAATTTAACCCCGTTCGTTCCACTCACAAATTACCCGTTAAAGCCCATTTAGGGCTTTAACCTCCAATTATAAAACAAAGTTGTTTACATAGTCTTTAACATTAAATAGTGTTCCTTCACCTTTTTCCATTCTAAAAATATGAGTTGAATTTTCCATGGCTGCCTTTATATTGTGTTCAACAGATAAAATAGTTATATTTGAATTTCGGTTTAATTCTTTAAGGATCTTGTATATTTCTTTTTGACTTTTTATATCTATACCAGTAGATGGTTCGTCTAAAATAATTAATTTAGGTGAAGTCATTATTGCCCGTGCAATAAATATTTTTTGCTGCTGACCCCCTGACAAATTTCCGATTAATGAGTTTTTATAGGAAAACATATTTACCTTTTTTAAGGATTCATCTATTAACCTTTTGTCACTAATTTTTAAAACCTTTAAATGACAGCGCAGCATTTCTTGTACTGTAATTGGAAATTCTGAATTATAACTTTCCATTCTTTGAGGCACATAGCCTATGGTTTTAGTATTCAATTTTATTTCCCCAGCGTTTGGCTTTAATAGACCTAAAATAAGCTTTAGCAAGGTACTCTTAGCTGAACCATTTTCACCTACTATTGAAACATATTCCCCAGTTCCAATATGTAGCTTAACATTATTAATTAAATATGGTGGGGCAGGGTTATATGAGAAAAACAAATTGTTAATGTATATCATAGACACTCCTTTTTAGAATATATTATATCTGGATTATTACCAAAAACTTTCTATATATATTATAACTAAATGCAAATTATTTGCAACGTATAATTATTAATTTTACTATCTAGAAAATTAATAAAAAATATGTTCAAAGTTATTTTTATTGAATATAGTTTATATATAAAGTAAAATTAAAAAATAGTTAAGACGTAAGAGTTATATATATTTAAATAGATTAAACATATAAGATTGTGTTATTATAATGATAGATATTTTAATGCGAAAGGATGAGCAATTTGGATTTTTCATCATTGGTTTTAATGGAAAGGGATAAAGACACTAATTTTTTAGTTAAGGAATTAGGAAGTTATGAGGTTTCTGAAGGTGCTGAGTATGTTACTAAATTCTTTTACCATGAAGATAAAGTGAATATGTTTTTTGATACCGCGAAAGATGTGGAAGAATGGGAATATACAGCAATATATGATATGTTTAATGAAGAATCATTTATATATGAAGGTTTTAGTATTGAACAAGTAGATGACGAGTATAATCCTACTTGGCTTATAAAATTTAATTTTGATGAAGATCATGCTATAATGCAGGAAATTATTAATAAGGCTTGTAATCTAATTGAGGCAGAAATGTTAAATGCCTTTAAAGCTATTGAAGGAAAAGAAGAAGAATACAAATAAAGCATTATTAGCATTATGTTAAAACAGGAGGAAAATTATTTATTATTTGACTTCTGTTTTTTTAGTGTTATTTATGAAAAATATGCTGAAATTTGAAATAATAAATAGTATAATATACTTTAGTAATTAAAATAGCTTTGAGGTGAATTATGAGGCTTGAATTTATAGATAAGGTAAATGAGGATGAAGTATTAGGCAAAAATATACTTACAAATGACGGGAAAATTCTACTCAGAGAAGGGATTAAGCTTAATAAGAGATATATTTTAAAGTTAAAAGAACTTGGGGTTTATTTTATATATATTCAAGATGAAAGACTAGATGACGTATTAGTGGAAGATGAAAAACTAACTGAACTTAAGCAACATACTATGAAAAATATGTCTAAAATAATAAAAAATATACATAGCTGTAATAGGCAGCATGTAAAAGAATCTCTCAACATGGTGGAAGAATTAGTAGATTACATTATTAGCATGGGTGACGTAAATAAAAGCCTTTACGATATACAAACCTATGATAATTATACATTTGTTCATTCTTTAGATACATGTATTATGGCTTCTTTTTTAGGAATTTCAGCTGGACTTAATGAAAAAGAATTAAAGGATCTTGCAGTTGGAGCAATACTTCACGATATAGGAAAACTTCAGATTTCTGATAAGATAATAAAAAAACAGGGTCCTTTAACAGAAGAGGAATTTGGTGAAATTAAAAGACACCCCATTTATGGCGGAGAAATTTTAAGGAAAAATGTACGGATTAATGATAATGTCATTAATGCAGTAATTCAACATCACGAGAGAATTGACGGAAAAGGATATCCTTATAATCTGAAAAATAATGAAATATCAAAATACGGGAAAATAGTATGTATTTGCGATGTGTATGATGCTGTTAGTAATGATAGGGTGTATAGAAAAAAATTTAGTCCAAATGAAGCATACGAACTTATACTAGCTGGTAGTGGAACTGCCTTTGACATATCCTACGTACATACTTTTAAAGAAACTTTTGCAATTTATCCACTTGGTTGTTGTGTAAGATTATCAAATACAATTGAGGGATATGTTATTCGTCAAAACAAAAATTTTCCTGATCGTCCAGTGATTCGTGTTTTGTATGACAGTATTACAAGATCACCCATACAATTCTTTGAAATAAATTTGATTGAGCATCCTAGTGTTGTAATTGAATCTATTGTTTCTTAAATATAAGAATAGAATAAGTCAAGCATTTGCTTGACTTATTTAATAGTGAAGTTTTCTATATGCAATATCAAGTATTTCATCTCCACTTATACCGTCCATGGGGTATTCTGAGGTGGAAAACTTGATATTAATTTTTATATGCATGTCCTTAAAAGTAAAGTTTTTCAAAAGCTCAGACAGTTCATTCAGCTTGTAAACTGAATTTTTACTATCTAATAGATTAAAAACAATATAAATTTCTTCTTTTTCAAAACTTAGAATAATATCATTAGATGACAAAACCGCTTTAATAATCCTTTCCATTTCTATCTTAAAAGAATCATAAAAATCTCTATTATAGCTTTGAATTATTTCCTTATAGTTTACAATTTCTATAAGAGCTAGAGTGAAAAATATTTTAGATTTTATATTAAAATTAATGTATTTTAAAACACCATCATGATCTTTGCGGGAAATTATATTATTTTTTAGGGAGTCATTGATATAGTAATTTACAATACCAAGGTTTGAAACTATAGAAGATAAAAGTTCTAATTCTCCTTCTAATTCTATATATCTATCTAAGCAAATAATAATAAAACCAACCACTGCATCAGAAGTTTTAATTGGTAATGCTATTAAATATTTAATAGCACTTGAATAATTATTTACAATATTAATACTTCTGCTAAATAAAGCAGCATCTTTATACACAATTGAACCACCAATAATATTATTAAACATGATATTATCTGATGAAGATAAAAATTTCAAATCTTCAGTTTCAATTAGGATATTACATTTATAAGCCAATGGATATAAATTATTATAGGTTTCTCTAGTAAAATATACACCACAATATACAAAGGGTACAATTGCATCAATGGTTCTAATTACATGCTGAAGTTTTACTTTCAAATCTGCATTAGAAATTAAAAAGCTTGTACAGCTGTTAATATTTCTAAGGTTATCATTATTAATTTTAAGTTTATCAATCTTATTAAGGGAATAACTAATAAATATAATAAAGACTGTCATTACAACAATTGGAATATAATCATACAAATCACAAAGAAATACAGCTGCTGAAGCTAAAACCGTACTTAATAAAAAATTTAATAGTATTAAATATAAACCATTTTCCAAGGTTATAACAACTAAACTGCTTTTTTGAAAAGATAGTTCTAAGCAATATAAGATATAATTAATAGATAATAGTATGAAGCTAAATAAAATAACTGTAGTGGTTTCATAAAATTTTAGATAATAGATTTTGTCAAAGAAGCTAAGTAATATGTTAGAAATAAAAGCTGCTATTATTAATATAGAATTGTTTATTACATAAATATTTTCATTTAATAAATTTAATTTGCGATTGCTTTTAAAATCAATAATAAATAGTATTAAGTAGCATATAGTTATAAAAATTATAGTTAAGTAAATATTAAAAACCATAAAACAGACAATGATTATGAAATCATTAAAATTTAAAGTTGTTGATTTCAATGTTATGGAATACTTACTTACAAGAATAAAAGAAATGATTAAAATTGCTATAAAAAGGTAATCTGTGAAGTATAAGGTAATATTATTGTAATAGAATTTATAAATAGATAGTATTAAAATTGAAAATGCTATTAAATTATAAATAATTATTAATGGTTTGTGAAAATATTTTTTATTCATTTTATCACCTATAAAAATGTTGATGGTATAATTATAGCAAATAGTTTTTGAAATAAAAAGAAATCTAGGAGAAAATAATGGAAGAGACTTTTGTAAAAAATATAATTCAAGGCTTTAATAGGTATTATTCATATGGAATAATAGAGTTAAATGACTATGGGCTTAGTACGAATTGGGCTCTTGTTAAAGCATTAGACATTAATGAAAAAAGAGTTATTGTCTTTGTAAATCCAACAAATGTAATAGATTATTCTGCAATGGCAGCAGGTTTGAAAGCTTTGTTAAATTGTCCTAATATTGAACTTATAAGAATATTAATCAAGGATACAAAGGAGGAAGCATTATATACATTTGATAATGACCAAAAGGCAGAACTAGTACTTGATATTTATAATGGAAAAATATTAGGTAGTGGTTTAAGCTCCGAAGAAGTAGTGCAGGAACTGTTAAATGTAACTAATAGTATTCAAAAAGAAGTTCCTAGAAAATCTTCTATACCTTACATTACTTATATACTCATAGGTATTAATCTCTTAGTGTATCTAATTACAGCATTTCTTTCACAGAACTTTATTGATAGTGATATAAATGTTTTAATTAAATTGGGGGCTAAATATAATGAACTAATTTCACAAGGAGAATATTACAGATTTGTTTCATCTATGTTTTTACATGGAGGATTACTGCACGTTGCTTTAAATATGTATTCCTTGTATTCTATTGGACCTTTAATAGAAAAAGTTTTTGGTAAAGCTAAATACGTAATTATTTACTTTGTTAGCGGGATTACAGGATCAATATTTAGCTATCTTTTTTCAGATAGTGTTTCAATAGGGGCCTCAGGGGCAATTTTTGGGCTTTTAGGTGGAGCATTAATCTTTGCCTTTAAGGTGAGAAATTCATTAGGGAAAGAATTTTTAAGAAGTGTAGTTTCAGTAATAGCTATAAATTTATTTATAGGCTTCACTATGCCAAATATAGATAATTATGCACATTTAGGAGGATTAACAGGCGGAGTCATCGTAACTTTGCTGCTCAGTATGATAAAACAAAGAAATGGAGCCAAAGCAGAATAAAATTTTGCTTCAGCCCCATTCTACTTTTATGCAGTTAGAAGCTCGGTTATATCTTCTGAAAGCAAGGTTTCTTTCTCTAGTAAGCTTTCGGTTATTTTTTCAAGAAGCTCTTTATTGTCTAGAATAACGGTTTTAACTTCTTCATATAGGGAATTGATTTTAGCCTTACATTCATATACTATTGCGTCTGTATTTGTATAATTTAAATTTGATAATTCTTCAAGATTTAATAATCCAATAGTTTCACCCATACCATATTGAGTTACCATACTAGAAACCATTCTTGTAGTTTGCTGGAAGTCATTGTAGGCACCTGTGGTAATATAATCTTTACCAAATACTATTTCCTCTGAAGCTCGTCCAGCTAATAATACCATTATTCTTCTTTTTAAATAGTCCTTATTTTGATAAAGTTTATCCTCAGGTATACTTAAGGTATAACCTCCTGCGCCCTTACTTGTTGGTATTATAGTAACTTTCGAAAGTTTATCCTTTGGAAGAACCTTTAAAGTAAGTAGAGCATGTCCTGCTTCGTGATAAGCGGTTATTTTTCTATCTTTTTCCTTTATATAATCTCTATCTACTTTTTCATAACCAGCCAAAACAATTGAATATGCCTTATCCATATGAATATTTTCTATATATTTACTATCTTCCTTAGCTGCTAGTATAGCAGCTTCATTTACTAAACTCTCAAGCTTTGCTCCGGAAAAATAAGAAGTTTTCTGAGCCCAGTCATGGAGATCAATATTCTGTGCTGGCTTATTTTTTAAATGTAAAGCAAGAATTTTTTCTCTAGCAGATATATCTGGGAGAGTTATTTCAATGTGCCTGTCAAATCGACCCGGCCTAAGCAGTGCTGAGTCAAGCATATCAAGTCTGTTAGTTGCTGCAATAACAACTATTCCATCCTTTTCATTAAAACCTGACATTTCTGTTAATAGAGAATTTAAGGTTTGATCTCTTTCATCTGAACCTCCGCCTTTTGAGCCATCTCTTTTTTTACCAATAGCATCTATTTCATCTATAAAAATTACTGCTTTGCCATGACTTTTAGCTTTTTTAAAAAGTTGTCTAATTCTGCTGGCACCTACCCCTACATATACTTGTACAAAATCCGAGCCAGACATAGCATAGAAGGGCACATTTGCCTCACCGGCCACCGCCTTTGCAAGTAAGGTTTTACCAGTTCCTGGTTCTCCATATAAAATTACTCCTCTTGGCATTCTAGCACCATAAGCAGTGTATTTTTCAGGATTTTTTAAGAAATCTACAATGTCGCGTACACTTTCTTTTGCTTCTTCATTACCAGCAACAGAATTAAAATTATAAGAAGTGTTTAAGACAGCATTAGCGTCCAGAGAATCAACACCTCTAAATTTTTTTGTACTAAAGCTAGAAGTCTTTAAAGTTATACCCGCCATAGCTGCTAGTGAAAGACTAAATAAAACTGCAGGTATTAAATCCTTAGGTGAGTAATTTGAAGTTTCTGATACTTGAACACCTTGTTTTAAAAGTTCTTCTTTAAAATTATTTGTTCTAGGATTATCTGTTTGATATATCTGTCCATTAGTTAGCTTGACAGTTATCTTTGGAGAATTTGTAACATACACAGTTGATACACTTTTATTTGAAATATCCTTTAAAAAATCAACATAAAGTTTTGTAGATGCTGTTTTACTATCTAAATTAAAAACTAATAGCAATATTATAGAAATTAAAGCTGTTAACATTGGGATATAAATGTACTTTTTCTTTTTGCTGTTCATAATATCCTCCTTTTAGTGTTTAATATATTTTATGGTTAATAAGTTTTCAGAAATATAAGCATTAAGTAATTTTATTTATGTCTTTAATTTGTTATGCCGTACAATCTTATTATAATGATTTAGCTTGTCATGTCTAATGAAAATCATAAAATTTGCTAAAGTAAATTATGTAAACCATAAAATCTTTGTTGCATAAAATGTTTTTTATTATATACTTTAATTATGTTATATATCTAAAATATACAGGGGGAAGAGATATGAAGTTATCAAATGCGAAAATAAGAGTAACTCCAGAAGATATAATAAACGCCATAGAAGAATACGTAAATATTGAAGGTTTAATTATAAAAGATATAAAATTAGATGAAATAATTACTATAAGTGGAAGTTATAAAAAAGGAGTTGAAATTCCTTTTCAAGCTTCAGTAGGCTTTGGCAATATTAAGGATAATATTATCTATGTAAAAATATTCAAATTTAAAATATATAAGCTAGGAGTATTAAAATCTTTAAAAAACTTTGCCTTAAAAACCTTTTTAAAGGATTTAACAGAATATGGTGTCCTTGCGCAAGATGATAATTTAATTATTGATTTAAATATGATAGTCAAACTAATTCCATATGTAAATTTGGAGCTTAATGCAATTCGTGTTATTGATGGCAGTTTGGAAGTTGAAGCCAATAATGTTAAGTATGAACCTGATAAAGAAACACCCAATTTTAAGGCTAAAAAAGATGAGGATGATGGAAAGAAGATAAAAATTTCTGATAGATATACAAAGTTAAGAATAAATATTGAGGATAAGGTACCAGACAAATTTAAAGATATAATAGAATATGCAATGCTAATACCAGACATTGCTGCACTACTTTGGAGACTTTTTAGAGATAAAAGAGTAAATACTAAGACAAAAATTCTAGTGGGAGGGCTGCTTGCTTATATCGCCTCTCCTATAGATATAATTCCTGATTTTATACCTCTTATAGGGAAGATTGACGATGTTGCTATAGTGCTATTTGCAATGAATAAAATTATTAATGAGGTTCCAGAGGAGGTCATCTTATCAAATTGGACTGGTAAAGAGAATGTAATAAAAATTGTAAGTGAAGGGGTAACCTTTATCTCTAAGATGGTGGGCAGTCAAAACGTAGGAAAATTACTTGATACAGTAAAAAAACTATATGTAATTAATAAAAAGGAAGAAAATTTGGAAGATGCTGCTCAAAATATTTGATTATTTTAAAGTAGTTACGAGGTTAGGTGTATATAATGAGTAAAAAGGTTTATGCAATAAAAGAAGGCTTTGATTCTGTTAATAATATAAAAGTAGAGAATATAATCGTAAACTCTTGGAGTGAGTGTTTAAGCTACGTAAATGGGGTAAAGGGTGCTAAATATAAAAGCTTTGAAAGTTTGGACAAAGCTGAAAATTATCTAAGAGATGACAATAAATTGCTAAGGAAAGGAATTGATAGTTATCCATTAGATTGCATACATGCCTATGTAGATGGAAGCTACAATGAAGCTACAGGCAAATATTCCTATGGTCTTATAATCACAAAAGGTGAAGTAGTTCAATATGCTGAGGCGGGCTCAGCAATTGATGATAGTGAAAAGGCATTAAGACAAATAGCTGGTGAGCTTAAAGCTTCTGTTCGTGCAGTGGAATACGCAGCATGTAACAGTGAAAAGGATATAGTTATTTTTCATGATTATGAAGGAATATATCACCATGCTGTTGGTACCTGGGAAAGGAAAGAGGAATCCTCAAAAAATTATTATGAAACTATAAATAATATTAAAAGTAGAAATAACATTAATATAATTTTTGTAAAAGTTGATAGTCATACTGGTGATTTGAATAATGAAATTGCTGATGAACTTGCAAAATATGCTGCTGGATTAAATTCTACCGGAGTAGTGAAAACATGGCTAAATACAAAAACAATAATGGTAAAAGACAATAATGTGAAGAATTACTTAAGTAAAATTGCAGGAGATAATTCAAAGAATATTATTTCAAGAGATAATAAAAATGTTTAATTAAAATAAAATTGCATATTCTAATACTAATAATCTGAAAGGAGTGTTATGAATATGGGATTTATAAAAGGTATAACTACCGGAGCAATTATAGGTACAGCTGCTGGAATGCTAATATCTCCACAGCTTAATAAGCATACAAGAAGAAGATTAAGAAAATCTGGAGATATGATGGCTGGTATGGTTGGCGATATTTATGACGATTTAGTAAAAAAAATGAGATAAATATTTATTTTTTTACAAAACTCAGGAATTAATTTTATCCTGAGTTTTTTTTTACTATTTAGAAAATTAAATAAAAAATTTGGCGTTAATTCATAAATTATGCTATAATTATAATAAAGTTTTAAAATTTATTTAATATAATTAAAATTTTGTTTTGCAATAGTAAAAGGAAGCATGCTTATGGAAATATTATCTCTCGGAGAAAAAATAAGAAGAAGAAGAAAAGAACTAAATATGACTTTAAAGGATTTGGCTGGGGACAGAATTACGCCTGGACAAATTAGTCTTGTAGAGTCAGGAAAATCAAATCCAAGTATGGATTTATTAGAATATTTGGCTAGTACATTAAATACTTCTATAGATTACTTAATGGAATCTGAGGAAAGCCAAGCAGAAAAAATTTGTAAGTATTTTGAGAATATGATTGAGGCATATATATCTAATGAGGATTTCATTTCAGCTGAAGCTTATTTAGAAGACACGCTGCAATATACTAAAAAATATAATCTAGAATTTATGGAAGCCAGAATTCTTTATTTAAGTGGTTTAGTTAATTTAAAGAAAGGTGAAATTTCCGCAGCGCAAAAGTTCTTTCTAACGGCAAATATAATTTTTATCAAATATAATTCTTTTGATAATATTATCAGTACATTTTTAAAATTAGGTAAAATCAGCTTGAATGTTAAATCCTATACTTCTGCTTTAGGTCATTTTAGACAAGCTGAGAAAATTTTTACGGATAATAATATAGCAGATGATTTCATATTAGGAGAGATTAATTATTATATAGCTTATACATATAATAAATTAGATGCTAGAGATGATGCATTAAAATATGCCATGCTATCTCAGGACAAGTTCATACAAATGGATGCTAAGAAAGATTACTCAATAGCTCTCTTAGATAAATCAAAGGCATATAGTAAATCAGGGGATTTAGAAAAAGCGATTAAATACTCTGATAAAGCTAAAAAGATACTTGCAGAGCTAAATGATGTGTCTTATTTATCAGAAATAGAAAATAACTTAGGAAAACTCTTTTCTGAATTTGAAAATTTCAAGGCTTCCTTTGAACATCTTAATAAATCAAAGGAAATAAGAGAGAGAAACAAAGATGCAAGACTGGTAGAAACCTTGATTAATATTTGCCAGAATTATATTCATCTTAAGGATATTAATAACTCTAAACTAATATTGCAGGAAATTTACAACAAAATACAAAGTCTAAATGGAAAAATAAAAATAGATTGGTATCTTCTAAAATTTAGGCTGGATATTTTAGAAGGAAAGTTAATTAATGCTGAAAATACCCTAAAGGATGCCTTGGAATATGTAAGCTGCAATGATTTTATTAAAGAACGTGGGGAAATAGCCTTCATTATTGGAAAATTTTATATTGAATATGGACAAGAAAAGAAAGCTGAAGAATACTTATTAGAAGGTGTGAATGCCTTTACGAGTTTAGGAGTATTTAAAGGTATGGACTAAAAGAATGAAACTACAATTGGGGTGAAACAAGTTGGAAATACTATCTACAGGAGAAAAAATTAAACGAGCTAGAATATATAAGGGCTATACTTTAAAAGATTTATGCGAAGATAAAATATCCGTTTCCAAAATGAGCTGTATAGAAAACGACAAAATGGAACCAGAAGCTTGGATAATAGATATTATTTCAAAAAAACTGAATGTAGACAAGGATTATCTTTATCAAGGTATTAGAGAGCAGATTTCTCAAGGTATAGCTGCTTTGGAAGCTGAAAAAAACTCTAAAATATTAGAACAGAGCATTATATATTACTTAGGTTTTGCAGAGAAATATAATTACTTTGATTTATGTATTGAACTTATTCATATGATGTTTATAAGCTATCTTAATATAAATGAGTTTCAAAAACTTCAATCTTTAACTTCAAAGTATTACGACTACTGCCAAAAGTCCCATGATGATGAAAATTATTTGATATATAATATGGATATGGCAAAGTTTTTATATACTACAAGAGAGTTTTCTCAGGCTGCGGCTTATTATAATAATATAAAAATGCTAGCTAGGGAAAAGGAAAAGTTAAATATATTAGCAAGGGCTACCTATAATGAGGCAGCGTGTTTTTTAATGCTTGGAAACCATGAAAGGGCATATGAAGTTGCAGTTAGGCTTGAGGAATTGGTTGATTATTTGGAAGGTGATATTAGTAAGGCAGAGGTTTTTCAGATGTTAGCTATTCTTTCCTTAAGTATGGATAAAGGGAAATTCAAGGAATTCGAAGAAAAATCCTATGAATTATACGGAACTAACATTGAAAATAAAGCAATGGCTATTTATAATTATGCTTCTACTTTATTCGAAGTAAATATAAAAAACAAGGCACTTGAATATATTAATAACGCACTATCTATCTATCCTAAAAACAACAAAAAAAAGCTTGTTAGATTTATGCTGTTAACTGTAGATGAACTTTTTAATAATAATATATTAGATGCCGCTCAGGCTATCTGTGATGATGCATTAAATTATGCTATAAGTTTAAATGAAGTACATTTTATCGAAAAGGCTTATTATTTAAAATCAAGAATACTTCAAAAACTAGGGAATTCTATTTCTGCTGAAATGTATATGAATTTATCATTAGATGCCCTTTTAAAATTTGGTGGTAAGCAGGATATACAGAAAAGATTTATAGAAATGGGGTATATGTATTATAAGCTTAAACAAATTAAGGAATCAATTAAATATTTTAATTTGTCTATATCTTTAGAAAAGAAAATGTAATAAATTACATTTTCTTTTCTCTATTTAAAATAAATTTTTTTGCAGCATGCTCATAGCTGTCATCTAAAGGATTCAATTCTACATTGGAATATTTATTAGTAAGTGCAGCTTTTAATAACCTGTCTGCAAGCTCTGGATTTTTAGAGAGAATGGAACCGTGAAAATAGGTACAATAGGTATTTTTATATATGCAGCCCTCATATCCATCTTCACCATTATTTCCATATCCAACTATTGTTTTCCCAAGTGGCTTAAGATTTCCTATATATGTTCTTCCTGAATGATTTTCAAAACCTACGTATATTTCATTAGTATCTTCATTTATTATTACCGTATTTCCGATAAAACGTTTTTCGCCACCTTCCGTATAAATATCTAATACATCAAGTCCTTCAAGCTTTTCGCCCTCTGGAGTAGTATAATATTTACCTAGTAGCTGATACCCGCCGCAAACACATAAAAAGACCTTATTAGCCTCTATGTATTTGGTTAAATCATGCTTTTTAACTTCAATTAAGTCTTTTGATACAATGGACTGTTCGTAATCTTGACCTCCTCCGAAAAAGACGATATCATATTTTTCAGATTCAAAAGGATCTCCAATTGACACATTACTAATGTTTACCTTTATCCCTCTTTGCTCTGCCCTGTATTTTAAAATCAAAATATTTCCCAAATCACCATAAACATTCAAGAGGTCTGGGTATAAATGACATATATTCAACTCCATTAAATCACCTTCAATCATATATTTACCACAGATTCTTTATATAACCCTTGCTGTGAAGATACTTTCTAAAGCTAATCATTGCTGTATAGGTTGCTAAAACATAAATTGTTAAAGTGTTACACACTGTTAGTTCTTCTAATAACTTATCATAAGACTCACATAAGACAAAGCTTTCTGTACATAGACCAGCTACCTTTAATCTTATTGCCATATCATACATTCTGATACCAGATATCATAATATTGCTTAATTCAAGTTTTCTTAAATCCTCGAAATTGACATCCCATATCCAGGATACATCCCTGCCATCTGCATAATTATCATTAAGAAGAAAAGCTGCACTAACATTGTTCTTATCAAGGCTAATAGTTTTAAGCGCCTCGTCAAATCCTGCGGGGTTTTTAACTAAAACTATTTTTACTTCTTTATCTTTAATAGTTAAACTTTCTTGTCTTCCAAAGCTTGAAACAGTATTTCTAAGTGCCTTCTGAATAATATCAGCCTCTACCTCAAGAGTCCTTGCAATAGAATAAGCACATAAAGCATTATAAATATTATAAGTTCCTGGTTGATTTATTTCATATTCTTCACCATTAACTAATACCAAGGATCCTTTTGAAGTTTGCTCAATTACAGAATCTACATAGTAAGATAGTTCAGGGCGTTTGTAACCGCAATTAGGGCAATAAAAACTTCCTAAGTGGTTATAGGTAATGAAGTCATAACTATAAGGAGCTTTACAATTCTTGCAAAACTTTGCATCTGCATTAATATTAATTTCTTTGCTATCGCCATTATATGACTTAAAACCGTAATAAATACATTTATTTTGAACCCCTAAATCTCCTAGTAAAGATTCATCTCCATTTAAAACTAAGGTTGCTTCAGGAACCTTAACTATGCCATCTAAAATCTTCTTGAGAGTAGTATAAACCTCTCCATACCTATCCATTTGATCTCGAAATAAATTGGTGATTGTAATTATATTAGGAGTAACGTATTGGGTTACTAGTGGCACATTTGCCTCATCTGCTTCAATAACTGCATATTGCATTGTATTTGTTTTTTTAAAGCTGTAGTTTTCAACAAAACAGGCTACTATCCCAGGAAGCATATTTGCCCCGGTATTATTAGTAATTACCTTCTTATTGCTTTCCTTTAAAATGTTATAAACCATGCTAGTGGTAGTTGTTTTCCCGTTAGTACCTGTTATTAAAATTACCTCATAATTTTTAGAAACGATAGATAAAATAGTACTATCAAGTTTTAAGGCAACTTTTCCCGGGAAATTTGTACCGCCTTTGAATAGTACTTTTGAAATTTTAATTATTGCTTTTGCTGTAATTATACTAATTAATGCTTTAATATTTATTTTGAACACCACCTTAGTCTTTTGTGACCTAGTTAATTATATACTATAAATTAATTATTGACAGCAATATCATGAAAATTATCACTAAGTTTAAAATTTAAATTAAAGGAATAGCTATTTATTCTTTTTAGAAAAGCATCTTTTTTATTTTCTGTAAGCAAAATAGGACAATAATCATTTTTATAGCTTACAGAAGAAATGCTACAGGGGATTACTCGAATACCATAAGAAATTAATTTCTTGTTTTCAAATTTAAAATTACTTTGCAATATGAATGTATCCTTATCACTTGGATTTTTATTTCCACCAAAGCAGAAATTACCTAGGCTGTATGCTATGGGCTTATCTTTATAAAATTCCATGCCTTGAATCACATGAGGATGATGACCAATTATTAGATCAGCACCATTGTCTATAGAATAATGGGCTAAATATTTTTGAGTATTATTTGGATAATTTGAACCTTCTACTCCCCAATGAAAGTTTATTATAACTAAACAGCCTTCATTCTTTAAATCCTGAATGTCTTTCTTTAAATTATTTAAAAAATTATCATCATAGTAAAAACCTGTATAGCCTAAAAATCCAAATTTGATTCCCTTAACTTCTGCTATCCACTTCTCTCCTTCACCGAAATAATTAATTCCCACCGCTTTAAGTGACTGTTTAGTATCAGAAAGTCCTTTAGTTAAATAATCTCTAATATGATTATTTGCAATATTTACACCTTCAATTGAGGCATCAGTTAATACCTTGGCATAGTCAGGTGGAGCTTTAAAAGTAAATTCTTTTTCTGCCTTAACATCAGCATTTGTAAAGGTTGTCTCAAGATTAGCTGTTGTTAAGTCATCCTTCTTAAAAATATCTGATACGTTTTTAAAAAAATAAGAATAATCCTTATTATTATTTTGAAAAACCTGCATAAATGAACCATTATAAGAAAATTTACTATCTGATCCAATGGTACAATCGCCTACACTGCTTATGGTAACTTCGCTTATAACAGGAGCAGGAGTAGATGCAGCAGGAGCTGCTTCTTCTATTTTATTTGATGTATCCATTTGGTTTAATGCGGTATCCTGTTGTATAGTATTTTTTTTATACCTATAATTGTAACTAATTAAAAACGAAAGTAAAAAAATCGAAATTAAAGATAAAATAATAAAAAATATTTTTTTTCGGTTTTTCTTCAAAGTTAATTCCTCCACCCATTGAAATTTATAGGTTTAATATTTACTTTATTTATTTTAACATATTATATTATATAGAATAAATAGAAATAGAATTATTTTCTAAGTTGTTTTTGTGGTATTTTGTAGATTATTTTGTTAGAATAGCTATATATCATCTTAAAAAAGAGGTGTAGTAATGAAATTAAAAGAAATTAAAGATATATTTAATAAGGACAAGCTTTTAAAAATTCAAGAGAAGTTAAAGATATGTTTTATGAAAATAAAAAAGATTTTCACACAAGATAAAATAAAAATAAGATTAGATAAAATAAGAAAAACATTCACTAAAGAGAAGCTAGCAGCAGCGTTGAATAAATTAAGAAATGTATTTACTAAAGAGAAAATTAAAACGGCATTAAATAAAGTAAGTAATGTATTTACAAAAGAAAACATTAAAACAGCATTTAATAAAGTAAGAAATGTATTTACAAAAGAGAAAATTAAAACAGCATTTAATAAAGTAAGAAATGTATTTACAAAAGAGAAAATTAAAACAGCATTAAGTAAAGTAAGAAATGTATTTACAAAAGAAAACATTAAAGCAGGATTAAATAAAGTAAGAAAAACATTTACTAAAGAAAACATCATTGAGGTTTATAAAAAAATAAGGAGTAGTCTTACAAAAGAAAATATTAGAAGAAGCTTAGTAAATTTTAAAGTAAAGTTTAAAGAAAATAAAAGAGCATATATATCATTTTCTTTAGTTGGTATATTTTTAATAGCAGCATTAGTTTTTTCAGTTAATCAGGCTTATAATGATTTTGTTCCCGTAAGTCAGAGATATGTTATTTCAGAAAATAAAGCAGAAGAATATTATTACAATATGGAATACGATAAGGCAATAGAGGAATACAAAAACATTAAAGTTAAGGACAAGAATCAAGGCCAGGGGCTTTGGGATGCTAAGATTTCAGAAATATACTCCATTAAAGGTGACATTGAAAACTCTAAAAAATCTATGGAGGATGCTCTAAAACTTGGAAGCAAGAATTCTGAGGTGCTTAATTATATAGTCTTTACAGAATTTATGAATAAAGACTATAAAACTGCCTTAACTCAAGGTGAAGAGGCGTTAAAACAATTTCCGAAAGATAAAAGATTAATTAAAACTATGTTTACTGTGTATAAGGCTAATAATGAAAAGGATAAAGCAAAAAATCTATTAACTAATTATCCACTTGATTATAAATCATCTGTAGATACAGCTGAATATGCTAGAATGCTAATGTTAGATGGTCAATGGGATCAAGGATATAAAGAGCTAAGAGCTGCATGGATTATTGATAAGGACGAATATAAGATATATGATATTTTAGCGCAGGTATCTGTATATAATAGGGATACATTACTTGAAAATGTTACCACTCTTTCAGAGAAGAATCCTAATGATTTAGCTTATAAAATGTGGCTGGCTAAAATATACTCATTAAGTGATTCAACTGCGGATCAGGCTAATAAAATACTGCAGGAATTAAAAAATGAGGATGTAGGTAAAATTGAAGTAAAGCTTATAGAAGCCTCTGTTCTTCAAGGTTTAAAACAAAATGATAAAGCTGATGAACTTTTAAAAAATGTAATTGATAATAATAAAGGCGATTATAGAGTTTTTCATACAGCAGGCTGGTATTATTTAAATAAGAAGGACCTAGTTAATGCTGAAAAATACTGCAGGGAATCTATAATTAAAAATAAGTCTTATACAGATAATTATGGCTTCTTAATGCCTGAAATATTGAAGGCAGAGGGGAAAAATGCGGATGCTGATCCATACTTTAGAACAGCAATATTTAAAGAACCTTACAATTACAATATTATGTTAACAGTAGCCAATTTCAATTGGTATACTACAAAAGATACTGCTAAGGCAATGGAATATTTTGACTATGCACAACTAATTAATCCAGAAGAACCTGAAATAAAATACAATATGGCTCAAATAGATATATCTAATAATAAAACTGATGATGCTATTAATTTATTAAAGCAGTGCATCTCAATAAATGATAGTGTAGCTAAGTATCATAGGACATTAGGAACTATCTATCTTTTAAATGGAAAACCTGCAGATGGAATAAAAGAAATAAGGTATGCTTACGGGTCAGATCAAGAGGATATTCTAACATTGAATAACGCGGGTTGTTACTATATATCTGTTGACCAAAATCTTGAGAAGGGTGAGTATAATTTAAGGAAGGCAGTAGAAGGTATTAATAGTACAACTGATAAATACACATCAGATACTATAAAGGCAAATTATAAAAAGGCAAAGGATTTTTTAGATCAATACAATATTGGAAAATCTAAAACCCTTAAGGTACCCGATTTAGTATTATTTTATTAAATAAAAAAAGGTGGAGTTCACTCCACCTTTTTATTGCATAGTTAAGGATTGTTTATAATTACCCAGTATATCATTTACAGGAGAAACTGCTATAAAGGCGGAAGGTTCAATTGCCTTAACTATAGTTTTTAACGCGTTTAGCTGGTTTCTTTGGATTACAACATAAATAAATTTCTTTTTATCATTAGAATAACCGCCTACTGCATCTAATACAGTAACTCCTCTAACAAGTCTAGTATTTATGTCGTTTATTATTTGTTTGGAATTTTCACATATTATTATACATTGCCGTGAGGAGGCTATACCCTCTTGAATAGCATCTAGTGTCTTAGTTCTTATAAAACTAGCTATAAGTGCATACATAACTGAACGAGGACCATAAGCATATGCTATTAAACAGTAAACTAGGATATCTTGTACTAATAAGATGTTTGAAAGCTGAAGACCTTTAAACTTATTTTGAATGATTTTTGCTAAGATATCCAATCCTCCAGTAGAAGAAAAAGACATAAAAATTAAATACACTGAAACACCTAAAAGCACACCTGAAAAAATAGCTGACAGAAGCATATCATCAATAGGCTTAAAGCTAAAGGCAGAATTAAAATAATCAATGAGTAAGGATGAAAGAATAACTACGAAACCACTCCTTATTGCAAATTTGCTTCCTACCAATCTAAAGCCAAAAATAAATAATGGAATGTTCATTACTATGGTTAGAATACCAATTTTAAGGCCAAAGAAATGATTTATAACCATAGCAATACCAGTAACTCCGCCTATACCTATTTTTGAAGGAACCAAGAATGCAGATACGGCTATTGATAAAATAGCACTTCCAAGAATTATTAAAGTATATTCCTTTAAAAGTTTAAGCATTTGAACTACCTCCAAGAAAATATGAATAAATTGCTTCGAATAAGTAAAAATATGAATGATTAATTTCAACAGCATTATATTAACATAAATATTCTACTTCAACAATTAATAATTCTATAATTATAAATTTAATTCTTTACATAGTTTTGCCAAAAACTAAATTCCATAGTACAATAAGTTAAATAGTATTATACGAGGTGAATTAATTTGGGCCCTTTAAAGTTTGAAAATATATATTTTAACAAGATTTGGGGAGGAAGGGACTTTAGTAATTTTAGAAATAATCTTCCTCAAGGCGATATTGGTGAAAGCTGGGATGTTGCCTGCCATCCTCATGGTACTAGTATTATTTCAAATGGCGAATTTAAAGGTATGAAGCTCAGTGAGCTTATAGACATAAAAGAAGAAGAAATTATAGGCAAGGAAGTTTCCAAATCATGGTTTCCATTACTTGTGAAGCTAATTAATGCTAAAGAAAAGCTTTCTGTTCAAGTTCATCCAAGTGATGATTATGCTAGAATAGCTGAGGGAGAACTTGGGAAGACAGAAGCGTGGTATATAGTTGAAGCTTCTAAAGACGCTAATATAGTACTTGGAACAAGACACTGTACTAAGGAACAATTTAAAAAAGCAATGGAAACAGGCAAATTTGATGAATATATGAATGTTATTCCAGTTAAAAAGGGTGAGGTTTATTTTGTAAAAAGCGGACTCATACATGCTATTGGTGGAGGAATAATTATAGCTGAAATACAACAAAATAGCGATACAACCTATAGAGTTTATGATTACAATAGAGGAAGAGAACTTCATTTAGACAAAGCTATGGACGTTATAAACTTAAATTTATTTGGAGAAAAAAGCAGGGGTTTAGAGGTTAAATATGATGGCTATAGTAAAATTTATTATTGCTTATGTGAAAATTTTTCTCTAGAATTATATGATATTACCTCAAGTGTTAAAGAAGTTAGTGATCCTGAAAGATTTTATATATATTTAGTAGTAGAAGGTAATGGTGAAATTTTATTTAAAGGCGGAAAAGAAACTATTGATTTAGGGGAAAGCATATTAATTCCAGCAAGTCTAGGAGACTATGAAATATACGGGAACTTAAAGATTCTTAAAACATATGTTCCAGATGTTGAAAAGGTAAAAAGTGAAATTCTAAGAAATGTAATATTTTAATAGATTATTTATAATGACATCCATATGATTTATTACTTATTTATAAAAAGTAATAAGTTATATGGATATTATTTTCAGAAAATTGAATGAAATGTCTTCAAAATAAATCAAAGTCTCTTAGACGTAAATTATTTCTTGCAAAGTTATTGCTTATATGCAATAATTAAATAGTAATTATACATAAAGTATAAAACGGGGGGATCTAATAATGTTTCTTGATTATTTAGGGTTAGGGACTAATAAAAGTATTTATAGAAACTTACCTGTTTCAGACTTAGTAGAGCATGCACTTAAGAACAAAGAAGGTGTGCTTTCAGAAACTGGTGCCTTTGTTGTTGAAACTGGAAAATACACTGGAAGATCTCCAAAGGACAGGTTTATTGTTAAGCAGCAAAGTATAAATGAAAGTATCAATTGGGGAGAGGTAAATATCCCAATAGAAGAAGAAGTTTTTGACAGCTTATTTAATAAAGTATTAAATCACTTAATGGAGAAGAATTTATATATATTTGAAGGCTTTGTTGGAGCACATGAAAATTATCGAATATCTGTAAGGGTTATTAGTGAGTATGCTTCTCAAGCTTTATTTGCAAATCAGCTTTTTATTAGACCAAATAAAGGTCAACAGCAAGGTTTTAAGGAAGATTTCACCGTTGTTGCAGCTCCAGATTTTAAAGCAAACGGAAAAGTAGATGGAATTAATTCAGAGGCTTTTATAATTATAAATTTTGAAAAGAAGATAATATTAATAGGTGGAACCCAATATTCTGGAGAAATTAAAAAGTCTATGTTCTCCTTAATGAATTATCTATTACCTCTAAAAGGTGTATTTCCTATGCATTGTTCGGCAAATATAGGAAAAAATGGAGATACAGCTATCTTTTTTGGCTTATCCGGTACTGGAAAAACAACTTTATCAGCAGACCCGGATAGAAGGCTAATTGGAGATGATGAGCATGGCTGGTGCAGTGATGGAGTATTTAATTTTGAAGGCGGCTGCTATGCTAAGACTATAAAGTTATCAAAAGAAAAAGAAAAAGAAATTTATGATGCAATTAAGTTTGGTACTATATTGGAAAACGTTGTGCTAAATGATGATAAAACACCAAATTATGATAGTGATAGGTTGACAGAAAATACTAGGGCTGCATATCCAATAAATTATATTGAGAACATTGAGCCTAGTGGTCGTGGAGGACATCCTAATACAATAATATTTTTAACTGCTGATGCCTTTGGAGTTCTTCCTCCAATCTCTAAGCTTTCAAAAGAAGCAGCTATGTATCATTTTATGTCAGGATATACAAGTAAGCTTGCAGGCACTGAAAGAGGAATTACAGAACCAAAAGCAACCTTTTCTGCATGTTTTGGAGAGCCTTTTATGCTTATGAATCCTTCAGTTTATGCGAAACTTTTAGGTGAAAAAATTGAAAAATACAATGCAGAAGTATATCTTATAAACACAGGTTGGTCAGGCGGTGGGTATGGCAAAGGCGAAAGAATTAAATTAGCTTACACCCGATTAATGGTAAATGCAGCTTTAAATGGAACTCTAAAAAATATAGAATATAAATTAAATCCTGTTTTTAAAGTTTTAGTACCAAATGAAATTCCAAATGTCCCAAAGGAAATTTTAAACCCAAGAAGTACTTGGAAAGATAAGGATCAATATGATATTAAAGCTAGAGAATTAGCTTATAACTTTAGGAAGAACTTTAGTAAATTTAAAGATGTTCCAGAGGAAATAATTAATGCTGGGCCAATGGCAGATTGTAATGATGAGATAATCTATGAAATTGCCTTAGAGAAATAGTAAATTGTAGGAATTTAGCAATGCCATAAGTATTGTTAAATCCTTTATTATTTAAATGTTAAATTTTTAGTTTCTCGTTCTAATACAAACAAATATATAGTATAATAAAACTTGTGCAATAATACATATTGAAAGTGAGAGTGATGAAATGTACGCTAATATAATTTTTTTATTAAAGACTATTATTATCGCCATTGTAGAAGGTATTACTGAGTTTCTTCCAATATCTTCTACAGGGCATATGATCATAATAGGCCACTTTATAGGATTTACAGATAAATTTGCTATCTTTTACGAAGTAGTAATTCAATTAGGAGCAATTTTAGCAATTGTTGTTTTATATTGGAGAAAGATTTCTGAATCTTTAAGACCTGGAAACCTATTTAATGTAAAGAAATCAGGATTCAAACTTTGGTTTAACATTGCTATTGCTTTTATACCTGCTGCTGTTATTGGTTTAGTATTTAAGAAAAAGATAGACAAATATCTATTCAATACTTTAACTGTAGCAATAGCTATGATAGTCGGAGGATTATTATTATTCATTATTGAAAACAAATATAGGAGAACTAATAAAACAAGAGACATAGATGATGTTAGTCCTATGCAATCTTTAAAAATAGGTATATTTCAATGTCTTTCTTTATGGCCAGGTATGTCACGTTCTGCTTCTACAATAATGGGTGGCTGGATTAGCGGCTTATCGACTCCAGTAGCTGCTGAATTTTCATTTTTCCTTGCTATACCAACGATGTTAGCAGCAAGTGGCTTAGATCTTATTAAGGACAGGCCTACAATGACATCAATTGAAATCATCGCTCTAATTTTAGGCTTCATAGTTGCTTTTTTAGTTGCGCTATTAGTAGTAGAAAAGTTTATTAATTTCTTAAATAAAAAACCTATGAGAGTTTTTGCGGTTTATAGAATACTACTTGGAATAGTTCTTTTAGTACTAGCTGCTCTTAAAGTAATTGTTGTAACTAAATAATAATCTAATAATGATTTATTGCTCAGGATTTATTCCTGAGTTTTTTTATGTATTTTTTATTATTCAATGTGAATACTAAAATTAAATTAAATGCTGCTTATATTTATTTTTTAAAAAATTTAAAAGAAAATGATCAGATGTGATTATTTCATTCTTATCATGACCTATTATAGTATACATTTATGTTATACTAATACAATTATTTAGATTAATTATTTGACATATTTAGATAATGATACTCAAATTTAGAACAAATGCAAATTATGTAGGATTATGTTTAAATTTAGAATTTTAAATTGTATAATAAATTTAAAAAGTTTTGGAGGTATACATAAATGGCAGATAAAATAAAGAAAATTGCACTTTTAACAGGAGGCGGAGACTGCCCTGGATTAAATGCAGTATTAAGAGCAGCAACTAGAACAGCTATTTTAAAATATGGATATGAAGTTATAGGATATAAATTTGGATATAGAGGCCTTTATAATAATGACTATATACCTTTAAATCTTGATACTGTATCTGGCATATTGCATAGAGGAGGAACTATATTGTATAGTTCAAATAAAGATAACCTTTTTGACTACTCTATTGAAGAAAATGGGAAAATGGTAAAGAAAGATGTTTCAGACGTTGCCGTAGAAAATTTAAAAAATACTGGTGTTGATGCATTGGTTGTCATAGGTGGAGATGGAACACTTACTAGCGCTAGGGACTTTGCAAGAAAAGGAGTAAAGGTTATTGGGGTTCCTAAAACTATAGATAATGATTTAGCTTCTACAGATGTTACTTTTGGGTTTAATACAGCTGTTGGGGTAGCAACAGAGGCACTAGATAGATTACATACTACAGCAGAATCACATCATAGAATTATGATACTTGAAGTTATGGGGAGAAATGCAGGATGGATTGCATTAGAGTCAGGAATATCTGGCTCAGCAGATGTAATTTTAATACCAGAAATCCCATATGATTTAAATAAAATAGTAGATAAGATAAATGATAGAAAGAAACAAGGTAAGGTATTCAGCATTATTGTAGTAGCTGAAGGAGCGAAATCTAAAGACGGAGATGTTGTTATAAGCAAAATTGTAGAGGATAGCCCAGACCCAATTAGATTGGGTGGAATAGCAAATAAACTGGCTTTTGATTTGGAAAGAGTAGTAAAGGATCATGAAATCAGAAGCACAGTGTTAGGCCATTTGCAAAGAGGTGGTAATGCCTCCACTTATGATAGATTGTTATCAACAAGATATGGGGTTGCAGCCATGGACTTAATTAGTGAAGGAAAGTTTGGAAATATGGTTTGTCTTAAGGGTAATGAAATATCCTATGAAGCACTTGAAAATGTAATTGGTAAAACAAAGAATGTTGATCCAAATGGTGATATCGTTAGAGTTGCAAGAAGTATTGGAATATCATTTGGAGATTAAAGTTACTATTATAAGAAGAATGCGGGAAGAACAGTAAATGAGGTTCTCTCCGCATTTTTATATGTAAGTTTATATAAACTATCCCTAGTGTATCATTATGTGAGATATGAAGAATAAAATAGGAAATTAGAGATACTTGTAATTATTTTAGTTTTATGGTATATAATTTATAAAACTAACAAATAATATTTGCTAATATATTAAATGTCGTCGCTAAAGAGCGTCGAAAGAATTAATTTATTATGTTGACAAACAACAAACGACATGATAAGATATAAAAGCTGTCAGATGACGGCAAACAAATTGGTCTTTGAAAATTAAACAGATATATAATAAGGTAAAAAACCAGCAATTCTTTTATTTAATTAAAGTAAGCGATGAGCTTAAGAATTCAAACTTTTAAATTGAGAG